>CAKRWH010000004.1:0-176648 GCA_934416185.1 uncultured Blautia sp. | reverse complement strand
GAAACACCTGCGCTGTATAATTTCTTTTTAAGGAATGTTCTGATGTTGTAGTCTTCTACCAGGTAATCAGCGAAGTCTGCATCAGCATACCATCTTGAATCCCAATCCTTGATAACACCGACTCTAAGGCCATGTGGGTTAACTTTCTGTCCCATGCTTTTCCTCCTTATTTCTCATCCAGCACGATGGTAATATGGCTTGTTCTCTTTTCGATTCTGTAAGCTCTACCCTGTGCTCTCGGCTGAATTCTCTTCATTGTAGGTCCTTTATCTGCATAGCAGGCTGCAACGTAGAGGTTGTCTGCATTCATTCCGTTGTTGTTTTCAGCATTTGCAATTGCTGACTCAAGAAGTTTCTTGATAACGCTGGAAGCGTATCTTGGGTTGTATGTTAAGATACCAAGTGCTGTCTGCACATCTTTACCGCGGATTACATCTAACACGTAGCAGGCTTTCTGAACAGAAATTCTTGCATAAGATAATTTTGCAGACGGTCTTGTCTCTCTATTACTCTCATTTCTGGCTCTTTTTATCTGGCTTCTATGTCCCTTTGCCATTTTAAAGTGCCTCCTTTCCTCTTTCTCTCAATATCAGGTTAACCTGTCCGCTGTCTCATGGGCAGCAGACAGAATATAAAGTCAAATACTAGCGAACTCCGGATTTCTTTTCGTCTTTTCCGTGTCCTCTGTAAGTTCTGGTTGCAACGAACTCACCGAGTTTGTGGCCAACCATATCTTCTGTTACGTATACCGGCACGTGTTTTCTTCCGTCATGGACAGCAATTGTGTGTCCTACGAAGGACGGGAAGATTGTAGAACGGCGTGACCAGGTTTTGATAACGGATTTATCATTTGCAGCGTTTAATGCATCTACTTTTTTAAGTAAGCTGGCATCTGCAAAAGGTCCTTTTTTCAGTGAACGAGACATGCTTAATCCTCCTTATTATTTCGTTAAAGCTTTTCCATCGCGTCTTCTTACGATGAGTTTGTTGGACGGTTTGTTTTTCTTTCTTGTCTTCAGACCAAGAGCAGGTTTTCCCCATGGAGTGCATGGACCTGGACGACCGATACCAGTCTTTCCTTCACCACCACCGTGTGGATGGTCATTCGGGTTCATTACGGAACCACGAACAGTAGGTCTGATACCCATGTTACGTTTACGTCCGGCTTTACCGATATTAATCAGGTTGTGATCTCCGTTTCCGACAACGCCAACAGATGCGCGGCATACGATCGGAACCATTCTCATTTCACCAGATGGCAGACGCAGTGTTGCGTATTTGCCTTCTTTAGCCATTAACTGAGCGCCGTTTCCAGCAGAACGAACCATCTGTCCGCCCTTTCCAGGATGAAGCTCGATGTTGTGGATCATTGTACCAACCGGGATAAGCTCTAATGGTAAGCAGTTACCTACACGAACTTCTGCTTCAGGTCCGTTCATAACTTTCTGACCAACTTTTAAGCCTTCCGGAGCAAGGATATATGCTTTCTCGCCATCTGCATAGCAGATAAGAGCGATGTTTGCTGTTCTGTTTGGATCATACTCGATGGATACTACTGTTGCAGGAACTCCATCTTTTCTTCTCTTGAAGTCGATGATTCTGTATTTTCTTCTGCTTCCGCCTCCGCGGTGTCTAACTGTGATCTTACCCTGGTTGTTACGTCCAGCGTTTTTCTTTAAAGACACGGTAAGAGATTTCTCTGGTGCAGATTTTGTAATCTCTGAGAAATCGGAACCAGTCATATGTCTTCTAGACGGTGTATATGGGTTATAACTTTTGATTCCCATTTTTGTTCTCCTTTCGAATTTGTTCTCGTGCTTTCGTGCACATATTCGCAATAACCTGTGTTATCACTCGCTATCTGTTAATTAAAGTCCTTCGAAGATTTCGATGTCTTTGCTGTCTTCTGTCAGAGCTACGATAGCTTTTTTGGTTTTAGCAGTTGTTCCAACTGTCATACCACGGCGTTTTTTCTTTCCATCCATATTCATGGTGTTAACGCTCTTTACTTTTGTTCCTTCGAACATTTTCTCTACAGCTTCTTTGATCTGAGATTTATTTGCTTCTGGATGAACTAAGAAAGTGTATTTCTTTTCAGCCATAGCGTTCATAGATTTTTCTGTAATCACTGGTTTCTTGATTACGTCATAGTACTGAATGTTAGCCATTATGCATATACCTCCTCGATGGATGCTACAGCATCTTTGGTTACAACTACGGTGCCATGGTTCATAACATCGTATACGTTAATAGTACTTGGTGTTGCTGTCTGTACATCTGCGATGTTTCTTGCGGAAAGGATTACATTCTTGTCATCTGTTGCTGTGATCACAAGTGCTTTCTCAGCTTTCAGATTTGTAAGAACTTTCTGCATTTCTTTTGTCTTAGCTTCGCCGAATGTAAGAGCATCAACAACTACTAATTTATTGTCCTGAACTTTGGAAGTCAGAGCAGATTTTAAAGCAGCTCTTCTTTCTTTCTTGTTCATTTTTACTTCATAATCTCTTGGTACCGGAGCGAATACAACACCGCCGCCAGTCCACTGTGGTGCACGGATGGAACCCTGTCTAGCATGACCTGTTCCTTTCTGTCTCCACGGTTTTCTTCCGCCGCCGCTTACTTCAGAACGAGTTTTAGCTTTCTGAGTACCCTGGCGATTATTTGCAAGCTGACGAACAACAGCAAGGTGAACAAGATGCTCATTGACTTCTACGCCGAATACTGCATCATTCAGGTCCATTGTTCCAACTTCATTGCCTTCCATATTATAAACAGTTACGTTTGCCATTTGTGTGCTCCTCCTTTCTTATTATAAGGACTTTACTGTCTCTTTGATTGTAACCAAGGATTTCTTAGGTCCTGGAACAGCACCTTTAACTAACAGTAAGTTATTCTCTGTATCTACGCGTACGATCTCAAGATTCTGAACAGTAACCTGCTCGCTTCCCATATGACCTGGCATGTGTTTTCCTTTGAATACCTTGCTCGGATCAGAACAAGCACCATTGGAACCTGCATGACGGTGATATTTGGAACCATGAGCCATAGGTCCTCTGGACTGACCATGTCTCTTGATCGCACCCTGGAAACCTTTACCTTTGGAAACAGCTGTTGCATCAATGTGATCGCCGTCTGCAAAGATATCAGCTTTAATTTCCTGTCCTACTGCATATTCAGCAGCGTTATCAAATCTGAACTCTTTAACGAATCTCTTTACTGCAACGCCAGCTTTGTCAAAGTGTCCTTTTTCCGGTTTGTTAACAAGGCTTTCTCTGATGTCGCCGAATCCAACCTGAACTGCAGCGTATCCGTCATTTTCTTCTGTCTTAACCTGAGTTACGACACAAGGACCAGCCTGTAAAACTGTTACCGGAATTAACTGGCCGTCTTCATTGAAGATCTGAGTCATTCCGACTTTAGTAGCTAAAATAGCTTTCTTCATTCTTTCTTCCTCCTTATAGCGGATTACCGATTACCGGCAATCATATAGTAAATAGCTTAATGCTTATAGCATTATCAATTTGGGGTTGATGCTGACTAATTATTTAGTCTTCATTTTGATATCGATGTTAACACCTGCTGGCATTTCCAGTCTTGACAGAGCATCAACTGTCTTCTGTGTTGGTGTCAGGATATCGATCAGTCTCTTATGAGTTCTCTGTTCGAACTGTTCTCTGGAATCTTTGTATTTATGAACGGCTCTTAAGATTGTAACAACTTCTTTCTTAGTTGGAAGCGGAACCGGGCCACTTACCATTGCTCCGTTCTTTTTAACAGTTTCGATGATTTTTGCTGCAGATGCATCTACTAACTGATGATCATAAGCCTTTAATGTGATTCTCATTACCTGATTTGCCATAAAAAAAGTCTCCTCCTATTCGTACTTTTCAAGCAGTACGACAAGCGGCGACTGTACACATCTCCGTGTGTGTCTTTCAAACTTTTACCACACACGCCATCCCTGGATGGTCTTCTGAACTTGTACAGTGACTTGTCGTCAGTTTTCAAACTTGACATTCGCTCCACGGAAAACCTGCCATCTATATGGCAGCAACCTCGCGCTTCATTGCTATCAATGTCACAACAATTGAGAGTATACACGACCTCTCAGAAAAATGCAAGTGTTTTTTTTACTTTTTTTAATATTTTTTTGTTCTTGTTTCTGTACAATATTTTTCTTATGTTTTCTTTGCTGCTTCCTGATAGTCTTTATCATATTTCGTATTATTATAGAAAGAACTGCTCTTTTACACAGTATTCTCTGCCTGCGGCGGGTCGCTCCAGCGACATGATTTCTCTCCAATGCAGTGCGATCCTGCCTGGGGGGCTTTTTATGTCACAGGAACATTACAGAGTAACTTCCTACGACATAAAAAAACGTGTTTCTTCTATATTATATAGGAAGAAACACGTTCTTTTATCTTTACTTCTTATATTCTATTCTTCTGACTGCAGAGGATTTTCATCTGCTATAATATCTGAATAATCAAAAAGCGTAACCTTTGTTACATCATCTCTTACAATATCAGGAGCATCTCCCTGCTTCTTGGCTGCTTCTGCCAACTGCGCTGCTGACCAGGCCGGAATTACCATACGTTTTACCTCTACAGGCGCTTCCTCCTGTTCTGATCCGGCAGTCGTCTCTGAAACTGCATTTAAGTCTGCCAGTCCCTCATTCGAAACATTCGCTTTCTGTCTCAGCTGTTCTTTCACCTTAGGTACGATTACTTCAGTTTTTCCTGAAACAGAACTCTGCGGTATTGTTTCTGCCTGTTGTGCAGTTGTTTCTGTTCTGGCAGGTTCATCAGCTGTAGCTGCCGCAATTTCTTTCTTAAGAAGTTCATGTGCTTCAGTAGTGGCTGCCGTAGCCTCCTGAGCAACAGTCTGCTGTTTTGGCTGTGCAGGTTCCAGATCATCTTCATAAATCTCGTCTACAAACCCGCCCGTTTTAATTTTTTTACGCTCCGGCTCTTTTCCTTTTCTGCGTGCTCTCTCTTCTTTCTTGATCTGACGCTCTTCTTCTTTGTAACGTTTCTCTCTTGCTTTCTCTTCTCTCTTGAGTTCTTTCTTGCTTTTAACATATCCAGGCTCTGTGTCTGCCTGGTCATAATCATCCTCCTGCGGTTCTTTTTTCAAAAGCTCTGCAACAATGTAAAGGATTACAAGGAAAAGCACTGCCAATCCGAGAATAATAAGACCTTCGATACTCTCTGTTGCGACCAGAAGATATCCTACATATCCAATTGTAATCACAACTTTGGGGATATAATTCTTTACCTCAACCGTAACCGGTTCTGCGTTTTTATCAGACGAATCAATCACCTTAAAGATATTAGTTTCTTTATCCATCTCGGTGATCATATAACGGTACGCTTTTGAATCAGCCTGATACAGAATAGAATCTCCAACTGTGGCTTCATCTGTCTTTACCGGAATTGCATATGTAACAGATCCCATCGGCAGGTTCGTATCCTTACTGGAGTCATCCATAATCTCCGTCGTAACTCCAAGGAAAGGCGGAAGCGCCAGTCCAACTACACAGATGATGGTGCATATCACTATAAAATGTACTATAAATTTCAAAAATTTCGACATTCGCTACGCTCCTTATTTCTTTAATCTCTTCGTTCGCTATATCACTGTTCACAACTCACGTTCCACAAGAAAGAATCCTGCTTGCAGGATTCTCCGCCTGCGGCAGGTCGCTCCAGCGACATGATTCCTCTCCGACGCAGTGCGATCCTGCCCGGAGGGCTTTTTATGTCATAGGAACATTACAAAGTAATTTCCTATGACATAAAATACTGTCCTCCGACAGATATCCACAAATTGCTCAAACAGTAACCTCATTATACCCTGTTTTATTCTCATGGTCAACTTATAATCGCCCAAATACATTACAGTTCACAGCAATTACGCTTCGCGATGTAAAAAATATGAAGCTCCTTGTGCAAAACCCAAGGAGTATTATACTTCATGCATAAATTCCCACCGTATGTCTCGGGATTTTGGCATATGCATGCCAAAACACCTCGCAGGACAGCTATTGTGAATAATAATCTAATACAGCAAAACACATCCGAAAAGCGGTCTTCCCTTCCGGATGTGTCCTATATTTCAAGAAATCTGAATTCTGATTACTGATTGCTTAAATACTGCTCAATACTTGTCATTGCAGCTTCTTCGTCATCACCATTTGCAGATAATGTGATTTCTTCCCCCGCATCAAGTCCAAGAGTCATCATTCCCATAATGCTCTTTGCGTTCACTCGTTTCTTTCCAATCTCTACATAAATCTCACTGTTAAACTGGCTTGCAACCTGTACCAGCTGTGCTACTGGACGTGCTTCCAGACCTGTGGATAAATTAATGGTGATTGGTTTTTTGATCATAATAATTCTCCTCCTTGTTTCTCCCGCAGTTCGTCAGCCATTGCACTTAGCTTTCTCAAGCGGTGATTGACTCCCGATTTGCCCACCTGCGGGCTCAACATCATTCCTAATTCTTTAAGTGTAGCTTCCGGATACTGCATCCGGAGTTCTGCAATCTGTGCAAGTCCCTCATTAAGCTGTTCAAACCCCAGTTTCTGCTGAATCAGTTTAATGTCCTCCATCTGCTTGACAGCTGCGTTTACTGTTTTATTAATATTCGCAGTTTCACAGTTAACTTTTCTGTTTACTGAATTTCTCATTTCCTTCAGTATACGGATGTTCTCCAGGTCCATCAATGCTACGTTAGCTTCCATAACAGCAAGCATATCAACGATCTGCGCACCTTCTTTCACATAGACCACATATGATTTCTTGCGCTGCACGATCTTCGCATCTACCGAAAAGCTGCGGATAATTGTCTGTAACTGCTCCGCTTTTCTCACATCAGGACATACAATTTCAAAGTGATATCCTTTCTCCGGATCACTAATTGAACCCGACGCCAGAAAAGCGCCCCTGATAAACGCTCGTTTGCAACAATTCTGTTGTACCACCAGCATATCAGCCAGCATGAGCGTACCGTGGTCGACACTGTCCGTGACCAGTTTCAAAGCCTGAAGAATTACCTGGATCTCTTCGGGATCAGATATTTCAATCACATATACCTTTACCCGTTTCAGGTGGCTGTTCTCACGTACAGATATTTCTGTCTCTATATTAAATGTTTTTTGCAATAATGTAAAGCACTTTCTTACAACTGCTTCATTTTCCGTTTGGATCCTCAGTTCATTCCCATGAGAAAAATGTCCCATTCTCCCACAGGAACTTATGATAGCCGCCAGTTCCGCAATCCTGCAGTGTCTGGCTGTTCCAATCTGTCTGGAAAGTTCTTCCTTCACCATCCCTGAAAAAGACATCTCTCCTGTATCATCCTTCCTGTTTTTTTACCAGGCGATCCTTCTCCACATCTCTGTGTTCCAGCCTGAATCCATATTTTGTATTCTTTGAAAGTCTGGAGTACAATTCCCGTGCCAGCGTAACTGAACGATGCTTACCGCCTGTACATCCGATTGCGATCACCAGATTCGTCTTTCCCTCTTTTACATAATTTGGAATAAGAAAAGTAATCATATCCTCCAGCTTATCCGCAAATTTCCTCGCCGTATCACAGTCCATTACATAATTAAAAACGCGTTCATCCAGTCCGGTCAGCGGTCTGAGTTCATCTACATAATACGGATTCGGCAGGAAGCGCACATCAAATACAAGATCTGCGTCTGCCGGTATTCCATATTTAAAACCAAATGATAATACAGAAATCATCATATTGCAGAATTCCTGATTCTCCACAAAAATCCTGTCAATTTCCTGTTTCAGTTCCCTGGTCAGAAGATGACTGGTATCAATAATATAATCAGCCCGCTCTTTCAGAAAACGCATTTTTTCTCTTTCCAGACGGATGCCGTCATCCACTCTTCCGCCCATAGCAAGAGGATGGCTTCTTCTGGTTTCCTTATATCTCTTAACGAGTACACTGTCCTCTGCATCCAGAAACAAAATTTCGAAATCATATCCCGCAGCTTTCATCCTATCCAAGACGATCTCCAGTTCATCCAGGGAACGACCGCTTCTCGCATCAATTCCCAGTGCCACATTCTGTACATCCTCTCCATGTATCTCCGGCATCAGTGATGCAAACTTTTCCAGTAGCGGAATCGGAAGATTATCTACACAAAAATAATTTGCATCTTCCAGCATTTTCAATGCAGCTGTTTTTCCTGCCCCTGATACTCCTGTAACAATTACAAAACGCATTTCTTATCTCCTGTCACTTTATATTCAGTCCAAATGCCTCTCCAAAGTCACCCAGAAACTTTACTTCCGGTTCAAGAGTTACACCAAACTGTTCCTTAACCTTATCCTGTACGTCTTTCATCAGCCTGCATACATCTGCTGCTGTTGCGTTATCCTTGTTGATCACAAATCCGCAGTGCTTCTCAGCCACCTGAGCACCGCCTGTCTGATATCCCCTCAGACCTGCATCCATGATCAATTTACCTGCAAAATATCCTTCCGGACGTTTAAATGTGCTTCCCGCACTCGGAAACTCCAGCGGCTGTTTGCTGACCCTCTGCTCGGTCAGTTCTTTCATTCTCGCCTTTATCGCTTCCTGGTCACCCTCTTCAAGCATGAGCACAGCACTCAGTACCAGATAACCATTTTTCTTTACAATGCTTGTACGATATCCCATCTCAAGTTTCTCTGCCGGAAGAGTAATAACCTCTCCGTCACCGGTCATTACAGTGACCTCTTTCAGCACATTCTTCATCTCTCCACCATATGCGCCTGCATTCATAACAACCGCACCGCCGAGTGTACCCGGAATGCCTCCCGCAAATTCGAAACCTGTGAGTGACGCATTCTTAGCTGCTGATGCAATCTGTGAAAGCAGAGCGCCTGCATTTGCGCGGATCATATTTCCCTCCACAGAAATCTCGCCATAATTTCTGTAAAGCTGTATGATCACACCTCTGTATCCGTCATCACTGACCAGAAGATTGCTTCCGTTGCCAAGGATAAAATATGGCAGGGCTTCTTCCTTGCAGATTTCAATAATTCCCTTCACCTCTTCCGAAGAAGACGGCAGTAAAAAGTAATCTGCCGGACCTCCGATACGAAACGTTGTATGGCGCTTCATTGACTCATTTACCTTAACATTCTCTTCTCCCAGCAGATTATTAAATTTCTCTATTACATTCTGATTCACAGATCTTATTCCTCTATCTTTCTATCTTATTTCTGAATTCTCTGTTCGGTTTGCTTTCGTTTCTCTCACCGATATTTCCATACTGTTCACACGCTGCTATTCTGCATAAAGTTTTGACATACCTGTCCATATTATCTTATTTTCCTGTATTTCATCTGAGATATGCTGCCAGATTTCCCCAGCAGTTCTCTGACAACCACACCTGCAAGCAGCATTCCTGCTGCGCCCGGTACAAATGAAATACTTCCGTGAGTCTGCACATTCGCAGTTTTCTCCCTGGAGCAAAGAACTTTCACTCTGTGGATTCCTCTTTTTCGCAGCTCTGTCTTTATCTGTTTCGCCATCGGGCATGCACTGCTTCTGGAAATATCCATAACTTCCAGCTTTGACGGATCCAGCTTATCCTCCAGACTCATGCAGGATATAACAGGGATTCCTCTCGCTTTCGCATTCTCAATCAGCAGTATCTTTGACTGTACAGTATTCATTGTATCTATTATATAATCGTAATTTTTCAAATCAAACATTCCGGCAGTCTCATTATTATAAAATGTCTCATATGTGTGCACCAGAATACCCTCATCAATATCTCGGATTCTCATTTTGGCAACCTGAACATTGCTCATGCCAACAGTGGAACGAAGTGCATACAATTGTCTGTTGATATCTGTCACAGACACCATTTTGTTATCCACAAGCGTAAGACTCGCCACTCCGCATCTGGCCAGAGCCTCGGCAACAAAAGAGCCGGTCCCGCCAAGTCCGAAAACAGCAATCTTCGCCCTGCTCAGTTTATCGGCACCCGCATCACCAAGCAGTGTTTCCATTCTGGAAAAAGCATCCGGCATACAAAAACCTCCTACGAATCATTATCTGTATAGGACATTATACTATCTCTCCGCCCAAAAGTACAGTTCTTCATACATTCTTTAGAATTGACGTATATTATTTTATAATTACGCCATAATACATACCACAATCTTTCATTTAAACCAAAATCAGGAGGCAGTTATGCTACAGCAGATTTTTCTCGGATTTCTCGGACTGTGTTCCGGTTTTATCATTGCAGGAGGTCTGATCGGACTACTGATCGGTCTTTCTATCGTTCCCAGATATGCAGGAATTACTCATACTGCAGATCATATGATGCTGTACGAAGATATCACTTTATTTGGAACGGTACTTGGAAATCTATTCTATCTTTTTCACTGGAACGTACCTCTCGGCACTCCATTTCTGATTCTTTATGGACTCTTTTCAGGAATCTTTCTCGGAGGCTGGATCATGGCACTTGCAGAAATGGCAGATGTATTTCCCATCTTCGCACGCAGAATCCGTTTTCAGCGGGGACTGTCTTTTACAATTTTGTGCATTGCATCTGGCAAATCCATCGGCTCGCTGATTTATTATTATAATGGATGGATTCCATAATTTCCAGTTGATTTTATTATCACGCAAATATTCACAATTGAAGCAGGAGACTTACCTGTTTTAGTTTAAGAAAGGATCATTAGCATGTCAGGCAATCATTCATCTCAGCAAAAGCAACAACAATATGAAGATTACGTAAAAAAAATTACTCCTGTCCACAGTCTCGGTCTTAATATGTGCAAGGCATTCTTCACAGGCGGAGTCATCTGTGTTCTGGGCCAGTTTATCTTAAATTATGCCGGAAAACTCGGTCTCGACAAAGATACCTCCGGATCCTGGTGTTCCCTTATCCTGATACTTCTCAGTGTGATTCTCACCGGCTGTAATCTCTACTCAAAAATCGGAAAATTCGGCGGTGCAGGAGGGCTTGTACCAATCACCGGATTTGCCAATTCTGTAGCAGCATCTGCCATTGAATACAAAGCAGAGGGACAAGTATTCGGAATCGGCTGCAAGATTTTTACCATCGCGGGACCGGTGATTCTGTACGGGATCCTAAGTTCCTGGATACTCGGCGTTATCTATTATCTTTTTAAGCTCACAGGAGGTCTCATATGAACAAACAGATGACATGCGGCACCTCAAGCGTCGCTTTCCGAAATCCTGTTTTTATCCAAAGCTGCGCTTCTGTTGCCGGTCAGAAAGAAAGCGAAGGACCGTTAGGTTCCTGTTTTGATATCGTAAATGAAGACCCAATGTTCGGAACCGCCACATGGGAAGCTGCCGAAAGTACAATGCAGAAACAGGCAGCCACACTGGCAATTCAGAAAGCAGGCCTGAAATCCAGCGACATCCGTCTTCTGTTCGCAGGTGATCTGCTGGCTCAGACAGTTGCATCTTCTTTTGGCACCGCAGACCTTGGCATCCCTTTTTATGGGCTCTTTGGCGCATGTTCCACTATGGGAGAATCCCTTTCTCTTGGTTCCATGTGTATTGCAGGAGGATATGGCAGTCATATCTTATGTGCAACCTCCAGTCACTTTGCAAGTGCAGAAAAGGAGTTTCGATTTCCCTTGGGATATGGAAATCAGAGGCCCTTATCTGCTACCTGGACGGTCACCGGTGCCGGAGCCTGTGTACTTGGATGCAATCCTCCTCCAAAGTCTGTTCTCAAAAATCCCGGTACAGTTTCCTCTGAAAATGTTGCAAAATACTCCGGTACTCTCAGAAACCATAACACCTGCGCTGTCATAACAGGAATCACAACCGGCAGACTTATTGATTTTGGCTTTAAGGATTCCTTTAACATGGGCGGATGTATGGCACCTGCTGCCTGCGATACCATTGCCCAGAATCTTAAGGATTTTAACCGTACTCCCGAGGATTATGACGCTATCTTTACCGGGGATCTTGGAATGATAGGGCAAAAAATTCTCTTTGATCTTCTCTCAGAAAAAGGCTTCGATATTTCTTCCAGGCATCAGGACTGCGGCATGCTGATCTATGATCCGGAAACCCAGGATACTCATTCCGGCGGCAGTGGATGTGGATGTGCTGCCACAGTTCTTGCCGGCCATATTCTTCCTGAAATCATAAAAGGTACCTGGAAGAGGATTTTATTTGTCCCAACAGGTGCACTGTTATCAAAAGTCAGCTTTAATGAGGGCGATTCTATTCCCGGTATTGCTCATGCAGTTGTCATCGAACAATATCAGGTACCAAATATTCCCTGAACCCCCTTTTAACAATTTAGTTATCAATCAATATTCCATTTGACGCAGACACATTAGCTAATCTGGGAGTTCAGACACTAAAACGGACAATTACTTACTGACTAAAAAAATCTCAACTATAAACAATTTGCACCAGGAGGTAGTATTTATGGATTATTTTAATGCTTTCTGGACAGGTGGGCTGATCTGTGCCCTTGTCCAGATTCTGCTTGACAGAACCAAACTGATGCCTGGCCGGATTATGGTCCTTCTGGTCTGTGCCGGCTCTGTTCTAAGCGCTGTCGGCATTTACCAGCCATTTGTAGAATTCGCAGGAGCAGGCGCATCTGTTCCCCTGCTGGGATTCGGTAATATCCTGTGGAAAGGAATGAAAGAAGCCATTGATAAAAATGGCCTGATCGGACTCTTCATGGGCGGTTTCACTGCCTGTGCCGTCGGAGTTTCCGCAGCACTGATTTTTTCTTATCTTGCAAGTCTGGTCTTCAAACCGAAAATGAAAGGATGATTTTAAATGAGCGATACTCTCTATTTGCAGTTGGATCAGAACATACAGGTAACTCATCCCCATATTTATCTGCAGGATGTTGCAAAACTTTCCTGCAGCAACAGTAAAATATTAAACCGACTCCGGGTTATGCCTGTCGCCAATCTTGCGCCGGACAAACCGGGACGCTACGTCATGTCTGTTATGGATCTGATCACTGAAATTCAGAAAAAAGAACCTGATCTTGAAATCACAACCATTGGTGAGCCTAACTTCATCATTACTTTTAAAAACAAACCTGGTCCCGGGCTTGTCTGGCAATGGTGCAAGATCATCTTCGTCGGACTGGCAACTTTTTTCGGTGCAGGTTTTTCCATTATGACATTTAATAATGATGTGGATGTAGGCAACCTGTTCGCAGATATCTACACACAGGTTACAGGACAGGTTTCCTCTCATTTCACAATTCTGGAAATCACATATTCTGTAGGAATCGGACTGGGTGTTCTGTTTTTCTTTAACCACTTCGGCCATATGAAAATAACTGCTGACCCAACTCCTATGCAGATACAAATGCGACTGTATGAAGACGATGTCAACACAACTATTATAGAAGATATTGACCGTATGCAGCAAAAGTGATACACTGTCAACTGCCGAGTGTTCGAGACCTTCCACTCGTAAAAAAAATACTAAAGGAGAAAATTAAATATGAAAAACAAAGGTACCCAGTTTCTGGCAGAAGCAGCAGTTATAGGAGCTATTTATGTAGTTTTGACCCTTTTATTTGCGCCACTAAGCTTCGGTGAAGTTCAGATCCGTTTTTCTGAAGCTCTGACAATTCTGCCATTCTTTACCCCGGCAGCAATCCCCGGACTGTTTATCGGATGTATCATCGCCAATCTTTTCGGAGGTGCAATCCCGGTAGATATCATTTTTGGAAGTATCGCAACGCTGATCGGAGCAGTATTTACTTACAAATTCCGCAACTATAACCGCTTCCTGGCACCGCTTCCCCCAATCGCAGCAAACACCGTGATCGTGCCATTTGTACTTCGTTTCGGATACGGAGTTAATCTTCCGATCCCGCTTATGATGCTGACTGTAGGTATTGGCGAAGTCGTTTCCTGCGCTGTTGTCGGACTGATTCTTCAGACTGCACTTCTGAAATACAGGAATGTTATTTTCAGATCACAGAAAACCGTATAAACTCTATAGAGTGTGCAGAATATTCTGTCTGCACACTCTTTTTATATCTTTCTCTGTTATATCTCCATCAGCCACTACAATTGTTTTTTCAGTTCTTTCAGAATTCTTTTTTCCATTCTGGAAACCTGTACCTGCGAGATTCCCAGTTCTGCTGCTATTTCCGTCTGCGTCATATCTTTAAAATATCTCAGCCAGATCAGCCGTCGTTCTTTTGCATCCAGTTTCTGCAGAATCTCATCAAGAAAGATTCTGTTCAGAGCTGCATCCTGTCCATTTTCTTTTTCCTGAAGCCTGTCCATAAGCGAAATATCATTTCCATCTCCCTGGTAAATGATCTTATGTAATGATTCCACTTCTGCCCCTGATTCCATCGACAACAAAGCCTCTTCCACAGTAAGCTGTGCAGCCGCAGCAATCTCTTCCAGCACCGGTTCCCGCCCCAGTTCTTTCTCCAGCTTGTCCCTTGCGCAATAAATTCTGGCACAATTTTCTTTCAGGCTCCTGCTTACTTTAAGCATCCCGTCGTCCCGCAAATAGCGTTTGATCTCACCCGCGATCATAGGAACTGCATAAGTTGAAAATTTTACATCATAAGAACTGTCAAAATAATCAACAGCCTTAAGCAGACCTATACTTCCAATCTGTACAAGGTCTTCCATCTCTACCCCACGCCCCTGAAATCTTTTAGCCACACTGTACACCAGTCCTGCATTCTCTTCAAATACTGTATCTCTTGCCTCTTTATCTCCCTGTTGCGACTTTATGATCAAAGCAAGAGTATGATCCATCCTTACCTCCCGATCGTTTTTTTCATATGGACAATTGTCCCTTTCCCCATCTGCGAATCTACTGTCACATCGTCCATAAAAGCCTCCATAAAGGTAAAGCCCATACCTGACCGGTCTTTCTCAGGCTTTGTGGTAAAAAGCGGCTCCATCGCTCTGGAAACATCTGTGATGCCAATTCCTTCATCGATCACATCCACCCACAACGTCCGTTCCCGCATTCTGCATTGGACCTCTATTTTCTGCACTGTTCCTTCATATGCATGTATAATACAATTTGTCACGGCTTCTGATACAGCAGTCTTTAAATCTGCCACCTCTTCTAAAGTAGGATTCAGCTGTGTACAGAAAGCAGCTACTGCCACTCTTGCAAGTCCTTCATTCTCAGGCCTGCTGTCAAAAATCAGCTTCATTTCATTCGTGTTTTCCATAATATTCCCCCTCCTCCTTTACTCAAACTTTTCCACAGATTTCCACAAACTTATATACCCCTGACAGGTGCAGTAATTTCTCTATATAAGTACTAACTCCCGCAGCCTGTATACAATCACCTCGCATTCCCATCGCCCGGTAGCGTCCCATAATCAGCCCGATTCCTGAACTGTCCATAAACGCTGTATCGGAAAAATCAAATGTAATAGTCCGGATATATTTTCTTCGTATAATCTCATCCGACTCTTTTCTGATCTCATCTGACACCATATGATCAACTTCCTTCGGAAGATGAATAATCAAACAATTTCCCTGTATTTCAAATCTGTTTTCCATAGGAATCCTCCTTTTGATTTTTTAATTCATTTTTGCCGCATTATGATCCTTCCCGGAGATTTTTTTATATCACAGGAACATTACAGAGTAATTATCCACGATATAATGCAAGAAAAAATCCTGCTTGCAGGATTCTCCGCCTGCGGCGGGTCGCTCCTGCGACATAAAAAAAGAGACACATGTCTTCCATGCATCTCTTCTGTATTCTCTGTACCGGATACCGGTATATTCTGTCTGCTTTCTAAATTCGATCCCATCAAACAGATAAAATCATCCGCTCCGCAGTTTAGCTAATATTCTGAATCGTCATAAGAACCTTCATCATAAGATTCATCGTAGGAACCTGTATCATAAGATACTTCATCGTTTCCACTGTCATAGGATCCATCATCATAATTTTCATCATATGCAGAATCTGAGGAAGCATCTCCTGCAGCATCTGCATTGTCTCCATTGTCCGAAACATCCCCTCCCGTACTGTCTGATCCGTTCTGAGATGTACTATCTGTTGTTCCTTCTATACCTGTAGTTCCTGTACTGTTACAGATAGTATTGTAAATTCCTTTCAGATCCGCAGGAAGCAGATCTGCATAAACATTCTGGAGCTTAAGTGCTGCCTCATCTGCATTCTGCTGCTGTAAAGCTGCATATGCTTCCAGCAGCGCCTCATAACTGTCGCTTTTCTTCTTCTCTTCCTCGATCTGTTTCGAAGCAGCCTCCACTGTATCCCCTGATTCCTGTGCCTGATTCTGTGCTTTTGTCAGCTCTGCTCCCTGGCTGGATACAGCATCACTGTATTTGACGATCTGCTGATTCGCTTCCCTGTAAATTCCCTGCTTTATTGCAGGAACAGCAAGCAGATAAAATGCCAGCAGCCCTGCCGCAAATCCTGCAACCAACGTAAAGAACAGGGAAACCCTTGAACGTTCTTTATATGGAGCTGTCGGTATCACCATATCCCTGCTGATACTTGCGGCCTCCTTTTCCTCTGCCCCTTTACTTCCAAAACGTCTTTTTTTCTGCCGCTCTAAGCGGGTAGATACACCTGTCTGCTCATCAATCTCACTTAAGAAACGCAGGGTTGTTGTATTCGTCTTATCAATCCTCGCTGCTCTCTTCAGAGTTCTCCTGGCTTTGTTATACTCTCCTTCTTTCATCTGAATTAATGCAAGAAGGTGATAACCCTTGATCAGCTTCGGATTCTGTGCAAGAATCTTCTTCAGTCTGATTGCAGCCATATCCTCATGACCCTCTCTGCAGAGATTCAGTGCATCATTATATTTTCTGATAGTCTCATTAATCGCCTCCAGCTTATTAGAATTTGCCTGAAGCTTATTAATATATTCTGATGCCAGATTTCTGGAAGGCTGCAGATTCTTACTGATCACCCACTCACTGAGTGCAGCCACAACCTCACCTGTCTCAAAATACACCAGTCCCAGAAGATTTCTTGCCTGAATGTTATGCTTATTATACATAAGACTCTGCTTCAGGCAATTGATCGCTCCTGAGAGATCACGGACGCTGGCCTTCTCCAGCCCCTGGTTGTAATACTGTCTGGAAAGGTAGTCTACTTTCTTCTGAATCAGCACATTACATCCACATTTCGGGCAATAATCCAGATCCTTGTCCATCAGGAACGCACCACAATTCATACAATTCATGCGTTTCTCCTTATTTTACCCGTCTGCCGCTCTTTGCTTCACGGAGAACCTCCTGGAGAACATCCAGAATATCTGTCAGTTCTCTCTCATAAATGGCCCCTTCCGCATCTGCAACGTCCAGACATGGCTCAAATTTCTTCAGTTCCTCTTCATAATCTATCATTTTTTGTTTCTCCTGATCACATCTTTAATCTCACCAACAAGATACAGTGAACCTACGCAGAAGAGCATGCCATCTTCCCCTTTAGCTTCCAGAGCTGAGGCAAATGCTTTCTCAATATCTTCCACTGCTTCTACCGATGTAGCCCCTGATTCTGCAAAAAGCTTTGCAAATCTTTCTGCCGGAACTTCACGGTATCCGCCTACAGATGTCACAACCACATGACGGAATGTGATCCTGCTGCAGATCGTATGTATCATATCTGTGTAATCTTTGTCATCTACTGCTGAGAAAAGCAGAGTCAGTGGACATTCTTTCTGAAAATGCTCTGCTGTCTCCACGAATTTCTCTACTCCATCCTCGTTGTGTGCCCCGTCTACGATCACACCAGGAAGCACAGTTTCCATTCTTCCCTGCCAGCGTGTTCTGGAAATTCCTTCATGTATTTTATCAAGGGATACAGGAAGTATATTCTGCAGAACTTCCATTGTTTTCAATGCAAGCGCGCTGTTCATTACCTGATATTTTGCAATAAACGGAATGGAAAAAACCGTATCCCCATAATACTCATTCCGGAACGAAAAATCAATGCCCGCAGAAGTATTTCTGATAATTTCCGTATCAGATTTCTTCACTTCATAAGCTGGGCTCCCCAATTCTTCAGCTTTCGCGCGGATTACTTCTGCTGCATCCGGATCATTTCCATCATAGATCACCGGCACGCCAGGTACAATGATCCCTGCTTTCTCTCCTGCAATCTTTGCTACTGTGTCACCCAGGTACTGCATATGATCCAGGCTGATAGAGGTGATCACGCAGGCAACCGGATTCTCCACTGCAGTAGTCGCGTCCATTCTGCCGCCAAGTCCTGTTTCCAGAGTTACATAATCCACTCCTGCCTCTGCAAAGATCACCATTCCCATCAGGAATAGCATTTCAAAATAAGTCGGATGATAACTTCCCTCTGCAACCAGTTCATCTGCAAGCGCTTTTACTTTTTCAAAAGCTTTCAGGAATGTATCATTATCAATATTGACCTCATTGATCTGAAATCTCTCATTAATTTCAACCAGATGAGGAGAAGTAAACAATCCGCAGGAATATCCTGCTTCACGCAGGATTGAAGTCAGGAATGCACATGTACTGCCTTTTCCATTGGTACCGGCTACATGGATCACTTTGAATTTGTCCTGAGGATTGCCAAGTCTTCTTAAACATTCCTTTGTATGATCCAGACTGTTTTTCTTTGTAAATTTCGGAGTTTCATCAATATAAGCAACTGCTTCTTCGTAATTCATAAAAAATTCCACCACTTATCTATAATGTATTTGAACTTGGGACCCGTCAAACATGAGGAAGTAGTGATTTACGCAGTAAATCAGCGGATTCCAAATGTTTGACGGATTGCGGGAGCTGCTTCGCAGCGGAGCAATCCGTGATATCGGGTCTAAGTCAGGGACTATATACTTTTTGTCCCCTCCTTTGGTTACTCTAACATTATATAATAGTGGTGGAAGATGTCCAGTACCAATCGTAATATTTTATCCGACAAAATCTGGTCGTACTGTCATTTGCTTCGTCAGCATCAACATATTTTACGTCATTCAGACAAAGTCAGACGGATAAAAACATCAGCTTCGATACTTGCTTATAATCAGATAACAGTCTATCTGTCAATCTGTTTCCGTACTTTCACTTAATTTCCATTTATTGTTTGCATAAAGTGCGTAGCAGGAACGGTCATAGCTCTTACTCAACGGTTTTCGAGTCGAACTGTTGCTTCGCTGGATCACCGCCAGTCTGTCAAAATCATTCAATTCTGTTCCCGTGATCATCAACGTGGTCGGATTAATATAAACAGTATCATACCACTCTCCGTTCAGCTTCACCTCACTGGATGGGGTAAATTCCGTTCCCTTAATGTAATATGTATGATCCGTCTCCGAAATACACTGAATAGAATCCAGTGTCACATCATAAATTCCCATACGCATTCTGGTACGCAGATAAGGGCTTTCGCCACCGTAAGAATAGCGCTCACCGTAAAGCAGGTCATACTGTAATGTTTCCAGATCCACCTGATAATTCTTGGTATTTCTTCTCGCCTGATGATAACGGAAAATAGTACCCTCGTGAATTCCCACACGGTCCATAACTTCTGCTGCCATCTGATATGCAGCAAGGTTCTCATCTTTTTTCTGAAGTCCAAAATTATCCCAGATCACATACTCTGTCTGAAACAGATATTTATTCTCCAGATCTTCAACGGTCAGTCCCATAGTCGGAAGATGATCACCGTACATTACCAGAACCACATCTTCAGGATAATCAGCCAGTTTATCAGTCAACTCTTTGACAAAGTTATCCATCTCATGGATCTCATTTACATAGTATTCCCACTTATTGTTTTCTTCCTCTGTAGGTGCACCGGAAACTGTGATCTCCGGATCCTCCAGAATCTGCTCATCCGGATATGCTCCATGTCCCTGTACGGAAATTGTATACACATAATCCGGACCTTCTGTGGAATCCATACATTTCAGGATTTCATCCGTCAGAACTTCATCCTTTACCCAGCCGTTCGGATTCTTCTCATCTTCTCTTGCCATATACTCTTCCGAGGTAAAAGTATCAAATCCAAGGTTTGGAAAAATAGATCTTCTGCCATAGAAATTCGCCTCATTGTTATGAACTGCATGAGTAGTATATTCCAGATTCTTCAACACATAAGGTGCACTCTCACAGGTAGTTTCTCTCAGAATACTCTTATACGGATATTCACCTGGTCCGAAATAATGCATACTCATTCCGGTGATTGATTCAAACTCAGTATTGGCAGTACCCGCTCCAACGGACGGAACTTTATAATATCCGGAAGAATATTCCTGCATCAGCTTGCGGAATGTCGGTATCGGATCCTCAGAAATATTCAGGTAATTTACCAGTGTTGGATCAAAAAATGATTCCAGCTGTAAAAACAGAATGTTCGGACGATTTTCCTCTTTTGTCTCCGGAAGATTCTTTTCCGTTTTCTCAATCCTCTTGATCTCTTTCTCAGAATAATCTCTCGGGCAGCTGATTCCTGTGTTAAAGATCGTGGTTGCCAGACAATATGGATATCCATAATCCTCATATGCAAAAGCAATATTTCCAAAATAATTGGAAAGTACTCTCTTCTCCAATGCCAGCTGAGTACTTCCTGCAAAAAGAGCCACAGCCAGCAGAATCAGAGGAATATTATAACGGTACTTAATCTTATTCCTGTACTTCGGTCCTTTGATCAGAAGGATCAAAAGTAATAGTATCACGATACCAAACAGGATGCAGACTGCCACAACACCTGCAGCAGGCAGGTATTTATTGGCAATCTTCAGTGCATCTGTGATCAGATGCAGGTCCGGTCCGGTAAAAGGTGTAACACGATTCATCAGGAGAACGCCGTTGATAATTGCCAGGATCAGCCAGAACAGCGTGACCAGGACTCTCCAGAACACTCTCCTGTGAAACAGATAAACGATCAGTGACGAGGTAAAAATAAATGCTGTATTATATGCGAAGACCAGTGGCTTCTGTGTCATATAATCCCAGGCTTCTATAAACGAGTGACGGCAGATTGCCTCCATAACAAAATATCCCACAGCACTGGCAAGTACATGGAGTAAAATGGAGATTTTGTTACAAATCTTGTACAATTTCATATCAGCACTCCCTTATTTCTTAAGCTGCTCTAACTGTCCTTTAACCTTATCCATCATTTCTTTATATTTCGCAAGTTTGTCTTTCTCCGCATCAACTTTGGCAGCAGGTGCTTTGTTTACGAAGTTCGGATTATTCAGCATACCTTCGCATCTTGCGATTTCTTTTGTCAGACGCTCTGTTTCTTTTGTCAGACGCTCAATCTCTTTATCTCTGTCGATGAGATCTTCTAAAGGCATGTATACAACTGCGTTAGAAACAACTACAGAAACTGCATCATCGCTGATTCCGTTCTTATCTGTCTGTACAAGGATTTCTTTTGCAAATGCAAGATTTACAAAGGATTTCTTGCTGTTCTCATACATTTCTGCTGTATCAGCATCCTTAGCTACAATGTGCAGACTTGTCTTGCGATTATTTGGAACATTCATCTCTGTTCTTGTATTACGGATACCTCTTACAACCTCTTTGAATCCCTCGATTGCTTTCTCAGCATCCGGGAAATTTCTCTCTTCTCTGTATACCGGCCAGTCAGAGATCATAATGGACTCTTCTTCAGGAAGAAGTGTGCAGTAGATTTCCTCTGTGATAAACGGCATATATGGATGAAGAAGTTTCAGACCTTCTGTCAGTGCTGTTCTTAATGTCCAGAGTGCATCGTTTGCTGCTTTCGGATCTTCCTCTGCTTTCCACAGACGAACCTTAGCCATTTCAATGTACCAGTCGCAGAGCTCATCCCACAGGAAGTCATAAACTTTCTGTACAGCGATACCAAGCTCATATTTTTCCATGTTTTCTGTTGCTTCACGGATGACTGTATTTAAATGAGACAGGATCCATTTATCTTCTGCACAGAGATCATTTAAGTTCTCCGGCTCTGTAACTGTCTTACCGTCCAGGTTCATCATAATGAAACGGGAAGCATTCCAGATCTTGTTTGCAAAGTTACGGCTTGCTTCTACTTTTTCCCAGTAGAAACGCATGTCGTTTCCAGGTGCATTACCAGTCATCAGTGTCAGACGAAGCGCATCTGCACCATATTTATCAATAACTTCCAGCGGATCGATACCATTTCCAAGAGACTTGCTCATCTTACGTCCCTGGGAGTCACGTACCAGACCGTGGATCAGTACATGATGGAACGGAACCTTGTCTGTCTGCTCCAGAGCGGAGAATACCATACGGATAACCCAGAAGAAAATGATGTCATATCCTGTAACAAGTACATCTGTCGGATAGAAATACTCCAGTTCCGGTGTTTTGTCCGGCCAGCCAAGTGTAGAGAATGGCCATAATGCAGAGCTGAACCATGTATCCAGTGTATCCTCATCCTGATGAAGATGTGTGCATCCGCATTTCGGGCATTTCTCAGGCATTTCTCTTGCAACAACTACTTCGCCGCACTCATCGCAATAATAAGCCGGGATTCTGTGTCCCCACCATAACTGTCTGGAAATACACCAGTCACGGATGTTCTCAAGCCAGTGAAGATAAGTCTTGTCAAAACGGGATGGAACGAATTTCAGATCTCCGTCATCCAGTGCTTTGATTGCTGCTTTTGCCATCTCGTCCATCTTTACAAACCACTGTGGTTTGATCATCGGCTCTACGGTTGTGCCGCAGCGGTCATGAGTTCCAACGCTGTGGTTGTGCGGAACTACTTTTACCAGAAGTCCCAGTGCATCCAGATCAGCAACCATTGCCTTACGTGCTTCGTAACGGTCCATACCGGCGTATTTTCCGCCAAGTTCGTTGATAGTTGCATCGTCATTCATGATGTTGATCTCTTCCAGATTGTGACGGCGTCCAACCTCAAAGTCGTTAGGGTCATGAGCAGGTGTGATCTTTACACATCCTGTTCCGAATTCCTTGTCTACATATTCATCGGCGATTACCGGGATCTCTCTGTCTGTAAGAGGAAGCTTCAGCATCTTGCCGATAAGATCTTTGTAACGCTCATCTTCCGGATTTACGGCAACAGCAGTATCACCCAGCAGAGTTTCCGGACGTGTAGTTGCGATCTCTACGAAACGTCCCTCTTCCCCTACGATCGGGTAATTAATGTGCCAGAAAAATCCGTCCTGATCTTCATGCTCAACCTCTGCATCAGAGATGGAAGTCTGGCATACAGGACACCAGTTGATGATCCTGGAACCTTTGTAGATATAGCCTTTTTCATATAATTTGATAAATACTTCCTGTACTGCTTTGGAACATCCCTCATCCATTGTGAAACGTTCTCTCTCCCAGTCTGCGGAAGCACCCAGTTTCTTTAACTGATTGATGATCTTTCCACCGTACTCCTCTTTCCATGCCCATGCATGTTTTAAGAATTCCTCACGGCCGATATCGTGTTTGTCGATGCCTTCTTTTTTCAGCTTGTCGATAACCTTAACCTCTGTAGCGATGGCCGCATGGTCAGTTCCCGGCTGCCATAATGCTTCATAGCCCTGCATTCTCTTGAAACGGATCAGGATGTCCTGCATGGTTTCATCCAGCGCATGTCCCATGTGAAGCTGGCCGGTTACGTTTGGCGGCGGCATAACAATGGTAAACGGTTTCTTGTCCGGATTTACTTTTGCATGGAAATATCCATTGTCCATCCATTTTGTGTAAAGACGCTCTTCGATTCCCTTAGGATCGTAGGTTTTTGCAAGTTCTTTGCTCATAATGTCCTCCTGATATTCTATATCTGTAATAAAAGTATCTGCGGATCACTCCGCTGTAAAGCAGCCCACGGCTCTATCATTATTAAATAAGCCTGTTCGATTAAAAAAGCCCTCTGCACGCATTATACGTGCAAAGGGCGACATAGATCGCGGTACCACCTTAGTTTATCTCTCATTCCCTTAACGCGGGATACGTGAAAGCCTACCATGCGCGTATATGAATCTCGATATTATCATACCACTCACTTCAGCCTCCCGGCTCCAAAGCTACCTTCAGCGCTTCTGTTCCCGGGAAACCTTCCAGCTTATAAGCTTCCCTCTCTGTGGGGCATTACCGCCTACTCCTCTTTTTCACAGCCTTTTTCTGGATTCTACTATAATGAAAAAAGGCTTTCTTGTCAAGAATGTTTCTCCGGATTTCACAAATTTATGAGGGTTACTGTTCACTCCGTTCTCAGCAACACGCTTCGCGATGCACAGAATTTATGCTAATCGCATAAATTCGCGCGGTATGTCTCGGGTTTTCTGTGACCTTCGCTCACAAAAAACACCTCGCGGGATTGTTACCAATGAACAGTAACTTATGAAGCATCACTGCCGATCAGGACTTTCTTTCCCTCAAAGGCAAATCCATAATGACGGATTCTTTCCAGAGAAATTCCCCGGGCTTCCAGCTCCGTATCATATTTTTTCTCTCTGATCTGGCACAGAGCATTCTGAACACTTGCCTCCAGATCTTTCTCTTTTGCAGGATTGCGAACTTTAAACTCCATAATGATTCCATCCAGATTTTCTGCAAGAGGTTCCATCATCACATCGTATCTTCCAAGACCGCTTTCCTTATTAGAAGTAATCCTGTACTTATCTGCCAGATCCACGATCAGTCCCAGTACAAATCCATGGTAAAACCGCTCCGGCTCTGTATGCTCTGAGGGCTTTTTCCCAACATCGAAACTGCTGAATGTCTGTAAGGCCACCTGATCCATATACTGGTTCATGTAATCAATATCTCCCAGAAGCAACGCCTGTTTGAAGTTCTCATAGGAACTGCTCTCTTCCGGAAACCAGCTCTCCACCATATCCTCAAACATCAGTTTTACTTCATAATTGGTAATCTTAAGTCCATACAGATAACGTCCGCTCTTTCTGTCCGGCACTTTTTTCTCCACTTTCAGATATCCGCTGGCAAGCAAAAGGCTCCATATCGCACCCTTTTTCTTCTGAAGCTGCTCAAAAACAATCTGTTCATCCATCCTGAACATCACTGTTTTTCCCTCCAGCAGTTCTTCAAAATCCATTTTCAGTTGTGGTGAGCCCTCACGTATCAGCTTGGAAACCAGACTGTTCTCACTGGTTGCAGCCCAGTAAGTATCAAGTTCCCCTGTATCCAGAAACTTAATGATCGACCATGGATTATAAATATCTGTACTCTTCCCAAAGGTAAAACCGTCATACCACTGCTTCACTTCTTCCTTCTGTCCGGCTTTTCCCATCTGTTCCAAGGTCTGAAACACCTCTGACTCCGTAAAACCAAAAGAAGAAGCATATTTCTCTGAAGTTGTAGTCACAACCTCCAGATTATTCAGATCTGAGAAAATAGATTCCTTACTCACTCTGGTAATCCCAGTCATCAGCCCACGTTCCAGATATGGATTTGTCTTAAACGTACAGTTGAATAAACTTCTTATAAAAGTCGTAAGCTCCTCCCAGTATCCATACACATATGCCTCCTGCAAAGGTGTGTCATACTCATCCAGGAGAATCATCGCTTTCTTTCCATAATAACGGTACATACAGATTGCAAGCCTGTGAAGTGCCATGGCTGCCACCGCATCTGACATATCCGGCCTGATGTATGTGAAATATTCTCTCTCCTGTTCATTAAGTCTGTCACTCTGTAAAAGAAAATAATATTTTCCATAAAGGTCAAGAAGCACCTGGATGATCCCATCTCTGGCAGTCTCATAATTCTCAGCCTTTATCCCTGCAAAACTGACAAAAATCACTGGAAACGTTCCCTGTAAATCCCGATATTTCTCTTCCTTCCAGATATCCAATTTCTCAAACAGCTTTCCGGAATCCGCATGCTGATTGGAGAAAAAATAATCCACCATACTCAGATTTAACGTCTTTCCAAAACGTCTCGGGCGCGTGATCAGTGTTACATCATCCTGATTCTCCCACCATTCTTTAATAAAAGACGTCTTATCCACATAAAACGCACCACTTCTGATCAGCTTACCAAAATCCTGCAGTCCAATGGAAATTGTTGAATTCATGGATACTTCTGCCTCCTTTCTGGTGTTATACGTATATTTTCCCCGCATTGTCAAACAAAATTTTATCAATAATATCCTTTGCATTATTTACGGAAAGATATCCGTCCTCTATTTTTTCTCTCAGAACACTGCACAGTGAAAAACGGAATGCAAGAAGGGAACCATAACTTTCTTCTACTGTCCACGTATCACATCCCCAGCAGATTTTATCAATCTGGGACATCTCGATCAGCTGATGCATTACACGTTTTGATGCGGTGTAGGATAAGATTGGAAGCCAGGTCAGATCCGGATACAGATTCGGATATCCGTCTACTATGGAAAAGAGATCATCTACCCATGGAAAGCCGCAATGCAGCAGTACGAATTTTGTTTCCGGATTATTTTTTATCACACTGTTCAACTGCAGTATATTCGTATCTATGACTTGTCCCATTCCTGTATGACATTGTAATGGAAGTGACATTTCCGCCGCAATTTCACATATTTTCCAGAACAAATAGTCCTGAAAACATCTGATATCCTCCTGAGTTATATCCGAATCTTTTAAACGGAATACCCTTTCAGCCTGCTCCCGCGTCACTTTCTCAAAATGAAGACTGCGCTCATAGGCCATCGCTATTTTCAAGGCCACACAGCCCTCATTCTTTTTTTGTACGATCCACTTTCTGACCCACTCCACATAATCCTGTAAATTATCCGGCAGCTCACCGAAGTTCTCTTCAAGTGATACACCGTCATGATTGCGAAGTCCTTTTTTATAGCCCAGAAAGAACAGATCCAGTCGAAAAGCAGGCGTAAACAGTTCCGGTCTTCCATTGTCAGAGCCCGGATTCCAGTAAGTATCTACAACTACTGATTGATACTTACACTTATTTTTCAGCACATCCATGTAAAAGCCGGGATTTTGATGCGCTTTTCTGATCTCATTGGAAATCTGATCCCAGTTCTGAGCTGTGATCGGCTCCGATATTCCGTATAACTCTCCGATTGCCTTTTGAAGCCAGACAAAATAAGATTTATATCGTGTTTTTTCCAGATATGCAGTCCTGCTTTCTGCTGTTGTCCCCGGAGTTACCTGCTGCCATTGTAAATACGTATTATTTATCAGCTTATCTAGATCAAAATCCACCATCGCCTGTTCCGGCAGATGATGTGAATGCGTGTTCCTGATTTTATGATCGGATATATAGCTCATTAATTCCTGCTCTATCTGATTTGCTGTTCCCATGATAATCTTCCCCTTTCTTCCGCTTATCCATTTTGGGACATGTTTGAAAAATGCTTTAGCATTACACCCTTCCCGAAAAATGCAGTTCTGAAAACGCCATATTGCAAATTACATTATATTTTTGGTTAAATTGTACAATTCGTAACCTTTTTATTTTGTGGATAATTGCCATGGCATTCGTGTTTTTCTTGCGTTTTTATCTGATACTTTTCACATTTTGTCCTGTATTTTTCTATTTCTTCTTTTCTGCAATAAAGCGACAAATCGTTTATTCCACACTTTTCAGGGATTCTACCATATCAATCTTCTTTAATTTCTGATGCATAAACAGATTTACGATCATGGAGAATCCAATTGTCAGCAGTCCGCAGTACAGGAAACTGACAGGATTGATATTTCTTCCAAACATAACTGCGTCCACTTCCACAGTACGGATAATATACCTGTGCAAAAAGATTCCGAATACAGCACCTGCCAGCACGCCTATGAAGGTAAGGATAATATTCTCCCTGTACACATAGGCAGAAACTTCATTATCATAGAATCCCAGTACCTTCAGGGTTGCCAGTTCTCTCTGGCGCTCCGTAATATTGACATTGTTCAGATTGTACAGAACCACGAAAGCAAGCATTCCCGCAGAAATGATCAGCACTATGATCACCGTATCCAATGCTCCAAGCATTCTGTGAAGCTGAGCCTCCAGACTGCTGGTATAGCTGATACTTAACGCAGCCGGATGCTTCAGGATCTCATTTCCCACCTCAGATTCTGATTCTTTATATTCCTCTTTTACTGTGAATACAGTTGCAGAATAGTCAGGCTTCTCCCCAAAGGTCTGTTCATAGACATTTCCTGTCATATAAATATAATGTCCCATGTAATTCTCTGTCACTGCTGCGATCTTTGTCTCATAATTTTTTCCATCCTTTGTGATGGTCATGGTATCCCCGACTTTCAGCCCTGTCAGAGTTGCCGTCTTCTCACTGATCACTGTACCTGCATCTGTCAGCTTATATTTCTCTTTTGTCTTTCTGTCCTGAAGTGTTACATCCTTATTAAAGGTCTCAAGATTCTCAGGTACATACACATATACGCTGATATTGGATTTATTTCTGGGAACACTCATCTTGGTAAACTGGACATGGGTATATCTCTCGATCTGACTGTTATTTTTCAGAAACTCATCCAGCTCCTGTCTCTCCTTATCTGTGGCATCCTCATCATCAATGATCGTTCCTGTATAATGCTGAAGCTCCTGATACTGCCGTCTGGCAATATCCATAATGGAATCCCTGAGTCCAAAGCCTACCAGCATCAGCGCCATACTTCCTGAAATACCGAAAATCGTCATAAAGAAACGTTTTTTATATCGGAAAAGGTTTCTCAAAGTAGATTTCCATGTAAAATTCAGATGCTTCCAGAAAAGCGGGATCCGTTCCAGCAGGATTCTCTTACCCTCTTTGGGAGCAGGAGGACGCATCAGTGATGCCGGGGTTTCCGCCAGTGCCCTGTAGCAGGAGAAAATGGTGGCTCCGACGGTACACACAGTTGCCGCACCTGCTGCTATCATTGCAAATTTAAATTCATAACGGATCTGGATATTGTTCATCATACCCTTATACATAATGCCATACCCGTTAATAATAACCAAAGGCAGGATTTTCTCTCCGATCAGAATTCCCAGAATACTGCCTCCCACTGTGGCAAGAAAGGCATACAGCAGATATTTGGATGCAATCGCATACTTTCCGTATCCCAGCGCCTTCATTGTACCGATCTGGGTTCTCTGTTCCTCCACCATTCGTGTCATAGTAGTCAGACTTACCAGTGCAGCCACCAGGAAAAAGATAACAGGAAAAACCTGTCCGATACTTCTCATTCTGTCTGCATTATCTCCATAATCTGAATATTCCGGCAGATCATTGCGGTCCGTTACCATCCATTCCGGCTTGCTGATATCATCGATCTCGTCCTGTGCATCCTGAATTTTCTTCTCGCCGTCCGCAATCTCTTTCTCAGCATCTTTCTTGCCGTCTTCGTATTTCTTTTTTCCATCTGCCAGATCTTTCTCAGCTTTCCGGATATCTTTCTTAGAATCTTTTAGCTTCTGTTCATTCTCGGAGATTTCTTTTTCGCCATCTTTCAGCTTCTGCTCATTTTCCGCAATTTCTTTCTCACCGGAAGTGAGCTTTGTTTCGTTTGCCTGAATTTCAGCTTCGCCTGAAGCAAGTTCAGCTTCTTTTTCTTCCAGTTGAGCCTGACCGGAGCTTAATTTAGCCTTTGCAGCGTCAAGCTGTTTCTGTGCTGCTGCAAGCTGAGATTCTTTCTCTTCTATCTCTTTTCTGGCAGATTCCAGTTTCTTCTCCTGAGCATTGACTTCTTTCCATCCTGCGTCAATTTTTGCCTGTGCCTCCGGAAGTGCTGCTTCCTGTTGATCCAATTCAGCTTCCTTCGCTGTCAGCTGAGCAAGCCCGCTTTCTACCTGACTCAATCCGCTCTCCAGTTCACTTCTCGCTGCTGCAATCTGATTTCTGGATGCTTCCAGCTGAGCTGACTGACTGTCCACCTGTTCCTGACAGGCAGAGATCTCCGCAGCCATAGCTGCAAGTTTCTCTTCTGAATATTCCCCGGAAGCTGCTGCCTGATCATACTGTGCCTGTAATGCCTCAAGCTGGGCTCTGGCGCTTTCAAGCTGGGCTTCTCCCTGCGCAAGCTGAGCCTCCTGCTGTTCAATCTGGGCCAGCCCCTGCTGACACTTCTCTTTATTCGCATTCAGTTCCTGACGGGTAGCTGCGATCTGCTCTCTGCCAGCCTGTATCTGAGATTTACCATTATTAAGCTCCTGCTGATTCCCGGTAAGTGTCGCCTTTGCTTCCGCAAGCTTTTTCTCACCTGCACTCAGCTGATTTTTTCCATCTTTCAGCTGTGTCTGACCCTCATCAAGTTTCGCCTGATTCTCTGAAATCTCAGCCCAGCCAGTATTAAGCTGTGCTTTTGCCGACGCAATCTGCTCTTTGCCACTGGCAATCTGAGTTTTCGCGCTGGCAATCTGGGATTTTCCATCTTCTAATTTTTTCTTTGCATCTGCAAGTTGTGTTTTCCCGTCTTCCAGTTTCTTCCTGGCATCTTCTAATTGTTTCTTACCATCTTTATATTGTTTCTTTCCGTCCTTAAGTTTCTTTTCACCGTCATCCAGTTCTTTCTTCGCATCTGCAAGTTTCTCATTGGCTTCTTTTTTGCCGTCTTCCAGTTCTTTCTTTGCATCTGCAAGCTTTTCATTGGCTTCATCCACTACTTCATCATAACGGATCTGACAACGTTCTTCCTCGATTCCCTTTACGCGTTCCTGCACTCTTTCTATCAGGCTTTCATAAGCATCCGTATAACTGATCAGATTTTGTGCCCCATGAACCTGCACATAAATCTGTGTAAATACTTCCTGATCAAAATTCTCCGGGAGTGCATAAGCAAACCCGTTAACTTCACCTGAACCAAGAGTTGTATTTCCACGATTATAAGATATATAAAGAGGGCTCTCACCAATACCTACAACTGTATAATCTACATTCTGCAAAAGCTTGCTGTCCCCGTCCTGCTTCAGTGTAATCTGATCTCCGACTTCGTAACTGTTATTCTCGGCAAATATATAATCCAGAAATATCTCGCCACTCTTCTCGGGAATTCTTCCTTCCATAACAGTGATCTGGTTTACTGTTTCATTCACTGATTCCACATGGAGTACTTTCTGCTTCTCACCTTCTCCACACATTACATCTGTAGAGTACGCGCCTTCCGCATTCTGTACCCCGTCTATCTGCCTGATGGCAGATACATCATCTTCTGTCAGGCCAAGGGTTCCTACTACTTTAATATCCATCAAATTCTTTTCATCATAATAGGCGTCTCCGGATAGCCGCATATCAGGAGAAGATGCCTGTATACCGGAGAAAAAGGCGACACCCAGAGCAACGATCATGAAAATAGAGATAAATCTGGCTTTGCTTGTCCGTATCTCCATCCAGAAATCTTTATGTAATGCTTTCATATTTGTTCACCTACCATTCTATCTCCTCTACCGGTGTAGGATGGTCATTCAGTGTCATCCTGGAAACCTTGCCGTTCTTAATCTTGATCACACGGTCAGCCATTGGTGTCAGTGCCGAGTTATGTGTGATCACGATAACCGTCATGCCACGTTCCCTGCACATATCCTGCAGCAGCTTCAGAATTGCTTTACCGGTCTGATAGTCCAATGCACCTGTCGGCTCATCACACAGCAAAAGTTTCGGATTCTTCGCCAGTGCTCTGGCTATGGAAACTCGCTGCTGCTCACCACCTGAAAGTTGTGCCGGAAAGTTTGTCAGTCTGTCTTTCAGACCAACTTCTTCCAGAACTTCTCTCGCATCCAGCGGATCTTTACAGATCTGCAGCGCCAGTTCTACGTTCTCCAGTGCTGTAAGATTCGGCACCAGATTATAAAACTGGAATACAAATCCTATATCATTCCTTCGATAACCGGTAAGCTGCTTACTGTTATATCCGGCAATATTTTTACCATCCACACGTACCTCACCGCTGGTAGCTTTATCCATACCGCCAAGGATATTCAGCACTGTCGTCTTGCCCGCACCACTAGGACCTACGATTACTACAAACTCGCCTTTCGCAATTTCAAAACTGATCTCGTCCACTGCGACGATCTTTACCTCTTTTGTTCCGTATATCTTGGAAACCTTATCTAATTTTACATATGCTTCCTTCTCACTCATCCGCATTTCCCCTGTAATATATTTTACTACCTTGATCATCGTTTCCTATATTAATTTACAGGCAGGTCAAACTTTGACCTGCCTGAGAGTTTCAAGGGTTATATTTATTGTAACACAACGTAATTACAATTCATAATAAAAAATTTATAAACTTATCAAATCCTATGTTACTGTTCACTTTGTACTCCGCAACACGCTTCACAATGCACTGAATTTATAATCCACGGAATCTCATAATTCCAGGATTTGCGGATATCGTCCATGATTTTCATAATTCTGACAGTTTCTGCATGCGGCATTTCCGGGCATTCAAGACTTCCTTGTGCAATTGCTTTTGCACAGGATTCTACCTCATATTCATACCCAGAAATCTGCTCTGGAGGAAAATAAGATGCTATTTCTTTATAATCAGAATCAAATACTGTGATTTTTTCCGGATTATTGATATTTTGCACTTGGATGTAACCTTTTGTTCCAAAAATGCTTCCCATACGGTCAGAGATTTCTCTTGCCCCACATTGAAGCGTTGCCATACGATTTCCCTCAAACACCATAATTATGCTATCCAGAATATCTACCCCATCCTTAAAAATCGCAGTTGCTTTTACATCTTTTACCTCTTCTCCCAGAACCATGGACGCAAAATTAATCGGATATACCCCAACATCCAGAAGTGCTCCTCCTGCAAGTTCTGGTTTGCGAATACGTTCTACATCACTTATTGTATAACTAAGATTTGCTGTAACTGAAGTAACCTCTCCGATCACACCACTTGCTATAATATCATTGATCATATTTCTGGATGGCATATATCTTGTCCAGATTGCTTCTGTGATAAGAAGTTTCTTCTCCTTTGCAAGCGCAAATAATTTCTGTGCCTGTTCAGCATTTACAGTAAATGATTTCTCACAGAGTACATTCTTTCCTGCTTCCAGGCACATCTTTGCATGTAAATAGTGATGTGAATGAGGTGTTGCTATATATACAAGGTCAACCCCATCATCTTTCAACATTTCTTCATATGAACCATACGCTTTGTTAAATCCATACCGCTCTGCAAATTTCTGTGCACGCCCTAAATCCCTTGCTGCCACTGCATAAGCTTCAACATCTTTCATACCGGCAACTGTGTTCGCCATTGCTATCGCGATATTACCGGCTCCTAAAATTGCCAACCTCATTTTTCGCATCCTCCGTATTTTAAACATTCTTCAACGTACTTATTTTCAGGAATATTTTTATTTCTGTACCCTATCATTGATTCCTGTTTTTTACTACGCAAAAGCTTTATCCTAATGTTAATATTTTTACTCCTTCGTGACAATACCTAATTTTCTGTTTATCTATATTAGTTACTCCTTCAAAAATTTTTCTGCTTCACTCTGCTTTTCTCTTTTCCTTTTCGTCATCAGCCCTCCAATCCTTCCTGTCTCTTTTGCCGACAGACTCTTCCAGCCATCACTCAGCACCCTGTCCAGCAATCCCATTTCTTCTGCAATTTCATACTTCATGCATTCCTCAGTCGGCAGTTCCCCGGCAAGATAGGCCTTTACTTCTTTCTCTTTATCCAAAACAGCCCACACTCCTTTTTTCTTTGGAGTATGGGCTGTTTTTATCATTTTTATACATCGTACAGATATTTGCTTATCTCTGTTTCATTTTCTCTACAAGTTTACCATACACATGTTCAACAAACCACGGCTCTGTAGATTTCTTCAGTGCTTCCTCCGGTGAAAACCAGGCTACTCCGCTGTTTTCGTCTTCCTTTATTGAAACGCTTTCTTCGGAATCTGCTTCCAGCAGATAAGTCACATTCAGATGCAGATGACTGGACACATATTTTCCTTTTTTCACATGACCATCTACAGTAAGTGATTCCAGCGAAAAAATCTCATCTGAAACCGGACGTACATTGGATATTCCAGCTTCCTCTTTTACTTCTCGGACCGCCACTGAAAGCAGATCAGTCTCTCCATCTGCATGACCGCCAAGCCAGGACCAGGAATTATATATGTTATGATACACCATAAGAACTTTACTTCTGTCCTTATTTATCACCCAGGCTGACGCGGTGATATGTGCCACTGCATTCTCTCTCAGAAATGCATTCTCATTGTTTTCTATCCAGTTAAGGATCAATGTTTTGTCCATTTCTTCCTGTTCATTAAATGGCTTATATTCTTTTATACTTTTTAGTAATTTTTCCCGTGTTACCATAACTTTTCTCCTTTATCTGCAGGCAGCTGACTGTTATTACATCTGACATAAATAATATCTTTAATATTTTTTCGGAATAATGATAGCTGCAATAATATATGCCCAGATTCCGGCCCCGCCAAAGCATGTAAGGATTACCCAGGCCAGACGCACAAGTGTCGGATCAATATCAAAATATTCTGCGATTCCTCCACATACGCCGCAAAGCATACTGTTTTCTGATGATTTGTATAAACGTTTATCACTCATTGTTCATTTCCTCCAATTTGTTATTATATGATATCAGGGTCAAAAGGTCAAAAAGCCGTTCGTGCTTGCACGGTAAGGCGTTTGAACTTGGGACCCGCCAAACATGAGGAAGTAGCGATTTACGCAGTAAATCTGCGGATTCCGAATGTTTGAGAATTGCGGGAGCTGCTTAGCAGCGGAGCAATTCGTAGATATCAAGTTAGGGGCAAAATACCTTTTGACCCTAACATCATTATATTGAAATTCTTTGATCTCTTACTTCATTAAGCGGATAAAATCATCCGTTTCTGTGAGCTTTCCCTGAAAAACTTACAGAAACATTTCCCATTCCGCATTCCAGCTCCAGTTTCCTGTCTGCACTTGCATTGGAAATATACTTTTCTCTGCCAAGTCCACTGTAAGAATCCGAACCTATATCCATGTTCCCAATGCCACACTGCAGATCATAGTTATAATCTTCCTCTTTACCAGTCACAGTCAGATCCATTTCACCTAATCCACATTCTCCATTTATTTTTTCTGCGCTCAGATCATTAAATGTCATGCTTCCCGTTCCAATCTGCAGATCAGCCTCCTTTGCCGTCACCAAAACATTCCCGGCAAATTCACCGGCTCCCATATCCACATTCAGTTCCTCTGTCTGAATCTCCCTGTTAATATAAACAGCTCCGGCTCCCATTTCTAAATCCAGCTTCTTAAGCTTCACATCTTTCGGATAAGAAATACAAACCTTCCTGGCTTTGGACTTTCGATCCGTACTTCTGACTTTAAGCGTATCCGCACTTTCTTTCACTGTTACTTTATTTCCATTATCGTTGTATACCTTAACAGAAAAACTGTCACCCTCTTCCAGATCCAGTTCATCATATTTCAGCTCTATATCCAGTTCCGTCGGCTGATATTTCAGATCATACACCCTGCAATCAGTAGAATCCTCACTCTTTACTGCTGCTTTCAGATCATCCTCATCATCTTCCGCATTATCAGAAAGCGATTCTACCACCTCCTGTGGCCAAAACGCTCCTCTAAAATTTTTGAAACTCAGGACTTCCGACATGCTGGCGCCTATTACTCCACCAGCTGTCGTTAATCCAATTCCGGCAGCTCCGAAAATTCCTGCTGCGATCAGCATTCCCTTCGTAAATTTTCTCATCGAACCGCCTCCCCTCTCTTCTTATAAAGCAGCCTGCTGCAAAAATCTGTGATCTTTCTAAACCATTTCGGCACAATTCGAATCGCAACGCTGATCAATCCCAGAGCCATAAGAATTCCTACAGCAATCAACAGACAACCAACTCCGGCCGTCATAATTCCGGTTCCTGTCATTGTTGCACAAAGTCCTGCTCCGGCCACAATAGCAGCAATTCCAACGAGCAATAAAACCACGCTTCCTATGCCCAATCCAACTATCAGCCAAAATGGCAGCAACAAAATCGCCACCGCAAATGTCAAAATGCCTCCCACAGCACCTTTAACAAACGGAGAAATGAAAACCAGAAAAATCACCGCAAGAATCAACACCGCCTGATTCCCTTTCCTAAAAAAGCGATTTTCTTTTCCCTTTTCTCCTGACTCTCCTGCATACTTTTCCGGCATCTGTCCCTGCTCTTTTGTCCGCGGATCTTCATATCCATGCTCTGTATATTCTCCATACTCATACTGCTCTGCTGACCCTTTCAGATCTGCTTTAATAATAGCAGCAACCTTCTCCGGACTGCCTAGTTCCCGGAGCACCGAGACCTCATTCTCAGGCCCGGCATCGTCAAAATAATTATCATAAAACTCAAGGGCTTCCCGTTTCTCCGTCTCCGGAATATCAGCAAGCAAATTCTCCAGTTCTCTCATAAACTGCGCCCTGTCCATCGTTATATTCCTCCCTCAAACATCCCACTGATCTTGGATGCATAAATTTTCCACTCAGCCTTGTAAAGTTCCAGCTGCGCAGCACCTCTGTCAGTCAGCTTATAATAACGCCGGTTGCGCCCTGCATAAGCCATATCATAAACCTCCAGACAATCATCCTTCTGCAGTCTCCTCAGCACCGGATACAAAGTAGACTCCGAAACATCAAGAACTCCACGCACATCCTGCGTGATCTTATATCCGTAAGTCCCCTCTTTCTCCTTAGAAACAACCGCCAGAACAACCGCATCCAGAAGCGCAGCACCTGTATTAAAAACCATATGCACACTCCCTTGTCTTAATTGTATGCCATACATATGCCACCATCCCGGAAACATAACCATTCCTCTCCGCTACATACTATACGGCACAACAATATTGTTTTGTTTACGATATTATATGATGTATAATATCATTTTGTCAATACTATTTAGCAAAAATCAATTATCCTTTATAATTACTCTGAAATAATTCTAAAATAGCTCAATACTCATAACCACAAATTTATTGTTAAGCAAATATTTCTTCACCCTTTCTCAAATCAATTTTTAGTCAAACGGATATTCGCAATTGAAGCAGGGGACTTACTTGATTTGGTTAATAATATTTTCCACTTAACAATAGTTCCATTTGCAGTTTCAACATTGTAGCTCTTTAGAAAAAACAGCACGGGAAAATATATCTGTCAGGGTGCATTTGCAGGCATCTTAGATCTTCTTAGCCAGTAAAAATCTGCGTTATGGAGAAAAATCGCAACCTGTCTGAGCGAAGTCTGCAACGGAGCGAGTTTTGCATTTTTCTCCATGCTCTTAGCAGATTTTTACTGGCATAGAAGATCTTAGATGCCGAAACCGCACCCTGACAGATATATTTTCCCGCGCATCCCTTTTCAAAAAATTTACAGCAAAGGAAATTTATCAACTATGAATGAAAATACAGTACAGCTCCACCCTGCATTCCTTTCCCGAATGAAAGAAATGCTCGGAAATGAATACTCAGACTTTCTCGCCAGCTTCGACGCTCCACGCACCTACGGTCTCCGTGTAAACACCTCCAAGATCACCTGCGAAGAATTCGAGAAACTGGCTCCATTTTCCATCAGATCAATCCCATGGATCAAAAACGGCTACTTCTACGATGAAGACGTCCGTCCATCCAGATGTCCTTACTACCAGGCCGGTCTCTATTATCTCCAGGAGCCAAGCGCCATGACTCCAGCCTCCCGTATCCCGATCGAACCCGGAGACAGAGTCCTTGACCTCTGCGCAGCCCCGGGCGGAAAGGCAACTGCAGCAGGTGCAGCGCTCAAGGGCCAGGGACTTCTGGTGGCAAATGACATCAGCACTTCCCGCGCCAGAGCCCTACTTCGCAATCTGGAGCTATTCGGCATTCCAAATGTCTTCGTTGCCAATGAGACGCCAGCCAAACTCACCAAATCATTTCCTGAATTCTTTGACAAAATCATTCTGGATGCTCCCTGCTCCGGAGAAGGAATGTTCCGTAAGGAAGAAGCCCTTGCCAAAGACTGGACCCCTGAGAAATCTCAGGAACTTGCAGAGATCCAGAAAGAACTCTCACTCCAGGCAGCAGATATGCTCCGTCCCGGCGGTCTGATGCTCTACTCCACCTGCACATTCGCTCCTATCGAAGATGAACAGACCGTCTCTTATCTTCTGGAAAACCGTCCGGACATGGAACTAATCGAAATGGAAGATTATGAAGGATTCTCTCACGGTGTCCCGGAATGGGGAAACGGAAATCCGGAACTTGCTAAATGTATCCGTATCTTTCCTCATAAGATGAACGGCGAAGGACATTTTCTCGCTCTTTTCCATAAGAAAGGCCAGGCCATTCGCGAAAACTCCTGTCCTCATACAAAACCGGACAAAAACGCATTCCCATTGATTGAAGAATTCCTGAACGAAATTGGTCTGAAAACCCTCGGCGGCAGGCCATTTGACTGGGAACGTGTGGAAATCCGAGGCGACAAAGTATACTATCTGCCTCCGGTTGCCCATAACTTCCGTGGAATCACCTTCTTAAGAAACGGCCTCTATCTCGGTGACCTAAAGAAAAATCGCTTCGAACCTTCTCAGCCTTTTGCACTGGCAATCCACAAGGGTGAAGCCGAAGCAGTAATCTCACTTTCTGCTTCTGATGAAAGAATCACCAGATATCTGAAAGGAGAAACCTTAAATATCGAACCGGAGGAAGCAGCTCACAAAAAAGGCTGGCATCTCCTCTGTGCAGATGGATATCCGATCGGTTTCGGCAAACTGGTCAACCAAATCCTTAAAAACAAATATCCGGCAGGGTGGCGCGTATAACACGCGCTTATCCCTTCCGGATATTTGTTTATTTTTACAACAATATTTCTTTCTGTAACGTGAAAGAATAAATAAACTTCTCTTTCACCTTCATCCCGGTCATTCGCTCTAATGCCTCAGCATAGTCTTCCAGCTGCACATGATATAAGTCTATCAGTTTCTGCTCCTGTCCTTTTCTCACTCTGTCTGTCTTATAATCCACCAGAATAATCTTTCCATCTTCTATAAAATACGCATCTATGATTCCCTGTACCAGTATTGTCTCATCCTGCCAGGAATCATCAAGCAATACTGCACTTTTCTGAATTACAAACGGTTGCTCTCTGTAGAGCTTTTTTTTCATGGCAGCCTTTCTCATCCTCTGTCCTAGTTCAGAATCCACAAATCTCTTAATGTCCCGGATACGAATACATTCTGTCTCCTGCTCTGTCATCTTCTGGCTTTCCAGAAGCCTTTTTAACTGAGCCTGAAGCTGTTCCTCGCTGTCTGCCGCTGCATAATCCAGGCATTCCATCACTCTGTGATAAGCAGTACCTCTGGCAGCTCCTTTATACTCTTCCTGCTTCTCTGCCATAAATGAAGGAACCGGCGCTTCCTGATCTGTCTCCTGCTGCTCTGCAGACACACTGATATTCTCTTCCAGTTCACTTTCCTCATACCAGCTTCGTTTTTTCAGATCAGAAACACTGACTTTAACCGGAATATCCTCCAGATATTTATAAGGATAAACATATGCAAATCTCTTTTCAATCTCTTCTCTCACGTTCTTATCATATACCTTATTTGCATCCCAATTCTTCAGGTATTCCTCCTGCATCTGATTTCCTGTCTGAAGAATCACTGCTTTTTCTGTCATCTGCCGGACAGTAACTTTCTTTATGACAAAATCAGAAATATCATCATAAATTCCCGGTTGCTTCTTCATAAGAATTCCATACTCACTCAAAAGTTCACTCATTGCTCTGTGCCTTACAAGTGCCGGCAGTACAAATGCCCAGTAATTTTTTGCCTTCATTCTTGTTCCCAGAGGAAGCAGCTCCTCTTTTTCATCCAGAAAACGTGCCAGAGACAACATCTGTTTGTCCAGCCTGCCCACAGTTCCTGTAAGGATCAGTTTCTCCTTTGCTCTTGTCATGGCAACATAAAGTACTCGCAGTTCTTCTCCAAGACTTTCTTTCAGAAGCTGTCTTCTGATAATCTGCTTATTCAGTGAAGATGCAATTATCCTCTTTTCAGGTATCACTGCATCTGCTCCTATCCCAAGTTCCGGATGAAGCAGCAGTCCTGCATTCATATCCTGAAAATTAAACTGTTTTCCCATACCTGCCACAAATACTACCGGAAATTCCAGTCCTTTACTTTTGTGGATCGTCATGATCTCCACTGCAGTATTTCCTGCACCTGTCAGGTTTACTTCGCCATAGTCCACTTCATATGCCTGTAACTGTTCGATATAACGGACAAAATTAAACAGACCTCTGTAACTGGTTTTCTCATAGTCCATGGCTTTTTCCACAAGCATAGTCAGATTTGCGAAACGCTGCGCTCCTCCCGGAAGTGCTCTGGCATAGTTTCCATATCCAGTTTCTTTCAGTACATAAAGAATCAGTTCATGTACCGGCGTATATGCCGCCATATTTCTAACCTTTTCTAGAAGCTGCAGAAATCCCTTCAGCTTTGCTCCTAACTCCATCCCTGAATCTGACAGATCAGATTTTACATATGCGGTCACACTCTCATAAAGCAGCCCCTTCGGATACTGAATCCTGAGCTCTGCCAGTTCCTGTGAAGTACATCCCACGATTGGTGAACGAAGCACTCCCATAAGCGGTATATCCTGTAATGGATTATCGCATACCTTCAGATAATTCAGCACCGTAACGATTTCAAGTGCCGAAAAATATCCAGTCCTGGACGTACAATACACTGGAATGTCCTGGGATGCCAGCACTTCTCTGAAAGTTTCCGCCCAGCCATAAGCAGTACGAAGCAAGATCACAATATCCCCGTACTCTACCGGTCTGTACTCTTTTGTTTCTTTATCTACGATCTGCTCTTTTCCTACGATTTCCTGGATTCTCTGAGCGATAGCCAGCGCTTCCAGTTCCTGCGCATTCTGGTTTTCCAGTTCTTTCTGACTATTCTGCGTATCTGAATCTTCATAGTTCTGCATATCAGCCAGTTCCTCTCCGTCTTTCTCGACCAGAAGTACCTCTGTTTTTGTAAATTCCTCTGACTCTCCTTCCGGAAAAGAAGCCCCCGGATAAAGGGCAGCATCCTTATCATAAGTAATGCCTCCCAGATCTTCTCCCATGATCTGCCGGAAAATAAAATTGACGCTCTCCAGAACCTGTGCCCGGCTTCTGAAATTTTTATGCAGATCAATCCTTTGTTCCTGCGCCTCCACAGTAGAGTAACTCTTATACTTCTCCATAAAAAGTTCCGGCCGTGCCAGACGGAAACGATAAATGCTCTGTTTTACATCTCCTACCATAAAGATATTTTTCTTCTGGTTGATCCAGCCTGACACTGCAGTTGTGAGAAGTTCCTGTACATAATTGCTATCCTGATATTCATCCACAAGAACCTCATCATATTTCGCAGAGAGTTCCCGCGCTGCCTGAGACATATGAACTTTCTCCCCGTCTTTTGTCATCAGGATCTGCAGGGCAAAATGCTCCATATCCGTAAAATCAAGAATATTTTTCTCTCTTTTTGCTTCTCCAAATTGTTTTATAAATTGATTTGTAAGCTCAGTCAGCATTTCCACAGGCTCTCTGATATATCTGATCACTTCCAGAATCTCTGTCTCCGTACTCTGGAAATATCTTTGTCCCAGTTCTTTAAGTATTCCCTTCTCTTCTTCTCTGAGATCTTTGACCCTTTGTTTTTTTTGCTCGTCTACCTCCGGAGCTTTCTTTGTACTTAGTCTTGCGAATGCAGGTTTCATCAGGGCTTTTACTGTCCCATCATAGTCTTTTTTCCCTGCCAGTTCTTTTAAACTTCTTACAAACAGCAGATCACTGTTCAGTGCATCCTCATACAAGTATGGGCCGTCAGCCTCCACGCAGACATTTCTTGCCTCCTGTATCAGAAGTTCTGCTTCCTGCAGTTCGTCCGTTACTGCAGCCCAGAGCATTTTCATCCACTCTGTATTTCTTAATTCTTCCAGGGACTCAATTTTATAATCCGTGAGACATTCCCTGAGCCATTCTTCAGGAAACGGATTACTCATTGCCATTTCATATAATTTCTGTACCAGCTCTCCCAGATTTTCATCTGACTTTCCTGTTGCAAAGCATTCCACAAATTTCCGAAACTTTTCATCCTTCTGCGCATAATGCTCCTCAAGCAATGTTTTCACAACATCCCCCCTGAGAAGTTTCAACTCTCCTTCATCTGCTGTCCGATATCCGGGATCCAGTCCGATCAGATGAAAATAATTTCGGATAATATATGCACAGAAACCATCAATAGTTGTGATCTGCGCTGTGTGAAGCAGTGTAATCTGACGCTGAAGATGTTCATTATCCGGTTCCTCATAAAGCGCTTTTTCTATAGCAGCCGAAATCCTCTCTTTCATCTCACCTGCCGCAGCCCTTGTAAATGTCATGATCAGGAGTCTGTCAATATCTACCGGATGAGATTTATCTGTGATCTTGCTCAAAATTCTCTCTACAAGTACTGCTGTTTTACCAGATCCGGCAGCTGCACTGACCAGGATATTCCTGTCCCGCAGCCGGATAACCTCCTGCTGCTCTTTTGTCCATTGTACGCCCATCTTACTCTGCCTCCCTGTCAAATGCTTTCCATAATTCCTCATCAGAGAAATTTTTCAGTCTGCGAAAATCATATCCTGACAACTTACGATCAAACCCGCACACTGTAATATAAGGACAATAGGTACATGCATTCTTTTTTCCTAGTTCATAAGGAGACACCTGTGCATCCCCTTCCAGAATTGAACTTCTTATTTTCTCAATCTTTGTCCGTACATATCGTCCCAGCACTGTAAATTGCGTTTTATCCGCAACAGAAGAATTTTTTCGGAAGCTTCCGTCTTTGTTAAACGCAACCGGAATTGAGCCCAGACTGTTATCTATTCTGCGTACAAGTTCCGCATCCGCCTGCACCAGGCCGTTCATTTTCAGTTCTTTCATCAGTCCTGCACTGACCGCTTCTACATCCGCATCTATCTTCTCCTGAATCATGGGATCCTTTATATTATAATAAAATACACCCGCCGGAATGATCTCCTTATCCAGGTATTTCTTCTGTTCCACACGCAGTGCACCGTCCAGATAGATCATCAGCTGAAGCTGCAGACCATGATACAGATATACCAGATCAAAGGATGTATTGCCAGTTTTGTAATCAATGACTTTTACATACACTTTATTCTGATCCTCCATAATATCTACACGATCGATTCTTCCACCTCCAAAAGTCACTTCAAAGCCTTCCGGCTGAAATTCTCCCTGTTCCAGCTGTTTCTGAAGCGCCCATACGGTCCTGCGCAGAATTCTTCTGGTACGCTCGATCATATATTCATTTCTGGCACTGCTTTTAAGAACTGTATTTCCATAATCAGCTACAATATTATCCAGACACTGGTCCGCAATTTGATTTCGCTCCTGTTCTGTGAGTTCCGTCCACTTCAGTCCTCTTTTTCGTACTTCTTCTGCAAAGCTTTCCAGCGCTTCATGCATAACATTTCCCATATCCATAGCTTTGAACTCATATTCCACACGTTCTGTAAGTTTCATACCATATTGCAGGAAATGCGCAAATGCACACGCAGCAAAACGTTCCAGCCTTGTAGCACTATAAGGTGATATTTCCCCATACAGCGCCTTTGCCACACTTTGGCTGATGATGTCCTTAGGTTTTCCCGCAAAGGCTGACTGTACCAGTTTTTGTACTCTGCTTCGGTACTCCGGATTTCGCAGATACCAGCTGTAAAGCTCTCCGAACATTGCATCTGTCTGATTCAGAACATCATAGTCTTTCTCTGTTTCTTCTGCAAGCTTCTCAAGAAACAGATCAATCCCTGTCTCCGGATTCTCCGGATAACAATTGGCTTCATTCTCTATTTCGAAATCACTTTTGTCAGCCCTTTTAATGTCCAGATTCGGATACATTCCACGTATACTTCCAATCAGATACGCCGGACTGATTCCTTCGCCTTTTGCATTGGTATCACTAAATGAAAGAATCAGCTGTTCTCTCGGTTTCGTCATATTCAGATACAGATAAAACCGCTGCATATTCATCAGCTCTTTAGGACCGGGCGCCAGTTCTACCCCCTGATCCTTAAAGAAGTCTCTGTCCAGTTCTGATAAAATACCACCGTTCTGTGTACTTTTGGGAATGTTTCCCTCGTTTACACCTACAAAGAATAAAGCTTTAATATCCTTTAATCTGGATCGCTCCATATCTCCCACCATTACCTGATCAATGCTTGGCGGAATCAACGCTACTTTTGCCTGAGAAAGTCCTGTCTCCAGAAGCTGGCGAAATTCCTGCCTGCTTACCGTTTCATTTCCAAGAATCTCAACCATCTTATCCAGCAGATCCATTACAATGCCGTAAATCTGACTGTATTCTTTTTCCATAGCTTTATCACCGGCATCTTTAAACTTCTGCTCCTGCTTTTTCAGCTTTTTCCAGACATTGCTTTTCAGAATAAATTCATAAAGAATACGGCAGTACTCTTCCACAGTTTTCTTTCCTGCGCAGAATCCTTCCGCAAGTCCCTTTACCTCTTCTGCAAAAATTTCTCTGATCTCATTCAGTTCCTGAATCTGATCTGCTTCCATTCCCCTGTACACACGAACCCACTTCCCGGACCACTTCTTATATCCACGGATTCCGAGAGCAAGTACATAATTCTCCAGCTTGTCCGCCTGTTCTCTGCTAACTTCTGACATTCCACATCTCAGATACCGAAATACACTTTCATAAGGGAATCCCTGCACTGCCATTTCCATAGCTGCCCGAAGGTATTCTACAAAAGGATTCATAAGCACAGAATGCTTCTCATCAATAAAATATGGGATACCAGCTTCCTCAAACACCTGAGATGCAAGTCTTGCATATTCCTCCAGATTTCCTGTTATCACTGCAATTTCTCCATAACGATATCCACAGGTACGCACAAGTTGGGCCATTCTTCTGGCAGCTTCACGCATTTCTTCCAGAGGAGATGCTGCCGCAAAAATCTGAATTTCATTTTGCTTTTCCTGATACACTGCTTTCCTGTATCGGAAAATATGCTTTTCCAGAAACTGCAGCGCAGGCGCCTGTGCAAATCGTGACTGCCCTGATGTTTTCAGATAAACCGGATCTTCCAGATCATTTGTCAGATCTGCAAGAGTTCGGATCATTTTCTTGCTCATATAGAAAAGATGATGTGGTTTTCCTGGAACAAATGCATTCTCTTTTTCATCCATTGTCACAGTCACACATACTTTGTCTGAAATAATCAGCAGTTCACGGATCACATTCACCTGAATCGGAGTAAATCCCGTAAATCCGTCAAACAGGAATTCCGCACCTTTCAGTTTCTCAGAAAACGGAAGCTGCTTAAGCAGGACATCCATCACCTCTTCACCGGTCATATAATGTCCTTTCAGAAAATCCTTAAAAGACTGATAAAGAACTCCCACATCCTTCAGCTTCATTTCAAGCAAAGCCTGATCCTTTGCTTTCTCTTTCATTTCTTCCAGATCATCTTCTCTAATATCATACTGCATAAATTCAGATACCAGAGATTTTACTTCATCCAGATATCCAGGCTTATTCATCTGGCTTCCAAGATAGTCCAGTTCTTTTCTGTGCTGCTGCACCATTTTCTGCAGCACCATACTCTTTCCTGTATCTTCCAGAACTTTCCTGTTGTCACCACCAGTTTCCTCAAACACACGGTATGCAAGACGCTCAAAGCTCAAAATGTCTATATTCAGAATTCCTTTTCCCGGATGCATTTCTACCAGTGTCTTTTGTGTCTGCATAGTAAACTGTTCAGGTACGATTACATAATAGTTCTTCTCCGGGTGTTTTAGAGAGTCCTGTATGATTCTTTTGTATGCATAATATGATTTTCCGGCGCCTGAGCTGCCGATTATAAACTGTAATGACATATTATCAGATGTTATCCTTTCTATAAAATATAACCTGTCGTCCTCGGTTCTGACTGAAACATATTTTTTGTAATCCGTTTCGCAGTTGATGCAGAACTTCTGTCTGATCAGGCTAAATTCTCATACCCAAAAGTATAACATAAATTATCATAAATTTGATTAGCCAATAATAAAATATACAAAACAAACCAGGAGGCGCGCGTACCATGAGTTCCAAAACCAAGATCATTGTCTTACATATGAAGGAAGTAGTCTACACGGCTATTTTCCTTCTTCTTGCCATTATTCTGGCTGTTGTACTATTTTTTATGTTTGGACACGGTCAGAAAAAGGATACTGCGGCAGATAACGGAAGCCGGTATAAGCCGGGAATCTACACTTCTTCTATTGAATTGAATGACAATACTTTTGATCTGGAAGTAACAGTTGATTCAGATAAGATCAAATCTATCCGTCTGGTAAATTTAAGTGAAAGCACCTCCGCCATGTTTCCTCTCATGGAACCGGCCCTGGAATCTCTTGCCAGTCAGATCTACTCCACACAGTCACTGGATAACATCCAATATTCCGATGACCAGAAATATACTTCCATAGTCCTGCTCAATGCCATCGAGTCAGCACTAAAAAAAGCGGAGAACTCATAATCAGTTCTCCGCTTTTTTGTATTTGTCTTCTGAGTATTTAACAGGCTGTCTAGTCAATTACTTCACTGACATCTGATCTAACTGCTCCAGCCACACTTTCGCACTTGCATCACTTGGCATTCTCAGGTCGCCTCTCGGTGAAACCGCAACACTTCCCACTTTCGGACCATCAGGCAGACAGGAACGTTTAAACTGTTGTGCAAAGAATCTCCAGTAGAAAGTTCTCAGCCATTTAAAGATCGTCTCTTTATCATAAATACCTTCAAAGGTCTCACATGCCAGTCTGTAAATTTTCTCCGGTTCAAATCCTGCACGAAGCATATAATACAGATAGAAGTCATGCAGTTCATACGGACCAACAAGATCCTCTGTCTTCTGTGCGATCTTACCATCCTTAGGTGGCAGAAGTTCCGGACTTACCGGTGTATCCAGAATATCAAGAAGAACCTCTGTTAGTTTCTCATCTCCGCAGGTATCTGCATAATAACGAACCAGATGACGGACCAGAGTCTTCGGTACTGATGCATTCACACCATACATGGACATATGGTCACCATTATAGGTTGCCCATCCAAGCGCCAGTTCTGACAAATCTCCTGTTCCTACCAGAATAGAACCATCCTGGTTTGCACTGTCCATGAGAATTTGTGTTCTCTCTCTTGCCTGGCTGTTTTCATAAGTCACATCATGCACTTCCGGATCATGATTAATATCTCTGAAATGTACATTAACTGCTTCTTTAATATTAATCTCACTTAAAGTCGCACCCAGACACTCACTTAATTTGCAGGCATTCTGGTAAGTTCTGTCAGTAGTTCCAAAACACGGCATTGTAATACAGTGGATATCTTTTCTGTCTGCCCCGGACAGGTCAAACGCTCTTGCGATAACAAGAAGCGCCAGTGTAGAATCAAGTCCACCGGAAAGTCCTACTGTCGCTTTATGACAATGAATATGATCCATACGCTTCTTAAGTCCCATTGCCTGGATATTCAGAATCTCATCACAGCGCATATCTCTTTCTTCTTTTCTGGATGGTACAAAAGGATACTGGGCATATTTTCTGGTTAACTTAGTCTCTTCTATGTTCAGATGGAAGCGAACTTTCAGATGATCACTGTCATCTGTCGGCTGATAGGTCGTCAGTCTTCTTCTCTCATCATTAAGTCTCTGTACATCGATCTCGCTGCATACAATACCATTCTGAAAACGTTTTCCCTCTGCAAGGATCATACCATTCTCAGCAATCATATTCTGTCCGCCAAACACAAGATCCTGTGTGGACTCTCCCTCACCGGCATTTGCATAAACATATCCGCACACAAGGCGTGCAGACTGTCCGGAAACAAGATTTCTGCGATAGCTGTCCTTACCGACCATCTCATTACTTGCAGAGAGGTTCACGATCAGGTTTGCTCCTGCCTGTGCATGAAGAACGCTTGGCGGTAATGTCACCCACAGATCCTCACAAATCTCGGCTGCAGCCACAAGTTCCGGTTCCTCTTCGCATACAAAAAGGAGATCACTTCCAAACGGAACTCTTTTTCCCTCAATATCCATATATTCCAGGCAGCCAAGTCCTGATGCAAAATGACGCTGCTCATAAAACTCTCCATAATTCGGAAGATACGTTTTCGGCACAAATCCTATAATCTCTCCTCTGTTCAGAACTGCTGCTACATTATACAGTTTTCCATGATTTCTAAGCGGCGCACCTACAAAAATCAGTGCATCCACGTCTGTTGTCTCTTTTGCAATCTTCAGCAGAGTCTCCCACGCACTGTCCAGAAGTCTTCTCTGCAGAAACAAATCCTGGCAGGTATAACCTGTGATACAAAGTTCCGGAAAAACCATAACTTTGACATGCTCTTTTTCCATCTCATGGATAAGTCTGATGATTTCATTTCCGTTTGCATTACAATCCGCAACTGTGATATATGGTGTTGCGGCTGCTGTTTTGATATAACCGTGTCTCATTTTCTACCCCTTTTTATTTACACTTACGCAGAATTTCTTTCAGTTCTTCTACAGTAAACTCATAATTATGATTACAGAAATGACAGTTCATCTCAATCGGCTTGCCTTCCTGGATCATCTCGTTAAGCTCTTTTCTTCCAATACTGATCAGGGCTTTCTCTACTCTTTCTCTGCTGCAGTTGCAGTAGAACTCCGTAGGAATCTTCTCATTAATCTCCATATCAAAACCGTCCAGTACTTTCTCCAGAAGACTTTCCGGAGTATGCCCTTCTTCCAGAAGGCTGGTAACAGAAGTGATCTTTTGTACATTCTCTTCCAGTTTCGCGATCGTACTCTCTTCTGCAAAAGGCATCAGCTGTACAATAAATCCCCCAGCCTGACGTACTGTATTGTCCTTATTCATAAGCACTCCCAGACCAACAGCTGATGGAACCTGCTCACTTGTTGCAAAATAATACGTAAGATCTTCTGCTATTTCACTGGTCTGCAGTGCAACCTGTCCTACATATGGCTCTTTTAAGCCCATGTCCTTAATTACATTCATAAATCCAACACCGACAGCGCCCGCAACATCCAGTTTACCTTTGCTGTTTGCCGGGATACATACATTAGGATTACCTACATATCCCTTTACACGTCCTTTGGAATCTGCTGTTACAGTGATTCCCTCCAGCGGACCGCCAGCTTTGATCTGAAGTGTAAGGATATCCTTGTCCCCCTTCATCATTGTGCCCATCATGGCACCTGCTGTAAGCAAACGTCCAAGTGCTGCTGTTGCAACCGGACTTGTGTTGTGATCCTTTCTTGCTTCTTCTACAGTTTCTGTAGTTACTGCTGCAAAAGCACGAATCTGGTCATTTGCAGCAATCGCTCTTATGATATAATCATTCATTCGTTTCATCTACCTCTCTGTTCATCTATTCTAAACTTCTGCGTGCTCTGTACGTTCCGGGATTCTTCCGTGATACTCATTCTCCGCACTCTTACCATGCTCTTTTGCAATAAAAGTCAGACGTTCACAGTTCTCATCTCCCTGCTTATGTGTATATGCATCATAAATAGCAACCAGCTCCATCCCTGCTTTCCTGATCATGCTTTTGATCGTTTCTATTGAATAGGCACGCTGCACATGCTCCTCTTCACATTTCTCATACAACCCATCTTCTCTCGGAAGAAAAAGTGCCAGCTCATACACATTCAGATTATTCTCCTGATCATAACTATTCTCCCAGATAAAGCTTCCGTCTTCTCTGTCTTCTGCAATGGTCGTATCCCCAATCACATCGCGGTATTTATGAATCGTATTCATATCAAAGATAAAAAGTCCGCCCGGATCCAGATAATTATTTACCAGTGCAAAAAGATACTCCAGATCTTCCTCATCTGTCAGATAATTCATACTGTCACAGACGCTGACCACCGCACGAACTGTACCATAAAGTTCAAAATCCTGCATATCCTGCAATAAGTACAGAATATCATGTCCGGATTCTGCCCTTTTCTCCATGGCCTCCGCAAGCATTTCCTCTGAATTGTCAATTCCGATCATATCGTATCCGGCATCTGCAAGCATCTCTGTCACAGTTCCTGTACCACATCCAAGTTCCAGCACCAGACCATCTTTGACCTCATTCTCTCCCAGTGTCTGTATAATATAGTCTGCCCATTCACGATAATTTACATTATCCATAAAACTATCATAAACACTGGCAAATCTTCCATATGATTCCATTTCTTATTCCTCATGATTTCTATATGACTGATATTTTTCGACCAGTTATATTCTTCATTTTTCCTTTGCTGTTGTCTTGCAAATCAATGTATATTGTACCATAAACCCTGTCAGCATGTAAACTGAAAAAGACGGCCGCCATTATAGCAGCCGTCTTTATTGTCACTGTTCACTCCGCGCTCAGTAATACGCTTTGCAATACGTCCAGTGCCAATCAGCACTCTGGTCTAATTACTGATTTTTAGGCATATATCTTACATACGCCGGTTCGCCATGATAATAATAATCTGTTCCGTTCTCATCGTAAACATCCTCACCATTAGCGAAATCGTAAGTATTTCCGTCATCGTCACACCATGTTCCGTCACCGTTTGGATAAATTACCAGCGGCTGTCCGTCAGAGTTTCTGTAGATAGTTCTTGTCTGATCTGTATCATAGTCCGGATCATCTGTTCCAACCGGTGTTCCGTCTGCATAGTATCCATTGGAAGAACCATCGTCATAATCATAAGATCCGTCGCTGCTTCCGTCTGATGAATAGCTTCCATCTGATGAGCTGTCATTGTAAGAGCTGTCTGTAGACGCAGATCCGTCTGTTGAACTATCTGTTGATGTTCCATCAGAAGCTGCTGTGTCTGTTGTTCCGGTTGTACCAGTTGCAGATGTACCAGTACTTCCGGCAGATCCTGTTGCTGCAGCTTTCAGTACAGAGTCACCGGAGATAGTGAAAGAATCAACAGCAGATTTCACGCCTGCCAGTGCATCGTCTGTCTTTACAGAACCTGCCACACTGTAAAACTCAGTTGTATTATCTGTGAAATATTTATTTACAACATATTTATAATCACTCTTATCAGTCAGATAATGAACTGTGTAGCTGTATACATTTACACCGCTGACTTCTTCTGATTTGTAATCCTGGATTTCAAAGTCTGTACCCTCTACCAGATTATCAGCTTTTACAAGTGCAGAAGCTGTATCCTGAGAACTCGGGATAATTGCTACAGACATATCCTCATCACCTGAACCATGCAAAATGAGAAGTTTGCCCTGTTTCGGTGATTCAAAGCTTAACATTTCATCAGAATCAGATTTATTTGCCCATGTTGCATCCGGAAGCTTGATGGATACTGCTTTATTCTTAGATGTATAAGTAGTATTCTGTGCATTCGCCGGTGCCGGTGTTGGTGTTGCTTTCGGCGCCTTAGTCGGTTCCGGTGTTGGTGTCACCTGTACTACGCTGGAATCTTCATCTTTATTACTACCGAAAAAGTTGCATGCAGTCATAGAAGTAGATAATACAACTGTTGCAGCTAATAACATTAGTACTTTTTTATTTTTCATAATATCCTCCTTAGAATAGATATAATCTTCAAGCAATAACTATATTTTACAATTTTATTACATGGATGTCAATGTTGATTCCCTCACGGAGTATGAAATAACTGTGAATAAGTTATTCTTTTACACTGCATCCAGTTTTCTGCCTAATCATAGCACGCAGCCTTTTTCACCTGTAACGTATGGATTACCTCCCTGCATTACCTGACTGTTTTTTAATATTTTTGTAACATTTTCATTCATGTCCTGTCTTACTTTTCAACCTCATACATATGCAGTTCATGAAGTGCTCTGGTCGCTGCAATGTATCTTGCCTGGCGTGTCAGCGGACTCTGATCTTCCCGTGGAAATACGGCAAACACCTGGTCAAATTCCAGTCCTTTTGCCAGATAGAAAGTTGTAACTGTCAGACCTTTTTTAAAACTTGTGCTGTTTCTGTCCAGATAAGACAGGCGCTCTTTTACGTCGAACCCCTTTTCTTTCAGAAGGTCTTTCAGAATGAGCCACATTCTTTCTGCCTCTTTCTCTGTGCGAAGAACAACTGCCGCAGTCTCATATTCCTCTTCCCCAAGTTTCAGCACATCTGTAATCTTCTGTGCGGCTTTCTCCACATCCGCAAATGTTTTCTCCTCCACTGGTACTCCATGGCGCTCAAAGAGTTCCATATCTTCAATCCCTGCCAGCTTATTTGCATAAGATGCGATTTCTATGGTATTGCGGTAACTCTTATTCATAATGATCTTATGAATATCCCGTCCAAAAATCTTCGGCAGGAACGTCAACACATCCTGCTGTTTATCATCCATGGTCTGCGCCCGGTCACCCAGGATTGTCATTCGGCAGGAGAAAATTCTCTGAATGATCTCATACTGAAGTCTGGAATAATCCTGCATTTCATCAACTACCAGATGCTTGATATTGCTTCGACCCTGCTGGCTCTGCAGACGATATTTCAGGTAAAGTACAGGATATACATCCTCATATTTCAGTTTTCTCTTCTCATAGGAAGCACGCGGAAGTCCTTTGTATCCATTCTCTTTCAGGAACTGGCTGTAGATCACATAGAAATCTCTGGTCACATACAGCTTCATAAATTTCTCACGGATCAGGTCTTTCTCATCATCTGCCAGATCACGGTCGCGCAGAGTCTCTACCTCATCAATGAAATAGTCTGCAACTGCATCCATTCTGGACAGAAGAGGAAAATCCTGGAATTTAAAATAGAACAGCTCAATAATTTCAGCCTCAGTTTTCACAAATCCCTTATATTCCACATCCCTGAAATTCATCAGGCGGTCTTCCAGTTCTACGATATAGCGTTCCATAAGATTAATAAATTCCATAGACTGCTTTTCCTCTGCCAGAGAAACTTTGTGTGGAAAACGAATTCTGCGTTCGATCTCGTCATAGCGATCCTCGCAGTCAGAAACTGTATCTCGCAACTGTTTGTAAGCAAAAAGATCGAAACTCATTTCCTTGATATTCTCTTCTCCCAGCTCCGGCAGGATATGGGAAATATAATCAGAAAATACACCGTTGGGTGACAGGATCAGAATATTTGAGGATTTCAGATTCTGTCTGTCATGATAGAGAAGATAAGCAATTCTGTGAAGCGCTATGGAAGTCTTTCCGCTTCCTGCTGCTCCCTGTATCACCATAATCCTGTCTTTCGTATTTCGGATGATGGCATTCTGTTCTTTCTGGATAGTACGGATGATGTTCTTAAGCTGAACTTCTCCATTACTTCCAAGCTCTGCTTTCAGAATCTCGTCGTCGATTTTTACATCACTCTCAAATTCATAGACCATTTTTCCATTGCGGATCTTGTACTGCCATTTGGAAGCAACTTCGCCATGTATCTCGCCCATCGGTGCTTCATAGGAAGCCGGTCCCTTATCATAATCATAGAACAGACCACTCACCGGAGCTCGCCAGTCATATACCAGCGGAATATGCCCTGCTTTCTCCGCAAAGTTTCCAATTCCAATATAAAAAATCTCAGGCTCGTCCTCACCCTCATAAATGAAGTCAACTCTTCCAAAGAACGGAGAATCCACCATTCTGCGGAATCTCTGTTTCAGGATCAGATGTTCTTCATTTGCAGAAATCTGGCGAAACAATGCCTGCTGGTTATCGTAATTCTCATAGCCATACTGGTCCATCTCTGTATAATTCTCCCAGTAATACTCATGCATTCCCTCGACTTCTTTCTGTCCTTCCACAAGAGACAGGCTGATTTCTGCGATTCGTTCTTTTAATTTTTCCAATACATAATTGAGATATTCTCTGCCGTTTTTCTTATCTGTCATATCGTTCGTATCCTTTGATATTCTGTAACCGTTCAATACTTTCCGGAATAATAACCAGATAAACAGTTACTGATATTCTTCAATTATTGTTATCGTTTTCTGTTATTTTTATGATGAAAATTATCATTTTTACATAAGATAGTTTCTAATTATAACATATCAGAACCTGACAGAAAAGATGTAAAACTCGAAAAAATCCCCCGGACAGTTTTTGAATAATTCAATACTGCCGGAGGATTTTATTTATAGCATAGTCAGGCGGATATTTGCACTCAACTTCGCTACATAACTCTACACCAAATAATTGCTTTGTCGCTGATTTGATTACATTTATGCAGTGGCTTTATTTTCAAACTGACTGTTATACAGATCAGCATAGAAACCTTTCTTCGCAAGAAGTTCTTTATGATTTCCCTGCTCAATAATATCGCCGTCTTTCATAACCAGGATCAGATCTGCATCCTTAATTGTAGACAATCTGTGCGCGATAACAAAACTTGTTCTGCTTTTCATCAGGTTATCCATAGCCTTCTGGATCTGCATCTCTGTTCTGGTATCGACAGAAGATGTCGCCTCATCCAAGATCAGGATCTTATTGTCCGCAAGGATTGCTCTGGCAATAGTCAGAAGCTGTTTCTGTCCCTGAGAAATGTTGCTGGTCTCTTCATCCAGAATCATATTATAACCGCCCGGCTGCTGCATGATAAAGTTGTGTACATGAGCTGCCTTGGCTGCTGCAATTACTTCTTCATCTGTTGCATCCAGACGTCCGTAACGGATATTTTCCATGATAGTTCCTGAGAATAACCAGGTATCCTGAAGTACCATTCCAAACATTTCACGAAGATTGCTTCTGTTGAAATCCTTAATATCATAGCCGTCTACTTTGATGGTACCACCATTAAGATCATAGAATCTCATAAGCAGTTTTACCATAGTCGTCTTTCCTGCACCGGTAGGACCTACAATAGCGATCTTCTGACCATCTTTAACATCAGCAGAGAAGTCATTGATGATGATCTTATCCGGGTTGTAGCCGAATTTTACATGCTCAAACTGCACATCACCTGTAAGCTTCTCGATGTCTGCGGGACTTGTTTCATTCTGGCTCTCTTCCGGCTCCTCCAGGAACTCAAATACACGCTCAGATGCTGCCGCAGAAGACTGTAACAGGTTTGTAACCTGTGCGATCTGCTGGATCGGTTGTGTAAAGTTACGGATATACTGAAAGAATGACTGGATATCACCGACTTCAATACTGTTCTTGATTACGAATACACCGCCGAGAAGTGCAACCATTACATATCCAAGGTTACCTACAAACTGCATGATCGGCATCATCATTCCTGAGAAGAACTGAGACTTCCATGCAGATTCATAAAGTTTCTGATTGTCTTTCTCAAATTCCTCTACCACATCATTCTCTTTGTTGAAAACTCTTACTACATTGTGACCGCCGAAGTTCTCTTCGATCTGGCCGTTTACTTTACCCAGATAATTCTGCTGTGCCTGGAAGTATTTCTGAGAATGCTTCATAACATTCTGGATGATCAGCATAGAAACCGGCAGAATCAGAAGTGCTGCCAGAGTCATCCATACATTGATAGAAAGCATCATAACAAATACACCGATCAGAGTTGTCACAGAAGTGATCAGCTGTGTTAAACTCTGATTCAGACTCATCTGCAGTGTATCCACATCATTGGTAATGCGGGAAAGAATCTCACCATTTGTTCTGCTCTCATAATAATTCAGAGGCAGCTTATTGATCTTCTTTGAGATATCCTTTCTCAGATTATAAGTAACATCATTGGAAATCCCTGTCATTACAAATCCCTGGATAAAGGAAAAGCATGCACTTACCACATATAATCCAAGTGTCCCCAAAAGGATCATTCCAATTTTTTCAAAATCAATTCCGCCTGTGCCGTTTACCTTGGCGATCAGACCATTAAACAATTCGGTTGTTGCTTTACCGAGAATCTTTGGTCCAACAATATTAAATACAGTTCCGGCTATTGCAAAAATGAACATCAGGATAAACCGGAATTTATATCGTTCCATGTAGCGGAAAAGCTTAGCCATGGAACCTTTGAAGTCTTTTGCTTTCTCGCCGGGCATCATACCACGGCGTGGCCCTCCCATAGGACCTCTTCTTCTCTGTTCGCTCATGCCAGTTCCTCCTCTGATAACTGAGATCTTGCAATCTGCTGATATACTTCACAATCTGCCATCAGTTCCTTATGAGTTCCAATACCTGCCATACGTCCGTCATCCAGAACAATGATCTGGTCTGCATTCAGGATCGTACTGATCCTCTGTGCAACGATAATGGTTGTCGCATCTTTGGTGTGCTCTTTCAGAGCTTTTCTCAGCTGGCTGTCAGTCTTGAAATCAAGAGCTGAGAAGCTGTCATCAAAGATAAAGATCTCAGGATCTTTTGCAATGGCTCTGGCAATGGACAGACGCTGTTTCTGTCCACCGGAAACATTGGTACCTCCCTGTGATACAAGAGATTCATATTTCTCAGGTTTTGTATCAATAAACTCTGTAGCCTGAGCTACTTCTGCTGCTTCTTTTACCTGTGCATCAGAAATTTCCGGCTTACCATAACGGATGTTGGAATCGATCGTACCTGAGAAAAGGACACCTTTCTGCGGCACATAACCCAGCTTATCACGAAGCTCTTTCTGTGTCATGTCACGTACATCCACACCGTCCACTTTTACGGAACCTTCTGTCACATCGTAATATCTCGGGATCAGATTGACCAACGTACTCTTACCGCTTCCTGTACTTCCGATTACTGCGATCGTCTGACCTTTCTTTGCCCTAAAGGAAATGTCAGTCAGTACATTCTCTCCGGCTTCCGGATATGCAAAGCTTACATGTTCAAATTCAATCTCACCTTTTACGTTTTCAGACGGATGTACCGGTGATTCCGGATCCTGAATGGACACTTCTGTCTTCAGAACTTCATCAATACGAAGTGCTGCTACATTTGCTCTGGGGAGCATAATGGACATAGCTGTGATCATCAGGAATGACATAATGATCTGCATTGCATACTGGATAAATGCCATAACATTACCAACCTGCATGGTTCCGTTATCTACTGCATGAGAACCACTGTAAATGATCAGTACGGATACACCGTTCATGATCAGCATCATCGTCGGCATCATGAAAGTCATACATCTGTTTACAAACAGGTTTGTTTTTGTCAGATCCATGTTTGCTTTCTCGAAGCGTTCTTCCTCATGTTTCTCACGGCTGAATGCACGGATAACCGGGATACCTGTCAGGATCTCACGGGATACCAGATTCAGTCGGTCGATCAGTGTCTGCAGTTTGGTAAATTTCGGCATCGCTACCTGGAACAGTACGAAAATTACAACCAGAATCAACGCAACTGCGACTCCAAGGATCCATGTCATGGAGGAGTCTGTCTTTAAGACTTTGATCACACCACCAATACCAAGAATCGGAGCATACAGAACGATACGGAACATCATCGCCATAACCTGCTGCACCTGCTGTACATCGTTAGTGCTTCGTGTGATCAGGGATGCTGTAGAGAATTTATGGTACTCTCTGCTTGAAAAGCTCATAACCTTGCGGTAAATACTGTTTCTCAGGTCATGACCCAGACGGCCTGCCACTCTGGCGGAAATAAAGGTAACACTGATCGCTGCAAGCATGATCACAAGTGCCATGGCAAGCATTCTCAGGCCTGACATCAGGATATAATGCATCTGAATGGAATCCACATCCATTCCAAGTGCTTCGTACTCAGAAGCAACGAAGGAAACACCTGCCTGTGTCACGATAGACTCCGGCATATCTTTCAGCTTCTCATCCACCTGACTCATAATCTGCTGCACTGCTTCTGCAGGCATCTGAGCCAGTGCTGCCAGCGGATCTGTTCCCTCCGGAAGTCCCATCTGTGCAATTATTGCCTGCCCCTGCTCGCTGTCACTGGAAAATGCAGCCAACATCATCATTGGCTTTGAGAAATCATCATTTAAGTTTTCTCTGGTTTCTTTGGAAATATTGTCGTTTAATACCCAGGTATCATCTTCCTGTGTATAGTTCTCTGAAACTTCCGCTTTCTGGTCGTCATCCATAAATAGCTGGAGACTCTGCATGGTGGAATCCCGAAGCTTATCCGGGACACTGTCCTCGATACCTTTCTGCTGGATACCTACGTTAATGATCTTTGAGGTATAATCCGGCAGGGAAAGATCGCAGTACGCCTGCAGAAACAGGAGTGCTATGATCAGGACAATGTAGCCCGCTGATTTCTTCAGATATTTCATCAGTTTAATCATTGCTTTTTCCCTCTTTTCTTATTTTTTATTGTTTCATTTCATCTTCTTATCATTTTGCTGCTGTCTGCTCTCCTGCAGAAAACATTACTCTATTTAAACACATTGCTTCAGACTTCAGACGTTACTTTTCGCCATTTATCCAGAACCCGATAACCTGTTAGCCTCTTGATTTTTTATGTCTGTCCCAATGTGCAGTCTTTATTTATAATTTTCAGATCAGTTTTTCTTTTCTACCGGTATCTGAAGTATATTTTCCAGAATCTGTTCAAAAAATCTCTTCATAAGACATAACTCTGCTTCACTGAAATTATTAAACATTACTTTCTCTACATCACGGCTCTGCTGTTTGATTTCTTCTACCAGCCTCTGTCCGTTTTCCGTAAGATATACACGCATGACTCTCTGGTCTCTCTCATCTCGTTTCCTGTATACGATATCAGCTTTCTCCAGACGCTGAATACTCACATTTACAGTCGGAGGTGTCACTCCCATATCCTCTGCAATCTCTTTCTGACTGCATCCACTGTTCTTATATACCATCATAATGATTGGCATCTGCCCCTGCTGAATTCCCATTTCACGGATACGATGCATACATCTCATACCATACTGCCGGTTAATTTCCATAAAAAGAGCAGGCATACTTTTCTCTTTCCACTCTTCTCTTTCATCCCCTGCGCACCACATTGTTCCACCCCTTTCCTGCCAGGTACTTTTTTCCATACTAGTGTGTTTTATTTTAATTAGTCTGGCTAACTATATATAATATACATTTATACAAAAAATGCAAGTGATTTTTGTGCAGTTTATAATTATTTTAGATTTGTTATTGATAAATATTATTTTTAATCTTTTATTTTGATTCGTCCGGCTAATATTTTATAAAAAAGGAGCCTGCCCGGAGAGATTATTGTATAATAGGAAATTCATTGGAATTTCCTATTATACAATAAAACTCTCTCTGCCCATTCCTATCCGGCAAAGAGAGTTTTATCATTTTACTATTTCTTATTTCTGATACCTTGTCCACTGGGGATCACATATAACCCAGGGCCGGAGTCTATTATAATCTCCACGGTTCCTTTTGTGATTTCCTGCAGTTCCTTTGCAATTCGTACCATACTTGCATATTGTTTATGAAAAAGATACGGCTCTATTCCTATCATATGAAAAGATTCTGACTGCATAACCTCTTCCATAAAATCATTTCTGACAGGAATCCATCCGTCTTCATCTCTGAGCATTGTAATTCCATTTAAACTGCCACACTCCATCTGTCGTTTTCCATCATAGAAGAACACATAAAAATCCTCCTTCTTTCTCATTCTGTTCAGTATTTTGCATCCCAGACTCCGGGAAATAGTCAGCTCCGGATACTTCCACTCAATCTGTTTCCTGTCGAATGGCATCAGCTTTGCTTTCTGCATAAGCTGAACCGCACATTGCGTATACTTCTGATAATCCAGAAATCCCGTGGCAGACTGCGCCAGATATAATAAATTAGAAATTGCCATTTTCTCCACTATTTTTTCTGCTTTTTCTTTTTTACACAACATGTTTCTCCCTCCTTTTCGTCCAACTGATGTCTTTTATATTACTGCTAACTTTGTTCTCACCAACATACTCCGCCTGATACCATATCTCTGCATAAATAGCGGCCTGTATTTCTGTCATTTAACAGTCTCCGTATATGATCTCATCAACACCCATGCTGCAATCACAATAGTTGCAGCACAAACGCCCCAGGCGATCGGTTCGCACACACATACTGCAATATATCCCCATTTCGGAACAATCCATATGGAAAAGATAACCTTTATGAGCAGTTCCATCATACTGCAGATCAATGGCATCGCAGTTTTCTCGATTCCCTGAAGAACATTTCTTACAATGACCAGCACGATCATAGGCGGCATCATCGGAATACTGATCTGCAGATATTTCACTGCATTGGAAATGACTTCCGGATCATTGCTTCCTGTAATTATCCTGACTGCTGCAGGTGCTGCTGTAAAAGTAAAAAACAGCGCTATGATCCACCAGACCGCATACAAAAAATTTCCTGTCCACATTCCCCGGACGATCCGTTTCCTTTCCTCTGCCCCATGATTCTGACTTGTGTAAGTTGCCACACTGGTCCCCAGCGCCAAACCTGGCGTATGAAAAAGTTCTGCCAGTCTCCTGCCTCCGACCTGTGCGGAAATATATGTACTCCCCAAAGCATTGATACTGCTCTGCAATGCTACACTTCCTATGTTGTAAATTGCATTCATCAATGCCATGCTCAGTCCTGTGGTAAACATTCGAAAAACAAATTGTGCTTTCACCTTTAGTTGCGTTCTTCCAAACCGAAGTTCCCGGTAATTTTTCCAAATATAAAGGAAACCCAGACCAGCACTTACTCCCTGTGCAAGTACAGTAGCAATCGCAGCTCCACGAACCCCTATTCCCAGAGGCCCCATAAAAAGGAAATCCAGACCTACATTCAGAACACTGCTGAAAAGCAGTAACACTAATGGTGTCACACTGTTTCCCACAGCCTGTAAAAGTGCAGATTCCAGATTATATATCATTGTCAAAGGAATTCCTGCCAGGATTACCGTCAAATAGCTCAACGCTCCCTCTCTGGTGCCTGCCGGTACCTGAAGTAAATCCATAAGCTGGTTCCGACAAAGCAGTGAGCTCGCTGTCAGAACAACAGCACTGGAAAGAGAAATCAATACCATCCAGCATACAGACTGCTTCATCTCTTCCTTTTCCCCTGCTCCGAAATGTCTGCTCACTGTAAGTGCCAGACCATTGTTCATCCCAAATGCAAAATTCGTGATCAGGCTGTATAATGCTGACGTTGCTCCGATCTGTGCCAGCGCATTATCTCCCAACATATGTCCGGCAATTGAAGTATCTGCCAGATTATATACCTGCTGCAAAAGATTTCCCAGAAACAACGGCAGCGCAAAACAGAGCAGCAAATGAAGCACATTTCCTTTAGTCATATCAAGAATGCGACTCCTGGTTGATTGTTCCATGGTTATTATCCTTTCTTCCAAAATTCATATTATATTACTGAAAATCAAGTAAACAGCAACTATATTATTGCTTTTATGTTGAATTTATTATAGTAAATAATAAGCCTTGCATCATTCACAATCGCGTCATATAATAAAACAAAAACGACTAATACAATTATGATAATATTTCAAAACAAATCAGAACTATATAATTCCTGAAATTCAATAATACAATGTAAACAGGAGTATTTATGATATTAAAAAGAAATTATGTGCATACAGGTCATGATCAGGAAGAAGTGCGTGAACTGGGACTGGAACTGTTTAATCTGACTGCCAACTACACCGATATTCAACAGTATATCGCCGGTTTTATTCCCACTCACTGGCATCGACATATGGAGATTTTTATTTTACTGAGCGGACAGGTCCAGGTAGGTATCCGTGAAAATGTTTATGACCTGATTCCCGGAGAGGGTTGTTTTATCAATGCAGAAGTTCTGCACTCTTTTAAAGCCTGTGGTACTTCTCCCTGCCTTTTCCGTTCCTTTGTATTCGACCCGACGATCGTCAGCGGTATGCCCGGAAGTATTTTCGACGTTAAATATGTCCGCCCCCTGATCCATTCAGGAAGAGAATATCTGAAGTTTTCCCCGGACAGCGATCAGATTTTCTTTGAAAAATTTGCACTGGCTTTTCAGGCATGTGCAGAGGAATTTCCCGGTTATGAATTTCATGTAAGAAATGCACTGACCGATATTCTTCTCTACATACAATCCATCTGTTCGGTTTCTTCTGTGTCACAATCCGCTTCCGGCATATGGGAAATCCGCATCAAAGAAATGCTGCAATGGATAGAGCAGAATCTGTGCAAAAACATTACGGTAAACGAGATTGCTTCCGCTGCAAATATCTGTCCCCGCGAATGCCAGCGGGTTTTTCAGCGTTATGTTCACTACAGTCCTATGGAATATCTTCGTCTGAAACGAATCCTGATGGCTGCCGAACTGCTTTCCACTACGGACTCTTCTGTTATTGATATTGCTCTGGAATGTGGTTTCTCCGGCTCCAGCTACTTCTCCAAACAATTTAAACTTCTGACAGGAAGCACACCCACGGAATATCGCAAAGCAGTTCATGACCAGACCAATAATTAAGCGTAAAAATATCTATACATCCGCTCAGGACTACAAAATATAAGAGTAAAAAAGCCAAAAGAAAAGAAGCACAGCAGCTTCATTCAGTTACTGAACTTCTTCCCTTTTGGCTTTTGCTTTAAAACAAATCACATAATAGATTCATCTTGCAGCTTCATTTGGTTAACTTTTTATCCAATTTTAGTGCAGCTTCTGATCCAGCATTCGTCGGATCAGTTCAATGGTATCTTTCAGACCATAGTTGGCGCTGTTGATACAAAGGTCGTAGTTCTCCGGTCTTCCCCATTTCTCGCCGGTATAGAACTCATAATATTTCTTATGCTGCTTATCCATCTGTTTCAGGAAACGTACTGCCTGTTTCAGATTCATATTTCGAATATCCATGACATGATGTACACGTACCTGGAACGGAGCACTGATAAACAGACTGATATGCGGAATGTGATTATTCTTCAGAATTGCATCTGCGCATCGTCCCATGATTACACAGTCCTCACTCTTTGCCAGCTCACAGATCAGATCACTCATGTTAAAGAATACCGCATCCTGTTTCGGAAGTCCGTGATAACGGTTGAATTCCTTAAACCAGGTTTTCACATCTGTATGATGCTTCTTATATTTATCAAGTCTCTCGAAATTACCGGTATCGATAACTTCATTCTTGTCTGCCTGCAGACGCTTCATAACCTGGTCAAAAATCTCCGCATCATAATAATTGATCTGTAACTGGTCTGCCAGTTCAAATCCAATATCATTACCGCCGCTTCCCTGCGTACGGCTGATACAGATGATCAGATGATCATTCTCGGAAATCTCATTTCTTCGTCTAGCGATCAGATTATTGAGCTGAATACGTTCTTTGTCCACGATATCTGTCTGTCCGAATGTATCCGGCAGAAGCTCGATTTCTTTCAGAATGCGGTCATACTCGATCATAAGGCGTTTTCTGTCTTCCTTATCCCTGATCGTACGGGCCATGTTACTGATCAACGCCAGCTCACTTCTGAGCAGATGTCCGTCCGGCTTGGTGTACATCAGTGCTGCCAGATGACGGATGGTTGTTTCTTTCTGTCCTGTAAATGTACGTCCCAGAGAGGAACCGACACATTTATAAACTTCTTCATCCAGATTATAAATGCGTGTTGCAAGTTCTTTACATTTTTCCTGATTGTCCTGCATAATGCTCCCCCCTCCTTATAAAAAGAATACAAACATATCGATAATAAACACCGGAACCAGAAATGCAATGGACCAAAGCATATATCCGAAAAATGACGGCATCTTGACACCGTTCTCGTCAGAGATTGCCTTTACCATAAAGTTCGGGGCGTTTCCGATATAAGTGTTGGCACCCATGAATACTGCACCGCAGGAAATTGCGGACAGCACCTTGGTCGGTACAGTTCCCAGTGTAGTTGTGATTCCATTGGTAAATGCCAGTGTTCCTGCTGTTGTAAGGAATACCAGATAAGTCGGTGTGTTATCCAGAAAACTGGAAAGTGCACCTGTTGCCCAGAACATCTCTGCAGGCTTGGTGATTCCAAGATTTGATCCTACTGCTTTCAGAAGCATCAGTGCAGGCTGCATGGTAATAAAGATACCAATGAATAAAACTGCAACCTCCTGAATTGCACCCCAGGTAAAGTGGTTTCTGATACGGATCTGCTTATCTGTTGTCTTAAAGGAAAGAAATGCAGCAAGCAGAATGATCACGATTTCGATCAGTGCCGGGAATGTCAGAGTTACTTCTCCGAAGAGATGAATTCCTCTTACATTGCCTGCAGCATCCTGGAATGCAGACATTCCCGGAAGTACACCGCTTAAGATCACCGCACCAACGATCATCACAAGGAAGATAATATTGTGCAATCCATCAAGACGGAACTGAGTACCCGGTTTACGGATATCTGGTTTACGGCCGTTTGCAATATCCATTCTGTAAGAACGTTTGTCAATCTGATAAAATACAAACAGCAGAATAACCATGTTAAAAATAAGTACAGGGAACAGATGCAGACTCCAGAAGAACGGAACGCCTCGCATAAATCCCATTAACAGCGGCGGATCTCCGATCGGTGTCAGACATCCACCCATATTGGAAACCATGAAGATAAAGAAGATCATGATATGTCCTTTCCTCTTTCTCCATGAATTCATCTTAATTACCGGACGGACCATCAGCATACTTGCACCGGTGGTACCGATACAGCTTGCCAGAAGAGTTCCCAGTGCAAGCAGACCCACATTGACACGCGGGGAACCTGCGAAATCACCCTCCATGGTAATGTTACCTGATACGCAGAACAGGCCGAATAACAGAATGATAAAGGTCAGGTAATCATTCACAATACAGTCCAGAACTGTCTCTGCGGTCTTTCCTGCGCCATAAACAAAAGCAAACGGAACGACCATCAGAATGATCCACATGGCAACTACCAGCGGCTGATGTGCTTCCCACCACTCCGCTTTTACCAGAGGCATTACCGCAATACATAACAAAAGCCCTGCAAATGGAATGCAAAGCCACACTGGTACTGTGGACGCTGCTTCACTGCCTTCTGCCGCAAATACGCTCAGCGGACACATCAGAAGTATGGTAAAAAAAGCTCCAAGTACGGTCAACAACTTTTTCAAAACTGCCACCTCCATATTGTATTTTGTGTAACTATTCAATGCCTTCACAATCAGCAGACTGCTGAACAGTTACTTTTTGTTACTGTGCACACTCCATATACAGTAACTTTTCCCGATCACTGTCTGATTCCTTCATAACAGACAATAATCTGGTTATCTTCGGTCACTGTTCCCTTTGCTCACGACAGTAAACCTCAAAATACTGCCAGGGACATTAACCGATTTCGTACAGTGCAGTTATCACTTAGGAGAATTTTTCACATACGTGTTTCTTCCTATTTAATATGCACTTGTTTTTTACAGATGCAATTATAACATACGGCATCCAAAAATCAATTGTGTGTATGGTGAATATTTATGCTTTATTTTGTATTTTTTTAGACATTTTTTACATATTTTATGATTATTTTTGTTTATTTTTTAACGATTTAATCTTTTTTGCTGACATTTTTTTGCCTTATCTTATATATTTTTTAAGATTGTACTGATTTTGAAACACATTTATCTTTCCAGTGCTTACAGTTAGAAATCGATCACTTATTATCACTTACTATCTATGTCCGTTAATATGGTCTGATTCTTCATTTTGTTCATCTCCACTCCCCTATTTTTCTTGATAATGTAATCTCTGCCAAATGAATATTAATCTTCCACTTCTATTATTTGCCCTACTATTAACCTTTTCTGTTTAACTTGTTTTTATACAGCAAAATGCCCCCAAATGGCAATTCCCGCCATCTGGGAGCATTTTGCATATTTCTTATGTCTTATATGAACTGATTGGTTGCCTCATCATACTCATAGTCGATAGAATGCATCTTCGCTACCAGTTCGTCTTTCTTTAATCCTCTGCATGTACAGAGTGCTTCCAGGGAATCATAGTAATCCCTGAGCTGAGTATTCACATAACTCAGCAGAATCATTGGATCTTTGGGTATCATTTAGTTTCCGTCCTTTACCGTAACAATGAATTCCCCATTCTGAACATCCAGCACCAGAGTATCACCTGCGTGAACATCTCCGGACAGAATCTTTCTCGCCGCAAGAGTCTCTACATATTTCTGCAGATAACGTTTCAGCGGACGTGCACCGTATACCGGATCATAGCCATTCTCAATGACCTGATTCTTGGCTGCATCTGTCAGTTCCAGGGAAAGCTCCTGGTCTGCAAGACGTTTATCAAGCTCGCTGACCATCAAGTCTACTATCTTACCAATATTAGATTTTGTCAAGGGCTTGAACATAATTATTTCATCAAGACGGTTCAGGAACTCCGGACGGAAGTGACTTCTTAAGTCATCCATAACCTGACTCTGAGCCTCTGGTTTGATCTCACCGTTCTCATCAATGCCATCCAGCAGATATGGAGAACCGATGTTGGAAGTCATGATCAGAATCGTATTCTTGAAGTCAACGGTACGACCCTGAGAATCTGTGATACGGCCATCATCCAGTACCTGTAACAGCACGTTAAAGACATCCGGATGTGCTTTCTCAATCTCATCGAAAAGTACGACGCTGTATGGTTTCCGGCGGACTGCCTCAGTAAGCTGACCGCCCTCTTCATATCCTACATATCCCGGAGGCGCTCCGATCAGTCTGGATACAGAGTACTTCTCCATATATTCACTCATATCGATTCTGACCATATTCTGCTCATCATCGAAAAGATTCTCTGCAAGAGTTTTGGCAAGTTCTGTCTTACCTACACCGGTAGGTCCAAGGAACAGGAACGAACCGATTGGTTTGGTCGGATCTTTGATTCCGGCTTTGGAACGGAGAATTGCGTCTGTAACTCTCTTGACACCTTCATCCTGTCCGACAACTCTCTTATGGAGCTGATCTTCCAGAGTAAGGAGTTTCGCTCTTTCACCTTCAGTCAGTCTGGTTACAGGGATACCTGTCCATCTGGAAATGATCCTTGCAATCTCATCATCTGTGACTGCCTCATGTACCAGACTTCTGTCACCCTCTTTGACGCTCTTCTCCTCGATTTCAAGCTGCTGCTGTAATTTCGGAAGTTCGCCATACTGTAACTGAGCTGCTTTCTCCAGATCATAGTCCTGTTTTGCTTTCTGGATCTGTTTGTTGACATCCTCGATCTGCTCACGAAGTTTCTGTAATTTCTCTACAGAATGTTTCTCATTATCCCACTGTGCTTTCTGCGCATTGAATGTATCACGAAGCTCTGCCAGTTCTTTCTGAAGTGCCTCCAGACGTTCTTTGCTCAGATTATCTGTTTCTTTTTTCAGAGCAGATTCCTCGATTTCCAGCTGCATGATCTTACGACGCTGTTCATCCAACTCTGCAGGCATGGAATCCAGCTCAGTCTTGATCAATGCGCATGCCTCGTCAACAAGGTCGATTGCCTTATCCGGCAGGAAACGGTCTGTGATATATCTATGTGAAAGTGTGGCTGCTGCAACCAGCGCACTGTCTGTAATTTTTACTCCATGGAATACTTCATATCTCTCTTTCAGACCACGAAGAATGGAAATGGTATCTTCTACAGTTGGCTCGTCTACCAGAACCGGCTGGAAACGACGTTCCAAAGCTGCATCTTTCTCAATGTACTGACGGTACTCATCCAGTGTGGTAGCACCGATACAGTGAAGTTCACCTCTGGCAAGCATAGGCTTCAGCATGTTTCCGGCATCCATGGCACCGTCTGTTTTACCTGCACCAACGATCAGATGTAATTCATCGATGAAAAGAATGATATTTCCTTCACTCTTCTTCACTTCCTCAAGTACTGCTTTCAGACGTTCCTCAAATTCACCTCTGTACTTGGCACCTGCTACCAGAGCCCCCATATCCAGAGCAAAAATCTTCTTATTCTTCAGCGCTTCCGGAACATCACCGGCTACAATACGCTGTGCAAGACCTTCGATTGCTGCGGTTTTACCAACACCAGGTTCACCGATCAGAACCGGGTTGTTCTTGGTCTTACGTGAAAGAATTCTCACGATATTTCGGATTTCAGTGTCACGTCCGATAACCGGATCAAGTTTCTGGTTGCGGGCTTTCTCAACTAAGTCCTCGCCATATTTATTTAAAGTATCATAAGTTGCTTCCGGATTGTCACTGACCACACGCTGGTTTCCACGTACTGTAGAAAGTGCCTGCAGGAAACGTTCCTTCGTGATACCAAATTCATTAAAGAGCTTCTTCATGCTCGGACTTGGATATCTTAATAAGGAAAGGAATAAATGCTCAACAGAGACATACTCATCTCCCATCGCTTTCGCTTCATCCTCTGCACTGACCAGTGCTTTATTTAAATACTGTCCAAAACGAAGTTCTCCGCCGGATACCTTAACCTTGGCATCCAATGCCTGATTCAGAGAATTTCTGAAATAATCTTTATCAATCTCCATCTTCTCGATCAATTTGAGAATCAGGCTGTCTTCCTGTTCCAGTAAAGCATACAGCAGATGCTCTTCTTCAATCTCCTGATTACCAAACTGATAAGCAACCTTCTCCAGATCCTGGACAGCCTGTACGGATTTCTGTGTAAATTTACTGATATTCATAGGCTAACCCTCCTCTTATATGAGAAATATCTCTCCCGCGAGTTACAACCACCAGATACAACTATAATCTGCATCATGTATCTTCTGATTATACCTGCAGAAGAAATATGTTGTTTTCTTTGTTCGATATGTAATATAACACATGGTTATTAGCACTGTCAAGTGGTGAGTGCTAATTTTTTGAGATTTTTTTTGCACCCGTAAAGTTTTTATTTCGTTCTACTCGAAAGACCTGTGCCATTCTATATCACTTCCTTTCCAGACAGAAAAAGACGCAAGCCACATTTCTATGACTCACGCCTTTCTCTTTGTCCGGCAATGGTTCTTTTTCTTCTAACTGCTTCAGAATTACCTCTTCCCGTTCTCAGGCTGCCTTGTCCACTTCCAGAAGGTGTTCTCCAATCGTGTCCTGTAAAAGCATCACCTGATAGGTTGAATTTCGATGGTTCTTTAGATAATCTCTGCGTAAGAATCCATACTTGCCAAGCTGCTCCATCTGTTCATCTGACTTATAAGTAAGGTTCGGGATCAGATATCCATTTACATTCGTGTACGTTACAAATAGGACATTCGCAATCCGCTTTCGCTACTTGCTCATGAACGCAGTTGCTTCGCTACCTGCGTTCATTTTATTAGCACTCTCCATTTCTCATCATTTTTTGACCACAAATTTACGACATTTACGACAAATCTGACACTGCTTTACAATACCAGACAAAATGACTGATGCCACGGAAAGCCTGTAAAACAGGCACTTCCGGGATACACAAGACAGGACAAAAATCGACTTCCATTATCAAGAGACGAGTGCTAATTTTTATAAAGAATTTGTGCACCCTACGAGCCATGCACACTTCTGTTTATTACCATGACAATGATAGCCGGACGGCTCTTGCTCCTGTCTGTATGTTATTTGACTATTGAGTTCTGAATGATTTCCTGAAAGAATGGGTGGTTCTGATGGATGAAATGAAATCCGGTGGGATTACCAGAAATGAATATTTTGCAAAAAAACTCCCAACCTTGTCCTATTCTCAGTTTTCAATCAACTGAAAATTACAGAGTTGGGAATTTTCTTTTCTTATGCTGTCAGGATCTCAAGAATTGCACCCAGCAGAGCCGGACTCAGATTCATCGCCGCAAGAGTTATGACTCCTTTTTTTCCCATAGACTCAACGATTGTCTGAATCTCAGATTTCAGGTTGTATGGAATCTGTGCTTTCTCCAGGAAATTATAGCAACGTCCTGCCACATCATTCTCAGCAATTACAAGTCCTTCTGCAAATGTAATAGCAATCTCTTTGGATACCGCTGTCTCTGGCACTTCCACTGTCAGCGCTGCAGTTGTTTTGTTGTAGGAAACTTTTGCCGGGATTTCTTCGCCGTCGGCAATTACTTTGCAGCATGCTTTTTCTACACCCATAAATACAACTTTCCAGCTTCTGGTTTCCGGAATAACAGATACATTACCCAGTACTTTTCCAATCACAAATGTATCTTCTTCTCCACCGGTAAATGTCAGCTGAGTAGCTGCCCAGTTTTCTTCTTTATCCACCGGTGTATCTCCCTGGTCTTCCCACAGAGTGAAGCTTCCGTCTTCTGCCGGGAACACACGTACCTCTATTGCTTTCGGGTTGTCTGTGCTGCTGTCATAGTCAGCCATATCTTTCATCGGCACGATGGCTCCGGCTTTCATCAGAACCGGAAAATCTTCTACGCCTCTCCACAGATTCAGCATACGTCCGCCCTGATATACCATACCGGTAAAAAAGTCAGCCCACATACCTTCCGGCAGCCATGTGTGTGCTTTCGCGGCACGAGTTTCCGAATCCTGTTTTTCTGTAATCGGAGATACCAGAAGTTCAGAACCGAAATAATACTCGTTTGGTACTTGATAAGCCTCATCACGCTCCGGTTCCAGATAATACATTGGCTGAATCAACGGAAGATCCTCATAATTTGCTCTCCGGTTCATGGTATACAGATATGGAACAATGCCATGACGCAGACGCAGGTATTCTTCCATCACGCCCTGTGTGATTTTATCAAATTTCCATGGTTCTTTTCCATTAAACGGATTATCAGTGCTGTGCAGACGGTTGATCGGAGAAAATACTCCATACTGTACCCATCTTGCCATCAGTTCGTCATCCCGAATACCCATCATATGGCCACCGATATCATGGCTCCACCATCCATATCCCACATTGCTTGCGGTATTGGTAAAATATGGCTGGAATGCCAGGCTTTCCCAACTGATCACAGTATCTCCTGAGAAACCAACCGGATATCTGTGACTTCCCACACCTGCATATCTGGAGAATGTCAGCGGACGATTTCCTTTCCAGATGCTATCCAGATAATGATAATGATTCAGCATCCACAAAGGATCCAGTCCCGGTACTTTCGTAACAGTTCCCTGCTGCCAGTCAAGCCACCAGAAATCTACTCCTTCTTCCTCCAGCGGATGATGCAGATCCTTCAGATACACTTCCATAAAATGAGGATCTGCCGGATCAAACTGTACCGCAATCTCACTTGCAGGATCAATACCCATCTTTTCAGCGATGGAAGGATATAATTCTTCATAAGCACGGATACCATCTGCCGGATGTACATTCAATGTAACTTTCATATTGTGTTCATGCAGCCAGCTCATGAAGCCTTTTGGATCCGGGAAGAAGTTCCTGTTCCAGGTATATCCTGTCCATCCACTTCCGTATTTTGGATCCACATCATCAACCAGATGCCAGTCCATATCCACAACTGCTACGGAAAATGGCAGTTTTTCATCTTCAAAACGCTCTACCAGTTCTTTATATTCTTCTTCTGTATATCGATGATAACGGCTCCACCAGTTACCGAACGCATATCTTGGAAGCAGCGGCTGTTTTCCACACAGATAATAAAAATCTTTCAGGCAATCCAGATAACGATGGGCATATCCGAAGAAATACAGATCTTCACCAACACTCCGTCTCGGTGCTACCCAGCCATCTTCTGTCAGTGCCATTGAATGACTGTCATCTACTACGGAAAAACCATTTCTTGAGAGAATACCATGCTCCATAGGAACTTTTCCAACATATTTCTCATTCATTGGAGTGTTTCCTTTCATGTATGCGTCATCACTCAGTTTCATGATTCCGTCGCATCTGTCCAGAGTACGTGCAGTTCCCATCAAATCCATTGGTTCCTGGCCATAATTCCAGTTTCTTCCCCAGCCACCTTCGCCGCCTGCAACTTTAACAGACAGACCATTGGCTGCAAAAGGTTTTCTGTTGTAGTGGATTTCCAGAGAATCTGTAAAGATTGCCAGTTCGTTTTCATCCTCCACAACTTTAAACTCCGGTACCGGGAAGTCACGATTTAAAACAGACTGTGTGGCGCGGTCTTCGAACACACCTTCCCCGTTATATTCCAGACGTACCAGCGCCGGTGTCAGCATAGTGATTCGGTAGCAAGCGCCCTGAATGATCGCTTCTTTTCTGCTCATCGGATGCGCTTCCAGTTTGTATCCTTCCATTCCCATTTTGTATAAACCTCCCTTTACTATTTGTATTTTTTTAATTTCGTAACTGTTCAGTACTTTTCACAGTTACGACAGTTGCTACGGAATAGTTACAATATTTTTTGTAATTTGTTTCAATCAATTTATTTTATCCCGCATACTCCGGATTTGCCACCCGCACCTTATCCCCAAACTCCTTCCTCAGATCCATAAATGCCTTTTCTACTTCATCCGTTACATCCACATGCACGATATATCCTTTTCCTTCCGGACCATATCCATCTTTGTTATCAGATAATCGTTGCATATCTCCCAGAAGAAGTGTCAGATACCGGTCAATATCCCACATTCCCCAGATTTCTTTTTCATAGGTGAGCTCACCATTTCTAACCACAACCTTTGCATCAAAAACCGCATAATTGATCACCTGAACGCCCGGCATATATTTCTTCACACTGGCCTCCATCCGGTGCTGCATCGTTGCATCCTGTGAGAGAATCATCGTCCGGCAGGCAATCCCCTCTTCTTCGATCAGCTCTTTCATATAGGTGATATTATTTCCACAGTTTGTCGACTTCCTTTCCAGATAGTCTGCATGAAGGCTGTATCTTTTCTCCAGATACTGTTCAAATACGTCTGACTCCGGAAGCCCATTCGTTTCAATCTCAGGAAATGCATGGTGCATTTTCTGGCGAAGTGCTTCTGTCGTATGTCCTGCACCACCTACAATAATATACTTTTTCGCTATCTCATTTTTCATTGCTTCGGCAAGAACATCCCCACCGCACAGAATGCTTCCTCCAAAAAGTACCATCACATCTGCCTGTGAAAATCCATATTTTGCTTCAAGTGCTTCTCTGGAAAGCTCCGGGATATCCCGCTTTCCAAGGAAGGTGCCGAGAATATTCATTTTTTCGGCAATTTCCTCTTTTTTCATTTTAGCTCACCTTCTCTGTTTGTTTTTCCCTTGTAGCTGTCCGTAAACAAAACCCGAATTTTTATAACTATCTGTTCAAGTCAAGTACTACAGGTACCGATCTGTATCCCACGCCCATTCTGTCGATTCCCATATCGATCAGCTGAAGGAAATGTTCTCTTGTACGAATGCATCCGCTTCCTTTTACTTTACATTTATCTCCTACTTCTTCCATCATGATCCTGATAACCTCCGGTGTTGCCCCGTGTGCTTCAAATCCAGTCAGGAAACCTGTGCTTGTCTTTACAAAGTCTGCTCCTGCTTCAATACAACAATGGCAAGTCTTTCTGATCTGTTCTTCATTCAGTGCATCCGTTTCAAAGATAACCTTGATCTCTCTTCCATATTTATGTGCAGCTTCCACACATTTCTCCAGATCTTCTGTCACCTTATCATACTGTCCGCCACGGATCCATCCAAAGTTTGCCACAATATCTACTTCTTTTACTGTATCGTATTTTGCTACGATTTCAATCTGCTTTACTTTTGATTCTGTTGAACTTGTTCCAAATGGGAAATCGCATACCGGACAAAGCATCGTGTCGCTTCCCTTTACATATGGTTCACACAGATCCATATAACCAGGATTGATACAAATGGTGGCACATCCTAATTTCACTCCGTCCTTTGTAAGTTCTACAATCTGTTCTTCTGTAAATTCCGGTTTCAATACCGAATAATCGATGTAAGATGCAAGTTCCTTTAATGTCATTTCGTTTGCTTTTTTTGTCAGTTTTTTCATGATTCTGCCTCCGTTTTTATTTGTTGCATATGTATGATACATTTAATATATATCATCCTTTTATTTCATTGTCAATACTTTTATTCAATGTATTTTAGCTATTCTTTTTCTTCTTATATTTTGCATGCCTCTCTTCTACATTTGCTTGATTTCTGATTTTTAGTATGATATGATAAGCTTATTATGTAGCAAATGTATGTAACATTTATTATTCTATATTTTTTCAAATAATACGATACGAGGAAAAATGACTATGGATGAAAAATATTTCAAAGAAACCTTTCATTTCTCCAGTGATACAGGCATCCCCTATTATATGCAGCTTGCATCTTATTTTAAAATCCAGATACAGGCAGAAGTATTAAAACCGGGAGATCCCATGATCGCAGAAAATGAACTATGTGCAATTTTAGGTGTCAGCCGTACAACTGTCCGACAGGCACTCAACTGTCTGGTAGACGAAGGTCTGATCGTAAGACATCGAGGAAAAGGATCGTTCGTTGCAGACAAGAAGCTCACCAGACCAATTAATCATCTGTATAATTTTACAGAAAATATGAAAAACCTGGGCTACACACCAAATTCTGAAGTCCTTACAAAAGAAGTAACTGATAAAATCCCGGATAAAATTATAAATGCGCTTCGCTTTCCTGCCGGACAGCAAAAAGCCTTTCATCTGGTTCGTATACGATGTGCAGACAAAGAACCTCTTCTAGTTGAAGATACTTATATTCCTTACTATCTCTGTGAAGGAATTGAAAAATACGATTTCAGCAATGGTTCGCTCTATAATATTCTGAGCAATGAATATCATCTGGAACTTTATCACGCAAACGAGTCCATCGAAGCAATCGTTATAAATAAAAAAAATGCAGCTCTTTTGAACTGCAAACCTGGAATCGCCGGTTATAAAATCAGCAGACTTTCCAATCTGCAATCCGGATTTATTTATGAATACACAACGTCTATCACCCGTGCCGACCGCTGTGTATTCCAACTGGATCTGTATAATAATACAAACGGAAATAAAAATAATATGAATTTCCAGAGACAGCTGAATATCTAATCTAAAATGTAAAACTTTTCAATCAGTTCACCATGTCACTTTTATTTTGTGTTATACTGTTTTATAGATTTTGTTTGCCCTTGTATTTGCCCTTATCAAAGTTTGTAAACACTGGTATGACGATATAACACAAGCCCCCCCAAGTCAAAGGAAGCAAAAAATAAACGCCTGTTCTATGATTTCAAACAATAACCATAGGACAGGCATTTTTTATTTAACACATATTATTTCACAGAAATATGTTCTCTTGATTTTTCAACAATCTCCTTCTTGATTGCTTCTACAAACTCATCCAGTGGAAGCACATTGGTTTCTTTTTCTCCGTGGAGACGGAAAGAAACGCTACGGTTATCTTTTTCGTTAAATCCAACAACCAGCAGATAAGGTACTTTCTGTACCTGACCATCACGCATACGGTAACCAAGTTTTTCGGAACGGTCATCAAGCTCAACGCGAACATCAGCTGCCTCTAATGCATCAACGATTTCTTTCGCATAAGCATTTAATCCATCGTCATCTGTTTTAACCGGGATAACGCGAACCTGAACAGGAGCAAGCCATGTTGGCAGATTTCCCTTTGTCTCTTCCAGGATATAAGCCATGAAACGATCCAGAGATCCCAGAATAGCACGATGCAGTACAACCGGTGTCTTCTTTTCGCCATTGCTGTCAATGTAATACAGGTTGAATTTAGCTGGCAGACAGAAGTCTAACTGGCAGGTAGAAAGAGTGATCTCATTACCGATAGCCGGCTGAACATTTACGTCCAGTTTCGGGCCATAGAATGCAGCTTCACCGATTTCCTCTGTGTATTCAATTCCGATATCATTTAAAACATGACGCAGTGCATCTTCTGCAGTATTCCACATCTCATCATCATCATGATATTTTTCTTTGTTCTCAGGATCACGGAGAGAAAGAACACAACGATAATTAGTAATACCGAAATCTTTATAAGTATCAAAAATTAATCTGACAACTTTTGTAAATTCATCCTTGATCTGCTCTGGTGTTACAAACAGATGGGCATCATTCTGGCAGAAGTGACGGCCACGTTCAATACCTTTTAATGTACCGCTGCTCTCATAACGGAAGTCATGAGCAATCTCACCGATACGGATCGGCAAATCTTTGTAAGAATGTCTTCTGTTTGCATAGATCATCATATGATGCGGGCAGTTCATTGGTCTGAGGACAAAGGATTCTCCTTCCATTTCCATAGGTGGGAACATGTTCTCTTTATAGTGATCCCAATGTCCGGAAGTCTTGTAAAGATTTACAGTACCAACACAAGGAGTCATAACATGGAGATATCCCAGTTTTCTTTCTTTATCCTTGATGTAGTTTTCCAGCTCCTGCCAGATTGTATAACCTTTTGGAAGGAACATTGGAAGACCACGTCCAACAAGATCGTCTACCATAAACAGGTTCATATCTTTACCGATCTTTCTGTGATCTCTTTCTTTGGCTTCCTCTAATAACTGTAAGTGTGCATCCAGCTCTTCCTGTGTCGGGAAACATACACCATAAATACGCTGAAGCATTTTATTCTTGCTGTCACCTTTCCAGTAAGCACCGGAATGACGGATCAGTTTGAAGTGTTTACATAATTTTACATTATCTACATGAGGTCCACGACAGAGGTCTGTAAAATCACCCTGATCGTAAACTGTGATATTGCCATCATCAAGATCGTCAATTAAGTCCAGTTTGTAAGGATCATCTTTGAACATTTCCAGAGCTTCTTCCTTGGAAACTTCACGGCGAATGATCTTTTTGCCGGATTTAACAACTTTTTTCATTTCCTTTGTAATCTTTTCGATATCTTCATCACGGATAACATCATCGCCAAGATCAATATCATAGTAGAATCCCTCTGCTACAACAGGTCCTACCCAGAATTTGGCATTTGGATAAAGATGCTTAATTGCCTGTGCCATGACATGGGCGCAAGAATGATTGAGTGTGTTTAACTGCTCATTTTCTTTGAAATTTACCATTTGTATTCTCCTTTTTAATTTTTATGTTTTCATGAAATGATGTCAGGGTCAAAAGATATTTTGTCTCTGACTTGCTATAGAATGAAAAAAGCACCCATAGATTTATACATGATCTAAGGGTGCTTGCACACGGTTCCACCTTAATTTTTTACTCTTACAGCCGATAACGGGGCAATACGGTAACGCTTCGGAATCCATCCTTCTGCGCACAGCTTCGAAGTGGTCTTCATGTAATCCGTTCTCAAGAAACTTCCAGCAAATGTTTCTCTCTCTGTCAGAACCTGACTGCACTACTTTCTTCATCAACGCTTTTATGGGTACTCTTCATTTTTGCTTAACCCATTATAATATAGTTGAAAATTTAATTCAACGGCTTTTTTGAAAAAAATCATTCAATCAGACCTGTCATCTGATTACAAACAACATAATATACTAATTTATCACAGGGTTCCTGATATTTATCTGCTTTTCTTTTCTATTACTGCAGCGAAAAAACTGCCGCTATCATATAAACCAAAATAGAAACAATACAGTAAAGTGAATTGGTCGTGGATGCATACGCACTGCTCTCTTTCTTCTTCAAAAACGTCTGAAGACTAAAAGTAGCCGGTGCTGACATGTACATGATCACTGCCAGATTCAGAAGTCTGGAACTTCCCACAAAGTACTTCACAGCCATCAGAACACCTGCCATCATAACCGCCTGCAGGCACACGCGCATGATAATTGTCTTAATACATGGTTTTATCAGTTCCGGTGTCAGTTCTATGCTATATCCTACAGTCAGAAGAATAATAGAAGAAACAGATACTGTCAAAATATTTTCCACACTCAGATAAGTTCCACCAAGCGATCCTGCGATCAGTCTGTTAATAACACCGGATAACCCGGCAATAATTCCAAGAACACTTGCCACAAATGCAGGTGTTTTCAATGCACTGAAAAACAAATTCTTTATGTTAAATTTCTCTCCGTTTTCAGTTTGCCCCAGCATTCCCATATAGATGCTGAATCCAAAAAGTAATCCTGCAATATCAAGTACTGCGATCTGGGACAGATTTTCATTGCCGCATAAACTGGTGTATAGAGGATATGCCATCATTCCTCCTTCATAAACACAGACCATAAACGGAAGATATTTTCTATACGTCTCTTCCATAAACGCCTTCAGCAAAAATCCGATTCCAAATGAGATCACCAGCATCACAAGCATGATCAATACCAGGATTCCTGTTTTTCTGCTATATTCCGCAGTTGCCAACGCATGAAAAATTGCAACCGGAAGCATAATATTAGTCACCAAAATCTTCATATTATCAATGCCGCTCTGTGTCAGCAATTTTCCTTTTCTGCACGCCATTCCTAATATGACCATAACCAATACCGGTAAAATAATCTCCAGGATTTCCATATTCTTTCTTCTCCCTTTCCTCAAGGCTATTTCATCTGCTGTATTTCGCCTTTTTTCTTTTCTAATTATAGCAGTTTATAAAAATAAAGAAATGCCAATCTTACACTTTTTTACTGGATTTTTTTGCCCGATAAACCTCATGTAACAATATTTTCCTCATATAGCTTTGTTTTTTTCTTGTGCTCAATCCATCTATGTTTTATAATGATTGCGAACATTCAGCAGAACATAAACGAAACTGACAGGAGATGATTTTATGCATATCAGTATCCTTCTCATGGAGCAGATCGCAGAACTTTTTCTTATGATTTTCATGGGATTTTTAATCGTAAAAACAGGTCTTTTAAAAGATGATGACAGTAAGGTTTTATCAAAAATAGTCCTTTATCTGATCATTCCCTGCGTGATCATCAACGCATTTCAGGTAGATTACACCATGGATACAGTCAAGGGCCTGCTCATTGCTCTCGCAGCCTCTGTCATGCTTCAGATAATCCTTCTGATCATTATTTCAGCCTTTGGAAAGCTTTTACATTTAAATGAGGTAGAAATCGCCTCTATTTACTACTCCAATTCCGGAAATCTGATCGTACCGATCGTGACATTTATTTTAGGACAGAAATGGGTACTGTATGGATGTGTTTTCATGAGTGTACAGCTCATTTTTCTCTGGACACACTGCAAAAAGATTCTCAGCCGTGAGCCGTCTTACGACTGGAAAAAGATTGTATTAAACATCAATATGATTTCGATTTTTATCGGTATTGTACTCTTCTTTACCCGCATCCGCCTGCCTGAGATCATTGGAAATACCCTCAGTGCAGTCGGCAGTATGATCGGACCTGCAAGCATGTTCGTAACAGGTATGCTTTTCGCAGGCATGAATCTGAAACAGATTTTTGCAAATAAAAGAGTATATTTTATTTCGTTCCTGCGTCTGATCGCAGTGCCTTTATTATCACTGATACTTCTGAAATTCAGTCATCTGGCATCTCTTTCTGCAGACGGAAATCAGATCATGCTGATCGTTTTCCTGGCGGTCATTACACCATCTGCTTCCACAGTAACACAAATGTGCCAGGTGTATGGAAATGACTCGCGATACGCAAGCGCGATCAATGTTGTAACTACACTGTTCTCTATCGTCACAATGCTGCTTATGGTAATGTTATTCCAGATGATAGTATAAAAATCAGGTGCAAGTCATAAATCTTTTCCAAATCAGATTTGTGACTCGCGCTTGTTCTCCTCTATGGAAAGTCCGCTAACACAAAGAAATCTCGCTCCCTGAAGCCAGTACATAGATTTTTCCTGTCAAGCGGACAAAATCATCCGTTTCACTACTTGCTCATAACCAAATAACTGCTCCGTAGTTTATTCAGATACCAACTCTAATTTTTCCATCATAATCCCGCCAAATATAACCGCATCCTCAACTGTCAGATAATGATCCGCACTCTTACTTAACAGCATTTTCCCAGATGCTTCAAATTCATCATCTGCCAGCCGCTTTCTGGCATTCGTCACCATTTCTTCAAAAGCACGATTGTTTCTTGTGTGTTTGAAAAATCATTCCCACAATCTGCACGCCCCACTTTGCGGTATATTTTGCCCGAATTCGGTTATCGTAGTGACAATCTTCTATTTTTAGTAAATTCCACAGGCCCTGCAAACTTCTTCCGTCCAGCGGTCTGCATCCATCAACAACTGCTCATGCTGCAGATCAAATTCATGGATATCCGGATCTGCGAAATGTTTTAAATAGCGATCCAGATATTTTTCTCCCATTTTTTTCGCATAAAAAACATGTATCGTTGTTCCCGGTACCTGGATTTTCTCACCAACTTTCGTATACAGGTCCGTACAAAATTGATTTTTCATGGATTCTTTTGAAATGAATGAAAGGTCAATTCCACTTCCCACACCCATGATTTCCAGAAATTTTTTCGTATGCTCTGCACTTTCTCCACCCTGCTGCAGTCTCTTATCCATTTTTCTTCTCAGAAAACAGTCACTTTTTCCTGTAATAAACGGATAAAACAGTGGGATCATAATCGCTGTTTCTATTTTTGCCAGCCATTTCGGTGCCTGGTCCATATCACTGGAACCAATGATCGCATGGTCAATATGAATATTCTGACGGCCTACCAGCAGAGAAACCAAAGATCCGCCCAACGAGCAGCCATATGCTGCAAAAATTTTTCCACCAAATTTATTCTTTATATATGCCTCAACTTTCTCTACTTCATCCAGTTCAGAAATAAAAGTTGTATTTTCGGTCTCATCAAATCCACTGTAGCTCACAACCATTGTATAAAAATGCTCCTGCAGATTCTCCAGCACATGTCCGAAATTTGATTTCCAGTAACAGCAGGTTCCTGGAAACAACATAATACCAGGTTTACTTTTATCACCAAATTCGTATACTTTCATAATTCATATTTCTCCCATTATCCGATTTTTCATTATCGCACAATAAATAATACTGACTGCAGAATTCTCACTACATTACGCCCTTGTCCAGAAGAGTTTTTTATCACTGAAACATGTTGCAATAATTTTCTGCCACGTAAATAAAGTGCCAGCATTATGAATTAGTTATTTCTAACTCAAATACTAGCACCCCGTTACAAAGATGTCAAATATTCCTGTTTTTATCCGGAATTTTATTTTATTCCTGAATAGCAACTCCCTTAAAAGGCTTTACAACATCAAAACTGATCATAACAAATATAATTGTAAGCCCCCATGATAATGGAAAGGCATGATACAGCATCGCCAATGATGAATATATACGAAAAACTGTACATATCCATACAATACGAAATACACAGGTACCCACCATCGTACTGACTGCCGGTGACATAGCATGTCCCGTACCACGCAAAACGCCTGCCGGTATTTCATAAAAGCTGCAGACAGGTTCAAAAAATAAAATACACATAATTCTGACTGGTAAAAGTCGTCGCCGTCTGTCCAAACGCAGTAATTCCATAATATGCAAAATATTCAAAATTCATGGCAATCGTACTTCCGGCAATCGCCACTCCTGCCACGCCAAGATGAAACACCACGACCAGAATCAAATTCAACACTACATTCAAAATTCCCGAAACTGTCAATGCAATAAATGGATAACGGCTGTCCCCACGCGCCCTAAGAATGGCAGCGCCACAATCTCTCCGTTTGTTCCCACAGCCGCAAGCGCATTCGCATTGCCAAAATATCCTACAATTGATGTATCTGCCGCATTGAACAACTGCTGTAGAATACTGCTCAGTGCAATAGGAAGAGTAAATAATAACAGTTGTTTTGCAAGTGGACCACGAAGCATATCCACTTCCGTAGTTTTTTTCTCCATTTCTTTCTTCATCCGGTCATAATCCCAAAATCAATATTATTTTTCTTATCTTTCACCTTAACCATAAGCCAGCCTATAATTATTTCATTTTCCGATAATGACCCGATTTTCCCCTTTTCAAAATTCTCCTCTCAATCATACCTCCTGATTTTCCATACAGAAGCTTCTTGCATTATTATATATAAGAAGTTAAAATAAGAAAAACGAATATTATAGATGGTTTACATCAAAAAAAGGAATACATTTATTATGGACAACCATTTACAAAAATACCTCGCCTTTATCAAAACCGTAGAAAAAGGCAGCTTTACCAAAGCTGCCGAAGATTTAAATTATGCACAGTCTTCTATCAGTAAAATGATCGGAGATCTGGAAAAAGAATGGAATCTTATTCTGTTGGAACGAAACCGCAATGGAATCTGTCTGACTTCCGCTGGTGAACAGATTTTACCCTATATTCGCAGAATCCTGAATGACCATCAGGAAATGAAGGGAATCATTCATCAAATGAACGGTATCCAGACCGGCATAGTACGGATAGGAACCTTTGCCAGTGTTGCGATCAACTGGCTTCCTAATGTTTTTGCTGAATTTCAGAAAGACTATCCTGGTATTGAATATGAAATGTTGCTTGGAGATTACGATGAAGTAGAACAGTGGATTGAAGATGGACGGGTAGACTGTGGCTTTCTGCGAAGACCTTCCAATCCTTCTCTGGATACAATTTTGCTGAAAAAGATGAATACAAAGTTATCCTGCCAATCGGCCATCCTTTGGCAAAAGAAAAGGCAATAAAAATTGAACTTCTGAACGATCAGCCATTCTTATTGCTGGAACATGGCGGAAAAACAGAAGTTTCAGACCTGCTGGAAAAAAATCATGTACATCCCAATATCCGTTTCACTACATGGGAAGACTTCTCCATCATGTCTATGGCAGAACGAGGCCTCGGCCTCGGCATCCTCCCGGACATGATCCTGCAGCGAATCCCTTACCAGCTTGAAATCCGCTCACTGGAAGAGCCATATTACCGCGAAATTTACCTTGCCATGAAAAATAAAGAACGCCTCACTCCAGCCACACAAAAATTTATAGAATATCTTAAATTTCGCGAAACGCCACTTTCTTGATAATTCTTATAAACAGTCTCTGAGAATAAAAATCATTGTATCAATCGTGTATCTACTTAATTATACGGATAATATATGATCCAAAATAGATCATATATTATCCGTTATATTTTAGGATCGATCTGTTATTATTTTTTATTCCAGTTCGCCATACTGTTTCCCTGCTGTTCAGAGAATCCGCGGTGTCCGTGTACCGGGATTTTGTTAAGTGCTGTCTCTAATGCTGCAAATTCTGCATCAGTCAGCTCTACATTCCATGCACCGAGATTCTCCAGAATTCTTTTCTGATTTTTGGAACCCGGGATTGGAACTACATTGGGATATTTGCGAAGCATCCAGCTTAAGGAAATCTGTGCTCTGGTAGCATCTTTTTTCTCCGCATACTCTTTCAGCAGATCCAGAACCGGCTGGTTGGCTTCTATGTTTTCTCTTCGAAGCTGTGGAACAAATTTGCGCACATCATCACTGTGTGAAAAGTCTGAATTTACCGTTACTTTTCCAGACAGAAATCCACTCGCAATTGGTGAAAACGGAACAACTCCAATATTATGTTCCATACAGTACGGAAATACTTTTTCTTCCACACCACGCTCTACCATGGAATAAATGTTCTGGATTGCAGACAGTGAAGTTACTTTATTTGCTCTGTCTATGATATCTACATCAACCTGAGAAAGTCCCCAGCCACGGATCAGTCCTGACTGAATAAATTTTCCCATCGCATCTGCCACATCCTCAACAGGAACATCCGGATTAATACGATGAAGATAATACAGATCAACATAATCTGTCTGCAGTCGCTCCATGGAACGCTCCAGATGTTCTCTGATCGTCTGTTCCAGCCCCTTGTTCTTCACTTCGGCTGTATCCAGATGCAACTTTGTTGCCAGCACGATATCTTTACGGAAATCCTTCACTGCTTTTCCAACAATTTTTTCATTGTGTCCCTTATTCTCAGGCAAAAGATTTGGTCCGTAAGCTTCTGCTGTATCAAAAAATGTACAGCCAAACTCATGCGCCTTGCGGATTGCTTCAATACTGTAATCTTCTGTTGGAATTTCTCCATATCCGTGGCTAAATCCCATACAGCCAATACCGATTGGTGATACTTCAATGTCTCTCAATTTTCGTTTTTCCATAGTGTTTTCACTCCTTAGAAATAAAAAATATTATACCAGTGACATAAACCACTCTACAGTTTTCGGATCATAGTGTGAGAAGAACAAGCTCTCACCGCCGTCCAATGCTTCAATAGCCGCCATCTCTTCATCAGTCAATTTAAAATCAAAAAGTTCAAAGTTCTGCTGCATTCTGTCTTTATGAACAGATTTCGGAATAATTACCACATCACTCTGAAGCAGGAATCGCAGAGCAGTCTGTGCAGCAGTTTTTCCATATTTTGCACCAATTTCTGTCAGTACAGGATTGGTAAACATATCCTTACGACCTTCTGCAAACGGTCCCCAGGACTCAATCTGGCAGCCGTATTTTTTCAGATATTCTTTTGCAACTTTCTGTTGCTGGAATACATGAGTCTCAACCTGGTTTATTGCAGGTTTCACTGTTGCAAAATGCTCAATATCAAGATAACGGTCAGGACCGAAATTAGATACACCGATCGCACGAAGTTTTCCCTCTTTGTACAATTCTTCCATTGCACGGTATGTTCCATAATAATCTCCAAACGGCTGATGGATCAGAAGAAGATCCAGATAATCCGTATGCAGCTTCTTCATAGATTCTTCAATAGATGATTTTGCCTTTTCATATCCTGCATTGGTGATCCAGACTTTAGTTGTAAGGAAGAACTCCTCTCTTGGCAGACCGCATTCACTGAGAGCTTCTCCTACACCTTCTTCATTATAATAAGCCTGGGCGGTATCAATACTGCGGTAACCTACTTCAATCGCGTCCAGCACACAACGTTTTGTATCTTCCGGCGGAGTCTGATATACACCATATCCAAGTTTCGGCATTTTAATTCCATTATTTAATGTTACATATTCCATGATCATATACCTCCGATTTCTAAAAAATTATCACTGTTTATTGCACTTTCAGCAATCATAATGCTTTAGCGCAAACAGTAATATTCTGGTCTCAAAACATCTTTTTACAGTTTTACTTTACATCCTCCATCTTGAAATGTACACTATTTATATCGCAATCTACTTTTCATAAAATGAAACGTAAAGAAGGAGGTACTTATGTTAGACTTATATGAACTGGAACAGTTTACTGCATTCGCAGATCTCGGCACACTGTCCAAAGTTGCTGATAAATTCCATATTTCCACACCGTCCATTACCCGTTCCATGCAACATTTGGAAGAAAGTTTTGGCGTATCTCTTTTCTCCCGCAGCAAAAACAGGATTGAATTAAATGAAACAGGAAAATTCGCCGTAGAATGCGCACGCAAACTTCTGCAGGATGCAGAGCAGACAATCTCTCAGGTACAAACCTTCGATACCCGCCGAAAAACCATTGTCGTTAAATCCTGCGCTCCCGCCCCCTTATGGAAACTGCTGCCGCAGCTGAATGCAGAAAAACCCGGACTTATGGTATCCTCTGCAATCTGTCAGAATGAAGAAGTATTAACTGCATTATCAGATGGTTCCTGCGATATTGGAATTCTTCCATTTTCTCAGGAAAATGCACAGGAATATATGAAAGAACAGCTTTTCGTATGTGTCCCGCCAGAACACGAACTGGCTTCCCATAACTCCCTTACTTTCTCAGAAATCAACGGCTTTAATTTTCTCCTGCGCACAGAACTCGGTTTCTGGGATACTCTTTGCCGCGAAAAAATGCCCGCCTCCAAATTTCTGGTACAGACAGACACCGATGCATTCAACGAACTTGTACTTAATTCCTCACTCCCCTGCTTTACCACAGACTATGGGATAAATCAGCGACTTTTTCAGTCAAAACGCATTAATATCCCATTGACTGATTCCGAGGCAAATGTGACATTTTATATCATCACCCAAAACTGTTAGTCAACCATATTACAAAAATATTTTCTTCATATCCCCAATATATATGCCAACACGCCGTACTAACGTCAGCTACCCGGAATTAAGTCTTATAATCAGGAAGTTACTTTTACATTTAACATCTAAAAAAGACATTGAAAAGTGGATTGATATCATTCATTAATAACTTTTGAATCTTCTTTATTCATGTTATAATAAACATAATTTCAGGGTCAAAAGTTTTTTGACCCTGATTTGTTATCTATGATTGCTGCACAATAGTTCTGGCAATCCATACAAATCAATTATTGTTCAAAGGGGGAAATCAATAATGAAAACTCGCAGATTAGGTAAAACCGGACTGGAAGTCAGTGAAATCGGCTTCGGCGGAGAATGGCTGGAGCGCCATCCGGAAGAAGAAGGAATTGAACTGATCCACTACGCCTCCTCTAAAGGAATCAACATCCTTGACTGCTGGATGGCAGATCCGAAGTCCAGAGATATCATCGGAAAAGGAATCAAGGATAACCGCAGCGAATGGTTTATCCAGGGACATATCGGTTCCACCTGGAAAGATAACCAGTACTACCGCACCAGAGATATGAAGTATGTCCGTCCTGCATTCGAAGATCTGTTAAAAAGATTACAGACAGACTATATTGATCTCGGTATGATCCACTACATAGATTCCGAAGAAGAATGGGAAAATATCCAGCATTCTGATTACATGGACTATGTCATGGAATTAAAAAATACCGGCGTAATCCATCATATCGGCATAAGTTCACACAATCCAAAAGTAGCCATCAAAGCTGCTGAATCCGGATTTGTAGAAATGATTCTTTTCAGCATCAACCCGGCATTCGATATGCTTCCGGCAAGTGAAAATATTGATACCATGTTTGCAGAAGAATTTGATGCAAATCTGAAAGGAATTGATCCTGAACGTGCCCACTTATACAAAGTATGTGAACAGAATGACGTAGGAATCACCGTTATGAAGGGCTTCGCAGGTGGCAGACTCTTTGACGAGAAACGTTCTCCGTTTGGAGTAACTCTTACCCCAGTCCAGTGCGTCCACTACGCCCTGACCAGACCTGCAGTCTGTTCCATTATGTGCGGCTATGATACTAAGGAACAGGTAGACGCAGCAGTCGCATATGAAACTTCTTCCGAAGAAGAAAAAGACTACGCATCCGTACTTGCCAATGCACCTCTGCACTCCTACCGAGGAGAGTGCACCTACTGCGGTCACTGCAAACCTTGTGTATCCGACCTGGACATCGCCATGATCAACAAATTCTACGACCTGGCAACCATGCAGCCAAAAGTACCTGCAACTGTCCAGTCTCACTACGAACTTCTGGAACACAAAGCATCTGAATGTATCGGATGTCAGGCATGCGAATCCCGCTGTCCGTTCGGTGTTCCGATTGCAGAACGAATGAGGAAAACTGCGGAATTATTTGGATGCTAAACTAACCAAATATTATCTCTGTAGTCTAATATCCGGTTCTGCTTTAATGATATCAAAATAATAAAGAGACTTACTGTTTTCTGAAAAAACATTTTTCAGGAATATGTAAGTCTCTTTATTATTTTTTATATATGCCAACCACGCCAAGGTTTTCATCAAATGTATAACCGAATCTGCATACAGGTAAATGATATAGATAAACATTTCTATTACTGTTTATTCATTCTTACCACTCTGGTACACACTTTCTCCACCAGCTCCGAATCATGACTGACCACGATCATTCCAATTCCCCGTCTCTGGGTTTCTTCTATCAGGAAATGCCAGATCTGACTCTGAGTAATGAGATCCAGCATAGTGCTGATCTCGTCTGCCAGAAGAAACCGGGTTCTTTTTCCTAAGGCTCTTGCAATACAGAATCTCTGTAGTTCGCCTCCTGAAAGTTCTGTTGGAAAACGGTTCAGCCAGTCCGATTCAATTCCCAGTTTCTCCATAAGCTTTGGATCTACCTGATCACCCTCTTCAAAAACGCTACTCATTCTCAGTCTCGGATTCACTGCCTGTTCCGGATGCTGCCAGATCATCTGTACCGGGCAGTACCCTTTATAGGACTGTAATAGTTCTCCATCCAGAAGAATTTCTCCACTCTCCGGCTGTTCATATCCTGCAAGCAGCTTACATAATGTTGTTTTTCCAAACCCACTTGGCGCTGCAATCCCAACTCTCTCATTACTGTCTGCCTGCAGACTGAACTGTTCTAATATTTGTCTGCCCTTATTTTCATATCGAAAAGAAAGATTTCTTACTTCAAGAATCATACACACACCTCACATAGCCATTTCCGGATGACCGCCATGGAACTTCTTTTTCCTGACATCTGTCCATACATTTCTCACAACGTGGTGCAAACGGGCATCCCGGTTTCATATCTCTGGCATACGGCTGTACTCCATTGATATAATGAAATCCATTCCTCGGCATAGCTCTCCACAATGCTCTTGTGTACGGGTGACGCAATGTTTCTTCTTTCGCAAAATCCTCTGCCATTGCATCCTCAATCGTATATCCCGCATAAAAAACCTGTATTCTGTCTGCTGTATCAAGTGCCAGTTCCAGATCATGCGTAATGATAAGCACTGCTGCCCCCATATCTGCAAGCTGCCTGAAATGTTCCATTGCACGTCTCGCAAGCTTCGGATCCAGCCCGGGAGTTGGTTCATCTGCAATGACCAGTTTCGGTGTCTCGATTAACGCTGTAGAAATCATAACTCTTCTTGTCATTCCACCTGAAAGTTCAAACGGATACTGTTCCTGAACTTTCTGTTCCAGAGAATACTGTTCAAAAATCCGATTCAATTTCCGTTTCTTTTCTGGGTCTTTCTTTCCTTTGCATATCTGCTGTCCAACTTTCATAAGAGGATCCAGATATGAAGTACTTTGCGGTACCAAAACAATTTCCTTCCCACGAAGTTTTCGGATTCTTTTCTCTGTCAATATTTCACCGCAATATTGAATCTCCCCCTCCATAGAAGCATTATAGGGTAAAATTCCCAGAATTCCATGTGCCAGAAGACTTTTTCCTGATCCGGAGGAACCCACAATCGCTACCATTTCCCCCGCATGAACCGTAACATTTAAATCTCTTATCACCGGAAGTTGCGTCTGGCACATGCCTTTCTGATACTGGCAGAAAGATATCTTCATATGGTTAATTTCCAGAATTTTCTCTTTTCCCAATATTTCTTTCCTCCTGTATCTACTCATGCGCACTGGCCGGATCGATCAGTCTGCGGAGATTTTCCCCTGTTGTATAGAAACACACTACTGTAAGAATCAGCATCATTCCCGGAAATAACGCCAGCCACCATTTCCCGGTAACCAGATATTTCATTGCTTCCGAAAGGATAATTCCAATAGCAGGCTGCTCATTTGACAGGCCAAATCCAAGAAATGTAATGCTGGATTCATGCAGGATCGCATGCGGAAAAAGCAGCACCAAGCCTACAATAAACTGTGGAAGCAGATGCGGCACCATATGCTTCATAGCTATATAGAAATTACTTTTTCCCAGTTTCTTTGCTGTTTTTATATAAATCTGTTCCTTAAGCTGGAGCACTTCCCCTCTGATCAGTCTCGCCAGAGAAGTCCAGTGCGTCAGTGCCACCCCTAGGATCACTCCCTTTAAGCCTCTGCCACACGCTACACAGATCAGAATCAACAAAAGCATATGCGGAATTCCCATCACCAGATCAATAAACCAGGTCACAATAGCATCTGCAGTTTTTCCCATCGTTGCCGAAACAACACCCAGGATAAATGCCATAACTGCACTGAATGTCGCAGCACAGACTCCGATAATAATACTGATAGAAAGCCCTCTGACTGTCCGGGCAAACATATCTCTTCCCAGCCAGTCTGTCCCAAATGGATAACTCAGACAGGGCTGTAGATTCTTTCTGGAAAAATCTGTTACTTGTGCTGCTTCTTTACAAAAACTTCCTCCAATACAAACTGCCAGAAGAAACCCAATGGAAATTGCCAGCCACAGTACAAGCGTTTTCCTGCGGTTCCACCTGACACACATTATATGTTTTTTTGTTTCTTCTTTTCTTCTCTCTTGTCTGAAAAAAATATTTCTTCGAGTAATATTGTCTCTGAAAATTTTCCCATTCCTACTGCTCTCAACAAAATATCTTTCTTTCATGTACTTTTCTTCTAAACCACATTCTTCCAGGGATGTATCTAGTTCTTTCATCTTCCTGCGCCCCCTCTTCGTACTCTTGGGTCGATTACTCCGTAAAGAATATTCGCAATCAGATTCCCGCCAAACACAAATACTGCACTTATGATCGTAATTGCCATCAAAAGCGGCATATCGCTTCCAAGTCCCGCACTGACTGCCGCCTGTCCAAGTCCCGGATAAGAGAAAACCTGCTCTACCAGTACAGAACCACCAAAAATTTCACTGATAGAAGCAAACTGCAGCGTCATGGCCGGTCCCAGCACATTGCGGAATCCATGGTTTCTGAAAATTTCCCAGGTGCTCTCCCCTCTTGCTCTGGCAAAGAGTACATAATCGCTGTCACAGATATCAATCATTTTCTCTCTGGTGTGCATGGCAATATTGGAAATTCCCGTAATAGACAATGTCACCGCCGGAAGAATCGCATGGCGTATACGATCCAGAAAATTCACTCCACTGGCTTCCACGCCAATCGGAACGCTTAATCCGATCGGCAGTATCTTCAGCCACACTCCACATATCATCAGAAGAAGCATTGCGATCCAGAAAGCCGGTGTGCTGGAAATAAGCAAACAATATCCTTTGATCACTTTATCAATCGGTTTCCCACGCTTCATCCCTGCTAAAGCTCCCAGCAGAAATCCGATTACTCCCGACAGAACCCACGCTATGATCATCAGAAAAAGCGAATTTCCAAGTTTCACTGCGATCACTGTGGTTACTTTCTGACGGTAAAGGAGAGATACGCCCATATCTCCCCTTACAAAATCCCTGAACCACGCCAGATACCGCTGTACCGGCGGCTTCCCTACACCCCAGTATTCTTCCAGCTTTGCGATCTGCTCCTGACTCATACTTCCAAGAGCAGTCTGACCCACATTTGCTTTCAGTGGATCAATCGGTGAAGCAGTCATAAGCGCAAATGCTGCAATGCTTACTGCCAGCATAAGCAGTATCATCTTTATAAAATTTCTGAAAATAAATTTTCCCGTTGTTCTGTTCAAAACATTTTTACTCCTACATTTATTTTCATATGAACTATTCCCAGCTCCACTGATCTACATTATTCACAATTGACCAGCCATGTCCATGTGGATGAATCTTCTGATCTGCAATCTTAAGACCGTCTTTTACGAAATACAGGTGGTCGATGTTGCAGAGCCAGATCCACGGAATGTCACCATCCTGTGTAATTCCTGTCTCACCATCCCACTGTGCCTTTTTCCAGAGATCATAGGAGCTCTCCAGGTCACTGGATTCCAGTGCTTCATCCATATATTTGTCAACAGTTTCATTGGAATATGGGGAATACTCTGCCAGTCCTGTTTCGCTCATTGTATGGTAAATATTATAGAGTTCCATCGGTGTATGTGCACCCCATCCCCACACAAGCGGTTCTGACTCAGCTCTGGTATAGGCAGTATCCCAGTCAACACCTTCAGTCGTCACTTCAATTCCAAGCTCTGTCAGCTGATTCTTCGTATCCTCTGCCAATGCCTGACGAACAGAATCCGATGCCGGATAAAGCATTGTCAGCTCTGCGCGGATACCATTTTTCTCACGGATACCGTCATCTCCTGTTTCCCATCCTGCCGCATCCAGAAGCTCCTTTGCCTTATCCTGGTCATATTCAACTTCTGCCTCTTCGTTATACCACGGCATCTTGTCACAGACACTGTATGCAGGAGTTCCGTAGCCGTTCAGTACATTCTGGATCATTTCTTCACGGTCAATTCCAATATTGATCGCGCGTCTGACTTCCACATCACTGGTAAAATCATTTCCATAAGTTACACCGTCAATCTCTTCTGCCTCTGTTGCAGGAAGATTGAAGCCACGGTTATCAACTGTCTGTACGCTGAACAGATCATACCCATCTACCGACATATCAGAATAAGAAGCTGCTGTATGTGCAACATCTACCGTTCCTGCCTGTGCTGCTGCCAGCGCAGCGTCCTCTTCCATGAAAAGCACAGTCACTTTCTTCATCGTCGGTGCTTCCCCGTAATAATCCGGATTTGCTTCAAAGATGACCTGCTGTCCCTTATCCCACTGTTTCATAATATAACGGCCGGAACCAATTGGATTCTGACCATAATTTTCATCATATGCGTGCTCTGGGACGATTCCAACGATTGCCATGGTATAAGGCCAGACTGCAAACGGTGTGTTCATATGAAACTCAACGGTTGTATCATCCACTGCCACTGCTTCTTTCAGCATGGAAAAGTCATTTACAGAGCTGTTATCACGGCAGTTATTATATGTAAATGCCACGTCTTCTGCAGTCAGTGGTTCACCGTCCGTAAATTTCACATCATCACGAATCTTCACTGTCCAGGTAAGCCCATCCTCACTGACCGAATAATCAGTTGCAAGATCCATCCCGATAGATAAATCCGTATTTGTAACCGTCAGTGTACTCTGGATCAGTGGCTCGTGCACATGTTCTCCTGCACCCCATCCATATGCAGGGTCAAATCCTGCTTCCGGTTCTGATGTTGTCGGCATTGTCACGATCACTTCGTCTTTCCCTGTGCCCTCTTCCTGCGCAGCCCATACTACTGTACTTCCTCCCACAAACGTTGTCGTCATACATACCGCTATCAGAACTGCTAATAACTTTCTCTTCATCTTTCCTGTTCCTCCTTTTATTTCATACATACTGCTGTGTTTACTAACAGTTTTTCATTATCTTTTTGTACATTATGCACTTATGAATAGTGTCAGTATACCATCCTTTCTTCCTCTGCATAACCGCCCATGGGGGATATTCACCCATTCATATCCGGCATGGTTTTACGCATATTTTTCATATCATAAAATCCCCCTGGGAGGCTTGTTCTGGCAGGCTGTTTTGATAAAATATAATCAGTACAGAGATAACTCAGTAACGCAATAGACAGATACCTGATTATCGATGTATCTGCACAAAGATTTTGTCAAACAACAAATAAAGTGCACAGACCTCCGCGCAATACGCATCAAATTCCCTACCTGTCGGATCTGTTAATAGCAGTTCCCTCCTGATGCGTCGCAATAAAAAAAGTACTTCTATCCGCAGGAAGTACTTTTTTTATGATAAATGTAACAATTCAATGCCTTCATATCTACAGACTACTGAACAGTTACAGACAAATATGCAATTGCTTATAATACAGAATCAATCAGTTTTCTTGTATAATCCATCTTTGGATGCTCAATTATCTCATCCGGCGTTCCGCTCTCCACAGTCTTTCCACGATAAAGAACAATAACTCTGTCACAGAATGCCTGAACCAGTGCCAGATCGTGACAAATGAGAATAAACGAAAGGTTTTCTTTCTGTTTTAATTCAATCAATAGCTCCAGAATCTGCTTCTGAACTGTCACATCCAATGCACTGGTTGCTTCATCACAAATCAGAATGGACGGATTTACTGCCAGTGCTCTGGCAATTGCCGCTCTCTGGCATTGACCGCCGCTTACCTGATGTGGATAGCGATCTGCATATTCTTTTTCCAGTCCGCATCTTTCCAGAAGTTTCTCCACTTTTCTGCGGGTTTCTGCACGGCTTATCCCCATATTCCGCAAACTCTCTCCTATCCCGTCACCAAGCGTACGGCGTGAATCAAAAGATTCCATTGGCATCTGGAATACCATCTGCATATCCCGATAAATTTCCCGAAGTTCTTTTCCCTTTACATGCGTAATATCTTTTCCTTTCAGCGTCACTTTGCCCTCTGTGATACTTTCCAGATGCGTGATCATCTTTGCGATCGTGCTTTTGCCGGAGCCGGATTCACCTACGATTCCCAGACACTCTCCCTGTTTCAGTTCAAAACTGACATCATCTACTGCTGTTAATGCCTTTTTCCCGGATATAAATGTCTTTGTAAGATGTTCTGCTTTTAAAATTGTATCTGTCACCTGTCTGCTCCTCCTGAACATCATTCTTCCTTCAAAATATCGAAACTCTTATACAACAGGAAATATATAGTTTCTTTTAATTTTTCGCAACCCATTCTCTCTTTAAATGAAGCACAGAATTCATCAGCTTTCGCGTATACAGATCCTGCGAATGATCCAGAACATTCTCCGTTTCTCCATAATCCTTGACAATTCCATCCTGAAGTACCAGTATCCGGTCGGCCATCGCCCTTACCACGCCAATATTATGCGTCACCAAAACCATCGCTGTCTGATATTCTTTTCGCATCATCAGAAGTTCCTCAACTACCTGTTTCTGCACCGTCACATCCAGTGCACTGGTAGGTTCATCTGCAAGTAGAAGATTCGGGTGCATGATCATTGCAGTGCAGATACCCACACGCTGATTCATCCCCCCTGAAAGTTCAAACGGATAACTGTCCAGAACACGTTCATAATCATCCATACCGATTTTCTTCATAAGCTCTCCGGCACGTCTTCGAGTTTCTTTTTTTGTTATCCTCTCATGTTCGGACACCGCCTCATGTATCTGAACCCCGATTTTTCGTACCGGGCAAAGTGCCGCCTTGCAGTCCTGAAATACCATGCCAATCTCTGTTCCCAGGTATCTACGGAGTTTCTTTTCGTTCATATCTGTGAGATTTTCACCTTTATACCAGATATCTCCCTTTGTTACCAGCCCTTCCTCTCCCAGAAGTCCCATGACAGCTTTAATAATCGTACTTTTTCCACTTCCGGATTCTCCTACGATACCAAGGATTTCTCCCTGCTTTAGTTCAAAACTGACATCCCGGACTGTTGGTTCTCCATTATAGCTGATCGTGACATGGTCTACTTTCAGCAAAGGATCTGCCATATTCTTCTCTTTTAAAGAATTCATTGTGTTCTCCCAATTTTTACTGACACTCTCCAATAAGCAAAAGAGTGTTTGTGTAACTGTTCAGTGCTTTCGCAGTTACATTTTTTTATCTTATGCAGTTCTTACTGTACATCCAAATCTGCAGTAATTTCATAATAATCACAAGGATGCGCCGCCATTCCTGTTACATTTGCTTTTGTTACAATTCCCATGTTCAAATGCGAAACAAAGAAATACGCATCATCATCTAAAATTTTCTGCTGAAGTTCTACTGCCAGTTTTCCTCTCTCTTCTGTATCAAAAGTCTGATGAAGCTGATCTGTCAGTTTGGTTACTTCGTCATTCTGATAATTTCCATAATTCTTAGAACCAGTTACTGTGCTGCTGAAGAAATATTCCGGATCACCGGTTGGCGCTGTTGTTAAAGAGCTTACATAAACATCAAACTCTCCGTTTTCTGCATATGTTCTGTGATCAGAAGTATTATTGACAGATACATCAATTCCAATATCTTTTAAAGTAGCCTGTGCATATTCTGCAAGTTTTGGCTGTTCCAGACGTGTCGGATAAGTAAGCCAGTTAATGGTCAGCTTCTGACCGTCTTTGTCCACATATCCATCCCCGTCTGTATCTGTCCAACCAGACTCCTCCAGAAGTTTCTTCGCTTCTTCCGTATCATAGGATACTGTTTCCACTGCATCATTTCCATAAGAAAAACTGCTCGGGAATGCCCCTTTCGCCGGTATTCCGCGTCCTTCCATGAGCACTGAACAAAATCCCTCTTTATCAATCCCCATTTCGATTGCTTTGCGCACATTCTGGTCCTGAACGACCTCGGAGTCCATATTAAACTGTCCGAAGAAACAACGGCTTGTAGCGCAGGAATTAATCGTATAATCCGAATTCCCGTCAAACAGAGAATAATTATCATACTGAAGTCCATAAGTTCCCTGAATATCACCGGTCTGTAAGGCAGCGGTCAAAGCACTTCCATCTGCAAAAGATTTGACTGTAACTTTATCCACATTCACTTCGCCGCCCCAGTAATCCTCATTTTTCACAAGATCGATCTGAGTTGGTGTCACCTTCTCGGCAATATAAGGACCTGTCCCCGCTACATTGGCAGAACCGCCCTCTCCCTGAATTCCATAATCCATATCAATGATTGCACCGTACGGATCTCCCAGATAATTAATGATTGCCGGACATGGCTCTGTAGTATAAATAGTAAGTGTAAGTCCATCTGCTTCTATATGATCAATTTTCAGATCATATGGTGCACGGTCATGAACCGTGATCAGATCTTCCAGACATTCCTTTACAGCTTCTGCATCCATAGTTCGTCCACTGGAGAATTTCACTCCGTCACGCAATGTGATCTTTACTGTGGTATCATCTATAAACTCATAATCTGTTGCAAGCCATGGCTCCACTTCCATATTGTCGTTATATTTAAAAAGAGTTTCCCCTACACCATAACGAAGTGCGCTCCATCCGGAATAATTATCATGAGGATTCAGACCTGCATCTCCCATTTCTTCACTGTACCCGGTTGTTCCATATACAAATGTTTTCTCTTCATCCGCAAATGCTTCAGTTGCTAAACCTGCTGTGAGCATAGTTCCTGCCAGTAATACTGTAAAAATTTTTCTCTTCATTTCTTTCTTCCTCTTTTTTCTTATCTTTTGCTCTTTGCTTCGGATCCATATAATCTCTCAGAGTATCACCAAGAAGATTAAATATCATAACAGTTATAAAAATTGCTACACCAGGAGCCAGTACCATCCAAGGCGAAATCTGAAGCATGCTTCTTCCGTCATTGATCATACTTCCCCACTCTGCTGCCGGAGGCTGCACACCAAGTCCCAGAAAGGAAAGTCCTGCAAGTTCCATCATCATAGTTCCGATATCAAGAACTGCTGTTACCAGAATCTGTCCTGCAATATTCGGCAGTACATGTTTCCACAAAATCTTCGCTGTACTGCTGCCTGACATTTTTACTGCCATCAGATATGGCGAATCCTTTTGTGCTAACGTCAGTCCTCTTGCAAGTCTTGCAAACTTCGGCCACCCTATCACTGCCAGCGCAATGACCGCATTCTGGATTCCCCCTCCCAGTACGGCCGCAACCGCCAGTGCAAATACCAGACTTGGAAAAGCCAGAAACAAATCAGAAATGCGCATCAGCACCATATCTACGATTCCACCGCACCATCCGCAGATCAGTCCGATCACAGTTCCCGTAACTGTAACAATTACCACTAGCAACAATGTCGCATAAATACTCGTTGTACTTCCTGCCAGTACTCTGGACAACATATCTCTTCCATACCGATCTGTTCCCAGAAGATGTTCCGCACTCGGCGGTTTCTGTGCCTGAAGAAGATCCTGCGCATAAGGATCAAAGGGACAGATTTTCTGTGCAAAAGCAGCAACAATAAGCAAAAGCAGCGTCAATGCCGTAAAAAAGATCAGCTTTTCTTTTACATGATTTTTTCGTATTTTCTGTTTCCTCACTGTAATCTTTCTTTCATTCATGCCTGCTCACCCCCTAATCTGACACGAGGATCCATGTAATGATAAAGAATATCTGTGATCAGATTGACCACAACATAAATTACCGCCATCCATGCAACATAAGCCTGAACAATGGGATAATCTCTCATAGTTATTGCATCTACTGCCATCTTTCCAACACCATCCCACATAAAAATAGCCTCAACAATGGTAGTTCCGCCCATGAGATTTCCTATGGAAAGCGCAAGAAGTGTAATGATCGTAAGCATGGAAGATTTCATCACATTCTTCCAGATGATCACACTTCCCCGCACTCCTCTTGCTTTTGCTCCCATCACATAATCCTTGTTCAGTTCCTCAAGTACGGTTGCCCTTACCTGTCTGGTATACTTGGATGCCATGGAGATTGCCAGTGTCAGAGTCGGAAGTATCAGACTCAATCCTGTATTCTCCGTAGTGATAACCGGAAGCCATCCCAGTTTGATGGAAAAGAAATACATCAGCACTAAAGCCGCAAAAAAATTCGGCATGGAATTACCGATAAAACTGAAAAAACGTACCACATAGTCATCCAGACGATTATGTTTCACTGCTGAAAAAATCCCCAGTGGAATAGAAATAAGCATAGTAAGCAGAACAGACGAAACGGTTAAAAGAATTGTAGCCGGAAGCTTTTCCACGAAAGTGTCATAAACATTTTTCTTGGATACATAACTGACTCCCATATCTCCTGTCACCATCCCGGCAAACCATTTTCCATATTGGACCAGAAACGGCTGATCCAGACCATACTCCTGTCTGGCAGCGTCAATTACTTCTTCCGAAACTGCGGCTCCTGCATTTTCATACATATAAGTGACTGCATCCCCGCCTGCCAGACGCATCATGGCAAATGACAAAAAAGTGATTCCGATCAGAACCGGAATCAGCAGAAGAAGTCTTTTTAAAATATATTTAATCATGAGTTCTCCTTTTATGCAAAAATATCCGCATAATAACTTCCAGATAAGTCTAACAAAAGACAAAAAAGCACACAACCCCACGGGAGGGTTATGTGCCATTCTTAATTCGAATGCTTTATGCATATATTGGAATAAGTCTCATTTAACTTTTTGGAAGTCTGCTCTTTAAAAATGTCAGAAATTCCTCTACACTGTCATCTATTTTTTCGCCTTTATGGAAAATATAACCGAAAATAACTTTATTATCCCCCAGTTCCAGCGGAATTCCCGGAGTGGTTCCTGTTTTATTTTCGGAAAGATAACTTCCACTTACATTGGAAACTTTGCTGTTCTTCAACATCTTTTCCATAATATAATCACTGTTAGTCAGTACAGAAATATCTAAATCTCTCCACTGAAAAGCATTCTCCTGCACAGAACCAATGTCAAAAAATTCATCCTGATAATTCTGGATAAATCTACTTCCTTCCAGTTCTTCCAGCTGAACTTTTTCTTTCCCTGAATCATAAAATTCTGTCTTCCGTCCCGGATAAAAGATCACATCTGTCTCATACATCGGTATAAATTCCATCTTATTCTTCGCCAGTTCATAAAGAAAATTCTCCTGTTGCTGACTCAGAATATACACAAATCCTATGTCATCCATGTAATCTCGTACTCTTTCCATTACACTTCTGACCCCTGCTGTTGTCAGTTGGAAATGGTAATTCTTCTCGAATGTTTCATTATAGAAATCCACGAACTGATTTGCGAACCAGGAACTGGGATTCATAGAGATTCTGATCCACTTCGTCATCCCTCGTGAAGCCATATTTTCAAGTACATCTATTTCATTTGTGATCCTGCATGCATAATGATAAACTTTCTGCCCCTGAACAGTCAGACGTATTCCTCTCGGAAGCCTCTCAAAAAGCTGCATTCCCAGAGTATCCTCCAGAGATTTTATCACTTTGCTCACACTCGGCTGCGTAGAATACAGAATTTTCGCTGCATCACTGAAAGACCCGGTCTGCGCACATGCCACGAAATACTGCAATTGTTTCAAATCCATAAAATGTCCCTCTTCCATCCGGAAAGCCAGTTTCCGCAATTAGCTTTTCAGATGGCTCTTCTTGTTTTCCTTTTATTATCTCAAAATTTCATTTTTTATCAAGTGGATTTTTTCTATCATTAAGGCAATCATTAATACAAAAATCAAGCGTATATTCGCACCTGAAACAGGGAGCTTACCTGATTCAATCAAAAACATCAAAGAATAATTCAGGAATATCTCAAAAACAGGATATTATTGAATCATTTTTCATAATATGTAAAAAACACATCGGCAAAAATCACCGATGTGTTTTTCGTGGCAAGGGTTCGTTATTATTTACTGTGCGTCCTGTACATCCTGAACTGTTTTCAGTTCGTCTGCCGGGTCTGCACCTGCTGCTACGTTCTGCATAGCTACCTGAATCGCAGTTTCTACTTCACTGTTGGAAAGTTTTCTGTTTCCTACTGCATTGGATACATAGCTGTTTACTTCATCAATTGACTGCTGCTGAAGTTCTCCGTCAACAGTTCCTGTATAGGAAATGTTCTTGGAGACAGGAGCTCCCTGAAGATAATTTACCCAATACTGCTGTCCGTCTCCGTCTGCCATAAACTGTACAAATTTCATAGCTGCTTCTTTCTCTTTGCAATCTTTATTTACAGCAACCATTGTATCAACACCTGCTGTTCCGCAGATTTTTCCATCTTCTGACATGGATGGGAATACACACATTCCAATAGTATCTCCCTGGTTTCCAATTTCAGTTCCCTGGATTTCACTGTTAGACGGTGATGTTGGTCCAAGATGCCAGGAACCTGTCAGGAAGAATACTGATTTTCTTGCAAAGAAGTACTGGTCACGTGCATCCGGATATGTTGCAACGCCAAGTGCTCCATCTTCGAAGATTCCGTCATTAAACAGGTTCTGCCATGCAGTCATGGTATCAACAAAGCACTGATCTGTCCATGGGCGTTCTCCTTTTTCTGCTTCATAAACTGCACCCTCTTCAAATTCATTTGAAATCTGTACAAACCAGTCAGAGTTTACCCAGTCGTCTGCTGCACCTGCGGCTACGCATACATAACCTTTTTCTTTTGCTTTCGCAGCAGCATCTTTTAACTCTTCATAAGTTGTCGGAACTTTTTCAATTCCACACTCATCCATTAAAGTTTTGTTATATAAAAGGTCTGTCATACCAGCTACCAGAAGCGGCATTCCTACTACTGTTCCGTCCTCTGTGGTACACTGCTCTACTGCTGTCTCACTGATAGTGTCTTTCCAGTCACTCCAGTATTCATCCCCAAGTCCGCTCATATCTTCTGCAAATGGTGCATACTGTTCTGTCATCGCACCAGTTGTCAGTCCGAAGAGATCCGGGCCTGTACCGGATGCCATTGCTACCTGAAGTTTTTCAAAATAGTCATCCTGCTCTGTTCTTGTGTAATCAATCTTGATGTCCGGATTCTGTTTTTCAAATTCCGCGATCATTTCCTCTGATTGATCAGTTGTCGGAAGCCATGACCAAAAACTTAATGTTACCTGATCTGCCTCTTCTGCGTGGATTGGTGTCACTGCCATAGACATTGCCATTGCTGCCGCCATAATTACAGAAATCCTTTTTTTCATGTTACTCATACCTTGTTACCTCCCTTTACTTTATGGTTACTGCTCACTGTATGTATTATAGTCTTCTCTGCGATATACTCAGTCTTTTCAGTAAGCTGTAACTGTTTTTGCACTTGCTTTATACATTTATATTACAATTTTTTGTCTGCCTTTTTACTCTAATTTTTTGCGTTTCTATTCAATTTTTTGAATTTCACATTTACAAAACTTCGTTTCTTTCATTAATACCTGTCCTTCATCCAGCAGTCTGTTTTATCCCTTAACAGAACCTGCTGTGATACCTGATACCAGGAATTTCTGGCTGAACAGATATACCAGAATAGATGGAAGTGTCAGAAGCATCATGACTGCATAAATCCTTGCCACATCTTCCGGACTCTGGTAGGTGCTGGACATAAAATACTGTGCTGCCAGAGTGACGGTATAATTCTTCTCCGAACGCATAACCAGCAAAGGTACCAGATAGTCATTCCATGAATAAATAAAAGTCAGAACCAGTACATTCGCAATGATCGGAACGCTCAGCGGAACCATAAATTCGAGCCAGATACGCGGAGTAGAAGCCCCATCCATTCTCGCACTTTCCAGAAGTTCATCCGGAATCGTATCAAAATAATTCTTGATCATCAGAAGCATCATCGGAGCGTTAAAAGCTACTAATGGAACGATTACTCCAAGCTTACTGTCCAGAAGTCCCAGTCGTTTTATCGTGTCAAATAAAGGACTTGTCACTGCAGCAACCGGAACTGCAAGACATGCCAGGATCGCACCATAAAGAATCTTGTTTCCCCGGAATTTCATTTTTGAAAATGCAAATGCCGCCAGTGTGGTGATCAGTGCAACAGTTACTGCAGTCACGATTGCAATGATCATACTATTTGCAATTACTCTGAAATAACTGATTTTCTCATAGGTAAGTACATATTTGTAGTTTCCAAAGCCATTGATATTAAAGGACTTTACAAAAGCTATGATAATCGGAAACAACCAGATCAATGCGCAAAGAGCCAGAACTATGTATACGAAAATATTTGATTTTGTGTTCTTTTTTGTCATGATATTCTAGTCCTCCTTCCCCAGTTTTATCTGCAGGAATGACATGATCATCGCTATGATCAGAATCGCCACACCAATTGATGCCGCTCCGCCTGCATTAAAATCTTTAAATGCTTTCTCATACAGATAAGTATTCAGAACTGTAGTGGAACGTCCCGGACCACCACCTGTAAGAAGTTTTACAATATCAAAGGTTTTCAGAGAACCTACAATACCAAGGATCAGCAATACATTCGTTGTTCCTTTTAACATTGGAAATGTTACAGATATGGTAGTTCTCCAGAATCCGGCGCCGTCAATCTTTGCCGCTTCATAAACGTCATCCGGAAGAGCCATCAGTCCTGCATAATACGTGATCATCGAAAATCCCATCCATTGGAAAATATTTACAATGATAACAGAAAGAAGCGCATACCGCTTGTCTCCAAGCCAGCTTACTGCAAACATATCCAGATGGACTGCTCTGAGGAAATTGTTCAGAGAACCATTCGTCGGGTCCATGATAATTTTAAAAATAGCTGTAGTAATTGAAGTTGCCATGGCGATCGGCATGAAATATACAGCTTTAAATACATTTGATCCCGGCAGTTTCTTTTTCAGAAGAACTGCGATCAGGAAACCTACTGCCGCCTGTACAAATACAGTTCCAAAGAAAAAGATAATGTTATTCACAACTGCTGTCCAGAAAGTTTTGTCTTTCAACAGCTTTGCATAGTTTTTCAGACCCACAAAGTTCATGGTATCTGACATTCCGTTCCAGTCCGTAAAACTGGTCATCACTGTTCTTATGATGCAGTAGTAGATCATCACAAAGGACAGCAGGATCAGTGGCAGGATAAATAAATATGCCGCCCAGTTATTCTTTTTTCCTAACTTATTCATAATACTTTACCTCCGTTAGGATTATTATAGAAAATGGACGGCATAAAAAAGATAACAACTTTTTAAGAAATACTCTAATTTTTTGCGGTAAACTCGCTTGGGGTAATTCCTTCATTTTCCTTAAACACTTTAAAGAAATAATTGTAATTGCGGAATCCCGCTTTCTCCACGATTTCTTTCATGGAAAGCGAATTTCTTATCAGTAGACTTTTGGCTTTCTTTAATCTGCATTTGTTCAGATATTCCACAAAACGCATTCCTGTTTCCTGTTTAAAAGCACGGCTCAGATAAGTATAACTGCTGTCGATTTCCTGCGCACAGGTTTCCAGAGAAATCTCCTTTGAACAGTTCTCCTCTATGTATTCAATCGCATGTGAAACCATGGACGAGTATTCTTTTCTTTCTACATTTTTGTTCAGATTTCTCTTATGGCATAATTCCAGAATTTCTCCCCTGAATTCCTCGAAAATCTCATATTCTTCGATCAGATTCTCCAGTTTCTTCTCATTCTGCGCATTCTCTCCCAGTATCATACGCAACATTCTTTTGCAGTTTTCTCTAACTTTGTCTCTGGAATATCTTCTTTCCTCCATCATATCAAAGATGCCTTTGATGGTTTCAATTTCTCCAGATACGTGATTCTCCAGTTCATATTCCAGTTGTTTCCATAACTCCTGCGGCAGTTCTTCCTCTGACAGTTCCAGTTTGCTGTTTACTGCATAAGAAACTGTCCTGTTTCCTCCAAGATACAGCTTGTCTTCCAGACATTTCTCCATGGAAATTCCCTCTTCAACTGCTTTTTCCAGTTCCATATGGATTTCTCCGATCACCATTGTACAGGTAATATCCAGCATTCGGATAATCTGACGCTGCAAACGACTGGTAAGATTTTTCAGTGTATTGAGCATGTATAAATTACTTCTGATATTGTAGAAAGACAGCAGAATTACCAGATGATATTCCTGAGTGATATAGACCAGATATGGTATTTCCTGTCCAAGGATCTGAGACAGAATATCCGTGACTGCACTGACAATTCCCTGCTTATATTCAGACGGCATGATATTTTCCGAAAGCCGATAATCCGGGCTGATTGCAAGAGGGACAATATTGGTACATTCAAATGCAATTTTCCCCTCATCCGAAAGTTTCTGTATCTCTGTCCCTGTGAACTTCTTTTTATCATAAATGCAGTATCCGGTTCGTCTGCAGGAAGCGTTTTCTTTCGGAACGATCCTGTATTTTTCTTTCACCTGATTCAGGACATTCAAAAGTCCGTTCTTTGTCAGCTCATGCTTCAGAAGATAATTCGCAGCACCATTGATCAGACTGCCTCTTACAAAGTCAAAATTGTCAAAGCCACTTATGGCAATGACAGGCATAAATTCATTGATCAGATGAACCAGACGCATTAATTCTACCCCGTTCATTTCAGGCATCTGCATATCACACAACAAAATATCTGCATCATTTTTTCTAAGCCAGTCCAGCGCAGATTTCCCATCAGAAAAATCTGCAACCATCTCATATTCTTCATTATTCATCAGGAAATTTTTAATCGTATTTCGGCTGGTCAGCTCATCATCTACCAGAATCAGTTTGATTTTTGATATTCTCTTCACCCTCCGTTTTTTCTGTTAATGCATACTGGATTCCATGATTCTCACCTGGCGTAATTACAGGCAATGTAAATACTGCCCTTGTATATTTCCCAAGTTCACTTTCATAGGCGAGACCATATTCTTTTCCGAAGAATAGCTGAATTCTTTCTTTCACATTCGGAATTCCGATTCCGTTAAAGTGCTTTCTATCTTTGACCTGTTCTTCCAATATAGATGTTATCTGCTGATCCGTCATACCATCTCCATTATCTTCCACTGTCAGGATCAGTTTTCCCTCAATAATATGCGCAGATATCGTAATTTTTCCCTCTTTATCCAATCCCTGCGGCAGGCCATGGTAAATAGCATTCTCCAGTATCGGCTGCAAAATAAATCGCAGAACCAGTAAATCCTGTGTAATTTCATCAATGTCTTTTTCCAGAATAAAATCATAACTTCCACTGTATTCCACAATGCGAAGATAATTATCCAGATAAGCTAATTCATCTTTCAGTGGAATCAGATCATGCTCCTGATGCATGACATTCTGAAGCATGGCATTCAGAGACTGCACCAGTGGAACAATGTTATCGGCATGCTGGATTTTTGCCATCCAGATTACATTATTCAGAACATTTGATATAAAATGTGGATTGATCTGCGCTTCCAGAAAGGCAATTTCCACCAGACGTTTCTGTTCTTCTTCCTCTGAAATCTTATTCATAAGCTCCCGGATATGAACAACCATATGGTTAAATGTCTTTCCAATCTGCCCGATCTCATCCTTACTTTTTACCTCATAGCTTACATCCAGATTACCGGACGATACCATGCGCATCGTATTCCTCAGATTTGAAATTTCCGCAGTCATTCTGGACACTACGATCACTGCCAGAACTACGGCTATCAGAAGCAATACTATCATCATAATGACAGTCGCATAAACGGTATGATTAATATCTTTTATGTAATACTGTGACGGAAGTGCCATTGTAAATTTCCAGTCTACATTGTCTGCTTCAAAAGTATTGTATACAAAACCTTTCTCCGGTTTCTCAGCATTCAGGATTTCATCTCCGCAGTTGGAAAAGATAATGGACTGATTGTCATTGATCACCTGAAAATGGCTGCCCTCCGGAAGATTTGCAGCAAACATCTTTTCAATTACTCCGTAGTCAAAGTACAGTACCACGTATCCGATTGGCTGTCTTTTTTTATCAAGTATAGCTCTTACAACAGGAACTACATAGTCACTGGACAAGGTCGATTTACCACCCTCTACATGAATCGGATCCATAAGAATAATATTTTTCTTTAACTATTCCTGATCAAGCTGCAGAATATTCTGATATATCTCATCGTGATTCTGCATGAGATAGGATGTGGAAAAAACGCAATCAGAATCTACTACGATGGTGATTCCCACAATATAATATTTGTATCCGTTCATACTGGCTATGTAATCTGAAATTACTCTTTTATTTTTCAGATATTCCTGATTCCACTGGCCACTTTGTGTTTTGATTTCTTTTTCTTTCAGATTCTTAACAGGGCTGACAATATTCTTTTCATTCAGAGAAATCATTGTCGCCATATAAGAAGTATCTACAAACAGATATTCAAAAGCCTGATAAGCATCTTTCATAGCACTCTGCGAAATATCCGTCAGATATTTGTCCGTCATACGACTACTGCTGCTATACCATGCCAGATTAACCAGAATTCCATTGGAAAGCAGCACTATCAGAACCACAAGCAGAATTTTATTCCTGATCTTCATTTCCCCACCTCACCCGATTATATATGTTTGTGTTCAGTATATCATGACAATAGCAAGTTTTTTATATATTTTTTCACTGTTTACTCTGTTTTTTTGCCATTCAAATCCTCTGTCCTGAGAGATTTTCAGAAATTTCTTATGACATAGAAAAAACAGACTGGCATCATTAGCTCTATCGAATTCCCGATAAAACTGATACATCAGTCTGTTTTCGTTTTGCTGATATTTTATTATCTACGTCTTAATATCACTATAATCTTTTTACACTTAATTTGCCATTATCAACAATCAGCTCATCAATACGCGCTGAGCGTGTATCCTCTTCTTTCTCTATATCTCCATAATCTCTTGCATGATAGACAATATAATATTTTCCATTTTCATACAGTACACTATTATGTCCAAGGCCTTCTGCAATTTCATTCTTCGTAAGAAGCGGTTGATAAGTATTTTCATCCGGATATTTTTTCCAGTCCAAAGTCCTTAAGTCTGCGTCTTCCGGTCCTTTTGCTGTACAATATCCAATAAAATATGTCGGATTCTGGTAGCAGGCTCCCGAATACATCAGATAATGAATTCCATCCTTATAAAAGTAGAATGCACCCTCAATTGTATGCCAGTGCTGTCCTTTTCTGAAACGATCTTTCATATAGATTTCCTCATCCAGTGTAGGCTGTACTGCACACACTGGTTTTCCCTCTACAGTCAAAGGATCCGTCAATTTATCACAATAAATTCTTGTTCCTGCACGCTCTGCTTCATAATCATTATTGCAATAAAACAGGTAAAGCCCTGATGGTGTCTGTACTGCATGAGCATCAATAGCAAACGGTGGAAGTATTGTTTTTGTATATTCAAATGGTCCCACTGGTTTTTCTGATACTGCAACCCGAAGTTTGTGTCCATGTTCTTCTTCACTGTCTTCATCCATACTGGAATAATACATATAGTACTTTCCATCAAGAAAAATCACACTGGGAGCCCAGCATACTTTCTGCCCCGGCATATGCAAACCAATTCCTTCATACTTCCAGTCACCAAGTAACTTATCACTACTGTAAATCTGCCCTTCTGTTGCATACATATAATATCTGCCATCTTCGCCCTTGATCATATACGGATCTGCCTGTGCTAACGGAGCCGAGTCATTTGCTTTTCTTTTATATACTTTCATTCATACATCCTGCTTTCATCATTTTATTCTGTTTCATAACATTATCCTGATGAGATTATTTTATCTTAATATTGCAATTTGCGATACTTTCTTTTTTTGATAATTACTCTGTTTTTTTGCAATACAAGCTTCCTGTATCCTCTCTTTGCTTCTCCGGCTCTAATGATCCACAATAAAATAGAGCCCTCCTTTCACCAAAAGAAGAACTCCATTTACATCTGTAGTTATTTTGTTATAGTATTTAATTTCCAGTTTGTGGACTCTGTCTGAAGATCAACCAGTTTTCTGTAAAGACCGTTTTTCTTCATAAGTGTCTCATGACTGCCCTTTTCAGCGACCACTCCATCTGCCAGAACTACGATCTGGTCTGCTGCTTCGATGGTTCTCATTCGATGCGCAATAACGAGAACTGTCTTGCCTTTGACCAGTCTGGAAATCGCATTCTGAATTTCGGTTTCGTTGTCTACGTCAAGAGATGCTGTCGCTTCATCCAGCAGGATGACCGGTGCATCTTTCAGCAGTGCACGGGCGATGGAAAGTCTCTGGCACTCGCCGCCGGAAAGTGTGGAGCCGTTTTCTCCGATCACTGTCTGGTATCCCTGCGGAAGTCTGTTGATGAATTCAGCACACATGGCAGCTTTTGCAGCTGCGATCACTTCGTCGTCTGTTGCATTCTTTCGACCTACACGGATATTTTCCATAATCGTGTTATTAAACAATACAACATCCTGAAAAACAATAGAGAAGTTTTTCATCAATATGGTGGAATCCAGAGGTTCAATGTCTTTGCCGCCAAGCATAATCTTTCCGCCATCCAGTGGATAAAACTTCGCTGCCAGTTTGGCAACTGTACTTTTTCCGCCGCCGGATGGTCCTACCAGTGCAGTAACCTGTCCCTGTTTTGCAGTGAAGGATACGTCACGCAATACTGGTTTGTCCTTTTCGTAAGAAAATTTTACGTGGTCAAATGTAATGTCATAACCCTTGGTACGGATATCTTTTTCGCCATTCTCATCCGGATACTCTTCAATCTCTTTCAGACGTTTTACCTGTAAGCTGACGCCAAAGAGTTCTGCCATATTTGACATGGCACCGGAAAGCGGATCATACAGTCTGGATGCTGCGATCAGGAACAGGATATAGGTAAAAATGTCTGTCTGGTTCTTCATGACAAAGCTGTTTCCTACGATGATGACTGTAGCCAAACCAAGTCTGAGGAACATCTGTCCTGTTGTGATCAGGCTGGCTGTTGTCAGCTCGGAAGAAATCTGAGCTTTCTCTGCCGCATCCATCTTTGCATCCAGTTTCTTCAGATATGCTTCTTCCTGGTTGCAGGCTTTAATATCCTGTACGGTTTCCAGGCATTCCTGGATTCCTTCTGCCAGTTCGATCCTTGCATCCATATGTCTCTTGCCAAGTTTCTGCTGCCACTTTCTTGAAAGAAGCACGATTGCAAAAGATACCGATGCTACCCAGAGAAGTGCCAGTCCCATCTGCCAGTTAAAGATCAGCAGTCCGATACATACGATACCCGTGGAGATCACTGCTCCCCAGAACTGTGGTACTGTGTGGGAAAAAGCATGCTCAAAGCTGGCACAGTCACCCATGATCGTACTTGTCAGATCAGATAAATCTCTCTGATGGAAAAATCCAAGAGGCAGTGTTCTGAGTTTCTCTGCAAGGTGGATTCTTCGTCTTGCACTCTCTTCATAAGTTCCTACATAGGCTGCGGTGTACTGAAGATAATGCAGAATAAACACAACTGCAAGGATCACAATACCTACAACTGTATAAAAAACTGCACTCTTTTCACTGTCTGCTGTACCTAATATCGGACTCAGAAGCTGATTTAATACAACTGCAAGCAAGATTACCGGAAGCATCAGACTGATATTTGCAAGAACGGAATACAGGATTCCTTTAAACAGATCACTGGCACCCTGATCACTGAGTGCATATTTCTTTTTCAGTGCTTTAATCATGTTTTTCATCCCCCTCTCCTACTTTCCAGGAAACAGAAGTCTGATAGTCTTTCCACATGGAAGCGTAAGTTCCTTTCTTCTCCAGAAGTTCATTGTGTTTGCCGCGTTCAATAATCTTTCCATCCTTAAATACCAGGATCTGGTCTGCATCCTGAATAGTGGAAAGTCTGTGAGCGATCATCAGAACGGATTTGCCTTTGGTTAATTCTTCAAATGCAAGCTGGATCTGGTGCTCGTTTTCCGCATCTGCAAAAGCAGTTGCCTCATCCAGAACAACGATCGGCGCATCTTTCAGGATTGCTCTTGCAAGGGCAATACGCTGATTCTCACCGCCGGAAAGATAAGTTCCACCGCTTCCTACTACTGTGTCAAGACCATTCGGAAGTCGGTCGATGATTTCTGTACATCTTGCCATCTCTGCTGCTTTTAATACTTCCTCACGAGTAGCGGATGGTCTGGCTGCACGGATGTTTTCAAGGAGTGTATCCTTGAACAGGCGGGTATTCTGGAATACAAATGCAACATGCTCCATCAGATCGTGTTTGTCGATGTTTCGCACATCTGCGCCACCGATCAGGACACTGCCCTCCTGTACATCATAGAATCGCGGGATCAGGCTTGCTGCTGTGCTCTTTCCGCTTCCTGATGCTCCGACCAGAGCTGCCGTTTTTCCTGCCGGTACTTCAAAACTTACATTATCAAGAGCTTTCTCTGATGCTCCAGGATAGCTGAATGATACATTTTTGAATACGATTCCTGTGTCTGCAGGTTTCTGCTTCTGTGCAGATTCCGGAAGTGTTTTCTCCTGAATGACAGCTTCTACACGGCTGACTGCACTCTTCGCTGCCATAAGCTGTTCGCTGGCAAACATAATCCTGTTCATCATTGTTGTGCAGACTGGTGTAAATAAAGCATAGAACAGGAAATCCAGTACTGTTTCTTCATAAGAAATCTGTCCGCTGAGTCCGGAAAGAATGAGCATTGCAACCGGGATCAGTAGAATGAAAGTGCTGTTTAATGCTACGGTAAATCCAGTCATCGGAATCCGGCATTTCAACGCATATCCGGAAGCAAACTTCTCGTACTCTGTGATCGCATTATGGAAGTTTTTGAATGAATAAATAGTCTGCTGGAATACTTTTACAACCGGAATTCCACGGATGTATTCTACAGCTTCTTTGTTCATGGTTTCCAGTGCTGTCATGTATTTTGACATGAAGTCTGCGTTGTCTCCACCCATCATCTGTTTCAGGAAAATCACGCTGACCGCCATAGGGATTAGACAGCAGATTCCCATCCTCCAGTCAAATACAAAGATCAGAATGATGACTGCAACAGGCATTACAACTGCACCTGTAAGGTCAGGTAACTGATGGGCAAGGAAGCCTTCTGTGAGACCCGCGTTATCGTCAATTACTTTTCTTAAGCGGCCGCTGGCGTTCTGGCTGAAATAGCCAAGCGGCAATTCTACAATGTGATGAACTGCTTTTTTTCTCATATTGGTTGCAGTACGGAATGCTGCCAGATGTGAGAAGATCAGTGCCAGGAAATAAAGGAAAATACTCAGCACAGAGAACAGCAGTGCCATCCATGCGTAATGACTGCTTCCTGCTGCAAGTGTCACATCTCCCTGACTTAATCCATGGATCAGATCACGGATCACAAACCAGATACAGACAAACGGCAGCATGGAAAAGATGGTGCTGATCCCTGCAAGGATACATCCAAGTATTGTCAGCTTGTGGTAATTTCCTGCATAAGAAAACATTTTGGAAAGCTCATCGCTTTTTTCTTTTTGCATGAAATTTTCACTCCTTTCGTAAGCAACGGGAACCATATCCGGCATTACATTTCGTTATGCCGGATATTGATTCCCGTCATGTTTTTTATTTTAAATCACAATTATAAGGACCAGATTTATAGGATTACTGCTCAGACAGATTCTCATCGCAGAAAAGCTGGATGCAGTCGTCTACCATTTTTTCATCATATTCTGTGGAGATTCCGGATGCGAGCCAGTATGCATAGTCGCCTGCATCATATTTTGCAAGTGCATCTGCATCGCTTCCATAACGGAATTCAATATGGTATGTTGTGTCGTTTGTGTCCGGTGCAAGGTAGAAATATGTAAATTCTCCGGAATCTGCATCATCACTTTCGAATTCATACAGACCACGTGTCTCTTCCATTCCTACATAATGATATGTATGGGAGAAAAGTTCTTTTTCATCTTTGTCATAGCCTTTGATGGTCTTTGTATCGCCGTCAAATTCTACAGTTGCCATATCCTGTGTGAATCCGCAGAAGTATGCTCCGCCGCCATCTTTGTAAGCTTCTACTGCTTCTTCGCCGTAAACTTCACCTGTTACCATGGATTTCAATTTCTCATAAGCTGCTTCTGCATTGTCTTCTCCTACGATTTCTTTGCAGTCATCGATCCAGGTCTGTGTATAATCATCTGCAAGGATTACCGGCCAGAGTTCCTGATAGGAACCTGTCAGGTCTTTCAGTAACTGGTCTGCATCCGCCTCATTGTCCGCATCTGTTTTTGTTTCCTGTGTATCTTCTGCATTTGTGTCCTCTGCATATACAGTCTGAAAACCTGCCGGAACAGTTGCTGTCAGAACCATTGCAAGAAATACGCTTGTAAATTTTTTCATCTCAATTCCTCCTGTAAAATAAAATTATGGCATCAATTAGTCTCTGCTAACCAATGCCATAATCTTATATAATCTGAAGTTTTCTGTCCATTACCAGAGAGGTATCATCTATCCATTTGGACACTTGTTATATTTCTATAACTTTCCTTTTCTCTCTGTGCGGAATCTGTTCTGCAAAAATATTGTCCTATAGTTTGACATTATTTCTAAATTGAGTAGGTGTCATCTCGTATACGGATTTAAATGCTGTAGAAAATTTATTTGGATTCTCATATCCAACCTGATGCGCGATCTCTGCTACAGATAATTCTGTTTCCAACAGCAATTTCTGCGCTGTCTGCATTCTGTAGTTCCGAAGCCAGGAATATACCGATGTACCATATACGCCATGGAAGCCTTTTTTCAATGTAGTCATTGATATTCCGAATTGCTCAGATAACTGTTCAATCGTATAATGCATCGTCAGATCTTCCGTGATAAATGCCGCGATCTCTTTCGTCAGTTTCACCTGATTCTGGTTATAATACTCCGGCTCCTGCATTTCGTCCACGCTTCCCAGATCACTGAGGAACAACAATAATTCCAGCACTTTTATCTTGATATATCCGGCTTTTCTCTGCTCTCTTACATAATATAATTCAGAGAAAATATGCTCAATTGACGGGTTTGCACGCACAATACAAAGACGGTTTTCTTTGCAGATATTTTTCTCTATGTAATTCAGATCGATATTCAGAAGTTCCATGATCTGCCGCACCTCCGGCAGTAATTTCTCCAAGTTGATGATAATAGAGATTCCATGATAATGATTCAATGGAAATGTGGAAAACGATTTCTTTTTCATCGCAGAGCCAATAGATAAATCCCCTGCCGACAAATAACAGCAACTGTTTTCTCCAAAACTACATTCATATCTTCCAATGTAGCAATGATTAATCTCAATAATATTCTTCGCCGTCACCTGATCCTGATTGCAGTATGCCATATGCATGTCGTTATAGTACAGTTCAATTCCATTAAATACCTGATATACCGTAATCTGACCGTTTCCGGTCTTATTAGATAGCTGGTATATTCTGCAGTCTGCTTTTAAAGCATCGTCACCTTCTAATGCTTCACCGTACAGCTTTTTACCATCCAGTTCCTTCGGCAGATTTCCCTGATTTAATAATATGTCTATTGCATTAGAAAGAACTTGCTTTTTCATTCCCGGCATGTGGATTCTCCTTTGTTTGTTTTATCTAACTTATTTTTAAGTATATTGGATAGACTATATATCGTCAAGAATATTGTAAAAAATAACCTTTGAAATATCGTAAGATTTTTTATATAATTCAGATAACCAAAGGATAATTTTCTATCTATTTGTGCGGATAGATAAAAGTTTTCCCTTTGCTGCGGATATGATACAGATAACAATTCTATATGGAAAGGGGATTACATTTATGAAAGAATATGAAGTTTTTGTAGAAACCATCAACCCTTGCGGCGGTTCCAGGCATGCGCAGAGCGAATTTATCGACGTAGAAGCAGAAAGCCCGGAAGCTTATGTTAAAGAACACGGCAGATTCCCGGTTATGGATACTTTTGAAAATCAGCAGGGAGATGTTGTGATTGTAACAGGAGACTCTAATGGATATATTATCCGTTATACTTTCTCTGAATAGTCTAAAGGAACTGTCAATGGCAGTTCCTTTTAATCTCCTATATCATTCCATGTTCTTTGCAGTAATAATAAATTCCATCCTCTGCCACATGTCCGCAGACTTCCTCTGCAATTTCTTTCAGTTCATCGGAAGCGTTTCCCATTGCAATACCGTGACCAACTGCTTTCAGCATTTCCAGATCGTTATTTCCGTCTCCAAATGCTACGGCTTCTGGGCGGTCAATGTGATAGTGCTCCAATACTTTCTCTACAGCAACGCCCTTGCTGCCGCCTGCTGGAATGATATCAACAGCACGATCCCACCATGCTGTGATTTCTGCACCTTTTACGCCATCCAGTGCATGCGCGTACTGCTCTTTATAACATCCCATCATGATCTGATACACCTTTTCTCTGGAAAATGCTTCAAAATCATCTGAAACCACTACAATCTGCTTTCCAATTGCAAAATAATCTACCAGATCTTTATCTCTTCCATTCGCCTCTATTTTATCTTTCGTAGAAAGTGCAAGTGGTCTGTGCATTTTTGTGGCATTTTTGATCAGACACTGTACATCTTCCGCTGGTATGGAATGATCCAGGATCATGCCGTTTTGGTCATAACAATAAGAACCATTATATGCAAGAAATGCATCAAATTCTACGCCCTCAAATTTCGGTATCGCCATTGGTGCACGGCCTGTGGCAATGCAGATTTTAATGTCGTTTTTCTGTAAATCTTTTAATGTTTCCAGCATCTTTTTGGAAATTTCTTTTCGTTCCATATCGATTAAAGTTCCATCTATATCGAAAAACGCAATCTTAATTTTATCCATAATTCATCCTTTCAACAATTTATCATTCGTTAAAATACAATATTAATTCCATTCGGCTCTGCAATTTTATATGCCAATTCTTCACATGTCATAACAATTTCATCATTTATCTCCAAATCATAAGCCGTTGTTCCCTTCACAATAATATTACCGTTAACTCCCTGCGAAAGCATCTCAACAAGATCCGTTATATTCAATCCCATCTGTTCCTCATACATATATTGTACCATTTTAGGAGTACTAAATATTATAATTTTGGCACCCTGATATTGTAGATTGGTCTTCTTCATTAAACTGTCTGTTTTAGCTGCCGCACCCTTATCATCTGTTATCATGCATATTTTTCCATCTCTCATTCCAGGTAAATGTGAAAGTATATGTATACATATTCCTATAAGTTCTTCCCCTAAATTATCTGCTGATTCCTTGTTATTTCGCACTGAAGAAAAAAAACGTGTATAAATATCTGAAGAATTCAGATTCTGCCCGGAAAGTACTTCCCGTGATAATTTTGCATCATTTTTCAACGTTTCTGTTATTGTACTTATCGGTGTTTTTATCATTCTAACCGCCCATACCAAATACTCATTCACCTTTAAATTAGTTGAAAAACATTCAGATAAAATATCAAATAATCGTTCTTCATTTAAAATACAGATTTTAATTCCCGCACTATGTAATATATTGAAATATCCTGTATATTCTTCATTTATATATCCACTTGCAGATGCAAGTTCCATCAAAATACATCTGGTGATAATTATAACTCCATTTTTGTTTTTAAAATATTCAACAAAAAAATGTTTTCCTTTTTCAGATAAATTTGAATGTCTTCTGAATGAGCATGTATCATAAAAAAACAGTTTATCCGACGCAATAATGGACGAAATAATTTCTCCAGTATCTGTCTCCACTAAATCCTTTATATCATTCCAATTGTAGGGGATTTCCATATATGTTCCTGCCATATTTTATTCCCCCTTTATTTTAGCATAAAGTTTCTTCATGTTCTGCAATACCTTTTTCAAAGTACGTTCATTTATATAATTATCCTCTATATATTTTGTGCCTGTTTTTTCTACAAGATTCTCGATATGGGCATAGTCATCCCTATTTGAAGCGTATAATATATTTTCATCCAGCCACAATTCATCAAACTTAACTTTTATTTTTTCTCTGGTGACATTTAATAATTGATCCGAAATTAAAGTTGTTTCCGGTAATTCCAATTCATAACATCGAATCAGCACTGCCATATACGGAACCTGATAGTATGCCATTAGTCTTATGACTATGTCAAATTCATTTCCTTTTGATTCTTCCTTAAATTTACGATACATTCTTCTGAAACTAACTTCCGGCATAAGCAGCATCCCTGCAAAAAGATTTGCAGCATATTCTTCCTCATGTTCATAATAATGATCATCCGAAAACTCAACTTTAGATACAAATTCACTCTCCTGAAAGAATACATGATATATTTCATGTGCAACTGCAAAATTCACATTTACTCTGGGCAAAGATGTATTTATCACTACATATCCCAAGCCGTCACCTTTGTAACATAATGCTCCGATTTCATCATCAGCAAACGGCATTTCAAAAACTAGATAATCTTTTTTCTGAAAAGATGATCTGACAATCTGCATGATATTCAACACATCATTATCACTGTCTATTCCTGCAAAAGAACAGAACCTCTTTATCATCGAATTTGTCTCTTCCCGATACTTCCTGCTATATTCTATTATCTTTCTCAAACGCTCCAAATTCATATCTATTCTCCAGTCATCTGATCAAAACGACTTTTCGCACTGACCACTTCATCAATATTTTCCATTAGCTCCATTAATTGCTCGGCAATCTTTTCCTGCTTCTCTGTCGGTGCTCCAGCGTAAAACGCTATTTTATTTCTGGAAAAACAGCCAATCTGAGGTGCCACACAACTATCGTTCAGAAAAAATTCTATCTTTTTTCCTAATGCACCTGCTATCTTCTCCATATCTGTTCCGCTTTCTTCCTGTGTTCCTGTCAATAATCGAGACAACTTATTTTTATCTATTCCGGTAATCATGCTGAGATATGTCTGTTTGATTTTCATCTCTGACAAATATTTATTTACATTCTCTATAAATTTTGTCATACTATTCTTCCCCTCTTTTCTCACTCTATATTATTTTATCATTTGTATGCTTTTATTAGTGTATCTCATTTTTTGTTTTTTTTCAATTACAATAATATATTTTATTTACTTATTTGAAATATATTATATGAAAAATCTCATTTTTTGATTTTTTATAGTCATATAAATAAACTAATCCTCTTTTCTACTCACTCATGCCCGAACATCTACTCCATAGTTTTGCTTAATGTAAAAAGCACATCGGCATTATAGTAACTTAATGACCGATGTGCAAATAAATTTATCAATAATTCAGCACAACCATATAATCTAGAATCGCATGAACCAACACCGGAATCCAGATCGTGCCTGATTTTTCTTTCAGATACTGGAAAATACATCCTGTTAATACCAATCCCAGCATTTGTGAAGTAATAAATGAAAATACATAAACCGGTGTGATCTTTCCCCAGTTCGCATAGGAAAACAGATGCATGGCAGCAAACAGAATATTGGGTACAAGATAACGGATATAATTGCTTTCATCTTTTAACAAATATACGCACACACCTCGCACCAAAAGTTCTTCTTCCAATGCGATAAATACTGTGTAATACAATAAATTATACAGTATTGTTATTTTATCTGCTTTTGTGATCAGACAGAAAACAGTTACAGCCAAAAGAATCGCTGTCAGGATAAATACTGTTATCTTCTGCTTTTTTTCTGATATTTTCAGGTACATTTCTGATACGAAATTTTTTCTTAATATAATGAAAAAAATCAAAATCACCAGGATTGCAGCCATAGAAACTATCAGACTCTGACGAAAAATCCCAGGGATATTATCCGATGCATTTCTGACTGAAATGACTGTGCCATTTTGTTTCCATGTGTATATGAAATAAGCAGCCGTCAAAATATCTGCTGTACATATTAGAAATATAATGATAATTCTCACTGGCAAAGATAATGCCTTTTTATCTTCCATTTTTTATTTTAAATCCTCCCAGTCAACTCTTTCATTTCTGTAGAAAAATTCTCTGTCATGCTCTCCAATCTCACGTAATACGCGGCACGGATTTCCTACTGCAACTACATTCTCCGGGATGTCTTTTACTACTACGCTTCCAGCTCCGATCACGGAATTCTTTCCGATAGTAACGCCCGGAACAATTACTGTACCGGCTCCAACCCAGACATTTTCTCCGATATGTACTGATTTATTGTACTGCATGGCATCTGCGCGAAGTGACGGATCTATTGGATGATTGGCTGTTGCAATGGTAACGTTTGGTCCAAACATTACTTTATTGCCTACAAAAATCTCACCGTCATCTACTACTGTAAGATTAAAGTTTGCATACACACCATTTCCAAAATGCAGATTCTTTCCACCCCAGTTTGCGCGAAATGGCAGTTCAATGAAGCAGTCCTCACCACATTCGGCGAATACTTCTTTCATATATTTCTGCTTTTTATCCTGTTCGGATGGGCGTAACTGATTAAACTCCCATAATTTTTCCATATATACAGACTGCTCGTCCGTAAGTTCGGAAACATTGGGATTGTAAATGATTCCCTGTTCCATGCGTTCTTTTTCTGTCATGATATGTCCCCTTTATTTATCTGTAAAGTCTGTAAAACCATTCCTATTTTAACATCATTCATCATACTGTGCTACAACGAAATATTTTTTCATATGATTTGACCTCCCCTTTCCGGGCATAATTGTAGCCTTCCCAAGAAAAAAATCTTGTAAGATATCTCATATTAACGTTAACGCAACAGGGGATTTCCGACAATGCTGTCAGAAATCCCCTGCTCTATTTTTCTTATTCCTGCACAATCATCCCTGCTGTCCATTTGCCTGGCGGATCATGTCTTCGACTACAATATCAAAGATTTCTCCGATGGAATTACAGTATTCCAGAATCTTCCACGGTTCATTTGTGTGGAAATGAATTTTCACCAAGTCTTCATCTCCTGCTGCAATGAGACTGTTTCCCTCAAAATGTTCTGTGATGTAATCTGAGATTTCATCCTCATCCAGATCCTGATCTCTTCTTTCGATCAATAACTGTGTATCATAACGATATGCGAACTGATCGTCTTCTGCGTCAATTGAGTGTACTGCCATTTTTATAGAACCTCCAATATAATTATCTGCAATTTTTTTATACCGCCATTAATAGTTAGCTGTATTTAACAACATTATACCACTATTTTCTCAAAAATCCATCTATGAATAAATTCTATAGTCAAAAAATTTTATGCTCTATGATTTTCTTCCATTACCCAGGCAAACGCTTTCGCAGTTCTTATATCTGGTTCCCTAAAATGATTTCCCTGGTTCCACTCCAGAGTGCAATTTATCCCACGCTCTTTGAGCAACTCATGTCCCATCCGGATACAGTTTCCAACTTGTGACATCACGGGATTTCTCGTTTTTTCTTCTCTGTCTCCAAGACTCAGGTAAACTGTCTCACTTTTTATCTCATGTTCTTTCATATAATCAATAAATCCCGGAAACCAGACGGATGGCGAAGCCGCTGCAACGCCAGAAAATATATCTGTCTGGTATGCCGCCCACAATGAAAATAAACCAGCAAGAGAGTATCCTCCAATATAATATGTCTTGCTTTTATCTGTGCATAGTGTCAGAATCTGCGCCAATGTCCTGGCAGCACCATCACCAAAGTCTTCATTTCCAAACACCGCAGGTGCTTTCCATGGGGACAGCTCATAGTTCCAGTCATCAACTTTCGCAGCAATGAACCTGAAATCTATTGAAGTCCGTTTTCTGATTTCCTCAACCTCATTCTCAAGAACAGATAATTCATGATCACCAGTCAACTGGATCAAAACAGTATCGGCATCTGAGTTTCCATACTCATATATAGTTATCATCTCTCTATTGCTTTAGTCTCTCTCAAGACCGTTATTTCATTTTGCAAAAACCAATTGGGCACATTATGGGATAGCCTCACAATATTACCATTCTTATAAATAGCAAATCTTCGAAATTCTTCCGTATTATCATAAAAGACAGCCAGGTTACATTCCTTTAAAATCTTTTTGAGATTTTGAAAAGATTCATAATATCTTTTCTCAATATCACTTTCCGGAATCCCATGACCGCCTTTTTTTACACGATGTTCTACTCTTTGCTTAGCAATTTCTACTGAATCTACCCCGATATAATGTAATTCAATCATATATCCTAACGCTTCAGCTTTATGAATATTTTTAATAATCGAACGTCCGCATAACGTAGTTTCCTGATTAAATGAAGTTTCTTCTGCAAAATATTTATCTATTAATGTTACAGCAATTTTTCCTGCCTTCATTACATCAGATAAACTTCTCCAATCACCAATTTCTTTTACGATTTCGTCTGTATTCACTCGCTTCATCTTCTGTAATGCTGGCGACGTCTGATATAAAGTCGATTTTCCTGCGCCATTTACTCCACCTACCAGAACATACTTTTTCATATCAAAATAAATTCCTTTCAATTACCTGCTTCTGTTTTTTCTGAAGCAAAAAATCGCCAACCAGTTGATAAAAATCTCTTTGTTCCTCTGTATCAGCTTCTAAAACCAGTTGCAACGTATCTTCCGGTTCTAAACGTGCTATTTCCTGATAAATTTTTTCATATTTTTTTATATCACACATATCAGAATCCTCCATTTCATACTCAATATGCTTTTGATTACTTTAAAGTTTAGCACATCATAATTTTTTTCACAACCAGCAAAGCAGAAAATCATTTTATACGAAATACCTTGCAAGGCACATTCTCTGTGCCTTCCGACTTTTGCTATTGTAACAGAGCTCTGCCAAATGTCAATAGACGAAGGAGGAATTACGAATCTGGATCGCAGCACCGTTTTCCATCACGGAAAATCCATGTTTTTCATAGAACGGTACATTCTTTCTATTCTCCGGCATAGCCTCTATATAGAAGAAATCTTTGTACTTTTCTTTTATATGTTCCAGCATTTTTCCGGCAATTCCTTTTCCCTGATAATCCGGACGGACAAGTACATAATGGATCTGGGCCAGCATCTCTGTATCATCCAGTACTCTCGTAAGTCCGACCAGTTTTGCATCGTCCCATACAGTGAGTACAGTTGATGAGTTCATAAGAGCCTTATATAACCTTTTCGGGTAATTTCCGGAAATCCAGTTAACGGATAAAAATAATTCCTGTACCTGCTCCTGTGTGAATATTTTTTCTTCTGTGTATTTAAGCATAATTTCTCCTTATCTACGATGATCACATTTCTGACACTGCACCATTTCATTTTCGCTGTCTTCCTTATAGAAGATATCTGACCACTGACAGATACTCTGCAAAATAGGAACCACCGATCTGCCCTTTTCCGTCAGGGAATATTCTACTTTGGGTGGAATCTCGTCATAAGATTTCCTGTCAATGATTCCATCTTCTATCAAATCTTTTAATGTGGATGCCAGGACAGCATCTGTGATGTTGTACATTTCCTTACGGATCTCACTGTAACGCAGTTTTCCCCGGGCAGACAGCACACATATAATGCGCGACTTCCATTTACCGCCAAATATTGTGAGCCCATATTCAAGGGGACATCGTATATCATCTTCTAATTTTTTCTTATATTTCGCCATAAAAAATCACCTTCAGACTATTGTTTGGTCTCATTATAGTCTGAAAGCGATCTTTTTTGAAGTTACTATGAAATTTATTAGTTTCTTTTAATCAGATTTCTTTTTTATTATCTGCACCAGGTGTTGTAATGATTACTTTTGACGGTGTAATAACAAGTGCTCCCTTTGCGGTTGCTACACCATTAAACATCTTTTCCGCCATGACTTTAAATGTGTCTACGATTTCACCCTCTGTTACATACTCAGCAGTTCCCTTAATCTGATATCCTTCAAGATTCTCTGCATCGTATGCGGAAATAGCGATTTTTCCACCATTGGCTTTAATATTATTTAAAGTTGTCTCAAGAAAAACATCTCCTACAACCAGCTTGCCATCATCGGTAACGTCCTTAAATGCAACCGGAACTACATTCGGTTCTCCGTCTGCACATGTAGCAAGATCCCACATACCATTCTTTAATACTTTGATCACTGATTCGTTTAACATTGCTTATACCTCCAGACTTCTTTCTATGATAAGTTACTTCGTGTATTCATGTTAAACAAATTACTTATGTTTTGGAAGATATTAGCAAATTTGTAAGTCGCTATTAAATTTCATAGTATGGATCTGGTAAAGTCTCTGACCACTGCTTATTGCTTTTGGCAATTGAACCATACGATCAGTCAAAAAATGTTTTCCAGTTATCCCCTGCACGATACGCATCAAAACACATCTTTATCTGTTCCTCATTGTTCTTTTCGCCTGCAAGTTCAGGAAGTTCATCTTCTGCAAAGTAGTCAAAGCCTGTGGTTTCGATATTTACTTCAAAATTTCCTCCTGTTACAAAGCAGAGCATAAATATTTTGCAGATTCTGTATGCATAAACCGGAAGATTATGTTTTTCCCTGTCCTGAATGGCAATCACACTTTTGACTGTGACATCGAGTCCTGCTTCTTCTTTGACTTCTTTTATTGTATTTTCTGTTACTGATACATTCACATCACACCATCCACCCGGAAGTGACCAGGTTCCATTATTTTCGTGGACCAGCAGAATTTTATCATCTTTGAATATTGCTGCCCTGGTGTCTATTTTAGGTGTCTGGTATCCGGTTTCATTGCAAAAAAGTTCTTTTACTTTCTCCAACGGCATGTCGGAAATATCTGCCATCATTTCCGCTGAAATATCCCGAATCCGTTCATAACGCTCCCTGTCATAAACATCTCTGCCATATGTAAGTCCTGCCTGTGCAAGGCTCTGCAATTCTACGATCAGATCAATCCATTGTTTGTTTTTATCCATTTGTTTGCCCTCACTGCTTTTAATCGTTCATCTGGTACTTGTGTAAATTGTTCCTGTTTTGAATATACACTTTTTCTGCTATTTTATCAAATCAAGATGTATTGTATCATCTTGACAGTTCAGTTAGTTCAAACTAATCTATATTTAATAATAAATTATATTTTGAGGGAGGCATAAAATTATGAGTCTGACTATTATGAAAATCATGCTGGTACTGGGGATCATCGGTCATGCATTGAATATGTACTGTGACCGTATTCTGAGCATTTTTCCAAATGGAACATTGAAGCTGGAAGATATCAAGACATTTGGAAAAGATGACAAAATGGCAAAGCTAATGGAAGGAGTATCTGAAAAAGTCCCGATGCGCTCTGCCATACTGGGCGCATTTGCATTAATGCTTCAATTTCTGGGATATTTCGCAATGACCGGATATGTATATGAACATTCGAAAGTGTATGGTTCTATTTTATTTGTGTCAATCGTACTCTTTATCATCATCGGCACTGCACACCACGTAAAATACGGACTGGTTGAATATGTTTTCATCAAACTCGGAAGAGATGCCAAAGCAAAAGCGCTGATGCTCGACCTCTTCAACAGCGCCCCGATCACCAGAGTCTGCTATCTCGGATACCTTGTATTCATTTTTACATTAATCATCGCAATCATATCCGGCACCGCCACATTACCACTCTGGTCCGCAATGTTCACCATACTGCCAGTATTTATCATCCTGTTCCCATTCCGCATCATCGGAACATTACATATATCCGCTATGGTCTCTATGTTAGTATGGATATTATTAATTTAAAAAAGCTCAAGAGGTGTCCAAAGGGGACGCGGCTTAAGCGTCCCTTTTGGAATCTAATTATCTAATTCTGCAATTTTTTCATCTAATTTTTGAACAAACTGTCCCACAAAATATCCATCTATAAAACGATGATTAACATCAAGAGTCATATTAATCATATATTTTCCATTTTGCTCTGTATATTTGCCCCAGACAAGTATAGGTGCTGTATCATCTTTTAGATTCGGATCTGTATAATCTCGTTCGTTGGAACACATCGTAATATCTGCCCAGGGAATACATGAATATATAATCTGAGACTCTCTCAATCCTTCTAATGCATACACAGACAATGGATTTCTCCGGCTTTCTTCACGTGCTTTTGTTGCGTATTCAATAATATCTCCCTCACAGGCAAGAGATACCATATGAAAACTGGTCGCATCTTTCATCAAATCTGTAAAACAAGGCACACGACGATCAATTTTATAAACCTTATTATTTTCCGTTTCCAGCAAAAATTCATCTATTTCGTTTATAGATTGTGTACATAAATAAATCAGAGAATAGTAAAAAGAGATATTATTTTTCCTCGTAAATTGCAGTAAATTTGTCACGTCAATATTAAACGCAACACAATAATGTGGTGTTGCACACCTGGAATAATATTCAAAATGTTCTTTTCTTTCCCATTCATTAATATTTATTTCTTTTCTCATGTCTTCCTCCTGTAATTTTATACTCTGCTCAGATTTTTTCATCAATCAGTATTCATATTTTTATTTGTATCAATTTTTTCCACTCGTTTGTGTCCGGATAAAATCTTTTCTCAAAAGTAAAATTCCCACCAATAAAAGTACTGGAAAAATAACGCCAGCCAGAATACCCTTTTTCAGATTATCAGATGCCAGTCCCGATATAAAGCCAACCAGTGTAGGTCCGCCGGAACATCCTATATCTCCTGCCAGTGCCAGCAACGCAAACAGAGAGGTTCCGCCATTGTGCAATGCTGTTGATGCCTTACTGAAACTGCCCGGCCACATAATCCCTACTGAAAATCCACAAACAGAACATCCGATCAGAGACATAATCGCAGAAGGTGAAAGTGAAATGCATAAATAAGATAAGATACAGAGAATACTGCTTCCTATCATAAATTTATCCAGATCAATACGATCTCCAAATTTACCATAAAAAGTTCTTGCACTTCCCATCAAAACAGCAAATGCCATCGGTCCGGCAAGATCACCTACTGTCTTGCTGATTCCCAGCCCTTGTTCTGCAAAAGTAGATGCCCACTGACTAACTGACAGTTCACTTGCTCCCGCACACATCATCATTAACATCAAAATCCAGAATATTTTATTTTCGCATAATTCTTTTATCGTCATTCCTGTTTCGCCCTCTTCTATCAGAGATGCGATAGGAACTTTGGTAAATATCATGCCATTTACAACCGGAATAACCGCCCAGATAAGCGCCATTATCTTCCAGTTTTCAATTCCAAATATTTTGAAAAATACTGTAGACAACAGAACAACTCCTACACTTCCCCAGCAATAAAAAGAATGCAAAAGACTCATTGCTTTTTCTTTATTATCGCTTGGACAACTTTCCACAATCGGACTTATCAATACCTCGATCAGACCACCGCCTATCGCATAAAGCACCACGGAAATAAAAATCCCCACAAATGCGTCAGTAAACAGATCTGGCAAAATAATCAGGCAGATCAATCCAACTGCTGCAAATATATGAGCAAGAACTATGGAAACACGATAGCCAATCTTATCTACAAATCTGGCAGACAACAGATCGATCAACAGCTGAATACCAAAATTGAATGTTATCAACATTGTAATCTTACTCAAGGGAATGTGGTAACTTTTTTCAAATGTTAAAAAAAGTAATGGCACAAAATTGTTTATCACTGCCTGCACAATGTAACCAACAAAACAGGCATACATGGTTTTCTGATACTTATCTTTCATCTGTACCTCCTCAATATGTTAAGTGTATCTATATCAGCAGTTTGTATTTTATCATCAAATATGAGATTTTAAATTGTATTTTTACACTATTTTATGATATAATATCACCACTCCAACAGAAGGGATGTTCTGAGAATTATGCAGAATATAGATACAAATAACGCCTTACGTGAAACAGCCACACATGGTACACCAGAGTTTCCTTTAGAATTTTATATAGATGATACCAGAAATTTTTACAACAATGATATCAACTGGCATTGGCATAAAGAATTTGAACTTGCATATATTTCAGAGGGAACTATCATCTGTCACATTGATCAGCATACGTATTCTTTACAATCTGGCGATATCATTTTCATCAATAGTGGTATCCTGCACCGGTTTACTTCCGAAACTTATGCTATCATGCCAAACATTGTATTTTCTCCATTTTTTCTTGCTTCCAGCGGAAGTCTTATTTATCAGAAATATATTATGCCATTAGAAAAATCTGCTCTTCCATGTCTCATATTCAGACAGACAGAAACATGGCAAAAGCAGATCATAGAAATATGTAAAAAATTATTTTTTTGTTTATCCGGATCAGAACGTAATGAACTTCTTGTCCGTAATTTATTAAGCGAAGTCTGGCTTCTCATAGCAGAACACGTATCTCAGGAACAACTCATGTCAGAGTCTCCACGTGTTCCTCAGCATTCTCAACATGCTTTTATGATCATGCTACAATACATTCAGACACATTATGAGGCAGATATAACGCTTGCAGATATTTCCAATACAGCAAACATCAGCAAAAATACTGCTTTACGCTACTTTCAGGAGAATATAGGGATTTCTCCAGTAGAATATCTTATCCAATATCGAATCAGCCAGGCCTGTAAAATGTTAAGAGGAAGTTCGGAAAAAATATACAATATTTCTGTCAGCGTAGGATATGATAACATCAGTTACTTCTGCAAACTTTTCAAAAAATATGTTGGAAAATCACCTACTCAGTATCGGCTTTAACATTTTTCCACAATTTCCCCTCTTTGTAGTGTTTCCTGCAAAGCGCCACATAACTTTCATTCGAGCCAAGCATGATCTGTGCGCCTTCCCGGACAATTTTTCCATTGGCATATCTGGTATTGCACTGTGCCCGCTTTCCACACCAGCAGACAGTAGGGACTTCTTCTATAACATCTGCGATTTCCATAAGCCGCCTGGATCCTGGAAAGAGATGATTCAGGAAATCTGTACGAAGTCCATAACAAAGAACCGGAATGTTGTAGAAATCCACAATATCTGATAATCTATCTACTTCTTCCGGCGAAATAAACTGCGCCTCATCCACCAGAATCGCATCTACCTTTTTTCCATGATACGTATATTCCGAAATCTCATCAGCCCAGGATTCAGCGATTTCTTTTAAGAACTCATCCACATATTCAGCCGGAGCCGACAATCCAATCCGGGACTGAATTTCATGTTCCCCATCCCGGTTGTCAGTCCTCGGTTTTAACAATACCGCATACTGACCACGCTCTTCATAATTATATCGAACCATCAAAATATTGGCAGATTTCGAACTGCCCATTGCTCCGTATCTGAAATATAGTTTTGCCATTTTTTCTAACCTTTCCTTAGTTTCTCATACAGAAAAATTTTTATTGTAAAGTTCTTCAAACTGTAATCCATCATTCATATTATCTTGTTTTTTATCTATTATATCATAAACTCCTCATTGTTGTATTTTTCGCCCCCTAAAAATAAAGAACAACAGGAGAAACATTTTGCCTCTCTTGTTGTTCTTTCATTTCACAGTACTTTAAACATTGAACGTAATTAAACCAGCGGTTTTATTATACTAATTGAAAATTTGGCATTTCTGCATATGAGATAACGATTGTCATCAATTTTGCGAAATCTCATCAATCAGTTTCAGTTCTTCTTCTGTAAACGGTGCACAGGAAGTTGCTTTTACATTGTCGAGGATCTGCTGTGGCTTGGATGCGCCGATCAGTACACTGGTGACTTCTTTGTGCTGGAGGAGCCAGCCAAGGGCCATATCTGCAAGCTTCTCGCCACGCTGTGCTGCCAGATCATTGAGTTTACGGATCTGATCCAGTCTGTGTTCATCTAAAGCGCTTTCTTTAAGAAATCTTCCATCCGTACGGATACGACTGTCTTCCGGAATCCCATGAAGATAGCGGTCTGTCAGTTGTCCCTGTGCAAGCGGGCTGAATGTGATCAGACCTTTCTTAAGTTCACCGGTTGTTTCTTTAAGACCATTTTTTTCTACTGTACGATCAAAAATTGAATAACGGTTCTGGTTAATCACAAACGGGCAATGCAGTTCGTCCAGAATTGCGGATGCTTTCTTTAATGTTTCTCCATCATAGTTGGAAAGTCCGACATAGATTGCCTTACCGCTCTGTACTGCGCTCGCCAGTGCTCCCATCGTCTCTTCCAGTGGTGTATCCGGGTCCATTCTGTGATGATAGAAAATATCCACGTATTCCAGTCCCATGCGTTTCAGACTCTGATCCAGACTGGAAAGAAGATATTTGCGGCTTCCCCAGTTTCCGTAAGGGCCGTCCCACATTTCATAGCCAGCTTTTGTTGTAATGATCAGTTCATCACGGTATACACCTAAATCCTCTTTCAGAATACGTCCGAAATTTTTCTCTGCGCTTCCCGGTTCCGGGCCGTAATTATTTGCCAGATCAAACTGTGTGATTCCGTTATCAAAAGCTGTAAAACAAAGTTTTCTCATGTTTTCAAAATTTGCAGTATCTCCGAAATTATGCCACAATCCCAATGATACTTTCGGAAGCATCAGTCCGCTGTTTCCGCAGCGGTTATATTCCATAGCTGTATATCTTTCTTTTGATGCAGTATACATATTCATTCCTCCCAAATACGAATATATTTATTGTTCTTTACAAAGGTTATCACTTCAAATATACTTGAGGTCAAGAAGATTTTATGAATTTTTATGAATTTAATAAACTTTAATCTATAATGAAATTTTTTATATAATCTATTTCATGATAACATATCACAAAATTTTCAATTTACTTTTTACACAGGAGGTACTCATGAAAACCTACACGATCAGAGAATTGTCTGAAATTATTCCTTAACTATATCACCAGCAGACAATATCGTATTGCGTGATACACATTTTTTTAATTTCCTTTTGTATACAGATATCAGTGTCCGACACATTTTTTTCTCTTTTTCAGTCAGCATCTTTTCCCCTCCAACTCACGATTTCTCAAAATGTTTCATACTGCTCAGGCCTTCTGAGTGATAAGTAGTTTATGTTGTTTCTAACCTTTTTTACCTCATTTAAATCGATATCGCATGTCAGTAATTGTTCTTGATCATTTGCTTTTGCAATTACCTCTCCGCCTGGATGGATAACGATGGACTCACCGGCAAACTGCATTTTGTCTTCTGTGCCAACACGGTTGCACATCGCAATGAAAACCTGATTCTGCATTGCCTGAACACGCATTTCCCATTCGAACATTTCCATTGGCTCTGCCTTTGTATTCGCTGTGGGAACTATGATCAGGTCTGCACCTTTCAATGCGCAGGAACGGATACTTTCCGGAATATGACGGTCAAAGCATATGACAATGCCCACATTCCCAAATGGCGTGTGAAATACTTTAAATCCATCATCTGACGGAGTATAATAATCCTGTTCATAAAAATTTTTATTTTGCGCAATGTGTACCATTTTGGCAGTATCCTGAATTTCCCCATTCGGTCCAATCCATAAGGAAGTATCATATCTGGCTCCATCTGATTCCAGATATACATTTGGTGACAGATAATATTTATACTCTTTCGCTTTTTGTGCCAATCTTCGTAATGCATCATCATTTATATCCATACAGTAATGGTCGACACATCGATTGGGATACTGTGGAAAAAATGGCGTTAATTGTATTTCAGGAAAAAAGAGCAGATCACAATTTTCTGCCATATCACAATATTGCAGACTTTTATTGAGATTCTCTGATATTTCTTTTTCCATTTTCATCTGTGCAAGTGCTAATTTCATTTATTTTATCTCCTGAATATATTTATGTTATATCGCAAAATGTACTTTTCTTCCCAGATATCTATGTACTTTTTTCTTATACCTGATATACTCGTCTCCAAAAGTTCCCACAAGAAACACTTCCTCCACATATACAATCTGCAGATGAAACATAAAGATTGCAAATGCAGACACAATAAGCAAAATCCAGTTAAAGAACATTAACAGTACCCCTACATATACCAGATCAAATCCAAGGAAAGCGGGATTGCGGCTTATCTGGTAGATTCCATCTGTCACCAGTTCTGTTTTGTCTGTTTCTGAAACACCTGCACGCCAACTGTCTTTCATTGTCAGCACTGAAATAATAAATACCATATCACCTGCCGTTGCAATTACAGCCCCTGCATATCTCAGCAGTCCAGATAACCTAGAACAGTTTATATAAATACTCAGCACCTCTGTTAAGGGAACTAATATCGTTGCCACTTTCATGGTAATCTCAATCGCTTTTACCCTGCCTGTTTTTCCCTTTCCAATCTGGTCAGTCTGGATTCCCTTTTTCTTCTGCAGGAACATTTTTCCAAAATAACATCCGTAAAATAATAACAGAATAATAATTGCGCCTGCCTGAAAAAACATTTCTCTTTCTCCTCTCTCCTGCTCTATTTCACAACCGGCACCACTTTCGTAAGCAGCACATTCTGTGCATTTTCTTTCGTATCATCACTTTCGTTATATCCGTCATATATTGCATTTGGATCATGAGGCTTCTGCTTCTTGGATGCATGACATACCTGGTCTTTATGTCGGAATACCCAGTCCAGATCATCGTACCAGCCAGTATGTCCGGTTATCACAATCGGTGAAAGATTACGTGCTCTCAGCTTCTGCTCAAATTCAGCCAGGGATTTCTTTGCCAGTTCATTATCCTCTGCCAGAGCATCAAGGAAAGAATAACCTCCATCCGGCCCAAACCAGATCGTATCGCCGGTAAACAGGTATTTATCATCGATCAGATAACAGAGATGTCCCCATGTATGTCCAGGTACAAGGAAACACTCAATTTTAATATCTCCGATATGTAAAATCTGTCCATCTTTAAGAAGCACCTTTTTATTATCCGTCTTTACCAGAGGCAGCTTATACCATCCTCCGTAAACTTTACGACGAACTTCTGCTGTCAGATAACGATTTTCAATTTCACTCAGATAAATGGTCGCATCTTTGAATAAAAGTTCTGTATCCGTTTCCAGTGCTCCCATATGATCTGTATCCTGATGTGTGATCAGAATCGTATCAATGCTTTTCGGATCCAGACCAAGCCATTTCATCTTTTCCTCCAGTCGCTCATAATTATATCCGGCATCGATCATGATCGTCTTTCCGTTTTTTGTATAAAAGAAAATATTTGCGACATACTCTCTGACGCAGCTTACGTGTTCATCAATTCTGCCAGTATTCAGCGGTTTAAATATTTCCTTTCCACGAAACTTCATTGCCATAAATTTTTCCTGTATTTTATTCCCCAATCTGCTCATATTGCTATCCTCCATATGTAATGATCACATATATTTTTTCTTTTTACTCACCAAAAATCCGGCTTCGTCTTTCACAATTTCATATTCTTTCGCCATAGGGTTCTCCGAACCGACTACGCAGTAATCACATTTGTCCGAGTTTCCGCATGTACCACACCGGATCAGAGTTCCGTGAATCTGACTGATTCCCCAGTAGTCAGAGTTGCAGAACAATGGAAGTACGTGCATCAGGTTGTACTTTTTAGCAAATTCTGCATTCGGACATTGGGAAAAATGGTATCTGGCAGCATGGTTCTTTTTATCATATGGTTCTGATATATTGCAGAAAGACGCCGGATATTGTTCAAATTGTTTCCTGTCTTTCTTCCCTACTTTCTGAAAAACTTTGTTGATCATCCACATATCAAAATTTCGATTCAGATTGAAAACCTTTCCCAGTTTTACAAAAGCTCCCATAAACAAACTGGTTACAAATTCCTGAATTTCTTCAATCGGTGCTTGATCCGGCAGTAGCGGATACAGAGAAAAAATAACGACACCACCATAAATTGCGAATGCATGACTAGACTTCTTTCCGCCATAATCAGGCAGTTCTTTCAGATATTCATTATATTGCTGACTGGTTTTCTCCCAGATTTTTATTCCTTCTGCTGTCCCATAACGAGTACTCAGCCATTCTTTTATTGCCGAACACATTTCCGGCATATCACTTAATTTCATATGCTCATTCATAGTCAGGCACCTCCTGAAAATTATTCCTCTCAAATCTTCCTCAGCCTCTTTAAATATGCATCTGTATAGGGCTTCATAGTATCCCAACACACAAATAGATATCCTAAAATATACATTTATCATATGGTTAGCCATTGCTTACTCTATTTTATCACAAAAATAATAGAGAAACCATAACTATCATTTTTTGTTATGATTTCTCTATCAACTATCAATCTGTATTTTTTCCTTTCTCGTCTCTTCTAGAGCGTGTTCCCTTCTTTGGAACAAAAAAATGGCTCATATCCGTATGTTCCAGATTCAGCAGTGCAATTTTTTTATCAATTCCACCTGCATATCCAGTCAGACTGCCATTTGTTCCAACTACACGATGGCAGGGGATGATAATGGAAATCTCGTTATGCCCCACGGCACCGCCTACTGCCTGCGCAGACATATGAGGAGTATTCTGCATTTCAGACATTTGTCTGGCGATCTCTCCATATGTAATTGTCTGTCCATAAGGTATCTGCAATAGAATCTGCCATACTGCCTGTCTGAATGCTGAACCAGTTGGATGAAGAGAAGGAGTAAATTTCGGTTCTTCTCCTGAAAAATATATATCCAGCCATTTTTTCGCATCTGTCAAAATTGGAGTTTCCTGTGAGATATGTTCCTCAGGAAGTGTATTGGCAAAATATTTTTGTCCCTCAAACCACAAACCTGTAAGTCCAATTTCATCAGCAGCCAGTAAAATATTGCCTAATTCTGATTTGTATGTACAAGTATATTCCAAACTTCTCTTCCTTTTCATTTCCTTATAATATATTTGAAAATAGCAGTTTCGCCTTCAAAACTATTTGCTGCACACAATAATCAAAAAAATGCATCAGTTCATCGAGCATTCCTCACCATTTTGGGTTTTTAACTGCACTATTTTGCACAGGTCACTTTTCCACTGTCCTTGTTATAGTCAAATTTTCCATCATTTTTTTCTTCTATAGCTTTTATGATGTGGTAGGTATATTCATTATATGGTGTCGGGATTCCCAGTTCCCTGCCCATACGGACCAGTGCACCTGAGAACATATCAATCTCTGTATGGCGTCCTGCATCCAGATCCTGCAGTGTAGAATATCTCGCAGATGGAGGAACAGCACTTCCATGACTGGATGACGCATCTGCCTTACTTATATCAATTCCCTTTGCTGCTGCAATAGCTTCCAGTTCCTGTCTGAGTCCGTTGCTGATGTGTTTCATATGAACACTGTCCTGGTAGCATCCCACTCCTGCACCAAGAACTGCCTGGGGCAGATTATTGCAGACATTCAGTCTGAATTTGCTCCACATTTCTTCTCTGATATGTTCAGTAGAGCGGTAATGCAGTCCTGTATCTTTGAAAAGTTCCTCTATTGCCAGCACGCGTTCGCTCTGATATGGAGCAGAAAGTTCTCCGAAAATAATTCCAATCGTAGTTTCCGGGTTAAAGCAGTATCCGTTTTCCTCTTTATGAGAAGCTACTTTTATCAGTGAATGCAGGACATGGCCAGCTCCGATTTCAGCAGAAATCAATTCTTCGCTGTCTACACCGTTCATAAGACTCATAACTGTTGTGTTCTCTCCTGTAACCACACGGATACTATCCATAGCACCTGGTAATGCTCCATATTTCAAAGCCACGATCAACAGATCTGTTCCTCTTGCTTCCTGTGGTGTCCATACTTCAGGATGGTAGGTCACACCATTGATCACGCAGCCTTTTTTCATTCGTTCTGCGCGCTCACCTTCTGCAATAACTCCAAGTCTGATATCTTCCCGTCCGGAAAGTCCCCATATCACATAAGAACCAACTGCTCCTGCCCCAAGAACTGCAACTGTTTTTATCTTCATTTTCTGTATCCCCTTCATATATTTGATGCCTTATACATTTCACCAGAACAGACTCTCTGATTTTTTTATTTATTCATCATTTCTTATTTGGCAAGCCAAGAATTGTTTAAATAATCATAATCATTTTTTAAATTTCATAATCCGAAAACGGCGCAGGTTCTGCGGACACATCGTAGAAATGCCACCATTCACATTCGTATGCCTGAAATCCTACGGATTCCATTACTTTTTTCAGATATTCTCCGTTTCTTCTGCCGATTTCAGAATGACCGGCATAGTTTAGAGCTGCACGTTCATCCATAGTGTCAAACGGTGAAGGCATTTCGATTTCATTACCATATTTGTCCGTCAGCGTAATATCTACACACATTCCATTCATATGGGTAGGACGAAATTTCTTAATCTTCGTCATGTCCGGCGGACGGGCAATGAAGTCATCATTTGGCATAATCTCCCAGAATCGCTTCTGTGCCCGGATCGGACGATAGGCATCCCAGATTTTTACCTGATAGCCGTCTTTTTTAAAAATTTCTTTAGCTTTTATCAGAATCTGCGCGGTATGTTCATCCAGCCAGCACTCTGCTGACTGATACACCTGCATACCAGTAAAATTATCCGGCGTGGCATATCTCAGCTCAATAATAAAATCTGAAGATAAATCTGTAAGTTTGATAAGATTTCCTTTTCTTTCCATTACACTAAAATCCAATTCCCGTTGCAATTCCCAAAAGAATTGCCTGTGTTGCAAACAATATCAAAAACAGTGGTGTGAACCACTTATACCATTTCTGTAAAGAAATTCCACCCAGACCGCAGATAATAACGATGTCAGCTGTTGGCCAGAAAATATTGGAAAGTCCATCGCCAAACTGAAAAGCAAGGACTGCTGTCTGTCTGCTTACTCCAATGATATCCGCAAGCTGTGCCATGATCGGCATGGTTGCAGAAGCCTGGCCTGTTGCAGATGGAATAAAGAAGTTAATCAGTGTCTGTACCACAAGCATTACCTGTGCGGAAACTGCGTGAGGTGCATTTTTCAGTAAATTTGACAAACCGTAAATAACCGTATCCATAATCTGTGCATCCTGCATAACAACAGTAATAGCTTTAGCAATACCCGTCAGAATACATCCCCACATAGCAGTTTTAGCGCTGTCAATGAACTCGCTGCACCATTTGTTTGGAGACCATTTACAGATTGCTGCGGCTATCATGGACATGAGAAGGAACAGACCACAAAGCTGTGGAAAATCCCAGCCCCATTTAATCAGGCCAAACATAAGTACTACCAGTACAACTAACACATCCAACAGAACCAGACCATCTTTTAAAGTAAAACTATACTCATTCAATTCATCTCTGTCAAAAGCGTGGATATTTTTTTCTCCAAATACAACAGACGCGCCTGGATTTTTCTTAATTTTTCTGCCGTACATCATCACATAGATAATTGAAATTACCATGAAGATCACGAAACAGATAGTACGATATCCGGTTCCGGAATAAAGCTCTACACCTGAAATTGTCTGGGCAATTCCTACAGAATATGGATTCAGCGTCGCGCCCATAAATCCAACAAACTCGCCAACCGCAATAATGGCAAATCCGAACATTGCATCATATCCCAGAGCAACTCCCAGGCCTACGATCAACGGATAAAATCCATAGAACTCACTTGCCATGCCAAATACAGAACCACCAAGTCCAAAGATCAACATAATGATCGGAACCAACAGGATTTCTTTTCCCTTTAGCTTCTTCAGGATAGTTCCAATTCCTGCGTGGAAGGCACCGGTTTTTACCACAACACCAAATGTTCCGCAGCAGCAAAGAATCATGAAGATTACATCAGCTGCCTCCACACAACCCCGATACAGTACACTGAAAAATCCAAGGAATCCTGTAGTAGTAACTTCGGATTTGTCAATGGTGTGATAAGTTCCATCAATGGCTACATTTCGAATTCTTCCATTGATATTCATCTCCTGATAATCATAGGTTCCAGATGGAATGATCCATGAAAGAATCGCCACCAGAAGTACCACTAATGCTACAATGATCAGGGTGTCCGGCATTGCCAGTTTTCTTTTTCTCTTTTCAGTCATAAATGACTCCCCCCTTTTATGTAAATTAATTATAAATTCATAATACAATGCCCATTCCGTGGAGTCAATATAATTTACTTTTTCATATTTTCAGAATAATTTCCAGACTTTCTAAACCAAAACTAACCTTTAGCAATTTCCCCCATTGCCAGCACATCCATACTTATTTTCCTTACAGTGATTACTATGAAAATTATGAGTATGCTTTTGTTACCATGTATCCATAAATAACTTCCAATAGCAAATCCTGCAAGTGATCTTCACACACACAAAATACCTCTAAAGTATATACTTTAGAGGTATTTTATCACATTACAAGTGCAGAAATTACAGCCATTCCAACTGCGCCATTTCGAATTCCGAACGCGCAAACTCCCATCAATAGAATCCCAAGTATCAATCCCTCCACAAGCACCTGAGCTATCATATTCTATTCTCCTCCCTTTACCTGATGATTATTTTGCCAGTCTCATCCTGTTAGTCTACACTTACTGTCATTTTATCACACCTTGAACCATAGCTGCAACTTCTCATTCCACTCGTTATTTCTTTCTTTTGACTTTTACAAAAATATATGATACTGTTAGTTAGAAGCATCTAACCATCTAGTTAACCAAATACCTAATTTTCAATTATTTGGTTATAAACAGGCATCAACACGGATACTTGTATCCGCTTAGTTTTAAGGAGAATATTTATGACACCGGAAAAATATAAACAGCTCTCTATCAAAGAATTTACCCAGGCAGCCAAGGTCTATGACAGCGGACATGCCGGTATTTATGAAATGTGTAAAGATGATTATCCGCCAATTCTGGCAGAACTGGAAAAAGAATCTTTCCACGATGTTCTGGACTGTGGATGCGGAACCGGTCCAATGATCCAGCTGCTTCATGAAAAGTATCCTGAGAAACACTACATTGGTCTTGACCTCACTCCTGAGATGATCAATGTTGCTCAGGCAAAAAAGCTTTCCAACACAGAATTTCTTGTTGGGGACAGCGAGAATCTGCCTTTTGCAGAAGAGTCTTTTGATGCAGTCATCTGCTCAAACAGCTTCCACCACTATCCTAATCCGCAGGACTTCTTCAATAGTGCATATCGTGTTCTGCGAAAAGGCGGTCGTCTGGTTCTGCGTGATTATACCTCTTCAGATTTTATAGTCTGGTTGATGAACCATCTGGAAATGCCGCTTGCTAATCTGTTCGGACACGGTGATGTAAAAATACATAAAGCCGCAGAATTCGTTGCAATGGCAGAAAAAGCCGGTTTCACAGTACTGACTATGGAAAAACAGAAAGGATTCCGGGCACATCTTGTTGCACGAAAATAATAGCTATTTGCCAAAAGTCTCCTGCTTATTGCTATTCACAATTAAACAGGAGACTCCCTCTCTAAATCCGCATAAAACCAGACATCATACACCCGCCTGCTGCGCCCACGTCCATTACCTGCTGCAAACGTTCCAGGTTGATTCCCCCAATTGCATACACCGGCACCGGACAGACTTTGCAGATTTCTCTGACAAATTCCAGACCTTTTCCTTTCAATCCTTTTTTACATTCTGTTTCAAAAATTGTCCCGAGAATGATCTGTGTAGCTCCGTTTTTCACAGCAATGTTCATATCTTCCATACTATGACAGGAAACACTGATCTCCTGAAAATCTTTTCTCAGCTGTCTGCGTTCCTCTTCACTCATATCCTTAAGTACCGGAATAGAAATATGAATTCGCCTGCACCCTAAGCTGTGCGCCACAGAAATTCTGGAATGCAGAAAGCAGCGTACACCACTTCTACTGCACATTTCCAGAATTTTTTCTGCCAGCATCTTATACTCTTCATCCGACAGATCTTTCTCTCTCAAAATCACTGCATGAGGATGCAGATGAATCACCTTTTGCATCTGCTCAAGAAAATCTCCCTGCACCAACGCGCGATTTGTAATCGCGATGGTATGTTCATATTGTTTACACATAAATATAATCATTCAAAACCGGCTGCAAGCCGCCCTGCTCCATATCATCATACATTTTACTAAAAGAACGGTCATCGTTGATCTCAAACTGTTCGTCTCCGACATCCGCATCTTCTTTTCCCTCATATTTTTCTTCATGGTCACCAATCCCAGTGGAGACCCCTGCAGAAACCTTGGTTGCACAAATCTTTGTAATTCCATTTCGAAACTCAGCACTCTCACGGCTGGACACAGTAATTCCCGCAAAAGGCAGAAATATACGGTATGCGCATAACACCTGACAGAGTTCTTTCTCTCCCACATCACGCGGATTAATCTTATCATTATTCACAATTGGTCGTAATCGCGGACAGCTTAAAGATAACTCTGCATGAGGATATTTACGGTTAATATAATACACATGAAGTGCAGTAGCCAATGCATCTTTTCGGAAATCATCAAGTCCCAGAAGTGCTGAAAATCCTGCACCTCTCATACCTCCCATTAACGCACGTTCCTGTGAATCGAAGCGATACGGCCAGACACGTTTATGTCCCATAAGATGAAGCGTTTCGTATTTGTCAGTATGATAAGTTTCCTGAAAAACTGTCACATAATCCACTCCACATTCATGGAGATATTGATATTCATCCACATTCACCGGATAAATCTCGATACCTATATTTTTGAAATATTTTTTCGCAATTTTAACTGCTTCCCCAATGTATTTCACATCAGAATATGCACGACTCTCACCAGTCAGAATCAGGATTTCTTCCATCCCTGTTCTTGCAATCACCTGCATTTCATGTTCGATTTCTTCAAATGTCAGCTTCTTCCGCCGGATATTATTATAGCAGTTAAATCCGCAGTAAATGCAGTAATTCTGGCAATAGTTTGCAATATATAACGGTGTAAAAATGTACACTGTATTTCCAAAATGATTTCTGGTAATCTCCTCTGCTTTTCTTGCCATCTGCTCAAGATAAGGTGCTGCAGCCGGGGATAAAAGTGCTTTAAAATCCTCAATGGAACATGACTCATGAGAAAGTGCCCGTTCTACATCATTAGCTGTATATGCATCATAATCGTACTCAGCCATTGCATGAAGTACCTTATCTTTTATATCTGATTCGATGACCTGCATCCCCTCCATATACTCCATATGGTTAGTACGGAAAGACGGATCCTGTTCCAGGCGGTGCTTTCTCTCCAGTGCGGCTGGTGGAAGCTTATCACTGTCTACAAAATATACCTGATTTTCCTCATTCATGATTCCAGCTTCCCCCTTAACGTAAAAATCCAGTCAGTGGATCAGATGCACTTCCGCCTCTGGCAAGTACTCTTCCCATTCCGGTAAGATAAGCTTTTCTTCCTGCTTCAATAGCCAGTTTAAATGCAGCTGCCATCTCCGGTACATCTCCCGCTGTAGCGATTGCTGTATTTGCCATGATTGCCGCTGCTCCCATCTCCATAGCCTCACATGCCTGTGATGGTTTTCCGATTCCTGCATCTACAATAATTGGCAGATCAATCTCATCGATCAATACCTGGATCATAGCTTTTGTTGCCAGTCCTTTATTGCTCCCGATCGGTGCGGCTAACGGCATAACCGCTGCGGCTCCGGCATTCTGTAGATCTCTTGCCACATTCAGATCTGGATTCATATATGGCAGAACAACAAATCCTTCTTTTGCCAGAATCTCTGTTGCTTTGACTGTCTCATAATTGTCGGGAAAGAGATATTTCGCATCACGCATAATTTCTACTTTTACAAAATCCCCACATCCCATAGCTCTGCTCAGCCTTGCGATTCTGACGGCCTCTTCGGCATTTCTCGCACCGGATGTATTTGGAAGCAGAGTCACTCCTTTCGGAATGAAATCAAGTATATTTTCTTTCTCCTGAGTATTGGCACGTCTGAGAGCAAGGGTGATGATTTCTGCACCTCCCTGCTCAACTGCAGCTTTGATCAGATTCAGATTATATTTTCCTGATCCAAGAATAAATCGACTTTTAAATTCTTTTCCACCTAATACAAATTTATCTTCCATCATGTTCTCCTCTTTTTTTACTCACATTCTGCCTGCATGATCAACTGCAGGACTTTATTTGCCTCATGCGCTGCGCAGGCCGCCACTCTCGGGGCAATCAGGCCAATTCCGTTTCCAACATCTGTACTTTGATCCCCACATACATACAGCCGTTTCATCATCTGCTGCGTTTTGATCTCATTTGTATCTGCATATCCTGCCATTCCATTTCCTGATATGACAGTTGTATCCGGACACTGGATAAGAAGTTCCCGTACCAACATTGCTTTCTGGTCCGGACGATCAAATGCCTCACATACGATAGGATACTCGAAAAATAATTCCTTCACATTCTCCGGTGTTACTTTCACACAAATAGATTCATATGATATATATGGATTAATCTGATACAACAGTTCCGGCAAAGCCTCAGCCTTTGGCTTTCCGATCTGAGGTATGAAATACATCTGCCGGTTCAGATTCGTCACATCCACCACATCAAAATCCACCAGCAAAAGTTTCCCGATTCCACTTCTTGCAAGCATAACCGCAATATTGGATCCAAGTCCTCCAAGACCTGCGACTGCAACTCTGGCATTTCGTAATTTCTTTTGCATTTCTTTTGGAAATCTTGCATCAAATGCATGATCCAGATCCTCTTTCGAGATGAGTTCCTGCATTTTTTTCTGCATTTCTTTCATCTTTTCAGCCCCCTCCAACAAATCGCAGGACTTCAATCACATCTTCATCCTGAATTGTCACGCTGCCGAACTGTTCTTTGGAAATGATTTCAAAATTACGTTCTACTACCAGCTGCTCCGGATTAAATCCATTTTCTTTCAGATACTCCAGAAGATTTTTCCCGGCAATCTCTTTTGCCTCTCCATTAATCATTACCATGGATATACTCCTTTCTAACACCATGAAAGTATACAAAAAGGCGCCGGACAACGTACTATTCCCGTTGTCCGGCGCCTGAAATGCTCTGTGAAAAGTGGTGCCCCCAGTTCACATAAAAACAGAGAGCAACGACACACAAGTCTATCCATTAGCGACATGTATTTCCCTACGTTGGCATTATCCAAATCAGGTTCCAGGTCAAGACTAATCAAGTCTACTCTCAGCCCATCTATTTGAGCTCCCTATTTGTGAAACATTATACGAAATTAAAAAACAATTTTCAAGCTTTTTTCAATATTTTTCTTTATTACTTTATCACTATACCATTCAGTTGCATTTTAGAATACTCTTTATAAATTTTTCTCCTGATCATCTAATACATTTATTATACCAGTTTCATATACAACAATGGATACGGATTACCCTCTTCATCGCATTCTGTTCTTTTATAAGTTTGAAAACCAAGATGCTCATAGAATCCTACTGCCTGTGGATTCTGTTCATTGACGGTAAGTTCCTGGATGCCATAATTCTGGATGCCGTATTGCATCAGTTGCCTGCCAAGTCCTTTTCCTCTCTCTGTCGGAGAAAGAAATAACATTTCCAGACGGATATTTTCAATTCCCATAAAGGCAACTGGTTCGGCGGAGTCATTTTCGGCAATAATCAGATGCGCTACGCCATTTAATGCCTGTGGAACATATTCTTTTATTTTTTCAACTTCTGCATCACTTAAGAAATGATGCGTTGCACGAACAGAGGCCTCCCAGATATTTAAAAGTTTTGTCACCAATTGCTGTGTTCTTTCCTCAACTTCATATATTTTCATTCGATTCTCCACAAAATCTCCAATTCAAATTATACAAACAAAACATTTCTATATTCCATTTCAAGTTCATCCACTAGGTATCCATCACTCATACAATGCAGATCAGATACCCCCTCCCGCATTAACTGATATACTTCCGAATGATAAAAAATATCCAATGCTTTGTCTATTGAAATTCCCATCCTTTTAGCAAATAGTTCTACTATCCTTGCATACTTTTTCTGAAGCAAAATCGGATTGGCGTTCATACCTCAACACTCCCTTCATAACGCAGCGTCTCTAATGCAGATATTGTTCTGAAACAAATCTGCATGTTAGGTTTCTCATATTTAAGCCGGTTGATAGCTTCTTTCTTATCAATTAAGTGATCGAAGTACAATTCTACTGTATTAAAAACTTTATCATTGGCAACTCCACCCATAACAATATCATAATCTGATGAGTCTTTTTCTCTTCTGCAATTTAGTATAAAATCCAGCCATTCCTCTGAATATGAATCAAATTTCAAAACATTAAGATTCTGAATTGCACAATCGTCAAATATATAAGATGTAACGATTCCTTGTTTACCACGTCTTTTGAATCTGCCACACCACTTAACTGCCTGTTCTCTAATTGGAGTTACATAAAAACCTTTTCCAAAATCAACATCTGTTCTGGAATGTTTTAAATCTGGTACTGAAACTTCTATCCAGGAACCATGATATACTTTCACAAAGAAACACCTCTTTCTTTCATGACCTCGATAATATCATCTACTATATACTCTTTTCCCTGTGTATGGAGCATTTCATATTCTGGAATGATATACGCATATAAAATATCGCTTTTCTCTGTCAGAGCATTATATACTTTTTCAGCGTTTACCCCTAATCTCGCTGCAACATTTTCAATGCAAAATATTGCAAATTCCAGCTCTTTTGAAGAATTTATAATTTGTTTTTCCATATCAAAACCTCCACAACTTGTTGCCACACTAGACATTATTTCGAAAATGATATACTATTTTCAATCTACAATCTCATAGCCGCTCTTTTCAAGGATTTCCAAGGCATTCTGATAGTTTTCCTTTTTTACCAGAACATAGTCTGTATTATAGGTTGATATCGCAAAAACAGAAATGTTATTTTCCGCGAGAATTCCTGTTATTTTTGCTAATATTCCAATCAGAGAGAAGTCTAAAACTCCCTGTATACGGAATGCTTTCCATCCATCATCCCGTTTAATCGTATTTGCCGGTACCTCAGAGGTGGTGCATACCAGAGATTTCTCCTCATCTGTTTTTCCTGTAAAGCAATATTCTGAATCCAGATTTACAAGTGAATAGTCTGTTACTTTACATACTGAAAAATCCTGCGCTATCTTTTTTATTTCCATCGTTTATTGCCTGCTCTCTATTTGTTTTTAAATAATTATATATTATCTTGACGCAGGTGAAAACAGATTTTTACTTTTGCTCCGCCTGTCTTTTCTGAATTTGTGAGTGAAATATTGCCGCCATATTTCTCCGCAATTGTTTTTGCAGAGAAAAGTCCTATTCCATAATGATTCCCGCCGCTTCTACTTGTGTCGTCCATAAAAAACTGTTCTGTGCCATGCTGCAGGGCTTCTTTTGTAAAGCCCCTGCCGGTATCTTCTACTGTAAAGCTTAGTTTTCCATCCTGTTCTTCGGCATAGATATTTATGACTCCGTTTTGCGTTGTGTGCTCTGCTGAATTCTGGATAATGTTCACAACTGCTCTTGTTACCTGCTCATCTGACAGATCTATTATTTCACTGCTCCAGTTCTCTCTCCAGTTTATTTTAAGATGATAAACTTCTGCCAGTCCCGCGGCCTGTTTTCTTATATTCTTAAGGAAAACTTCTGTCTTTACTTTTTCTGAGGTGTAGGAATAGTTCTGTGCTGATCTGGTTACTTCTATTAATTTCTGTACATAACTCTGTATCTGCAAGGTGCTGTCTATTATATAATCAACATTCTTTTTCTGATCTTCTGTCAGTTCCGTTTCAGACAGTAGTTCTGCATTTCCTCTTACAACCGTAAGCGGTGTTTTTATGTCATGTGCCAGTGCGGACATCTGTCTGTTTTTGTCCTGCTCTGTTTTCCATTGCTGTTCCAAAGAATCTTTCAGTGCGATCCGCATCTCATCTATGGATTCCAGACAATCATCAAATTCTTTTATCCCACAATAAGATACGTCATATTCCAGGTCTCTTTCTTTTATCCTGCCTACTGCATTCATCATCGGCAGCATTTTGGCTTTCATCTTTTTTCCAAAACGTATAGATGGAAATATGATGATCAATATTGTTCCCAAAATAAGTATAATCATAAGCAGACGCTGAGGATCTATCAAATGTTCTCTCAAAAACTCAGAACTATATTGGGGTGTTAAACTGTACTGAAGAACAAGATATTCGCCAGACCGGGAAATCACTTTATAAAAATAGCGTCCGGATGCTTTTCCATTCTCTGCAACATTCCAAGCAATTTCAAGGAACTCTTCTGCCATATTTCCGCGGAGTTTCTTACCATTCGTGGAAAAAACAACATACTGGCAAAGTGGGGGAATCATATCCTCTGTCACTTCATCTGCATTTCGAATCTGTTCATATTCTTCGTTAATTTTCTGTTCCGTGTAATTAGCAGGATAAATATAACCTGTATTGACAAGAATCGAGAATGTAAAAATTACACCTGCAACAAGAATAAACAGTGCACCAAGTACAACCAGCACATATCTCAAAAAAACTCCACCCAGCGTAGTGCTTCTTCTCTTTTCTATTCTTCCCATTTATATCCAATCCCCCAGACAGTTTTTATCGGCATATAGTCATAGCTTAAAAACTTTGTTCTTATGTTTTTGATGTGAGTCGTGATCGTGCTGTCATTACTTGCACTGTCAAATCCTAGTACCCGCTCCAGAATTTGCTCTTTTGAGAAAACCTGGCCTCTGTTTTTTGCAAGAAACTCGCATATTTCATATTCAACTTTTGTGAGCATTATTTCCTGATTATTGAGCATCATCTGTTTTAAAGATAAGTTAAAACAGACAGGTCCGAGGACCATTCTAATGGAATGTTCTCTGTGTTCCCGTCTCAGATGTGCCGCAATCCTGGCACGAAGTTCCATAACTCCAAATGGCTTGCAGATATAATCGTCTGCTCCCAGTGCCAGTCCATTTACCAGACTGTTCTCCTCCGTCTTTGCTGTGAGAAAAAGGATCGGACAGTCAACAAGTTCTCTGATCCTGGAGCACAATGCAAATCCATCCATTCCCGGCATCATAATATCCAGCAGGATGAGATCATAACGATTCACTTCCTCCATTTTCAGTTCAAGCGGATTGCTGATTTTTTTCACCAGATGTCCGTCTTTTTTCAAAATGAGTTCTATCATATCAAGTATTGCCACATCATCATCAACTGCCAAAATTTCTGCCATATTCTCCCTCTTATTCTGATATTTTACTTTCTTCCCAACGGGATGCCCATATGAAATAATATATCACACTGATCAGCGTGAAGATACCATAAACAGGTATGATTTCTTTTATTTCTTTGCTTACTGCCACTTCACCTAAAACAAACTTTAAATAACAATATGGGATTCTGCCAGTCCATGAGACAGGTATATACTTCCAGACAAACGCGCCAAGATCTGTGATCATCAAGGCGCAGACAAGACCGGAAATGATTCCTGCACCAATGGATACTCCTTTTCCAAAACGAAATGCCAGGATCATCTGCCATATATACAGCGGGATGCTGCTACACCACATAATAAATGCTGCCAGTAAACAGGTTCCTGTGCTTATTGTATGATTACCTGAAATTCTATAAAATCCAATTTCAAAGATGACCGCAGTTAACAATACTGCCAAAAGACTAAACAGAAGCAGAATTAGTAATTTTGTGATAAAAGCCATCGTCTTTTTCGGCATGGTAAGCAAATTCTGGAAGTTTCCGGCATTATATTCCTGTTCCATTAATACGGCAGTAAATATTCCGATCAGAACAGGAAATCCTGCTCCAACCGCCTGATAAAAAGCAATTATTTTTATGTTTGCATCCCAGGTTGAAAAAGTATAATACATTAAAAATATGCCACTGGTTATAATCGGAATTAAAATATGTGCAGGTGCAACAGAAAGTCCTTTCATTTTCAGTAAGTCTGCGTGAAGATTCTTTATCAGCATTGTTATTTCACCTCTCTCCTGTCAAACCAGTTCACAAACAGCAATGTAGTTAAAATGAACCACATAACTGATAAACTGATTCCCGGAACGATCACTCTTGTATCCAATAATGGATTTCCGGCTTTTGCTCCGATACCATTTGGCAATACATGAATCAATGGGGTAAGAGTCCGCATCGGGATTGCGAAAACAAACAGAAACCACTTTCCAGTCTGTGAAAGGATGGTTCCGCCAACGGAAAGAAACAGACTGAGCAATAATTCCGGAATCATGCCAAAACGTTCACTTAAAAATAAAAATACTGGTATTTCCCATAATTGTGTGACAGTAAGAACCAGTACTGCCGCAGCAGCTCCGCGGAAAGGGACATTGGTTGTCAGCAGGCTTCCTCCCAGTGAAGCACCTGCAAATATGATCATATCAGATACCAGGATCATTCCACTCATATAAAATATTTTTCCAATCATTAGCTTTCTTTTGTCAGTGGAAAGTGTCATCAGATTATAGTAATTTGTTTTCTTTTCCTGTTTCATGGAAAAATAGCAGATAAGAGCGATCAGTCCGGGTGACAGCAGTGTATACCACCAGTTCCAGACACTCTCGGCATATGCATTTTTCATTCCTGCTGTGAGTACAAAAGCTACAGCAAATGTAATCAACGGAAACGCCCAGATAAGTCTCCGGCTCATTGAATTTTTTGTTTTCTGGTATTCTGCTTTTACTATATTAAGCATAGATTTCACCGGCCTTTCTGTTCTCTTTTACCACTTCCATAAAGAGTTCTTCCAGGTTTTCATCCGGGATCAGAGGGGCTTCATATCCAAGAATGCCGTCTGAAATAATTCCTATATGATCTGCAATCTGCTGTACTTCTGAAAGAATATGACTGGAAAGGATGACTGTGATTCCCTGTGCCGGAAAGGAACGTATCAGATCACGGAGTTCCTCTATTCCGATCGGGTCCAGACCGTTTGTTGGCTCATCAAGGATCAGAAGTTTTGGATTTCCCAGTAATGCCATGGCGATTCCAAGTCTCTGTTTCATTCCCATCGAAAACTGACCGGATTTCTTTTTTCCTGTGTTGGTAAGTGAAACCATCTTTAACACATCGTCGATTCTTTTTTCATCTGTACCTAGTAACAGAGAACGGACTTTCAGGTTATCTCTTGCGGATAAGTTTTCATAAATTGGCGGATTTTCAATCAGTGCGCCTATCTCTGACAGACATCTTCTGTCCCAGGGTTTTCCATCGAAATAAATCTCACCGGCAGTCGGCTTTAACATACCGGTCAGCATTTTCAGAGTAGTAGATTTTCCGGCTCCGTTAGGGCCAAGCAGACCATAGATTGTTCCCTTTTCTATATTAAGTGAGACTTTATTTACTGCTTTCTGATTCTTAAATGACTTGCATAATTCTGTAGTTTGTAGCATCATTTCCATCTTTATTTTTTCGCCTTTCTATATATCGTTTTATAAAATATAGCAGGGAAAAATAAAGATTTGATAAAGATTTCTCCTTTTATTGTTGTGTTAGTTATTTAATATTTATATACTCCCTGGAAACCTGCCTCCAGACAAAAAACTTTCTGTCATCTAATTTTTTATAATATGTTTGATAAACATTTCGGCTGCCTTACTAAACACTGCGTGTTTTTTCCATACCAGAGCAAGCTGGGTTGAAAGTTTGGGTTCTAAAGACAGGAAGCAGACTTCCGAGTCGAGGACTGGTGCGAGCAGATCTCTTGTAGTCAGAAAGTACCCCAGGCCTTGCTGTACAAATGGGACTGGGCTTCCGTGGACTACGTTATAGGTTACTGCAATGTTCAGGTTTTCTAAATCTGTGCCTGCCCAATGTGCAATTTCACTTTGAAGTCCGATTCTCTGGTGCATGATCAATGGAATGGATTTTAGGTCATCTTTTGTTACAGATTTTTTTGATGCCAGTGGGTCTTTTTTTGTCATAAGGATGCCCCACTCAGAACGGTCTGGCAGAGATAAAAATTCGTATTTAATACTGTCAATCGGCTGCAGCATAACTGCGAAATCCAGACTTCCATGATCCAGTCGTTCTGATACGTCTGTCGCATCTCCACTGTAAAACTGGAATCGGATACCTGGATGTTCTTTTCGCAGTTGTGCGGCTGTGGACAATACGCTTTTGGAAATGCTGCCACCTATATGGATTTCACCAACTACTTCTTCCAGATCATAGCTGATTTCCTGTTCTGTTTTCTCTACCAGTTCTATGATTTCTTCTGCACGTTTGCGGAGCAGAACGCCCTCTTCTGTGAGGGTGATTTTTCTTTTTCCGCGGATCAGTAATTGCTTGCCCAACTTTCTTTCCAGTTCCATAAGTTGTTTGGACAGTGACGGCTGTGCGATATGCAGACTCTCTGCCGCACGTGTAATGTTTTCTTCTCTTGCAACCGCCAGAAAATATCGTAATTCCCGAACCTCCATCGAATTATCCTCTCTTTTATTATTCTTTTTAGCTATATTTTATCATAGTTAATAGATATTTGATATTATTTTTCTCTGAACGTATAATACAGTTGCATAAAAAACAGCTATAGCATTTTCCCAAAATAATGTAATCAAGACAATTTAGCATAGTGCGAAAGGCAGCGAGAATATCTGGCGCAGGACTTCACGTTCTGATGATCTGAATTACTTGCATTATTTTATGGAAGTGCTAAAACTTACACATTATATATGAGGTGACGCACTTATTATGAAATCAGCAAAACGCTCGCGAAAAATGGATATTTTAAATGGTTCCATCTGGAATAAAATTCCCATGTATGCTCTTCCAGTGGCTGCTACAGGTATTCTTGAACAGTTGTTTAATGCTTCTGATGTTGCTATTGTCGGAAATTTTGCCAGTTCAGACCGGACGGTTGCCATTGCTGCTGTCGGGGCTAACAGTCCTGTGATCGGTGTGATCCTGAATCTGTTTATCGGTATTTCTCTTGGAACGAATGTCGTAATCGCCAATGCGATTGGTCGTAAGGATAAAAAAGCTATAGAACAGACGGTGCATACTTCTGTCCTGGCTGCGTTTCTGGGTGGTTTACTTGTTACATTGTTAGGAGAATTGTTTATCAGGAATGTCCTGAGTCTTCTTAATGTACCGGCTGATGTTTTTCCGTATGCTCTGTTATATATCAGGATTTATCTTCTGGGAATGCCTGTGATCTTTCTGTATAATTTTGAAGCAGCGATTTTCCGAAGTACCGGTGATACGAAAGTTCCACTGCAGGTACTGGCTTTCTCTGGTGCTCTGAATGTACTTTTGAATCTTTTCTTTGTCATATGCCTGAAAATGACAGTAAATGGTGTTGCTGTTGCTACTGTTATTTCTAATGTTGTAAGTTCTGTTATTTTATTTGTGAAACTCACACAGACGGAGAAATGGATTCATCTTGATGTAAGGAATTTACGAATAGATGGAAAGTGTCTGATAAAAATTCTGCGGATTGGATTTCCTGCCGGAATACAGAGTGCGGTTTTTAATCTTGCAAATCTTGTTATTCAGTCTGCGATCAACAGTCTCGGAACAGTTGTGATCGCGGCTTCCAGTGCAGCTTATAATATAGAGATTCTGGTATATTATATTTTTAATTCTTTCAGTCAGGCGTGTACTACTTTCGTTGGACAGAATTATGGTGCAGGTCAGATCAAACGCTGTAAACGAACGTTGCTGTTGTGTGTGATAGAAGATTCCATTGCTTCTGTTGCTGCGATTATTCTTATTCTCTGCAGTGGTAGATTTCTGCTTTCGCTTTTTAACAGAGATCCGCAGGTAATTGCAATTGGATATCAGCGTCTGGTTATTATTTTTACAGCTTATATTTTCAGTATGCTTTATGAAATCATGTCCGGTTATCTTCGTGGATTTGGGATTTCTTTTGTTCCTGCAGTTCTGACGACGATTGGAGTGTGTGGGATAAGGATTGCATGGGTGTATACGATTTTCCCGAAATCCCGGACGTTTCGAACTTTGCTGCTTGCTTATCCGGCCAGTCTATCTGTGACTGCATTGTTGATATTGATCGCATTGTTAGGATATCATCCGGCACATCGAATGCAGAGCCAGCAAACCGATTGTTTTGTTCTTCTTTGCAATTGCATTCATTTCTTCCTGTGTGGTAATGCCTCGCTCCAGTGCACGTTCTTTAATTGCAGGTGGATAGTTGTAGAGCTGTTTTCTGGTTCCCTGAATCTTAAACAGAACCAACATAAATACTGAATATATCAGGCTGTATGCAATTGCTTCTATCGTTATTTGAGTTATCATGTAAATCCATCATTCCTCCTTTTTGATATGTTCAGTAAACATTTCTATGAAACATTCATTATTGGAATAAATTATATTACATGAACTATTCATATACAAGAAACGGTTCTCTTACTGAGAAAAATATTCTATTTTTTCCCATATATGATTCCCATTCCGCTGATCATCCATGGTGCGGTAACATATCCTGGAATGAAAATGTACCGCCTTTTTTTACTACTCTGAGTGCTTCTCTTACCACATCGCGTTTGTCTTTTGCGGAGCGGACTTCATGGAACACGAAGTTGCTTACTGCGGCATCGAATGTTTCGTCTGGAAAAGCTAATTTTGCGGCGTCTCCTTTCTGGAATGTTATCTGGTCTGCAACGCCCTCTGCCTGTGCATTTTTTTCACACTGTTCTTTGGCATAGCTCCATTCGACTCCCCAGTAGTCTATTGCTGTAATTTCGGCTTCTGGAAAAGCTTTTGCGCAGCGGACAGTGAGAGCGGCGGCACCGCATCCGATGTCGAGAAGTTTTCCGTTTCCATCCCAGTCGAGATGATCTACTAGGTGTTTATGTACGCCTGCCATCATGTTCCCTTTTCCAAATGCGAATTCTTCATGACAGATGTACATATAAACTGCTTCGGCAAGTATCAGAACACATATGATTCCTGATATTGCAGTAATAACAGGCTTACCTAGCATGATCTGTAAAATTACAGTTATTACGAGAAAAACTGCTGCCAGTCCGAATAGCATATACAGAGCTTTCTCAGGTACCCAGTTTCCATAGTTTGTTTTTTCTTTCATCTTGCTTTCCTCCTGACGTCAATATTTTGAGCACATAACAAATCCGAAAAATGTTATGTCCAGCAATAAAAAAATCCTATCTCACAATCTACGATAGATTTTTTTCACTCCTGCAAATATGTTAGTATATGCTAACCTCATTGTCAATTATATCATCATTTTGATAATAGCTTTTTCTATTAAGTCCCATGTCACTATTGACATTTATGTCTCAATTTTTCATAATCCCAAATGGGATTATAATATACAGGAGGTTTTCTATGGAGCAGGATTCTATCCGTCTTATTAATAAATTAAACAAAGAGATTATCAAGCTCAGAGGAACTTATTCTCTCTGGTCTGGGCTTCATCATATCAGTTATAATGAAATGCTTGTTCTTTATACGATCCGTGAATATGGATTCTGTACGCAGAAACAGGTATGCGATAATTATTTACTGCCGCGCCAGACAATTAATAATGTAATCGCAAAAATGCGAAAGGATGACATTCTCCGCCCGGAACCGCAGTTAAATGTCGGACGCGAGAAAGCTTTTGTTCTTACAAAACACGGGCAAGAATATGCAGGGAAATTTATGGATTCTATTTCTGAAATGGAAGTTCAGGCGGTGTCTCTGACCGGTATGCAAAAACTTGAAGAACTTTTGCAGCTTTTATCAGAGCATTTTCAGGCACTTCAATGTGCAATGAAAGATTTAGAAATGAAAGAGCCAGAAATAAAAGAATCAGAATCGTAATTATCACTTATTCAGAACCTTTGTCATCACACAATTTATCCTCTTCCAGCAAGAAGACTCGCACCTTTAAGGCAGGAAACGGATGTCACAATATACAAAACAAAGATAAGGACAAATACTATGGAACATAATCTTTCAGATACTAATTTTTTTGGTACGGAAAAAATTGGAAAAATTTTATTAAAAATCGCACCGCCTGTTATGATTGCTCAGTTGATCCAGGCACTGTACAATATTGTGGATAGTTTTTTTATAGGAAAATATTCTGTTAATGCACTGGCGGCTTTATCTGTTATTTTCCCGTTGCAGTTTATTATCATTGCTGTGGCGGTGGCACGGGTGTAGGTGTGAACACTTACATGGCGCGATGTTATGCTCAGGGAAAGGAAAAAGAAGCGAATGCTGCAGCTGGAACCGGAATGGTCCTTGAATTGATATCCTGGATGCTTTTCTCCATTCTGGCTATGCTTGTTATGAAGCCATATTTCAGGATTTCTCTTACTTCACCAGAGGCAGTCAGTTATGCAATCACTTATGGACGTATTGTCTGTGTGGGCAGTATTGGTGCTTTTCTGGAGGGAAACTGGTCAAAAGTGCATCAGGCAAAAGGGAACATGAAGCTTCCTATGATTGCGCAGGTAACAGGTGCTGTTGTAAACGTTATCCTGGATCCGCTTCTGATTTTTGGTATTGGATTTTTCCCTGAGATGGGAATTGCAGGTGCTGCTGTTGCGACCATTCTGGGGCAGTTTGCCTCGGCACTTATAACCGGAATCCATGGATTTCGAAAGCCCCCTGCAATTCATGAAATACCTCATTATGCAAAGCTTATTTATCGCTATGGTTATTCTTCTATCCTTATGCAGGCTTTGTGTACGGTTTATATCGTTATCCTGAATATTATTCTGGCTACTTTTTCGGATGCTGCGGTTACAGTTCTGGGACTTTATTATAAATTACAGACATTCTTTTTTATTCCGCTTCTCGGGCTTCAGACCTGTATTGTGCCGGTATTAAGTTATAATTATGCCCGCAAAAGTTATGGACGCTGTCGTGAAACTATGAAAGATTCTATACTTATTTCTCTTTCATTTATGGCTGTCGGATTTGTATGTTTTGCATTTTTCCCAAAGCCTTTGATACATATTTTTTCTTCTGATCCGGAAGTTCTGCAGATTGGAAAAATTGCATTTCCGATTATCGGATCCAGTTTTTTCGGTGCAGTGTTTTCTCTGATCATGCCGGTATTTTTTCAGGCTATCGGTAAGGGATTTGCCAGTCTGATGCTTTCTTTGACAAGACAGATTTTCTGCCTGATTCCAATTTTCTGGCTGCTGTCACTGATCGGGTTGAATGAAACCTGGCTGGCGTTTCCGCTGTCGGAAACGATTGCGGGCGGAATTGGATTTGCGTTGTATTGGAGACAAGTTCATCGCTGGGCATAATAAAAGAATCTGGTGCAATGGATATTAAGTTACCAATTACTTAATATCCGTTGTGCCAGATTCTTATTATATCCTTTTTATTGAACATAAATTATAAAAGACACCCTTTGCATTTCTCATACATCTATATACTTACTACATTGGCGTTCTTACTTCTATAAGATTTCCATCAGGATCATAGAATCGAATTGCTTTTTGTCCCCAGTCATGGGTGAGAAGTTTGTTTACATATCTGGTTTCCGGATAGAGTTTTTCCAGTTTTTCGGCAAATGCTTCTATGTTATGTTCTTCGAAGTATAGTTCGCAGGAATTGTTTTCAGGAATAACGTCTTTTCCCAGAAATCTTTTCCAGATTATTTCGTCCTGTAAGACCAGACCCTCGGTGAGGATTATGTTGCCGTCATTATTAACAACTACATCAAGACCGAACAGGTCATGATAAAATCTGCAGGATTTCTCGATGTCTTTTACGACGATCAGAACATTTTTTAATCTCATGCTTCGGTCTCTCCTTTCAGTTTTCTCATGATGACTTCTATTCCGCCTGTTGGGGCGCAGAATTTCGGATCATGGTTTTTGCAACTTGCATATGTTTCTTCAAGGTCAAACCACTCTACTGTTTCCAGTTCTTCTTTCTGCAGGATGAGTTTTGTTTCGTCTACGGGCTGGCTGTAGATGTATACGAAAGCGATCTCGTTATCGCGGAACATTTTTCCGTGAAATTCTTTCTCGTATGCTATGCGGAAGTTCCCGACAAATTCCAGTTCCTGGGGCTGTGCTTGGATTCCCAGTTCTTCGTGTAGTTCGCGTAGTGCTGACTCCAGCGGCTCATCTCCGGCCTGAATGTGGCCTGCTGATGAAGTGTCAAACATTCCAGGGAATGATTCTTTATTCATGGCTCTTTTTTGCATAAGCACCTGATATCTGTCATTTATTTTTCGCACGATCCAGATATGAGCGGTTCTGTGGCGGATTCCTTTTGAATGGGCGATGGAACGCTCGATTGTTTCGCCTGTTGGGATTCCGTATTCGTCTACGATATCTATGTATTCCATTTGTTATTCTCCTGATTTCGTTTTAACCTTTATTGCTAATAATAACACAAATATATATTCGTGCAAATCAAAACAGCTCTTGCATTGTCAAGCGGATATTCGCAATCCGCTTCGCTACTTGCTCATAACCAAATAACTGCTCCGCAGTTTATCAGAAGGCGCTTGCACGCCTCCTGATACAAGCAAGTCCCCCCACTGCTTATTGGCTTTTCGCAATTGAAGCAGGGGACTTACTTGATTTGGTTAAAACAAAATCAGAGGACAGTATCGTACTTATCCAATCTGGTAAAAATCCTTCTTTACTTTTCCCACATATTTCTCAGATATGCAACTGCTTTTGCAGCGTCCTTGTCCAGTTCTTCATCTGAGCATCCATTGGAGAGGTCATGCCAGATGCGGATGTCTTTTCCGATCTGGCCGTCCATGCGGACAAATGGTTCCATTACTACATCACCGGTATAATTAATATCGTGTAATGCTTCTCCGATTTCTGCCCATGGAATACGTCCTTTTCCGTGTGGTGGTCTGCGGTTTGCTTCACCGAGGTGAAGATGTCCGAGCAGATCTCCGGTCTGTCTGATGGCATCGCCCATGGAATCTTCTTCGATATTCATATGGAAAGTGTCGAGCATTACTTTTACGTTTGGGCGGTCTACTTTTGAAACAAAGTCTACAGCTTCTGCTGCTGTATTCATCATATATCCCTCAAATCTGTTCAAAACTTCCATTCCAAGTGTGATATCATAATCCGCTGCGATATCTGCCAGTTCTCTGATGTTTGCGATTCCACGTTTCATATCTTCTGCTTTGTTAAATGGAAGTGTATAATCTACCGGCCAGTAGGAATATAAACCGCCGCCAAGTTTCTTAATTCCGGATTTCTGCATTTTCTGGAAGATTATTTCGAATCTGTCAAATGCAGCTTTTACGATTTCCGGTTTTTCTGATGAAATGTTGTGATCAATATCTGGACCATATCCACCAGTGAGAACAATTCCCTGATTTTCTGCTTCTTTTTTCAGGCGGTAGAGATATTCATCTTCTACATGTAAAAAATCGTGGCATGCTACTTCCAGAATGTCAAATCCAAGTTTCTTTACTCTTCCAATGTATGGGATGAAATCTCCTCCCCATTCTTTTTCCCAGTATGCATAATAAATGCCATAATTCATAATTCAACGCTCCTTTACTTTCCAATAGTTCTTTTGAAATTGCATTGGGTAAACGATTACTCTTTAGTATTAGAGTAATCGTTTACTCTACGTTTGTCAATAAGATTTTTACTTTTTCTATGATTTCAGAATTATGCACAAAAAAACAGGAAGAAATTGGGGAGGATATCAATTTTCCCCTTTTCTTCCTGTTAATTCCTCGCGGCTTGCCTGATTTGGTTAAATTTTTTATTTCATATTGTTAGTGCTTATCGCTGCCCCTGTAGCAGCTTCTTCTTCACATTCTGCCAGGGTCAACTTTGCTTCAAACATTTCTTCGATGATCTGGCAGAGTACTGGATTTTTGCGCAGGCCATTTCCAGAGCCAATCATGTGTGTTATCTTGATAGCGGTTCCTTTATGAATGGTCTGGTACATTTCATAAAGTTCTCTGCTCATTCCCTCAAGGGCTGCATAGGTAAATGCTTCCGGGGTGAAGTTGTCGGAAAGCAGATTGGTAATACTTCCACTTAATTCCGGATTTACTCTTGTGCCGTCAAAGGTTGTTTCGATTTTAAGTCTTTGTTTTTTCGGCTGTCCGGCATTAAACTCTTTTCCAGCTTTTGCCAGTTTTTCAAGAGTTTTATATAACGCTTCATCCTGTCCCGTTGCTTCTTTTACAAATTTTCTGAAAAAGTTTTCCAACAGTGCATATGCCTTTCCACCGCACAGGGATGCTCCTGCAAGCAGGTATTTTCCATTCAGGAAAGGTCTTGCTTCGATTCCGTTTTCTGCAAAGTACTGATCAGAAAGAACAGAGATCTGGCCGCCGGTTCCCATGTTTACAAGCAGGGTGTTGTCTTTGTTTCCCACTGCGCCAAGAAAGCTTGCCTGGTTATCACCTATTGCAGTTGTTACTGTACAGTTTCGGTATGTTCCCAGTTCTTCAATTTCGGTACATACTTTTGGAAGCCACTTCTCTTCTACTCCCATTTTTTGAAGTTTCTCTGTCTCGAAGCACATTCTGCGGCCGTCGAAAAGGCTGAAGCTTGCTGCATTGCTGGCGTGGACCAGCGGTGTTTTTCGCCCGGTCAAATGCATGCCAAAGTAATCCATAATGGTGCAGAAAGTGACTGCTGATTTGGAAATCAGGCCATGTCTCAAATTATAAATATGTGTGACCATTCCATAACCAGACGCTGTTTTTACCTTACATTTCTCCTGGATTTCTTCTGTCAGTGAGATACCGTTTTCCCCGCAAAGGCTTCCTCTGGCATCCTGCCATGTGTATAGCGGACTGGCGCATTTTCCATCTTTATCAATGTATACGATTCCATGCATCTGTCCGGTAAGTCCTATTTTCTGTACATCAGGATATTTATCCAGAAAATAGTCTAATAAGCCCTGTGCTTTGCTTACAATCTGTTCTGCATCCTGTATTTTTTCCCATTCATTTGCAGTTGCGATAAAGCTTCCATTCTCAATTGTTTTTGCTTCAAGAGTTCTTGATTTTTCTGCGTTTTTATTCTCCGTAACAACGCCGCTGATGGTTGTTGTTCCTATATCAATTCCTATTGTTTTCATAGATAAACTGCTCCATTTATTTACGTTGTCTGCCTGACTACCAGTTCTACCGGTATGCGGTATTTGTTAGTTTCCATTTCTTTCTTCTCAATCATGCTTAAGATTACATCTGCTGCCAGTTCACCAAATTTCTCTATCGGCTGATGGATGGTCGTCAGATTCGGATCTATGATCTGTCCGGCACTGATATCGTCAAAACCTACAATCTTCATTTCCTGCGGAATTTTCACTCCGGCTTTTTTCAGATATTCGATTCCACCGATTGCCAGTACATCAGAAGTAAAAAATATGCCGTCTGCCCCATCTGTATCTTCTGATATTTCTTTTGTTACTCTTGCGCCCTCCTGCATGGAAACTTCTTTTACATCTATAAAAAGGTTTTCGCTAAGAGCTATCTCTGCATCTTCAAATGCTTTTCTGAAACCGTCGATACGTTTTCTTATCGTTGACAGATTTACATTGTAGCCTACAACTCTCGGGTTTCTGACTCCTTTTTGGAGTAATTCCCTGCCGACCAGATATCCACCCTGAATATTATCGCACTCGATCATGGCGTGCTCCTCACTCAGCTTAATCTGGATATCTCTCGGATCTCTATCGATGTATAAGGTCGGAATATTCTGGGATTCAATAATATTTTCTCCACCAATGTAAATGATACCGCTGACTTTATATGACATGAACATTTCTATCTGATCTTTGGCTTCTTTTACATCTTCGTTGCTGTTGCAGATCAAAGTTACATAATTGTGCATCAGAAGATTCTTCTGCACTTCCCGTGTTATCCGGGCAAAGAATTCATTTGTGATGTCCGGAACCATCAGGCCCACTGCTCTGGCATGGCTGATTCTTAATCCTCTTGCAAGCTGGTTTGGTTTATAGTCATATTTTTCTATGATTTCTCTGACTCTTTGTTCGGTTTCTTTTGAAAACCGGCCATTTTGATTTATTACACGTGATACGGTCGCAACTGAAGTTCCGGCCATCCTGGCAATATCTTTTACAGATATTTTCTTATTTTCCATATAAATTTGCTCCTGTATTTTGCTTACATTAACATTTTGTATTACTGTATGTCCAATAACATACTTCGCAGGATATCACCAGCGAACAGTAACCATTTTGTTCTGTTTCAGACATATGTTTTATTATAATGTACTGTCAGCAAAAGTTCAAAGAGTTAGTAGTTTTTTATGTATATGAGTAATCGTTTACTCTATTATAGAAATTATATATTTTACTGTCAAGCGGTTTCTTTATTTTCATTGAACATACATAAGCAGATCGTTACTGAGAATGGATGAAAAAGGAACAGCAATTCCTTATTTTTTCAGATACAAAAATACAGACATAATTCCCCACAAAGTGATACTATGTCTGTATTTCCAATTACACTCTCATATTTTTTTACGTCCAATGTCAGATGACATCATCTACATTTGTTACTTGCTCATAACCAAATAACTGGCTACTCAGTTTATTTGAATGAAGCGGATAAAATCATCCGCTTCACTACACGGCTCTATACCAAATAACTGCTCTCAGTTAGGGTTGATTAAAGTTCTATGTACATCCTTGCCTCATAAGGTTTTAAGACGTTGTCTTCTCTTTCTGCATAGTTACTGATCAGAAGTTTCTTGTCTTTCATTTCTTCCAGCATGTCACAGGTTTCTGTTTCGCCGTAGAAGTTGCAGAATACATAGAGTTTTGCATCTTCTGTGGTTCGTTTGTAGGCGAAGAGGTGTTCATTTTCTTCCAGAAGCATTTCGAAGTCTCCGTCTACGAATACAGGGTATTCTTTTCGGAATGCGATCAGGTTCTTGTAGTAGGTGAAAATGGAATTCTCATCGCTGGTCTGGGATTTTGCGTTGATGGTTTTGTAGTTTGGATTTACTTTGATCCATGGAGTGCCTGTGGTAAATCCTGCGTTTTCCGTGTCATCCCACTGCATTGGAGTTCTGGCGTTGTCGCGGCCTTTTACATAGATGGATTCCATGATATCTTCTTTTGCATATCCTTTTTCCAGACGTTCTTTATACAGGTTCAGAGTTTCGATATCTTTGTAGTCTTCGATGTCAAATTTTACGTTGGTCATTCCGAGTTCTTCGCCCTGGTAAACGTATGGTGTTCCCTGTAAGCCGTGGAGAAGTGTTGCAAGCATTTTTGCAGATTCTACACGGTATTCTTTGTCATTGCCCCAGCGTGATACAATTCTTGGAAGATCGTGGTTGTTCCAGAAGAGGCTGTTCCATCCGCATTTGTAGAGTTCTTTCTGCCATTTCTTGATGATCTGTTTAAATTTCATGAATGGGAATGGTGCAAGGTCCCATTTTTCTTTTCCCTCCTGCTGGTCGAGGAGAATGTGTTCGAACTGGAATACCATGGAGAATTCGCTGCCGTCCGGGTTACTGTAGAGTTTGGCAAGTTCGGTGGTTGCACCCCAGGTTTCGCCTACTGTGATCAGGTCGCCTTTCTGGAATGTGGCCTTGCTCATTTCACGGATATAGTTGTGAAGCATCGGGCCGTTGGCTGTGATTTTCTGGTCCGGTTCTTTTGCGATCTGATCGATTACGTCCAGACGGAATCCGCCTACACCTTTTTCCATCCAACCGTAGATCATGTCAAATAATTCCTGTCTGACTTTCGGGTTCTCCCAGTTCAGGTCTGGCTGTTTCACTGAGAACTGGTGGAAGTAGTATTGTCCAAGTTCAGGAACCCATTCCCATGCAGAGCCTCCGAAAGATGCTTTCATGTCATTCGGCAGGACTCCCTCTACGCCGTCGCGCCATACATAGTAATCGTGGTATGGATTGTCTTTGCTCTTCTTTGCTTCTATAAACCATTTGTGTTCATCGGAAGAATGGTTCAGGACAAGGTCCATGATCATGTAGATGCCGCGTTTCTTTCCCTCTTCGATGAGACGCTGCATGTCATCAAGGCATCCAAACATTGGGTCGATGTCTGTGTAGTCTGAAATGTCGTAGCCGTTGTCATCCTGCGGGGATTTGAAGACCGGTGATAACCAGATTGCACCGATCCCCAGGTCTTTCAGATAGTCCAGGCGGCTGATGATTCCATTGATATCTCCGATTCCGTCACCGTTGCTGTCCTGGAAGCTCTTTGGGTAGATCTGGTATACTACGATTTTCTTCCACCATTTGTCTGCTGTGTTATTCTGTCCCATAAGTTACGTCCTCCGTTCGTATAATTGATGTCTTTATTATACAAAGATTTTGGGCAGTGGTACAGAATAAAATATACAGAATCATATAAAAAATAGTATATCCAACACTTGCTTAAATTGTACTTTACAATTTTTACAAAATATGGTCTGTTTCTTTATATTTAACAGGAATATAGATTTCCGTAACAAATTTGTCCGGATCATCCGTGATTCCATTGTCGATCATAGTGATCTCGCGAGACGCGCCGGTAATCTGCATCTTATGTTCGCTGATATAATCTGTCAGCTTTCTGTAATAAGCATCTGCTTCGTTGTGGCTGCCGCGAAAGCAGACAGATACGCAGAGTTCTTCGGGATGTTGTTCTACTTCACCGTAATAGGTGTCTTCTTCGTCCAGGATAAGAAAAACCAGGTCGTATTGGTCGAAGTGACCGGACTGAAGGTTTTCTTTTGAAATGCCGACACCGACTTTTCCCAGAAATACGAGGGACTGGGGCTGATTTTCTTCCAGGCGGCGGATGGCATATTCCAGATCCAGATAGGATTTGGGACGCAGGGAATCTTTGAGCCATACAATCCGATATGGCGGAATTTTTTTCAGATGGATCACGTTTAGTTCTGCGTTTCTGGCATCGCGGAGATGCTGGAGACGGTGATCGATTTTTCGCTCAATCGTTTCGAGTTCTTGTAGTTTGGCAACTACCATTTCTTTTTGTCTGAGGAGTTTTTCTTCTATTATATCAATGTCACGGTTTTTCAGAAATTCGCCTATTTCGTTTAATGGCATGTCCAGAACCCGCAGATAACGGATTGTATTCAGAACTTCAAACTGGCGGATGCTGTAGTAGCGGTAGCCGGTTTCACTGTCTGTATATTCCGGTTTCAGGAGGCCGGCTTTTTCGTAATGGCGCAGGCTTCCTACGCTAAGGTTGAACATCTTTGCTACATCACCGATCTGAAATAATTTCTTGTTTTCCATATTATATTTTTTGCATCCTTCACAAATCATATTTTTTCAGAAACATGGATTCTATCCGTTCTCTTCCAGAATCCATGTCTAATTTTTTCTTTCAAAAACATATTCCAATCATATTTATATAGTATATTACAGTATTCTTTTTAATTTGCCTACCATTATGTCAACTATTTTTATTTTCGACTCAATCTTTATAGTATTTTTTATTATTTCATCTGATTTCATTCTGTTTACTATCAGATGATTTTGTAGTATACTTATAAAGCAAAATTTACAGGCTGCTGTTTGAGAATGAACAGCAGTCTTTATTGCGTATATTTTTAAAAGGGGTTTATTTATCATGGAAAAGAAAAAAAGCAGCTTTTCCGGACAGATCGGGTTTGTGCTGGCAGCTGCCGGCAGTGCTGTAGGTGTCGGTAACCTGTGGCGTTTCCCATATCTGGCGGCAAAAGACGGCGGCGGACTTTTTCTGCTTATCTATCTGGTACTGGTGCTGACCTTTGGTTTTACACTTCTGACCTCGGATATCGCGATCGGACGCCGCACAAAAGAGAGCGCCATTGGAGCTTATACTAAGATGAATCCAAAATGGAAATTTCTGGGGGTTCTGACATTTCTGGTTCCGGTTCTCATTATGACTTATTATGCTGTGATCGGAGGATGGGTTACCAAATATGCTGTAATCTATCTGACAGGACATGCAAGTGCAGCTGCTGAAGACGGATACTTTACATCCTTTATCACTTCTCCTGTTGCGCCGGTAATCTTTGCACTGCTGTTCATGGCAGTTACTTCACTGATCGTTTATAACGGTGTAGAAGACGGTATTGAGCGTGTCTCAAAATATATGATGCCGATTCTTCTGGTTCTTGTTGTAGTGATTGCAGGATACTCCCTCACATTGAAACATACCGATGATGCGGGACAAATTCGTACTGGTATCGATGGTTTTCTTTATTATCTTACACCACACTTCGAAGGGCTGACGTTCAAACGTTTCCTGCAGATCCTGCTGGATGCAATGAGCCAGTTATTCTTCTCACTGAGTGTTTCCATGGGCATCATGATCACTTATGGTTCCTATGTAAAACCAGAGATTAATCTGAACAGAGCTGTAAACCAGATTGAGATTTTTGATACAGGTGTTGCCCTTCTGGCTGGTGCAATGATCATCCCGGCTGTATTTGTTTTTTCAGGAACAGATGGTATGAGTGCAGGTCCCAGCCTGATGTTTATTTCACTGCCTAAAGTGTTTGCAGCCATGGGAAAAGCTGGAAATGTTGTAGGAATTTTGTTCTTCGTAACTACAATCTTCGCTACACTGACCTCTTGTATTTCAGTACTGGAATCTATTACTGCAAACTGCATGGAAATCTTCCATACTACCAGAAAAAAAACTGTACTGGTATTAACTATAATTTATCTGACTGCTTCTGCGGTTATTGCGCTTGGATATAGCATTTTCTATTTCGAGGTGAAATTGCCAAATGGTTCTGTAGGACAGCTGTTGGATATTATGGATTATATCAGCAACAGTGTTATGATGCCGCTGATCGCACTGCTGTCTACGATCCTGATTGGATGGATCAAAACACCAGATTATGTTATTGACGAAATGGAAAGCAGCGGAGATACTTTTCACAGAAAGAAACTGTATCGGGTTATGATCCGGTATGTAGCTCCGGTTATGATGTTCGTTCTATTTCTGCAGTCTACCGGAATTTTATCTTAATCTTTCATCTACCAGTTAATTCCTATATCAGGATTGACTGGTAGATTTTTTTCTTTTATACTTTGATAATTTTTTCTCATTTCTTGTATTTTCCGCTTTAATGTGCTATCATTTTAAATTGGCAGACTTATTAATTTTCAAAACCATTTACAGACAGATAAGTCAGACGGATATTAACGATCAGACCAGGAAATTCCCTGATTTGATTAAAACTATGGATGAGGAGATTTATTTCATGACCAGAGATGAATTACTTGAAAGGACACTGCGTTCTTATGCAGCTTATTATGATGTGAATCGTGACTGCCCGGAGGAGCCGTTCGTGGCAGAAGCTGTTTTTCATTCTCATAATGATGCCTATTTTCTGGTAAAGAGTGCCCGGATCGGAGAGGCAGAATCTAACGAATATGTATTTTTTGCTTCTGTAGATAACCTGGACCGTACACTTCTGGAGCAGTTGGATACTGCAGCCTGGGAAATAGGAGTTTCCCGTGTACGTCCTCACTCTAATCACCGGAATACAGATATTTCACTGATCATTCTCGCTTCTTCCGTAGCTGAAGATGCCGCAAGAGCTGTGCCGAAACTGAAACATTATAAAAGCTACCGCATGAGTCTCTACGGTTTCAGTCATTACCGCCTGTTTGTGGCTGATCTCTCCAACGGAAATCAGCTCTGTAATGCACAGGGGCGTTCTATGAAAAAGCTCTTTGGCAAAATAATGGTATAGACTTCACATAAGTCTTATTACACAGGGGAAAAGGAGAAAAAACATGACAGCTATATTAATTATTGTAGCAGCGATCATTCTGCTCCTGATCGGTTATGTAGGCTACGGCTCTTGGCTTGCAAAACAATGGGGCATTGATCCGAAAAAATCAACACCTGCTGTAGAAATGGAAGATGGTGTTGATTATGTTGCAGCAAAACCGGCAGTCCTTATGGGACACCATTTTTCATCTATCGCAGGTGCCGGCCCGATCAACGGACCAATCCAGGCAGCAGTATTCGGATGGGTACCGGTATTTCTGTGGTGCATCATCGGAGGTATCTTCTTCGGCGGACTTCAGGATTTCGGTTCTTTATTTGCATCTATCCGTCATAAAGGTAAATCTGTAGGTGAGATCATCCGTGATTCTATGGGACGCAGAGCCCAGAGACTCTTTACAATCTTTGCACTTCTGGTTCTTATTCTGGTAATCGCTTCTTTCGTTAACGTTGTTGCCGGTACTTTTATGAGTGAAAGCGGATTTGGAGTGACTGGTTCTCCATCCGGAAATCAGACTACTGCTATGATTTCATTATTATTTATTGTTCTGGCAGTTATCTATGGATACATAACAAACCGTCTTGGAGTGGGTACACTTCCGGCAACGATCGGAGGCATCATTGGTATTGTTGCTATCGTTATTATTGGTCTGAACTTTGGTTTTGTTATGACACGTACAGAATGGATCGTATTTATCGGTGTGTATATCGCAGTTGCGTCCCTGGTTCCTGTATGGATCCTGCTGCAGCCACGTGATTACCTTTCCAGTTTTCTGCTTTACGGTATGATGCTCCTTGCTCTTCTTGGTATCTTTGTATGCGGATTTACAGGACGTGCAAGCTTTAATATTCCGGCATTTACAGGATGGAATACCTCAATCGGAACTCTGTTCCCGGCACTGTTTATCACGGTTGCCTGCGGTGCATGTTCAGGATTCCACAGCCTGATCGCTACAGGTACTTCTTCCAAACAGCTGGATAACGAAAAGAATGCAAAACCAATTGCTTATGGTTCCATGTTGATCGAATCTGCACTTGGTATCGTTGCTCTGATTGCTGTTGGTATGGTATTTGATAAATATACAGGCGGAGCTTTTGGTGGTCCTCCGGCAGCATTTGCGGCTGGTATTGCAACAATGTTCTCTGATGAGGGCTCTTCTGCTTACAATACAATTTATGCACTTTTAACTCTGGCTGTATCCGTATTTGCGCTGACTTCTCTGGATACAGGAACACGTCTGGGACGTTTTCTGTTCTCAGAACTTTTCCTGAAAGAAGATGAGAAAACATGGAAAGACGCAACAGGAGTACGTAAGTTCCTGGCTCATCCGCTGGTAGGTACTACTTTCCTTGTTGTGATCGGATGTATCCTTGGTGGTCTGTCATTAAGTCAGATCTGGGGACTGTTTGGCGCTGCCAATCAGCTTCTGGCTGGTATTGCTCTTATGGCTGTATGTGCATGGCTTGGACAGGCAGGTAAAAATAATAAAATGTTCTATGTACCGATGGTATTTATGCTTGCTGCAACACTCTGCAGCCTGCTTATCACTGTAAAGAATAAGATTGTTATGATCGGTGCAGGACAGGCTCTGTGGGGCGACTGGTTCCAGCTTATTTTTGCCGCAGCAATGGCTATTCTGGCACTTTTCCTTGTGGCTGAGGGTGTTCAGACATTTAAGAAACAGAAACAGGCGAAAGCAGCTGCATAAAACGATGTATCAGTTACTTTTTTGAAATAAGATAATCAGAAAGACCAGTACATTCAGAAGAAAAATAATTCTGAATGTACTGGTCTTTTTTATTTTATAGTCAATCGGATATTCGCAATCCGCTTCGCTACTTGCTCATAACTCAATAATCGTTTCGCAATTTATCTGGAAACAACATTCCTGTCTCCTTGTATGATCAGACACTCTCCAACATGATACGCAGGATTTCTTTGTCTGTTTCTTTCATTCCTTCTTTTCCGATCTGACCTACGCAGCTGATAGTTTCTCCGGCTTCTTCCTGAAGAATTCCGGTATATGGAGCATAAGACTGACCATTCATGGCAAGATGGTGCGCCAGAAATGCAGCGTCAAGGCTGGCTGCAATTTTGGCTGCGCAGGAGATTTTAGCTCCGTCGCAGATGATTCCCGGAATGTTGGCAAGGGTATTCTCTATGGTCTTTTTGATCACGGAGAGGTCAGCACCTACCATATAAGTGATGCCGGCACCGGCTGCACAGGATGCAGATACTGCACCACAAAATGCGGAAAGCTTGCCGATGTACTGTTTCTGGTATACAGTTAAGAGGTTTGAAAATACCAGAGCACGGTAAAGTACATAATCCGGAAGTTCCATTTCTCTTGCATAAACAATTAACGGTACAGAACAGGCAATTCCCTGGTTTCCGCTTCCGGAATTGATGACTACAGGCATGTCACATCCACCCATCCTGGCTTCGGATGCTGCGGCTGTAAGACTACGCATTTTTGTAAGCATGTCGTTGGAATAGGTTTCACGGATCACGCGACCGATTCCAAGGCCATATTTTCCTGTCATTCCCTCATGAGCAATTGCCATATTGCTGCGGATCTGATTATCTACGATTTCTTTGACATCATCGAGCTCTACAGTGTCTGCAAATGCTTTGATGTCCTCAAGATTGAGCAGTGTTCTGTCTGCTGCAGCCGGAGTTTCACTGGCTTTGTGATCTGCATCAAGCAGAACTTCCTGGTTCTTTACGATTTTTGTTACGTTAATATGATCGTACTTGATTTCCAAGCTTACTGTATCATCCCCTGCCTGCATTTCTATGATAAAATGCAAAACTACCGGAGAATCCAGAAGTTCTACTTTGCATATCTTTTTGTCCAGAAGTTCACGGCAGCGCCTTCTTCCGGATTCGTCTACTTTTGAAAGAACTTCCATATTCAGCGATGCGTCTCCGGCTACTGCGCCAAGGACTACACCTGCCTCAATTCCGGTTAACCCACCGGAGTTCGGAATGATAACGCAGCGAACATTTTTTATGATATTTCCGCTGCATCTGGCAATGATATGTTCTGGTTCTTTTCCAAGAACTTCGCGGGCTCTGGCCGCACCATATGCCAGTGCGATCGGCTCCGTACACCCCATTGCCGGAACCATTTCTTCTTTCAGGATTCCTATGTAATTCTGATATACCTTCTCATCTAACATTGTGTTGATGTCTCCTGTTCATTTGTAATTGATGTTTCTGTATCAAGTATGACATAATACGAATGGAATGTCCAGAATGAATACCCGCTGCAGACAATCTGAATACAACTATTTATTTTAATTGAGAGATAACAGACCCGATATCGCCATTAATACAGATAGATTTCTGTTTGATTTCTTCAGGAGCTGCTGCGTCTCCGGCGTTGATGCACGCATAGGTGGCGTTTTCCCATTTGTCGGTCATTTGCCAGAAAGGGTATTTGATGATGCCAGGGGTGTTATAGCCTACGCCCAGTTCAAGAAACAGGATGTTGAGATTTTTATGGCGGCGGAGAAAGTCTTCATATCGGAATGCTGCCTGATGCCACCCCTCATCTTCTACAAAAGTGTTGTCTGCGCGTAAGTTCATGGTCATTGGGCAGCCGCACTGCGGGCAATGAGGTACGAGTCCCGGCGGGATCAGCATTTTCACTTCTTTTATATCCTTTTGAGAGTCTTCAATTAATCTGTCATTGACAATACTGAATCCTTGTGACTTTATCATTTGACGAATCACAACTTCATTATCATAAGTGTTTTGATGACATGGTGTACTGCACTGGAATAGTCCGTAATCGCCCTGTGTGTAGAACAGTCGGTGTTTGTCAAATCCAGCTTTCTGGAAGCAATGATCTACATTGGTGGTAAGTACAAAGTAGTCTTTGTCTTTTACCAGATTATACAGAACTGAATATACAGGTTTCGGTGCATCCATATAGCGATTGATATAGATATATCTGCTCCAGTATGCCCAGTGTTCTTCCAGAGAATCAAAGGGATAAAAACCACCGGAATACATGTCCTGAAATCCATATTTATTTATAAAATCAGAAAAATATCTCGTAAATCTTTCTCCTGAATAAGTAAATCCCGCTGATGTAGAGAGACCTGCTCCTGCACCTATGATCACTGCATCTGCATCATTTATTTTCTGTTTTAACTTATCAATCTGTGCTGAGTAGTCTTTCGTAGATTTCTCTATCAAGGTCTTTGAAAACATTGAATATTACCCTCTTTACGCTTGTTTTTTTCTGTAAAAATGCTCTGACTTCTGTTACTGCGATTTCTGCTGCTTTGTCATTTGGAAAATGGAACTCTCCGGTTGAAATACAGCAAAACGCCACATTTTCCAGATTGTTTTCTGAGGCAAGTTCCAGGCAGGTACGGTAGCAGGATGCCAGTAATCTGCAGTCGTCTGTAGTCACTCTTCCGCGAATGATCGGGCCGACGGTATGCAGAATATATTTGCACGGGAGATTATAACCCGGTGTGATTTTTGCCTGTCCGGTTGGTTCTTCATGTCCCTGTCTGTGCATTATTTCTGCGCAGTCCAAACGAAGCTGTGTGCCTGCAAATGTATGGATGCAGTTGTCTATACAGCGATGGTTCGGAACATAACATCCTGTCATTCCACTGTTGGCCGCATTTACGATCGCATCGCACTGCAGAGTTGTAATATCGCCCTGCCATACATAAATTCCTGATTGGATTGGTGTTAATTCTTCCAGTTTTACAATGCCTTTTTTCATAGTTTCTTCAATTAAATAAGAATCCTGTATCTTCTGAAAATCTGCATTGGTTCGTCTTGGAGGACGAATGTTCATAAGACCACGGAGAAGTAATTTCTGGTCTTCTGTTTTCTGCGGAATAGTAATTCTGTTATATTCATCGCTTTCTTTTAATAGTTCCTGAATCAGATAAATTCGTTTTTCACTTTGATTCATAACGTATCAACCTCTCTTTTTGATTGCCTGCTTCGGACAGATTTCTGCGCATCTTCCACAGTGCAGGCAGTGATTCTGGTTAATTTCTACCGGAATTTTTTCCGTATCAATACACTTCTGAGGACAGACAGAATAGCATAGTTTACATCCAATACAGAAGTCTGTTACCTCGTATCCGGACTTTATTTCTGTTGGGTTTCCCAATGTAAAGTGATCTCTTTTGATATGGGATGGATCACTGATATCAAAGAATTCACCCTCTGCCTCATATATGTTAAATACTTCCAGAACGGTTCTGGTATCCCCGGGATAGATACTTTGCATGTAAGTATTTTTCTCAAAAATTTCGTCCAATTTCTCATGATGAATGTTCTGGATTTTGCCGCGTAAGGAAACAGAGAGCTTGTCCTTTGTGGCTGACAACGCAATATATTTCTGTTCCATCAGCTGGGTGTAGAATGCCTTTCCTTTTGCAGTGAGGAAATATACTCCGTTTTCATCCCAAAGCATCATGTCGATCACGCGGGTCTGTGGATGACCGTCTGTACCGATAGTGGCGATGGTGGTTGAGTGAATCTGTTCTACCAGGATTCTCAGGTAATCATTTTTGTTCATGATGAATGCTCTCCTTTTCTGAAATTTCCATGACTTAACTATTTCCAGCGAAGCAGAGATATTCCACTTCGCTGTATTATGAATATCAAATTTTAAAATCATTTTATCTTCACCTGATATGATACCAACGAATTGCTTCACTGCAAAAGCAGCTCCGACAATTCTATGTATATACTCATCTTAGCATAAATGATTTAGAATTCATATGGCGGGTTACCGGAAAAATCGGCAATCACACCATGTGGATTTTCCAGATAGAATACTTCGAAGATCGGGTTGTCTGCTGTCTGGTACTGTCCCTTTACGATCGGGTTGGCAATGCACATTTCTTTTGCTGCCATGTTATTTTCGAATACTGCTTTACCGTTCAGACGGATCCATGCGTAAGTCGGGCTGGATACGGAAATTTCAATTTCCGGGTTCTGCTGCATGTCTTTGTATACGTCTTTCTGGTTGTTTGTGCAGAACCATAATTTACCGTCAAGTTCTCCTGCGAACATGAATGGACGGCATTTTGCTTTTCCGTCACGTCCTACTGTTGCAAGATACTGTACCGGGTTCTCGTTTAAAAATTCTACTACTTTTTTCATTTTAAAATCCTCCATAATTTTATGATTTTCTTTAGTTGTGCTGTCCACTTCATTGTTCATACTGAGGACAGGCACTTTATTTATGAGATTGAAAGGTGTTCTGTTTTTTATGATTGCTTTTCCCTTTCGATGACTCTATAATAAATCCATAAGTGCCTATCGTAAAGTAAGCACAATAAAGTGGTGTAGTTACCTAAAGGATACTATTGTGTAAAATGGAGGTTTTCATGGAAAATATTAAAGATAAAACTGAATCTTCAGTAAAAGAACTCCCGGCATGTCCGGTAGAAACAACTCTGACTCTGATCAGTGATAAGTGGAAAGTTCTGATCCTGCGTGATCTTCTGCAGGGGACGAAGCGCTTCGGTGAATTGAAGAAATCTATCGGACATGTAAGTCAGAAAGTTCTCACTTCCCAGCTTCGCCAGATGGAAGAATCAGGGCTGCTTACCCGTAAGGTTTATGCGGAAGTGCCTCCGCGGGTGGAATATACTTTAACAGATGTTGGATATAGTCTGAAGCCGATCATGGATGCGATGTGGGCTTGGGGTGAAGAATATAAACGCAGAAATGAGCTGAACGCCTGATTCCGTCTGAAATAACCTCAAATGAATTTTTTGTTTCATGTTTCTATTCAAAAAATACGCTTTCCCGGATGAGATTTTCTCTGAGAAAGCGTATTTTTAGATTAATTTTTGATTCACTTGCCTTGAATGTCAATCAGCACATATTCCGATCTGCATCCTGTCTTGAATTTGATGGCCCAGTCAGAGATTCCTGAGGTTACGATAAAGTTGGTATTGCCTCTTTTTTCGTAGCCGTAGACTTTGTCATCGCCGCCGAGTCCTGTGAGGTTTTCGATGTTCATGAGTGGGAAGAGCTGGCCGCCGTGGGTGTGGCCGGATACTACCAGATCTACGCCGGATGCTGCCTGGGCTTCATAGTCAGCTGGCTGGTGATCCATGACAATGGAGAATTTGCTGTCATCCAAGTCTTGCGTCAGTGTTGCCATATCTGCTCTGCCCTTTCCTTTTTCTACATCTTCGGAACGGTCCTGTCTGCCGATGATGTAAACTCTGTTATCAATGAGTACGTTTTGATCCTGTAGAACTGTTACACCATTCTTTTGTCTGCAATTTTCCTGATTTCTTTGGATGGTGCCAGAACATCCGGAACCATGATCGCGGTACATCCTGCGGCTTTGCCGGCACGGATACCGTTTTCGCTGTCTTCGAAAACATAGCAGGTTTCTGGGTCACATTTAATCTGTTTTGCTGCAAGAAAAAAAATATCAGGTGCAGGTTTTCCATGTTCGACTGATTTCCCGCTGACAACAGCATCAAAGTATTCCCTTACTCCCGCCAGTCTGAGATTGCTCTCAATCTGTTCCGGGTAACTGCTGCTTGCTACTGCAAGGCGAACACCTCTGTCATGAAAGGCTTTGAGTATTCTGTCGATTCCCGGTTTCTTCGGTACATAGACTTTGAGTTTCTGACGGACGCGTTTCATACATTCTTCCATAATCATACTTCCGTCTGCAACACCATAATGTTTCTCGATCACTCTGCACATATGCGCCCCGCTGGTTCCGCAGATATCTGCAACAAAGTCTTTACCAAGTGTTACACCATTCTCTGCTGCCAGTTCACTCCATGTCTCCTGATAGATGTTCTCCGTGTCGAACATAAGACCATCCATGTCAAAAATCGCACCTGTATAATTCATTTATTTTCTTTCCTTTCTCTCTAACAAATACGTTTTAATTATACAACATAAAATACAGTCATGTCTTTACAAAATCTGAAAACTTCACAAACAAAAAAATGGCTTCACACTATGAAAACTATCGTAATGCAAAACCATTTATTCTTCTATGTCTAATACCTATTTCACATTAACTTCTATTACTTTCAGGCATATCTGTAAATTTCAGATACAGAATGGGTAATTCGTCATTATATTCGGCAGACTGTTATACTTTATTGCATTTACCTTGTGTACCTGTCAATGACTGTTATGATACGATTGATATCCAGCGGTTTTGCCACATGGGCATCCATTCCAGCTTCACGGCATCTGGCGGCGTCTTCTACGAAAGCGTTGGCGGTCATGGCAATGATCGGCACGTGGGAATCATCGCCTTTTTCTTTTTCCATCTGGCGAATAGCTTTTGTTGCCTCATAGCCATTCATTACTGGCATCATGATATCCATGAGAACTGCATCGTATTTCTTTCCTCTGGCATTTGCTTTGCTGACAGCTTCTATTGCTTCTTTTCCATTCCAGGCAATATCTACCATTGCTCCTGCCTCTGTCAAAAGAAATTGCGCAATTTCCTGATTCAGTTCATTATCTTCTACCAGAAGCAGTCTCTTTCCATGGATTTCTGCAGGTTCAGCATTCTCCGCAGGTACTTCTTCCTGATGTTTGCTGTCAATTTTAAATGGAATGGTAACTGCAAAAGAAGTTCCTCTGTCTTTCTTACTATGTACCTCAATATTTCCGTTCATTTTATCAATGAGCCTCTTCACAATAGACATTCCCAGACCAGTTCCTGTATATTTTCCTCTTATTTCTTCGTTCTCCTGAGTAAAAGGTTCGAACATTTTTTGCTGGAATTCTTCACTCATTCCGATTCCTGTATCTGCGATGGTAAAACGGATGGAAATCTTCTCATTGTCACGAAAAATCTCTCTGGTGTCCACCATAATACTCCCGCCGCGTCTGTTATATTTTACTGCATTTGAAAGAATATTGGTAAGAATCTGGCTTACGTGTATGTAACTTCCTACCACATAAGGCTCCTTCAGTCCTTCCGGAGTACAGTTCGTTATCCTGACATGATACTCCTCTGCCTGAACATAAACAATTTTTATGCAATGTTCTAAAAGCTCATTTACATTGAATGGCTCCTCATAAAGCTGTATTTCACCACTCTCAAGCTTACTCATATCCAGAACGTCATTAATCAGCAAAAGAAGCTGTTTCACTGCTGTTTTTTCTTTCTCTCTATTCTCTTTCAGACGTTCTACATCATCTGCGTATTTGTCGGACATTTCCAGAAGTCCCAGGATTCCGTTGATCGGAGTACGGATGTCATGACTCATTCTTGCAAGAAATTCCGATTTGGATTTATTTTCCAGATTTGCCCTGGCATAGGCTTTCTGCAATTCCAGCTTCTGCTGCTCCAGTTCCAGGTTTGCAAGACCCAGTTTCTCATTTATATGGATGATTTCTTTCTCTGCCGGGAATACTTCATCCATGCTACAAACTGAGATGATCCACATCTCTTTTCCATCGGAAAACTGGCAGTTTCTCTTAATAAATCGAACCCACAATTTATCACCATTTTTTGTAAACATGTGCATATTTCCGGCCCTTGTTTTCTCTGCAAATACCTTCTCTAAAAAATATTTTCTCTGATACGGTGAAATCATCTTCAGCAGTTTACTTCTGGTATTCTGCTTCATCTCCTCTGCCGAATCATACCCCAGCATCTCCACCATCAGTTCACTGAACATACAAATTGGCAATCCTTCACTGTAAAACCCTCCCATAATCCCCACGCCATGGTTTTCAATAAGAATAGTACGAATCTCCGCTTCTATATTCTCTGTAAACATCACACCCTGTTTATTATCAAATAATCCTTCTCCATAATATGTTTTTATCAATGTAGTAGATTCTCCTTCCAAACCGCTTTTCTCTGGTAAATGTCTCATCATATTTTTATTTGAACTATACTTTATAGTACATTATTTAAAGGCTTTTGTCACCTGGTTTTTCCAATTTATCAAAAAAGAATCCGGCTTGCAGGATTCTCCACCTGCGGCGGGTCGCTTCAGCGACAAAAAATCCGGCATATGTCTCACAACATACACCGGACTCCCATCTGGACAAACAAAATCATCCTCTTTATTATATTATTCTTAATTATCCCGCCATATGCAGCACTTCAAGCAAAAGTACCCAGCTCAGTCCATAATAAGTCACAACTGCCACAAGGTCATTTATAGTAGTGATCAACGGACCAGAAGCTACTGCAGGATCAATATTAATTTTCTTAAAGAACAGTGGAATACAGGTACCTACTGCACTGGAGATCAGCATTGCCAGCAACAGTGATATACCAATGCATCCCGAAACCGCATAAGCAAACATCAGCGTCTTTCCCTTAAACAGGAAAATATACAGCCCAATCAGCACAAAAGAAAAGAAACCTAAAAGACTGCCATTACACAAACCGATACGCATTTCTTTCCATACCAGTTCCAGCTTCTGCTTACCTGTCAGAGATTCATCCATCAGAACACGGATAGTTACAGCCAGAGACTGTGTACCTACGTTACCTGCCATGTCCAGGATCAGGGACTGGAAACACATAATGATCGGAAGTGAAGTTACCACCTGTTCAAAAAGTCCTACTACAGAAGAAACAACCATTCCAAGCGCAAGCAAAATCACCAGCCACGGCATACGTTTCTTCATACTCTCTTTCAGTGGTTCTTTTAAATCTTCCTCTGCAGTCAGACCGGCCAGCTTCGCATAATCATCACCCATTTCATCATCAACCAGGTCAATAATACTTGCTGATGTGATAACGCCAAGAAGCTGATTATCATTATCAAGAACCGGAATGGAGTCCTCAGAATAATCCTTCAAATCTTCGATACAATCATCGATATTCTCCTCTGCATACACATAAGGATAGGAAGTCACTACCAGGTTCTCAAGAAGGTCTTCCCGTCTTGCAATGATCAGTTCCTTCAGATCAATCGCTCCATAAAATTTCTGCTGCTCTGTTACTACGAAAATCGTAGAAATGTTATCGTTCTTTGCCGCCTGCTCAATCAGACTGCTCATCGCCTGTTTCACCGTCAGCTTGTCTGTGATCACAATAAAGTTCGTTGTCATACGACTTCCAATTTCATCATCATCAAAAGATGCGATCATCTCTACGTCACGACGAACCTCTGGTTCTAACAGATCGATCAGTATTTTCTTTTTTGTTTTCTCAAGTTTATTTAATATATCTGCCAGAGCATCTGTCTCCATTCTGGATAAAATAGCTGCTGCTTTCTTTACATCCATTTCATTCAGATACTCTACTGCATTCTCCTCATCTGTGTATTCAAAGATATCGGAGAGCATATCAGTGTCCAGAATACGGTACATTTTGTATCGCTCCTGCACAGTCAGTTCCGGCATTACATCCGCCAGGTCGTTCTCATGATAATCCTGCAGTCTTGCCGCCATAACAGCCGGAGAGGTGTTACTGCGGATGATCTTGAGGATCTCTTTTGAATAATCCTGTACTCTTTTCTCCATCTTTTCTTCCTCCGTTTTTTGTACATAAAGACGCAAAAATCATTGCTGTTATTTTATTTCCAGCAACCGAAAATCTACGTTAAAATGCGCACGAAAAGAAAGCAGTCTGTCATATTTGCTACGTTTACTGCCACTTTTTCTATGCATTTTTCAGCACAACAAATAGTAAGTCATTAACCATCACTTACTGTTTATTCACTGCACAAATATGTAATTGCATGATTCGGGGAATTTCATAATACAGGATACGAAATTAAAAAGACGTGAAAATATATGACTACAGCAGAACAGAACGGCTGCTATACTCATATACTCTTTTTATTTCAGATCCTGTGCTACTACTTCGCCCATGAGAATCGCAATTATCCATTCTGTTCCACCTGCCTTTTCTTTAAATTTTATGGTTCAGAACATTCTCTCCTGTTTTCGGAAATCTGAGTCTGAACAGCAAATTTATACTGTTTCTTATTTTTGTAAACAGCATTGTTAAAATTATTTTCAATTTGCATTGTTATTGTAACCGCCTTACAGCGAAAAAGCAACCCTGTTTTCTTATTTTTTACATTAATTTTTGTTAATATTAACTTCTCTTATCTGCCAGTCTGATAAACTCTTCCATCTCTCTGGTACGGAATTTATTCTTGTGATAAAAGATCTGTCTGTACATGGATATATGGATATCTTTTACATCCAGTGTAGTGATCCGGTGTTTATAGATATCCTGCTCTACCGCAAAGTATGGAAGAAATGAAAGTCCCTGATTCAATTCCAGCGTACGGATGATAAATGCAGTATCACTGATTTCCAGAACCGGCGAAATAGACTGTCTGCGCAGGGCAAGCTGCTGATCCAACGCCTGTCTGTAATTGGCATGTTTCTCTGTCAGGAAAAAAGGCTCCTGCAGGATATCATCCAAAACCAGTCTGTCTTTTCCGGCAAACTTTGATGCTGCAGATGCAACAAACACTACAGGTTCCGCCAGTTCCATAACTTTTACCCAGTTCTCATCCCATCTCGGTGTATCGAGTATGTAGATCAAATCCAGTTCATTATGCTCCATCATACGGATCAGTTTCTCCGGAGAATCAATAGTGATCTGCAGATTTACCCGTGGATGGAGAGAATGAAATTCGCTCAGAATTCTTGGAAATTTAGCGGTACATAATGATTCTATAGTTCCTACATGAAGAGGATTCGTCAGTTCTCTGTCCTCATTCATAGACTTACTTGCCTTGTTTACTTCATAGAGAATTTTATTCGCGGATTTCAGAAATTCTCTGCCCTGAGGTGTCAGGACTACTCTCTTTCCCATACGGTCAAACAGCCTGGTGTTCAGCTCTGTTTCCAGAAGCCGCATCTGTACGGTGATCGCAGACTGGGAATATCCCAGCATCTCTGCTGTCTTTGAAAAACTCTCAAGCTGTGCCGCCTGCACAAATGTCTGTAACTGGCGTATCTCCATCTTTTCGTTTCTCCTATCTATGAATTATTTTCAATCATCATATAAAAACTATGAATTTGATTCGTTTCTATGTCAATGATATAATACCATCGCGAAGACGTCAATCGTAATTTTGTGCACATTTTACAACTCTATTTATGGACTGCTATTTGCTTTATTTCTGACAGCGCGGGTCAGCAAATAATCAGACAGTAAATCCATCAATACTGTTCACTGCATCCACTCCTCTGAATCAACTTCCGAACAGTACATTTTTTAGGAAAGTATAAAAAACATAGGTAATTGCGAAACTCGCGAAGCTCGTTCGTAATCTTGAACCTGGTTACACCGCTTCTCAGTTTAGAGGTGCATTCGTATTTCATAGGGAGTGAAGGATCATGAGGACAACAGGGGATACCGTTTTTATTGATGGAATAGTCCTGATTTTCAAGACCTGCCCTGGCATTTAAAGGAATATAAGCTTTCGAGAAATGCTTATCAT
>CAKRWH010000003.1:0-209789 GCA_934416185.1 uncultured Blautia sp. | reverse complement strand
GTAAAGAATTTTCGAGAATCGTATGTGTTTCACTGTTTAGTTATCAAGGTTGTCTGTCTTGCGACAGCTTGTTTATTATATCACTTGTTTTTCATCTTGTCAAGAACTTTTTTATTTAATTTTCAAGTTCTTTTTTGATGCTTGCCGATGTCTGCATCAGCAACTCTGATATAATATCATGTCTTCAGTTTCCTGTCAACACTTTTTTTATCTTTTTTTCAACTTTATTCAACCATTTCTTTGTTGTCTGTCAAAAAAATCCGCCTCATTCAGAAGCGGATTTATCATATCATTATTTTCTCTACACGTCAAGTATTATTTTACATTTTTTTACAATTATTTCGGTTTTTCTATTTTATTGATAAAAGATATTCATAAATATCTTTATCAGGATATCCTGGTCATACAGATAGCTCAGAATATAGTCTTTCTTTATGATCTGAAGAGCTGTTTCTCCTAACTCTGTATTGCATATAATTGTCAACGCCAGAAACAGTATCCATATTACTATAAGAAATTTTGCTGCTCCGAGAAATGCCCCTGCTATCTTATTCATCCCATGAATCACCGGAAGTCTTGATATAAGATTGAGCATCCATGTAACACTTCTCACTAAGATAGTTGCCATCAGCAATGAAATCAGAAAAGAGATCCCATTTACTGCCATACGTGCCAGATACTGAGCAATATAATCCGAAAAAGTAGTTACTGCCAGATACTGATAAATATCCGAATTATTATTCCGGCTCAGTCCATTGCTCAGCAGATCAGGCAGGTTCATTTCATTTATAAAAGCTTCCTGCCCTTCCCCGCTGCTTGTTTGTTCATTATATTTCTTTTCCACAAATTCCTGACAACTGTTCTCTACTTTCTCGTAAACAGATGTTGTCTCACGGATAAACTGATTCACATATGGATTCACAAACCATACAAGAGACATTGACAGAAACACACATATAAGGGAAACAATTTCTCTTATCAATCCCCTTTTATATCCTCTGACGCAGGCCAATGCCAAAAAAAGTACGGCAATAACTCCTGCCCATGTTAAAGTCATTCAGTGCCTCCTAACTCAGTTTGATCACGTCTACACCGCTGTCCAGAACGAGAAGATATCTGTTCCATCCGATTTTAAAGAAATCTTTGATGGTTCCATCTACACTTCCCAAATATTTCTGAACGCCTCTGCTGTTCATCACACACATCTGAGAACTGTTATACATTAGAATGTTTCCGCCGCTCATTTTGATAGTTGTATATGGAATATTAAAATCTTCTTTAAATTTCAGTTTGCCGTCTGTGGTGTATACTTCCATTGTATACTGTTTGTCTTTACTGTCATTCTTGAAAACAAGCCCGATCATATCATTATCATAAAACGTGCTGACAATCTCTTTATCTACTTCTACAGTCTTTACTTCCTTGGGAATCTGGCTCCCCTGATAGAGCGTAAAGCCATTATCCTTAAGTGCTACAGAACGATTATTATCGAGATACTGAATCTGCGGTACCACTACGCCTTCATATTTATATCCACTGACGATTCTATCATCCTCATTCTGTCCAACATCTCCGAAATTATAAAAAGCTACATAACTGGTAGTATCACTTCCATCCACAAACTGATACGCCACCATCATGACTACACCATCCTCAGATACAGCAATATCCAACGGATATCCAGGATCATCTACTTTTGTCTGATTTTCCGCAATAAGACTTCCGTCTGTACTGTAAAAATCAATCCAGGTATCATCTCCGCCGTCCAGAATCGCCGCAACAAGACCACTTTTAGATATTCGCGCTTTAATGATACTGTAAGATGTTGTCACACTTCCCGTTTTTCCGGATTTATCATAAATTTCTAAGGTTGTTCCGTCTTTATCTGCGATCACAGCACAAGTTCCATTGACATCTGCGATTGGATTCTGCATCTGATAAGTTTCACTCCAGAGAGTACTCATTTTGTCCGAAACAAGCGAAACCCCATCCGGACTATATCTAAGAATATCTCCATCCATTTCCACATAATTTGTGGACACGACATCTTCCTGCTCACTGGACTGAACCACTTTATAAGAATGATAGCTTCTCTTTTCTATATAAAATCCCACAGCCGTTACGGCAACAGCAATCGTTACCACTGCAGCGACTGTTCTCTTTACTATATTTCTTTTATGGCGAGATAATCTGCGTTCATATTCATCCACGAATTCATCGCCAGACATTCCCTGTTCTTTTGCCTGCTTGTTTCTCTCTGCCATAAGTTTTTTCTTTTTATGCTTTTTTACCATTTTCTTAAATGTATTTGCCATTTTAGTTCTTACCTTATTTCTCATCTATATTTGTCAGTTACTGTTCGCCCTGCTACAAACGAACAGCGAATCATTCATTTGCTGTTCAATTTTGTCCTCTATTATAGCACAGTTTTCTAAGGTAATACAATTACTTGTCCGGGATAAATGATTTCGTCTGCTGATATTCCATTCAGCTGGCAGACCTGACTGATAGCTTCTATGTTTCCATACCTGTCCATGCAAATCTGAAAAAGTGTGTCCCCCGGCTGGATTACATAGGACTCGTGAGTTGTCCCGGCTGCGGCTTTACTGTTCTCTTTTTCGGCAGCTTCTCTGACACGTTTTTGTGCCTTACGTTCATCTGCTTCCTGCTGATAGATCTGTTTTGTTCTGTCAGTATTCTCAATCTGCGCTGCTGAAATTTGTTCTGTTTTATCTGCATTTTCAACCTGTGACGCTAAGTCTTGTTCTGTTCTATCTGTATTTTCAACCTGTGATGCTGAGTCTTGTTCTGTTCTATCTGTATTTTTAACTTGTGATACTGAATCTTGTTCTGCTTTATCTACATTCTCATCCTGCATTGCTGAATCTTGTTCTGTTTTTTTTATGACTGTCGGTGACTCTGATATCTCGACTTTGGAGGTAGGCGCAACTGTCGGCGATGGCGTTATCTCCTCAACTATTACCGAAGAAACTGTTGCAGCCTCTTTTCCGGATGTTTCTGTCTTTTGATAGCCTTTGTAAAAATTTACACCTACAGTCAGTACCGCAAGCGCCAGACATGCAGTCAGCCCATATGAAAAAACAGAAGGAGCTGCTGACTCCTTCTTTGTTTCCTTTTTATCTGTAATTATTTTCCGAAAATCTTTTACCGCCTGATCTGCATAATGTTCCTGCATCTCTGGCTGAAGTTCTTTATTTTTATCAATCATATAGGTCTGCATACTGGGATTCTTTTCATAATAGAGATAATATCCTCCGAGATGTGCCATCCCGTTATTCTCATAATGAAAAAATGCATCCTCTCTCTCCAGCGGTTCCATGAGCATCAAAACTTTTTCCCCGCCAAAATGCTTCATGTGTATTTTCGTCATCAGCTCAGACACTTCCATCACGAGCTGCGGCTGGGAAAAGAACCATCCCACGATTTCCTGATTTTCAAAATATTTCTTTTGATCTTCCTGAATCCGCTTCCACTGTTCTCCTGAAAAATCAATGTGATCCGGCGCTGCATCCATATCTGCTGCCATAACAGCTCCTTTTATAAACAGATAAGCTGTCTGAGCGCGCCATTTAATCTCCCCTGTAAGAACTGCCACTCTGGCCATCGGCTCTCCCGCTGTCCCCTCTGCCCTGGCAAGCCTTACCAGAAATGTGTATACATAGTCCTCCATGTAGATCTTGTAATCATCACGTACAAGACCGATCTGACGTATATTCCTGGGTAATCCAAACGGTTCTTCACCGTTTTTTGTATCCTGAGATTCGTCCTTATAGATTACTTCTATCATATCTCATCACCCCTTCGGGTATCAGAATAGCACAGGCAAATTGCGGATTTTAGCACTTTGTAAGAGAGATTTTCAAGAATTTGGCGACAGATTTTGCGCTGTGCATAATTTCTCTGTGAAACGGATATGATGAAACATAGGCATCATTATGGAAAATATTTCTAAATGCATGGCACAAAAATCAGCAGGAGGACCGTATGGTATTTTATGTAGACTCTCAAAAAAATAACTCCCCACAGGAAATTGCTTCTTTTCTAAATAAATGCATCCTTCATTACCCTGGCAAATGGTCAGAACTGGTCTTTCTTTGCATTGGAAGTGACCGTGTAACAGGAGACTGTCTCGGCCCGTATATTGGACATCAACTGACCAAACGCCTGGATGTGCATGATATCTATATCTACGGTACACTAAAAACCCCTGTGCACGCGCTGAACCTGGAAAAAATTTCCCACAAGATCAGAACAATGCACCCTGATGGTCTGGTAATAGCCATTGATGCCTCTCTTGGACAAAAAAAGCACCTGGGATACGTGACCATCGCTGATGGCGCACTGTACCCAGGTGCCGGAGTCCAAAAAGAACTTCCCCCTGTGGGTGATATTCATATTACAGGAATCGTAAACATCGCAGGACTTCTGGAGCAGTTAACACTTCAGACAACACGCCTGTCTACTGTGATTTCTCTGGCAGATACCATCACACAGGGAATCCTGAATTATACAAATTCTTTGATCTGTTTGTAGATGCCTTCTGCATCAAGGCCGTATTTCTCAAGAAGAGCTACAGCAGGGCCTGATTCACCGAATACGTCGTTTACACCGATACGTTTTACAGGTACAGGTGCTTTCTCAGACAGGCACTCGCATACAGCGCCGCCAAGTCCGCCGATTACAGAATGTTCCTCTACAGTTACAACTTTGCCTGTTTCTTTGGCTGCTGCAACTACAAGTTCTTCATCGAGAGGTTTGATTGTGTGAATGTTGATCACTTTTGCATCTACACCGTCTGCCGCAAGCTTCTCTGCTGCTTCAAGAGCAGGAGCTACACAAAGACCGTTTGCGATGATAGTAAGGTCTTTTCCTTCACGAAGTACGATACCTTTACCTAATTCAAATTTATAATCTGGTCTGTCATTGATGACAGGAGCTGCCAGACGTCCAAATCTCATATATACAGGTCCAACATGCTCGTAAGCTGCTTCTACCATAGCTTTTGCTTCGATATCATCAGAAGGGCATGCAACAACCATTCCCGGAATTGCTCTCATAAGCGCGAAGTCTTCACAGCACTGATGTGTTGCACCATCTTCACCTACAGAGATTCCGCCGTGAGTAGCACCAATCTTTACATTGATCTTCGGATATGCGATAGAGTTACGAACCTGCTCAAAAGCACGTCCTGCTGCAAACATAGCAAATGTGCTGGCAAAAGGAACTTTTCCTGTTGTAGCCAGACCTGCAGCGATACCCATCATATTGCACTCAGCAATACCGCAGTCGATGTGACGTTCCGGAAATTCTTTTTTGAACATACCTGTCTGAGTAGCTGCAGCAAGGTCAGCGTCCAGAACGACCAGGTTGTCATGTTTCTTACCTAATTCAACCAGTGCAGCACCGTAGCTTGCTCTTGTTGCGATCTTCTTTACTTCTGACATAATGCTTCACCTACCTTTTCTAAGTCTGCCATTGCCTGTGCATACTGCTCGTCATTCGGAGCTTTGCCATGCCATCCGGCCTGGTTTTCCATAAAGGAAACGCCTTTTCCTTTTACAGTTTTCATAATAATTGCTGTAGGCATTCCTTTGGTAGCCTTAGCTTCATCAAAAGCTGCCTTTAACTGATCCATATCATTTCCGTCTGCAACGTTAATTACATGGAAGTTAAATGCTTCAAATTTCTTATCGATCGGGTATGGAGAACATACATCGTCAATCTTACCATCGATCTGAAGTCCGTTGTTATCTACGATCACTACAAGGTTGTCCAGTTTTCTGTGGCCTGCGAACATAGCAGCTTCCCAAACCTGGCCTTCCTGAATTTCACCGTCACCTAATAAGGTGTAGACACGGTAGCTCTCGTTGCTTAATTTTGCAGAAAGTGCCATACCTACTGCTGCAGAGATTCCCTGTCCAAGAGAACCGCTGGACATATCAACGCCCGGGATATGTTTCATATCCGGATGTCCCTGTAAATAAGATCCCAGATGACGAAGAGTCTTCAGGTCTTCTTTCGGGAAAAATCCTCTTTCTGCAAGTGCAGAATAGTATCCTGGTGCTGTGTGGCCTTTGGAAAGTACGAAACGGTCACGGTCAGCTTTCTTAGGATCTTTCGGATCAATGTTCATTTCTTCAAAATATAAATATGTGAATACATCTGCTGCAGACAGAGATCCGCCCGGATGTCCTGCTTTTGCAGCATGTACTGCTGTAACGATGTCTTTACGGACTTCGTTTGCAATTTTCTGAAGTTCTAATTTTTCCATTATGGTAAATTCTCCTTATTCGCCGAATACTGCTTTATAATCTTTCTGGAATTTCTCGATACCTGCATCTGTCAGAGGATGCTTTGTCATCTGTACGATTACGCTGTATGGAACAGTTGCAATGTCAGCACCAGCAAGTGCGCAGTCTGTTACATGGATCGGATTTCTAACGCTTGCTGCGATGATCTCTGTTTCGATTCCTGCTACTTCGAAGATCTCAGCAATCTCACGGATCAGGTCAACACCTCTTGTGGAAATGTCATCGAGTCTTCCAAGGAATGGAGAAACATATGTTGCACCAGCTCTTGCAGCAAGAAGTGCCTGGTTAGCTGTGAAGATCAGAGTAACGTTTGTTTTGATTCCTTCTGCAGAAAGAACTTTAACTGCTTTCAGACCTTCTACTGTCATAGGGATCTTAACAACCATGTTTGGATGGATTGCTGCGATCTCACGGCCTTCTTTGATCATTCCTTCAGCGTCTGTTGTTGTAGCTTTAACTTCGCCGCTGATCGGTCCGTCTACGATAGATGTGATTTCTTTGATTACTTCGTTGAAATCTCTTCCTTCTTTTGCGATAAGGGATGGGTTTGTAGTAACACCACAGATTACTCCCATATCGTTAGCTGCTTTAATATCTTCTACTTTGGCTGTGTCAATAAAAAATTTCATGTTCTTAACCCTCCTGATTTTTGCTCACATAAGCGTTCATTTGATTTGATGATTTCATTATATCAAAGTTCTCGGGAAGGTCAAGCACCCAAAAAATTATTAATAATTTTTCTATTAATAATTATATTTTTTATTAATTCACATTTTCTTGTGAAAGGATTGTCAATCCGCATTTTGTACAGATTTCTACAGGATATCTCATTTTCAGATCTGCTCTGAAGTTCCAAATTATTATTAATAATTTCGTATGGCGTATTTAATTAATTTTCCCGGCAGGGTTCTTCCGGGTTCTTGCATATCCGGTTGTTCGCCTGGATATAAGCTCTGGCGTATATTCAATATTGTAAAGACTGATAGGTGCTGAGTCTGTCAGGGCTCTTTCCCTGGTATCAATCTTACGCAGAATGATATCACATGCATCCTGGCCTTTCAATGCTACGAAATGATCGATAGTTGTAAGGGAAATCCTGCGGATACTGGAATAAAAAATATTATCACATCCGATGACTGACACATCTTTCGGCACATGAACCTTTGCCTCATGAAGCGCATCCAGTGCGCCGATTGCCATCATGTCATTCTGACCGGCAATAGCAGTGAACTGTCTGCCTTCCTGCAGAAGTTCCATTGTAAGCTGATACCCCATAGAATACTCCGTATCCATCCGGGGTATCCTGGAATCAATGGACTCATCCGCAGCCTTGATGATCACATGCTCCTTCAGGCCTTCCTTTTCAAATTCCTTTACAAAACCGTTTACACGCTTGCTTCTCTGCCACTGTCTTCTGGTCAGCGGCGGAGTAATAAATGCCACATCTCTGTGTCCCAGATCAAGCAAATGTCTGGCCATCATTTTTCCTACCACTGTATTGTCCTGATTAATAGCGTCTACTGTGGTGGTTTTCTCCTTGTTGCTGATAATAACAAGGGGAATCGTCTGCGCCAGTTCCTCTACCTGCCGCTGAAAATCCGGATTCGGATTACAGCTGTAGATAATCCCCTGAGGTTGAATGGTGTGCATCATCCGAAGATATTTCTCCTCAAGGCGGGCATCTCTCTGCGTATTGCAGATAAAAACACCGTAACCCTGCTTATTAGCTACTGCCTCTACCCCCTGGAGCAGAAGCACGTAGTATGGACTGGTAAGAGTGGGGCAAAAGACAACGATCAGTTTTTCCTTCTTGCTGTCTTTTTTGTTTTTGCGGCCTGGAAGCTGATAGCCTAATTCTCTGGCAGCCTGTTCTACCCTGTCTACAGTCTCTCTTGAAAAAGAAACATTATATTTCTTATTCAGAACCATAGAAACCGTTGCCTGAGAAACTCCGGCTTTTCTGGCCACATCAGAAGAAGTTGCTTTCTTTTTTGGCAAAAAGACTCCTCCTTTGCATTATAGCTCTACTCGTCCCTCAAGAGCACGAAGCAGAGTTACTTCATCAATATATTCCAGGTCTCCGCCTACCGGAACACCGCTGGCAATTCTGCTAACTTTAATCCCGGTCGGTTTGATCAATTTGCTAATGTACATGGCTGTTGTCTCGCCTTCCAGACTGGAATTAGTGGCAACAATCACTTCTTTTACATCATCTTTAGTCAAGCGCTGCATAAGCTCTTTCAGCTTAATATCATCCGGCCCGATTCCGAGCATTGGTGAGATTGCGCCGTGAAGCACATGATAAACGCCATCAAATTTGCCGGTTTTTTCATAAGCAGCAAGATCTCTGGTATTCTCTACTACCATGATCACGGAATGGTCTCGCTTGTCATTGCTGCAGATCGGACAGATTTCCTTATCTGTAAGAGTATAACAGCATTTACAATACTGTACATTCTCTCTGGCGTTGACAATGGATGAGGTAAGTTGTTCTACCTGGTCTTTTGGCATATTCATGATATGAAATGCCAGTCTCTGTGCTGATTTTGCACCGATTCCCGGAAGATGGGAAAGCTGCTCGATCAGCTTGTTGATATGACTGCTGTAGTATTCCATCAGAATGGAAGTCCTCCACCAAGTCCGCCCAGACCGCCGGTCAGTTTAGACATAACTGCTGCAGATTCTTCTTCAACCTTACGAAGCGCTTCGTTTGTAGCCGCTACGATCAGATCTTCCAGCATTTCGATATCGTCCGGATCTACTACTTCTTCCTGAAGTTTTACTTTTGTCACTTCTCTCTTACCGGAAATCGTTACTTCTACAGCTCCGCCTCCTGCTGTTGCTGTAAATTCTTTCTCCTCAAGAGCTTTCTGGTTCTCTTCCATCTGGCGCTGCATTTTCTGCGCCTGTTTCATAAGATTATTCATATTTCCCGGCATACCCATTCCCGGGAATCCTCCACGTTTTGCCATTTGTGGTATCCTCCTTGTTTTCTATATTCTTGCTATATTTCTTTTATGCGTTGTCAGGTTTCAAAAATAACCACCCTTAAGGCCGCTGAATCCCAAACCTGTCAATCCTGATCAGGCAGATATTCACAATTCATTTTCTGCACCGATAAATATCCCTATTCCTGTGGTTCATCAGGATCTTCTTCTATCACAACATCCATATGGATATTGTCTCTGATTGCCTGATCCACCGTGATATTTGCCAGGTTCGTATGCTGGTGCTGATTTGCTACCAACATCTGAATCTCTACAGTCTTTCCTGTCTGGGCAGCGATAATATCCTGAAGTTCCTTTTTTGCCTCCGGATTATCTACATATGACTGGCCCAGGAAATCCTGAAATTCCACATAAAGGATCGGCTCTCCCGTTTCTCCATTATACTTTGGAACTGATTTCTGAAGCATCTGTTTGAACATCCCTGTTGTCTGTCCTGTGATCACCCGCCAGCCTGCTACAATCTTCTGCAGATCTTCAGGTGCTGCTTTTGCAGGAGCCTTCTTAACTGCCGCCGAACCGACTGCGCCTGATATTTCTTCCGCACCAGATGCTCCCTGCTGCACAATTACCTGCTGCACCGGGCGTTCATCCATCCGCTGTTCCAGCACACGCAGTCTGTCCAGAACAGAATCTAGATTTGTCTCCATTGCAGGACGGCAGAGTTTGATCAGTGCGATCTCTACCAGAACTCGTTTCTGAGTGGCATAGCGGATCTGATTGGAAAGATCAGAGAAAATACGTATATAACGCATCAATGTCTCCACATCCAGCATAGTGCTTTCTTCTTTCAGAAGCTTCATATTCTCAGAAGAAACATCAATAGCCTCCTCCGGATTCTCAGAAGTCTTTACCAGAAGAAGGTTTCGCATATACCAGGTAAAATCGCCTACGAACTGGCTCAGCTCTCTTCCGCCTACGATCAGTTCCTCCAGGATATGGATGGAACCTGTCACATCTCCCTGGATTACTTTTCGCAGAAGTTTGCTGAACACTTCAGTATCAACGGCCCCCAGAACTTCCAAAACTTTATCATAGGTAAGTTCCTGACCCAGATAAAAAGCAATGCACTGGTCGAGAAGACTGAGCGCATCACGCATGGAACCATCTCCGGCTTTCGCTACATAGCGGACTGCTTTTTCCTCAGCTTCTATACCTTCAACTCTAAGCAGTTCATCCAGTCTGGCTGCGATCGTGTCTATGGTGATCCTGTGGAAATCATATCTCTGACATCTGGACAGGATTGTAATAGGAATTTTATGCGCCTCTGTTGTTGCAAGGATAAACATAACATAAGACGGCGGTTCTTCCAGCGTTTTTAGCAGGGCGTTGAATGCACCTACGGAAAGCATATGAACCTCGTCTATGATGTATACTTTGTATTTGCCTTCTGTTGGACGGTAGGAAACCTCTTCTCTGATCTCTCTGATATTGTCTACACCGTTGTTGGATGCAGCATCAATTTCGATCACATTCATTGCAGTTCCTGCCTGGATTGCTTTGCACATGGCACATTCATTGCAGGGGCTGCCATTTACGGGATGTTCACAGTTGACTGCTTTCGCCAGAATCTTTGCTACTGTTGTTTTACCGGTACCTCTGGTTCCGCAGAACAGATAGGCATGACCAATACGATTATGCTTGATCTGATTTGTCAGGGTGGTCACAATGTGATCCTGTCCTTTGACATCTGCGAAATTATCCGGTCTGAATTTTCTGTAAAGAGCAGTGTAACTCATGAACAATCTCCTATCTTATTATCACAGCCGCCGCGGAAAAAATTCCCGCGGCGGTCTTTTTTTGCATACTCTTGTATCTTATATGAAAAGGTATCTTTGAGTCAAGTACTGTTTCGTTATCAATCACCAAAACTGATGCCAATCTGCTTAGCAGCCTGTACCAGCTGGTCTTTTGGTGATACCATCTTAAGTTTGCCTGCACATTCTTCAAGAGGTACACGTTTAATCTTGCCATTTACCACACCGATCATTATGCCGTAAGCGCCATCAATGATCGCCTGTGCCGCACCTGCACCGATTCTTGTGGAAAGAACACGATCATACGGGCACGGCTCTCCGCCTCTCTGTGTATGTCCAGGTACTGTAACACGTACTTCACTTCCGATTTCTTTATAAATCTGATCTGCAATCTCGTAAGAAACTGATGGATATTTCTTTGCTCTGGCTTCCAGTTTCTCTTTATATTTCTTCTTTGGAAGCTCTGCATCTTCTTTAGAGATCGCACCTTCCGCAACTGCAAGAATCGTAAAACGTTTGCCTGCTTTGGCACGCTTCTGGATTGCTGCTGTAACTTTCTTAATATCGTACGGAATTTCAGGAATCAGGATGATATCTGCGCCGCCGGCAACACCTGCATGAAGCGTCAGGCTTCCTACTTTGTGCCCCATAATTTCCACTATAAATACACGTCCGTGTGAAGATGCTGTAGTATGGATGCAGTCAATAGCGTTTGTAGCAATGTTTACTGCGCTCTGAAAACCAAATGTCATGTCCGTTCCATAGATATCATTATCAATAGTCTTTGGAAGATGAATGATATTTAATCCTTCTTCTCTCAGAAGATTGGCCGTCTTCTGGGTTCCGTTTCCTCCAAGGATTACCAGACAGTCAAGACAAAGCTTATAATAGGTCTGCTTCATTGCCTCAACTTTATCCAGACCATTCTCATCCGGAACACGCATCAGCTTAAACGGCTGTCTGGAAGTTCCAAGGATAGTACCGCCCTGTGTCAGAATTCCGGAAAAGTCCTTGGCTGTAAGCATACGGTATTTGCCATAGATCAGTCCTTTATATCCATCATCAAATCCATAAACTTCCAATTCATCCACATTGTTGGTCAGTCCCTTTACTACTCCTCGCATAGTAGCATTAAGTGCCTGACAGTCACCGCCGCTGGTAAGCATACCTATTCTTTTAATCATGATAGTATCCTCCATTTCTGTGTTTTAACAATTATCAATATCTGCTGCAAGACACGCCGTATCTTCATGGGTTGCCGTCTGTAAACAAGCTGCAACACTATAACATATCTGTTTCCAGAATAAAGATAGTTTATTTCTATTTATTATATAATATTTATAGTTTTCACACAATAGTGTTGGAAAACTTTTGTACTACTGTTTACTCTATGCTTAGGAACACTTTTATTCTTGACAAAAGCGTCTTCCACCTATATAATCAAGAGTGCGCAGCCGGGGAGATAGCGGTGCCCTGTACCTGCAATCCGCTACAGCAGGGGTGATGCCAATCTGAGGCTTGAATTCTGTGGAGCTGCCCTTTATAAGTGGCGTTGACGTTTGGGTCTTACGCAACAGGAATCTGTGAACCGTGTCAGGACAGGAATGTAGCAGCACTAAGCAGAAGCTCTTGTGTGCCGTAAGGGTGCCTGGGCTGAGTTAACTGTAGAGGTAACGTCTGTGGAACCATTCCGAGGTGCGGCGCGCAAAAAGAGAATATTCATGATTTAAGTTATATATAACAAAAAGCATTCCGGATCTGATCTGTTGATCATTTTCCCGAATGCTTTTTTAATTCCATTTAATCCTCTACTGCCTGTATCCTGCCTCTGTTTTTGTATTTCTTCATCACATGAAAATAATATGGAACCAGTGGTATCAATGCTGCAATCCATGCAGTAGGATCAGCCATACACACTCCTGCAAAAGAAGTTCGTCCTGCGATCAGCACAACTATTCCGGTTCTCGCCACCAATTCAAATACACCGCCAAGCATCGGCACAAGTCCATATCCCATTCCCTGCAAAGTATTCCTGTACAGGAAAATACTTCCAAGAAATGGATAAGCCCAGAATACTGTCCTGAAATAGGTAACAGAAACTTTTACCACATCCTGCTCTGATGGATCCACAAAAAGATATGTCAGATATTTTCCAAAGAAAAACATCAAAAACATAACAAAAATGCTCCATCCCCAGATCATTAACTGTGTATAACGCACCCCCTGTTTCACACGATCCATCTTTCCCGCACCGCGGTTCTGTCCCACATAAGTTGCAATAGTCGCACCAAACGATGTAAATACTGTAGCAAAAATATTTTGAATTTTGCCCGCCGCTGAAAATCCGGCCATATGTACAGGCCCATAAATATTAACGGCACTCTGGACAATAATGGTTCCGATTGCCGTAATGGAGAACTGCAGCCCCATAGGGATTCCAAGCTTGAGAAGTCTTCCAAAACTATCCCAGGATATTTCAAAGTTCTTTCGTTCCAGGTGAAGGATTGGAAATCTTTTTACAATATAAATCAGGCAGCATACAGCAGAAATCCCCTGTGCAATTACTGTAGCATAGCCGCATCCTTCTACTCCCATTCCAAAAAACGCAATAAATATGACATCCAGAATCACATTGATCACAGCCGAAATAATCAGAAAATATAATGGTGATTTGGAATCACCCAACGCACGCAAAAATGCAGCAAGTGCATTATATGCTCCTGTAATAATAAGTCCTGCATATATAATTCCCATGTATGCAGTTACGTCACTGAACACTTCTTCCGGTGAATTCATCAGGTGCAGAATCGGTTTATTTGCAATACTGAATCCTATTGTCATCGCAATAGAAAACGCTGCCATCAGATAAATGGACATCGCAACATAATGTCGCATTCTGTCAAATTTTTTGGCACCAAACATCTGAGCTATAATAATCGCAAATCCACTGCAAAGTCCATTTAACCAACCAGTCACAAAAAACATCAGGGAACCGGTACTTCCAATCGCCGCAAGTGCATTCACACCGATAAATTTTCCGGCAACAATAGAATCCGCAATGTTATAAAACTGCTGGAAAAGATTTCCCAGGCACATAGGAATCATAAATTTTATGATCAGGCTCACCGGATTTCCGACGGTCATATCATTTGTCGTATCTTTACTCATTATTTATCTTCCTCTTTTGAATTTTGCTGATTTTCAAGTTTCTCCCGTTCTGCTTTTCTGATTGCTTTTTCCTGTTTCTTTTTCTCACGAAGTCTTCTGAAAAAATCAGACAACATTGCAGAACATTCTTCTTCCAGAACTCCCTGTGTAATCTTTACCTGATGATTAAAGCCATCTACCTGCAGGAGATTCATAACAGATCCTGCACATCCAGCCTTAGCATTCATACATCCAATTACCACTTCATCAATTCTGGACTGAACAAGAGCTCCCGAACACATTTGACACGGTTCCAGTGTTACATACATCGTACACCCTTCCAGCCGCCAGTCACCAAGCTTTTTGCTTGCTTTGCGGATTGCATTCAACTCAGCATGAGAAAGTGTATTTTTATCCGTGTTTCTTCTATTGTAACCGCGCGCAATGATCTTACCTTCATATACGATCACACAGCCAATCGGTACCTCTTCCAGAGCTTCCGCCTTCTTCGCCTGACGGATGGCTTCTTTCATAAAACGTTCCTGATCTGTCAACTTCTGCCTTCCTTTCTGTTATTGCCGAAACCTGTTCAAAATGAACATACCATATAACTTATACCCCGCTGCCTTCAATATTAGCAGCTTTACATTTCACATAAAAATAGCCCGGAACATTCATTCCAGACATACCACTTATCAGATGCTTTAACAATAGCAAAAATACTTTTTAAAATCAACTATAATATACTTCAAATTTTCAATAATCGAATATTCTTTTTTACTTTTCTTTATACGGAAAACCCCGAAAACTTGTATTATATACAAAATTTCCGGGGTTTATAAGCAAGCCACAAGGAAAATACTTTATCCGTTCGACTGAATTTTAACGTTTTATAGATTTCGTGGTTGAATACGCACTGTATTTATTAGGCGCTGCTTTGGATGAGTATGCACGTATTCTATATCTATATGTAGTTCCTTTTTTCTTATTTTTATCAATATAACTTAATGTACCTGAACCTACTGTTTTAATTTTTACCCATTTATTTTTGTCGTAACGATAGATCACATATTTTTGAGCATTTGTAACCCTTTTCCAAATCAGCTTCAAATCTTTTGTTCCGGATTTAACTACTGTCAATGATGGTTTACCAAGCATCAAAGGTACCAATACAGATTTTGTTTTGGAATAGGAACTATACTTACTTGGATTTGCCTTTGTTGAATATGCACGTAATTTATAAATATAAGTAATTCCCTTCTTTAAGTTTGTATCTGTATATGTCGTTGCCTTTGTTGAAGTTACAGTCTCCCACTTTTTTCCATCTGTACTCCTGTAAATATAATATTTCTGCGCACCTGTTACTTTTTTCCAAGTAAGTTTCACACAGTTCATTCCAGATAACCCAGCTGCACTAATAACTGGAGTCTGCAGTTTCTGCGATGGTTTCTCTGTTGGAGTCGGTGAAGGCGGAGTAATCACTGATTTAATCGCTACTGTCTTTATCTCTGACGGATAGCTGTATCCATCCCTTACTGCTCCAGATATATATGCACGCATTCTATAAGAGAATGTCACACCTTCTCTGATAGCTCTGCTTTCATATGTGTATTCAAGAGAATTTGTAACTCGCGCAATTCTTCCCCATGTTTCTTCACCATTCTGACCTGTTGATTTTACATAAATATCATATCCATCTGCACCTTCAACTTTTGTCCACTCAAACTTTACAGCCGCTGTATTTTCAACCTGTTCTGCCTTCAGAAGAACAGGAGTGCCAAGCACGGAAGAAGAGTCGATTGGAATTGTTACTGTTTTCACCTCAGAAAAAGGGCCATCATCATTTGTATACGGAATGATCGGGCATACTTTATAGCTGTACGTTCCTCCTCTTGTTGTAGTCTGATCTACATATTCTGTCTGGTCCCCGGAAAGCAGCTTTATTTCCTGCCAGTTTCCCCATTCACTTTCTTCTATACTGTAAATTTTGTATTTCTGTGCCTTTGGAACTGAAGTCCAGGAAAGTTTCACATGTAAATCGTCTGTTGTAGAAACTGTTAATTCAGGAGTTGCAAGAATGATTTTAAAAGTTTTCTCAATAAAACCTGTATAATTTCCTGTTCCCCAGATGTGAATATATCCTGTCCCCAAATCTGTATTATTCTCATAACGAACTATATAATCTTCATTTACTTTCAGCTTTTTATCATTATAGATTACTTCTACAGACGGAGTGAGTGCTTCCCCTGTGCATACTACCTGAGAAGGGAATGAAATTTCGCAATTAGAAATATCCTTCAACTCCGGCTCCGGAGTCGGAATTTCTGTCGGTTTTGCAGAAATTGTTATACTTTTTTCTTCTGACTCTGTATGGGTTTCACTAAAAGTATATGCTTCTATTTTATAGGTATATGTAGATCCCAGCTGCACACTATCATCAGTATAAACATTTTTATAAGTATCATTAAGTTTTTCCCATGCTATTCCATCTGAACGCCAAACATAATATCCGTCTGCACCGGAAACTTCTGACCATTTAATCAACACATTCTTATCATTCGTTTCTGTCAGAGAAGTAATTTCCGGTTTTCCAAGAACAATCTTGAAAGTTTTTACTACTTCACCGCCATATTTTCCTTTTCCGGTAACCACTGCAGCAGCCGTTCCCATTTCTACATTGTCAATATAAGAAACTGTATAATCTTCACCTTCTTTTAGCTTTGTTCCCGCATAGATTACAGTTACAGCCGGAGTCACTTCATCTCCTGTGTATATGCATTCCGAAGATATTGAAATTTCTCCTTCACTGATCTGTGGCAAAGGCTGATCGTCTGAAGTAATTGTAAATGTTACTTCATCTTTTTTTACATCATCTGCCATCAGATAGTAAATAGTATTCGGTGCAAATTCAATTTCATCTCCATTATATCCGCCATACTCATAAGACTCCTTCATTGAGCGAAGCTCTCTTTGGTATTCATATACATTTATATAATATCCATCTGAAATTGCAATTTTACACTTTCCAGTTGCACCTGTTTTCAATCTGATCCATGCATGTTTATTTCCCGTACAATTTGTTACAGTCAAACCTTTTACATTGACTTCCGGTATTTCCTCTACCGGTTTTACTTCTATATTTTTTATGCACACTTCTTTGTCTGTATCTTTTATTCTATAATATACATTGTACGTTCCCACAGGAGGATGACCGCCATAATAATCGGAACCGGAACCATCATTCCAATCGCACACGGCTTCAAGCAGATTTCCGAACTTAGTTACCTGTGATTCTCCCGTTGACAAAATCTCAGTTGTTCCGCTGGCATATGTTACTTTAATTTGACCGCCAGGCAAATAAAATTTGTTATATGGTTCTGTTCCTTCATATACAAACTTGCATGTAGGTTCTTTTAAAAATTCCAGAGATACAATTTCACTGGGATACTCTACGTTAAAAGTCGCATTTTTTGCCGTTGTACATATTACCGCATAATAAGTAGTTCCCTCTTCCAGTTCAGAGCGGGTAACCCAATTAAACTCAGAATCATAAATGTCTACCTCATCTACATCCGGTGATGTTATTTTGCATCCTGTACCATACTGTGTATTAATCTTTGCAACAGCTCTTCCATCTTCTGTCTCTACAGTTGTAGTGCATTGTTTAGACGAACTCTGCCTTAATTCAGGCGCTTCCTCTGGAAGCGCTATCTTGATTGGAACTAAATCACTGCTTACACCATTTCCGCTGACAATGGACAGATTATAATTTCCTGCACTTATATTTTCATAATCTGTAACTTCCTCACCTGTATCAACAGATGTGCAAACTATTCTATACGTATTTTCACGCTCATCTCCATACGCACCTCCCGTGATTGTAGCTGTTTCTCCATCTTCATATGTCACTTCTGCAGTCATACCGTCAAGATCAAATTGGCTGCCAATATCAATCCCTCTCCAAAATTTTGTCTTATTGGGTTTTGTTTTAATCTTGATACTTGTAGCAGCACAATATTGGCCCCATACATATCCTGCTGTAGGTGCTTCATCTTCTGGCACATAAAAATCTGTACTTTCTTCTTTCGTATTTCCTTCCTCTCCTGCTGAAAACAGATCTTCTGCCCCTGCCTCTACTGTTGTTTCTTCACCGTTGGAAAATTCTGCACCTGCTGCTGAAAGCGTCGGAGAAGCTGCCAGCACTACTGCCAGAACAATTGCTAACTTTTTCTTTTTCACTTTTGTATTCTCCTGTTACAATATATTTATGGTCAAACTTTTTACCGTCAGTAAAAATTGTCCATATTGTTTTTAATTATACCATAACCGGAGGATTAATACATACACAAAATAGATTACAAAATTCTTTTAAAAGTTTTTAACTAATATTAATTCAGCTATGACTCTGCAACGCACAACAAAAAAGCCTGGAAACTTATCATTTCCAGGCTTTCTTACGCTAGTCGAAGCGACGGGATTCGAACCCACGACCTCTGCGTCCCGAACGCAGCGCTCTACCAAACTGAGCCACGCTTCGTCAATGCAAGTGATATTATATTAATAAAATTGCAGTTTGTCAATAGATTTTTTCCAATTTTTTATATTTTTTCGAATATTTTTTTGTAAAGGTCATATACATTATTGAATCTGGTTTTACGGAGGAAAGATTTTGGCTGGATATCGGCGTTTTATCGCATATGTATATGACTATGAAAACGGAAAAAAAGGCAGTAATTGTGGTTTCATTAAAGTTGAGGTGAAGGACCAGCAATGTTCTGTAGAAGTACATCTGCATTGTCAGGGACTGCCTGAAGATATCGGATGCAAAGTTTACGGGTTTACCCGAAAGGATGGATTAATCAATGGAATTCTGCTGGACAATTGCGAAACCGAAAAAGAAGTTGTGGAATGTCTGATCACCACAGATGCAATGAATATGAATTCGTCCGGCGTTTCGATTGGCAAAATGGGCGGAATGATCATCGTCACAGATACAGGCGGTTTCTTTGGCACTGAGTGGGATGACCAGCCTATCCGACCGGAAAACTTCCGAGAACTGAAACCTATTCCTGCCGCAGAAAAGAACGCACAATCACCAGATGTACCCGCTAACGAAACAAGTAAAAACAGCTCTGCTTCCAATATGCCAAATGCAGACTTAATTATCGACAGGTCTTCTGATATGGCGAATTCTCCTGCCACTGCCACTATACAAGAATTTTCAATACCTGATGAAGCTGCAGATAACGCACAAACTATTGTCTATAATCCAAATGAAAATAACATAGAAGCAGCTGTACCTACAGTGCCTTCTAAAAACATGGAAGCATCACTGCCTGACAATATTTCCGAAAATACTGATACACCGACATTTACACCTCATGATGAATCTGAACAAGAATCTGCATCGCCTATAGTCTCAGAAAAAATAAAATCTCAGGCTTCCGTAACCCCAAAACCAGCTGCCACATTCTCACCATTCTCAGATGGTGAACTGGCTGCTGCATGGAAAATACATCTCAATGACCTGAAGCGTTTCCCTCGTCACTACTGCGCACTGCGCAATAACCGTTTTATTCAGTATGGACATTATAATTTCGGTCATTTGCTTTTGGGACAAAGAAATAATGGACAGTACATTCTGGGAGTTCCGGGAGGATATAATCAGCAGGAGCGTTTTATGGCAAACATGTTTGGTTTTCCTTATTTCAAGGAAAGCAACTATGTAGAGATACCCAAAGCCCGCGGGGGGTACTGGTATCGCTTAATCGATGCCCCTGATTCCCACAGATAAAATTGTCCTTTGAAGAATCTTCTGAAAGCTCTGAAGTTCTTCAAAAGTATAACTTCCATATCCCGGCTTGAGGACTCCGTCAGAGTCCTTATAAGCCTGGAGATAATATTCTTTGGCACCTTTAAGCCACTGAGCAATTTCTTCAAAATCTTGCTGTGTGTGCAGTTCTCTGACCACTGTAGTTCGAAATTCATACTCAAGAGTTCCTTGAAGCAGAAAATCTACTGTTTCAAAGATACTGTCCATATCCGGTTTCTCAATTCCCGTCAGATTCATATAATTATCCGGACAGGCCTTAATATCCATGGCAACCTTGTCGATCAGGCCTTCTTTCGCCAGATGTTTCACAATCTCCGGTCGTGAACCATTAGTATCCAGTTTGATAGCATAATCCAACTCTTTAATTTTTCTCAAAAATTCTTCCAGATCATCAGATAACGTCGGCTCTCCTCCAGAAATGCAGACCCCATCCAGAATTCCTTTTCTCTTTCGCAGAAATGCCAACAGCTCATCCTGACTATAGTCCGGCTGTTCTCCGGGTGCTGTTACCAATATACTGTTCTGGCAGAATGGACAGCGGAAATTACAGCTTCCCAAAAATATGGTGCTGGCTACTTTTCCGGGATAATCCAGTAATGTTGTTTTATTAAAGCCACAAATCCTCATATTTTATCTCCATAATATTTTACAATATATAATGAAAGTGCTGTGTGCCAGTGGCACACGTTTAGCACCGACCGTAGTAATAATTCTATCATTATGCATCTGAATATACAAGGCGGACGCCTTTGTAGAAAACACAAAAAGAACCCTGTTTGACCAGAGTTCTTTTAATCAGAATATCTTTTATCAATTAGTTCAGCTGATAAACATCTGCTGACTGAAGTCCGAAACTCAATGCTTCAGAATGACTGTTACAGTAGATATCTACATGTCCGTAAGGCGTTCCCAGATCCTCTACTGTGTAAACATTTCCATTGATCAGAAGCTGTGTCCCGAATGGAACACCTGCCATAGCTACTGTACGTCCTGCTGTCGGAACTGTTCCACTGGCGGTCAGATTACCTGCTGTACCGCAGCACTGTGCACAGTTACAGTATGCAGTCAGTGTAAAATTACCAAGATATTTTCCCTGGCTGGAACTTGAAGCTTCTGAAGATGACTGGCTGTCATCTGATGCAGAACTGTCAGATGTATCTTCTGAATTACTGGTGTCTGTATTTTCGTCATAGGAAGAATCGCTGTCTTCACTGTAGGAATCTTCAGAATCAGACTCCTCATAAGTAGTATCTTCAGAAGATGCCTCATCTGAAGAATCTGTATCATAAGACTCAGACTCTGAACTGTCTTCAGATGCCTGTTCCTGTGCTGCCTGAGCTTCTGCCTCTGCTTTCGCCTGAGCTGCTTCCCTGGCTGCTTTTTCCTCTTCTGCCTGTTGTACCAGCTGGGCAATGCTGTTATCTGCATTATTAATCTCTGCTGTCAATGCTGCCGCCTCTTCCTGGCTGGCACTGATCTGGTTTACATATGAGGAAATATTGTCGCTTGTACTTGCTGCAAGGTTCTGAACTTCCTGCTGTTTGGATGCTCTCTCTGCAAGAAGTTCATCAATAGATGCTTTCTCTTCTTTTGCAGTATTCTCCTGATCCTTTATCGTATTCTGGAGATTTTCACATTTTTCCAGCATACTTCTGTCATACTGGGAAATCTTTGCAACGCTCTCTGCATTGTTAAGAAATTCAGCCAGGTCTTTGGATGACAGTAAAGTTGTCAGCGCAGATGTACCTCCGTTTTCATACATGTACTGAATACGAAGTTTCATATCATCATACTGTTTGTTTAATGCTTTCTTTGCTTTCTTTAATTCTGTATGGAGCTGATTCAGTTCATTCTCTTTCTCTCCAGCCTGTAAGCTGAGATCTGAGATCTCATTGGTCAGATCTTCATACTGTGTATTTAAATCAGACAGATAGTTCTCCAGCTCCTGCTTCTTGCTCTCAAGGCTGCTGATATTTGCCTGCGCCTGTGCAAGTCCGGCTTCTGCTTCCTGTTTCTGCGCCTGCATATCAGCGATCGCATCTTCTGTTGCATATGCAGTTGTTCCCATGGAAAAAGTAAGCATTCCAGCCAGCAGTAATGAAAAAACTTTTTTCTTCATAAATTAATCACCTTTCTACTTAATCTGAATGCTAGTATACCATATTTCGTAAAAAAAGCAACACTTTTTATTAACTTTTGTAATAATTACGTAATATTTCACATTTTCCCCCATTGTATACAACCCTTATATATAATCACTCCTCTGGCATATCCAAAATAATTATTCCACATAAGAGAAAGCTTCTGATATTTGTGCACTGACAATTTCTCCAATATAAAAGGCACTGCTTCTCTTTGAAGCAGTGCCCATCATTCTTGATTTTACTGATTATTCCTCACCGGTCATTCAACTGCTGTAGCCTCTTCCGGTTCTGCGTCCATAACTTCCTGAAATTTGTCCAGAATGATAGTCTGGATTCTGTCACGGGTTGCAGAATTGATTGGATGCGCGATGTCGCGGTATTCCCCATCAGTTGCTTTGCGGCTTGGCATTGCAATAAATAAACCTTTTTCTCCTTCAATCACTTTAATATCATGCACTACAAATTCATCGTCAATTGTAATAGAAACAACTGCCTTCATCTTCCCTTCTTTTGCTACCTTTCTCACGCGCACGTCAGTAATATTCATGATATAATTAGCTCCTTTCGATTTACCGAATCTATCCGACTCTTTTCATTTTTACTTTTGGCTTTTAAACCCTTGGATATCATAATACATATCTCTCATTTTTCTCTACGACAATCTTTACTTCGCCCTCGCCGCAGAAGTACGAATTTGCACGAATAGTATCTCGGCTCTCAACAATGCAGTTCTCAATATGTGTATTGTCCCCCAGATATACATTGTTTAAAATCACGGAGTTCTTGATAACGCAGTTATTTCCTACAAATACGTCTTTGAAAAGAACAGAATTCTCTACCGTACCATTAATAATGCATCCGCTGGCAACAAGGCTGTTCTTAACCTGTGCTCCCGGATTGTATTTTGCCGGCGGCAGATCATCGATCTTTGTCTTAATTGTTGGTTCCTGTTTAAAGAAATAATTTCTGATCTCCGGCTGCAGAAAATCCATATTTGTTTTGTAATATGCTTCTGCAGTAGAGATATTACTCCAGTATGTATCTATCTTATATCCATAAATTCTTTTAAGATTTTTATAACGGATCAAAATATCCTTTACAAAGTCATGTCTTCCTTCCTGAGCTGCTTTCTCAATAAGTTCGATCAGCTGTCTTCTGCGGATGACATAAATACCGGTTGAAATTGTATTATAAGAAGAAACCATTGGTTTCTCTTCAAACTCTTCAATTCTGCAGTCCTCGTTCATGCGGAGAACACCAAATCTTTCAATCTCATTCGGATCATTACAGGTGGTACATACCACAGTAACATCTGCGCGCTTCGCAATGTGATATTCCAGAACTTTATTGTAGTCCATCTTATAGACACAGTCTCCGGATGCGATCACTACATATGGCTCATGGCTGTTCTTAAGGAACTGCAGATTCTGATAAATAGCATCTGCTGTTCCCTGATACCACAGACTGTTCTCTTTTGTAATGGTCGGTGTGAACACGAAAAGTCCGCCCTGTTTTCGTCCAAAATCCCACCACTTTGAAGAACTTAAATGTTCATTTAAAGAACGGGCATTGTACTGGGTCAGAACAGCAACTTTCTGGATATGAGAACTTGCCATATTGCTCAACGCAAAGTCAATACTTCTGTAGCTTCCGGCAATTGGCATCGCTGCAATCGCTCTCTTGTTTGATAATTCTCTCATGCGGTTATTATTACCGCCTGCCAAAATAATACCTATCGCTCTCATTATTCGTCACCGTCCTTTGCTGCAATTACCTGTCCGCCGGCCAGTTCACCATCAGGATAATCTTCAGGAGTTGTAATTCCTGATATCGCTGTATTCTTACCGATCCTTACGTTATCCGGAATCACGCTGCGCTCACCCACTGTAGCGATTCCAAATGCATAAACTGCCGGTTTCAGTACGTTCGGTGCTTCTTCGCCGCATCCTAATACAACATTATTTCCGATCGTAACATCCTCCGCAATGATCGCCTTGTCCATCTGCACGCCTTCACCAATGGTGGAATTGCGCATAATAATGGAATCACGGATCACGCTGCCCTTTCCGATCACAACATTCGGTCCGATTACTGAATTATGTACTTCTCCGTAAATCTCAGCACCTTCACCGATCAGGCATCTGTCTGTAACTGCATCTGCTGAAATATACTGAGGCGGGATGATATCTCCCTTTGTATAAATCTTCCAGAACTCTTCATAGAGATTAAATTCCGGAATAATATCGATCAGTTCCATATTGGCTTCCCAATAGGAGCCAAGTGTTCCAACATCCTTCCAGTATCCATTATATTCATAGGCAAAAAGTCTCTCACCTTTCTCCTTACAATATGGAAGAACATGCTTGCCAAAGTCACAGCTGCTCTGGTCCTTCAGAGTCATCAGTGCTTCTTTTAAAGCAGGCCAGCTGAAAATATAGATACCCATGGATGCCAGATTGCTGCTTGGATGCTCAGGTTTCTCCTCAAACTCTGTGATACGTCCCATGTCATCTGTTACCATGATACCAAAACGGCTTGCTTCTTCAATTGGTACCGGCATACAGGCGATTGTCACGTCAGCTTTATTCGCTTTATGAAAATCAAGCATTACTTCATAATCCATCTTATAGATATGGTCACCGGATAAAATCAGAACATAATCCGGATTATACTGTTCCATGTAATCCATATTCTGGAAGATCGCATTGGCCGTTCCTGTATACCACTCACTGCTGGTACTCTTCTCATAAGGCGGAAGTACAGTCACACCGCCTTCGTTTCTGTCAAGATCCCACGGAATACCGATGCCAATATGTGTATTAAGCCTAAGTGGCTGATACTGTGTTAATACGCCTACTGTATCAATACCCGAGTTAATGCAGTTACTTAAGGGGAAGTCTATGATACGATATTTCCCGCCAAAAGCAACTGCAGGTTTTGCTACTTTTTCTGTCAGTACGCCCAGCCTGCTGCCCTGGCCGCCAGCTAAAAGCATGGCTATCATTTCTTTCTTAATCATGCAATCACCTCTTGTTGTAATTATGATTTTTTAATTATAGCACACTTCAATCCATTAGTGAACATTATTTACAATTTTTATTGTCTTTTTTTAATTTTTTTATAATTTTTGTACACGTTTTTTCTTTTAAGGTATGTTTTTTCCTCTGTATTATTATGCATTTTTTATATATCCGATGTCATTTTTTGTATTTTTTTATCATTAACATATTTTTTTATTGTTCCCTGCCCGCAGCGAAACTAAAATCGGTACCAGAATTCCAAGACAGACAAACCAAAATTTTCGTTACCTAGAACAAAATAAACATTTCCGAATCGTCCCGGACAGTATCTGCCTTAAAAGAAGTTCTTTTCATTTTAAGACGCAGGTAGTATAATAAGCTAAATAAAATGTAACTATTAAGTACCCTCACAATTACGAGTCAAACTCCATTGAAAATTACCATTGAACAATAGGATTTTGAACAGGCTGCCGAATAGTTATATAAAATTTATTATTAAGGAGATTAAAAATGTATCAGATAGATTTTCATAAACCGCTGCATGTACATTTTATCGGCATCGGCGGAATCAGTATGAGCGGTCTGGCAGAAATTCTTCTGGGAGAGGATTTCGTTATCTCAGGATCAGATGCCAAATCAAGCCCTCTTACACAGGCACTTGAGAAAAAAGGAGCAACTGTCTACTACGGACAGCGTGCATCCAACATTACTGAAGGTGTAGATGTAGTCGTTTATACCGCAGCCATTCATCCTGACAATCCGGAGTTTGCCTGTGCTAAAGAAAAAGGTATTCCGATGCTTACCCGTGCAGAACTTCTTGGACAGATCATGCGAAATTACGACACACCGATCGCAATTTCCGGAACACATGGAAAAACTACTACAACATCTATGGTATCTCATATTCTTCTTGCAGGTAACTGCGATCCGACCATCAGTGTTGGTGGAATTCTTCCTGCAATCGGCGGAAATATCCGTGTAGGTGAATCTGAAACTTTTGTCACAGAAGCATGCGAATATACAAATAGTTTTCTGAGCTTTTTCCCGAAAATCAGCATTATCCTGAACATGGATGCAGATCATCTGGATTTCTTCAAGGATATTGATGATATCCGTCATTCTTTCCGCCGTTTCGCAGAGCTCCTTCCTGCTGACGGCACACTGATCATCAATGCAGATACACCGAAATATGAGGATATCATACGTGATCTTCCATGCAAGGTCATTACTTATGGTCTTGAGCATGATGCCGACTATCAGGCAGCCGATATCACTTATGACAAATATGGTCATGCTTCCTTCTCAGTTCTGCGTAACGGTGTAAAAGTTGGCAGTTATTACCTGAAGGTACCGGGCATTCACAATGTCTCCAATGCTCTGGCTTCTATCGCACTTGGTCATCTTCTGGAACTTCCTGAGGAAGTGATCATCAAGGGACTGGGAAGTTTCACAGGTACAGACCGTCGTTTCCAGTATAAAGGAGAAGTTGCAGGCGTTACTATCGTAGACGATTATGCACATCATCCAACAGAAATTGAGGCAACTCTTCATGCAGCACATAATTATCCCCATAAGAAATTATGGTGTGTATTCCAGCCTCATACATACACACGTACCAAGGCTCTGCTTCCGGAATTTGCCAAAGCCCTCAGCCTGGCCGATCACGTAGTAGTTGCTGATATTTATGCAGCCAGAGAAACAGATACTCTGGGTATCTCTTCCGAGGATCTGCAAAAACGCATCCAGGAGCTTGGAACACCTTGTGAATACTTCCCGACATTTGACGAAATTGAGAACTATCTCCTCTCCAATTGCCAGGAAGGCGATCTTCTCATCACAATGGGTGCTGGAGATGTAGTAAACATCGGAGAACATCTGCTTGGAAAATAATTATTTCCTATATTATTGTCTGAATTTCTCTTTATGAATCAGGCAATAACTGAAAAAAATCGCACAGGACGCAACAGGGCGATTTCCTTAAGCATACTATTTGCTTTTGGAAATCGTCCTTTTTATTTTTTCATAACCTGCTGTTTTATGCATTTAATTATAAAGTTATAAACAATTTATCCCCCTTAAAGTCTTCTGTGTTTCTGCCTGTTTCAGGTACTTATCCACATTATCCACATTGTTATACACATTTTTACCCGCATTCTAATGTGGAATTATATGTGTATAAGTCACTTAACATAATTCGACATTTTTCATCTCCACAACATGCCGTTTTTCCCCAAAAATCGCCATTTTTCAAGTTTCCCATAATGTATATATAATTCCGACTTTCCACATTATCCACATTTTCCACATTTAAATGTGGATGAAGCCTTACAAAAAAATCACCTATTCTCTTTTAAAAAATGTTGTGCTATAATTCAGGGTATTATCAGGAAAGAGGGTGAAGAACCATGGCTATGATTACCTTACAGAATTCCCACAGTGCGGAGGTAACAGTATTAACCAACAATTTCATAGATAACTACATGCCTGAAGCTAACGGAGAATTTGTAAAAGTATATATTTATCTTCTGAGACTTCTTTCTGACACATCTGTGCCGTTCAGTCTGGCACAGATGGCAGATCATTTTTTCTGTACAGAGAGAGATATTGTCCGTGCCCTGAAATACTGGGAAAAAGAGAAGCTTCTGACACTTACTTACAGAAGCAGCGAAGATATTGCAGACATTACGCTGAATGTGCCTCCTGTAAGATACGAAACTTCTGAACCGGCAGCTCAGACAGTATCTGCTGAAAATGCTGCAGCCAGACAGACATCTGCCCCACAGCCGCAGCCTGCAAAACCTGCCGGCAGATCTTCCTCTTCACTCTCTCCTGACCGTGTGAAAGAACTAAAACAAAACGACGAAATCGTACAGCTGCTCTACATCGCAGAACAATATCTCGGAAAAACGCTCACTCCTACCGAGATGAAGAAGATCCTGTTCTTCTATGACGAATTGAAATTCTCACCCGATCTGATCGAATATCTGATTGAATACAGTGTCAGCCGAGGACACAAGAGTATCCGTTACATAGAAACCGTTGCCATGGCATGGGCTGAGGAAGGAATCACTACTGTTACCATGGCCAAGGAAGCTAATTCCCGTTATGCCAAAGAATACTTCACTATTTTTAAAGCAATGGGAATCAGTGGCCGAAATCCGGTTGAGACAGAGATTTCCCTTATGAACACCTGGCTTAATGATTATGGCTTTACCATGGATATCATTCAGGAAGCATGCAGTCGTACTGTCCTTTCTACCGGACAGCCAAGTTTTCAGTATGCGGATAAAATCCTCTCCGGATGGAAAGATAAAAATGTCAGAACACTGGCTGATGTTCGTCTCCTGGATGCACAGCACCAGAGACAGAAACTGGAAAAGAACGCTAAGAAAAAGGCTACTTCTCCTAAACAGACTGCGTCGAACCGATTTAACAACTTCCATCAGAGACAATACGACTTTAATGAATATGAGAAGAAACTTTTAAATCAATAAAAATTTTGATACTATTTCCAGGATACAGTGTAATAATAAGTGTCAAAAACAGTATAAGCTTTGTATGTCTTTTAAGCAGCAACAAAAGAAAGGGTGTCAGATTATGCCTTTACAGAATTATCAGTATGATACGATCATGAGAGAATACAGCAAAACACAGTCACAGAATCGTCGTATTCTTGAGGAGCGTACACAGGAGATCTATGAAAAGATTCCCCGTATCCGTGAAATTGACGAAGAGGTTGCCACACTGAGTGCGCAGAAAGCAAGGACACTCTTAAGCGGGGAGTCTTCCAGCCTGGAAGATCTCAAAGCTGCAATCTCTCTTTTATCTCAGGAGCGCAATGCCCTGCTTGTATGTAACTCCTACCCGGAGAACTATCTGGAACTTCCATACAAGTGCCCAATCTGTCAGGACACAGGTTATGTAGGCAGCCAAAAATGTACCTGTTTCAAGAAAGCAGAGATTGAATTGCTCTATACACAGTCAAATTTAAAAGAAATTCTCAAAAAAGAAAACTTTGACCACTTTTCTTTTGATTACTATTCTGATACAATGAAGAACGAAGCCACAGGACTGACCGAAAGAGAAACAGCCCAAAGGGCTTATGATATTGCCAGAGGTTTTGTGAGAAACTTTAATGATACTTTTGAGAATTTATTTCTTTACGGCGATACCGGCGTAGGAAAAACTTTTCTTTCCCACTGTATCGCTCATGAACTTCTGGAATCAGCACATTGTGTTATGTACTTCTCTGCATTTGATCTTTTTGATCTGCTGGCAGAATCTAAATTTTCCAGAGATAAAACAGAAGGTGAAGAGTTTGTATTTGACAGCGATCTGCTGATCATCGATGACCTGGGAACCGAGCTTACAAACAGCTTTGTCTCTTCCCAGTTGTTTTTGTGCATAAACGAACGTATTATGCGCAGGAAGTCCACGATCATATCAACAAATCTGAAACTGGAAAATTTCTCGGATACTTATTCCGAACGAACCTTTTCGCGAATCGCCAGCAATTACCGTATGGTAAAGCTGGAGGGAAAGGATATCCGTATACAGAAAATTTTTTTAGGAGGAAAATAAAATCATGGCACAGGCAACAACAAAAGATTTAACTACACTTCCGGTGGGCAGACTTGGTCTGATCCCTCTGATCAGCTGTAAGGATCTGGGTGAGAAAGTAAACGACTGGCTGGTACAGTGGCGTAAAGAACGTACTCACGAAGAGCTTGATTCCTTTGCATTTGAAGGCTATCAGAGAGATTCCTATCTGGTTCCGGTTCAGACAGCTCGTTTTGGTTCCGGAGAGGCTAAATGCACGATTCTGGAATCTGTACGTGGTGACGATATCTATCTGATGGTTGATGTGTGTAACTACAGCCTTACCTATAACATCGGACCGTACGAAAATCTTATGTCCCCTGATGACCATTTTCAGGATCTGAAGCGTGTAATCGGCGCAGTTGGAGGAAAAGCCCGCAGAGTAAACGTTATTATGCCGTATCTGTATGAGAGCCGTCAGGATATCCGCAACGGCAGAGAATCCCTGGACTGTGCAACTGCACTTCAGGAACTCGTAAGCATGGGCGTAGAGAATATTATTACTTTTGACGCACATGATTCCCGTGTACAGAACGCAACTCCTCTGCATGGATTCGAGACCGTACACCCGTCCTACCAGTTCATTAAGGCTCTTCTTAAGAACGAAAAGGGACTTCACATTGATAACGACCACTTCATGATCATCAGCCCTGACGAGGGAAGCATGAACCGTGCAATCTACCTTGCCAATATCCTTGGTGTTGATATGGGTATGTATTACAAACGTCTGGATTACTCCAAGAGAATTAATGGACGCCACCCGATCGCTGCTTATGAATTCCTCGGACCAAACCTTAAGGGCAAAGATATGATCCTGATCGATGATATGATTTCCTCCGGTGATACAATCCTTAAGATTGCTTCTCTTCTTAAAGAGAGAGGTGCAGGCAGAATCTATATCTGCTCTACTTTTGGTCTGTTCACAGACGGACTTGCGAAATTTGATGAAGCTCATAAAGCAGGCGTATTCGACAAGCTGCTCACTACAAACTTGATCTATCAGTCACCGGAACTTCTTGCAAAAGAATATTATATCACCTGTGATATGAGTAAATATATCGCCCTGATCATCGATACTCTGAATCATGACCAGTCCGTCAGCCATCTGCTCAACCCTGTTGACAGAATCAAACGCTGCGTAAACAATTATATGGCTCAGTATGATGAGAAATAATTACTGTTTACTTTGTTCCCAGTAACAGGAAAGAATTTTGCTTCATATATTGTGGTGTTTCGTGTTTCAGTAATATATGTCAAAATATTTTGCATAACAACAGATTGCTGAATAGCCGCATACTTAAATAAGATAATGATATATAATAAAGAGAGATCATATGTGTACATCCTGCTATCAGATTCAGGAATTGATACAATATAATCTCTCTTTTTATATTACAATTCTGTACATCCTTATTATTATCTTACGATTTATTTACCAACCGGTAAATACGCTGCTATGCATAGAACATTTTTTGAGACTTTGCTCATCTATCCCAGAATCTCAATCGTCAGTTCTGTAAACAGTAAGATTATCACATTCAGGAAAGAATCAGTTTCTGATATGGAATCCCCTCTCTGTCCAAAATCTCCATCTCCCGTTTATGGCAAGTACTGATAATGATCTGCTTATTTTCCTTGTGCATCCATTTAAGAACTGCAGCAAGACGTTCTTCATCATACATACCAAACACATCATCCAATATCACCGGAAAACTCTCCTCCTGGCACAAAAGCTCTCCTGCTGCCATACGCAACGAAAAGTAAATCTGCTCCATTGTCCCTCTGCTGAGGCGCTCCAGGCCAATAGTTCGATCGCCTGTATTTACCGTCATATGAAATCCTGAATCCATCAGAATCTCCTGATATTTACCCCCGGTGATCTCACTCAGAATCTGTGAAGTGCGGGTTCTGAGCTTACGACCGACCTGATGATGAATGTTTCCGGACAGCATCTCAATGGTTTCCATAGCCAGATTCAAAGCCTGTACTTCCATCTCCTCCGAAGTAGGCAGATAAGAATTCTCTTCATATTCCCGGTACTCTTCCTGGAGATTACGAAGCGCGGTTTCTTTCTCATCATAATCCTGTCGCAGGCTCTCTTTACTCCATTTCAATTTCTCCTGCCTGGACATCCAGCGATTCTTCATACGTATTCTTTTCTGAAATTCCCGGGCATATTTCATCTGTTGTTTTCCACAGAAAAATACCAGTCCCGCAGCTATGGCAACCGCGATCAGACTTACCACAATACTGTCCGCCATTACTGCAGACACGATCAGACCAATGATACCCGCAGCAGCAGATGCCAGCATCCCAAGTGCATATCCATTTCTCTTTTTCCTTGTCTCTTCCAGCTTTCCATCCAGAAGCAGTGCACCGCTTTCATCTCCAGGCCGCATTCCCAGAGAATCTTCCTTCTCATCAATCTGAGAAAGCTTTTCCCTGATATCACTCATTTCACCTGCAATGTAATCCATGTTCACCTGAAGCTTCTGCTGCTCCTGCTCAGTCTCTTTCTGCTTTCTGTCAGCCTGAACCTGGTAACCCTTTCTTGACATTTTCAGCATCTGCATGGCACGCCCCAGATCTATGGAGCTGTCTCCGGTTCCCTGATAACTCGCCATATAATTCTGAAGTTCACGAACCAGATCCTGGCCCGTCACACTTTTTAATTGCGCAACGGAAACAGTATTATCATAGACTGCCTCACTGACATTTCCCAGCACTTTCTCCAGTCCCACTGCATCGATATCTGAAAGTTCTTTCGTGTCCTCATTCAGCAGTTCACTGAATGCATGATCCTTCTGAAAATTTCTGGATAAACGATAATGACAACCTTTACTTGCAAACCATATAGTTCCTCCGTATACTCCCGGATTCTCCCATGGTTCATATGTACTGTAGGCATCATTTCTGGCAGCCTTTCCGCGCATTCTCGTCAACCCGAAGAACATGCTCTTAATAAAGGTATGAATCGTCGTCTTGCCGCTCTCATTTTCTCCATAGAGAACATTGATACCCGGCGAAAATTCCAGAGTCTTATCATGGATCTTTCCAAAATTTTTAATATTTAACTGTCTGATAATCATGTTCTACCTGTCACCTGCTTGTCTCCAGCAGAGCCTGAAGCCCGTAATACAGAGCTTTCTCCTCTACCACATTTCTGTCTTTTTGAAGAAAATAACTGATATAATCGCCAATCAATGTTCCACTATACTTCTTCTCAAGGGTCTCCAGATCATAAGCCGGTCTGGATTCATCCAGTACTTCCGTTACAAATCCAAAAGATTTCAACCTTTCCGGAAGAAGCAGCAGCTCCGGTGCTCTGGTTCCGCGAATTACGATCCTGTAGATATTCATGCGGCCTTTCGTTGCCAGATCTGCTTTCAGCATATCTTCCAGAGATGCCTGCGTGGAATCCTCACGTAACATGAGTAGAATCTGTTCATAAGAACGACATGCAAAAGGAACAAAAGTTGTTCTCAGTCGTCCATTCTCCAGATGTCCCTCTATATATCCGTGCTCTCCCAGATCATTTCTGTCAATAGGTTCAAGAGCACCTGCATAAGCCGCACCGTCCCTGATCAACATCTGAGGCTTATGAATATGTCCAAGTGCCACATAGTCAAACCCCGCCGAAGCTATCGACTTTATGTTCATCGGAATATGTGTAGCATCGCCTCCGTGTGCCAGCAAAATATGCATTCCCTCTCCCTCAACCGGACGCGCTGCATCGTAAAGCGGCTTATCAATTTCCTGGTGTTCATAGCTTAATCCGTATACATAGACATCCAGTTTTTCATCCTTAACACATGTAAGCTGTTCATTTTTAAAAAATGTCACATTCTTTTCCCACTGGAAATCCCGGTAAAACGAATCCGCTTTAATATAGTCATGGTTTCCTGCCATCAGATAGACTCGGGTATCCGGAATGGTGGAAAACAGATAATTTACTTCTTTTAGCTCCCGTAAAAGAGGCTGGCGGTGGAATAAATCTCCTGCTATAAATAACAAATCCACCGGGTTCTCACGGATACCCGCAATAACCCGGCGGAAAGTTTCCCAGATTTCTTCCTCCCGCCTGCTGCTCCATGGACAGCCCCTGTCCGGGACTGCACCAAGGTGTACATCTGCAAGATGAATAAATCTCATGCCAATCTCTCTTTCTATAGCAGTTTCAAAAAATAATCCAATCAAGACAGTTCCACAGAGCTTTACTCTCTGACGAGCCGAATTGAATGTAGTATTTTATAAGGCTGCTATAATTATAAGTCACAGTTTTTAACAGTTCTTGGGAATGGAATTACGTCACGGATATTGCCCATGCCGGTAAGGTACATTACGCAACGTTCAAATCCAAGCCCAAATCCTGAATGACGTGTGGAACCATATTTACGAAGATCGAGATAGAAATCATAATCTTCTTTCTTAAGTCCCAGCTCATCCATACGTTTCTCAAGTTTCTCAATATCATCCTCTCTCTGGCTTCCACCGATGATCTCACCGATTCCAGGTACCAGACAGTCCATAGCTGCAACAGTCTTGTTATCCTCATTCATCTTCATGTAGAATGCTTTGATCTCCTTCGGATAGTCTGTTACAAATACAGGTTTCTTAAAGATTTCTTCTGTCAGATAACGCTCATGCTCTGTCTGCAGATCGCATCCCCAGAATACTTTGTAATCAAATTTATCATTGTTTTTCTCCAGAAGCTCTACCGCTTCTGTATAAGTAACATGGCCAAATTCAGAATTCAGTACGTGGTTCAGTCTGTCCAGAAGTCCTTTATCAATGAAGGAATTGAAGAAATTCATCTCTTCCGGAGCATTTTCGAGTACATAACGGATGACATATTTCAGCATTGCTTCTGCCAGATCCATATTGTCATTTAAATCTGCAAATGCACACTCAGGTTCAATCATCCAGAACTCTGCCGCATGACGTGTTGTGTTGGAATTCTCAGCACGGAATGTCGGTCCAAATGTGTAAACATTACGGAACGCCTGTGCAAAAGTCTCACAGTTTAACTGGCCACTTACTGTCAGATTTGTTTCTTTTCCGAAGAAGTCCTGAGAGTAATCTACAGCGCCTTTATCATCTGTCGGAACATTATTCATATCCAGAGTCGTTACCTGGAACATTTCGCCTGCTCCTTCACAGTCACTTCCTGTGATCAGTGGAGTATGAACATAAACAAATCCCTGTTCTTGGAAGAAACGATGGATCGCATAAGCGCACAGAGAACGTACACGGAATACTGCCTGGAATGTGTTTGTTCTCGGACGGAGATGTGTGATGGTTCTTAAATATTCAAGGCTGTGACGTTTCTTCTGAAGCGGATAATCAGGTGCGGAAGTACCTTCTACACAAACCTCTGTGGCCTGGATCTCAAACGGCTGTTTTGCCTGCGGAGTTGCTACCAGTGTACCTTTAACAATAATAGCAGCACCTACGTTTAATTTGCTGATCTCAGCAAAGTTATCCATTGTATCATGGTAAACTACCTGCAGAGTTTCGAAGAAGGATCCGTCATGAAGCACGATAAATCCAAAAGTCTTGGAATCACGTACACTTCGCACCCATCCACCTACTGTAACCTCTTTATCCAGGTATTTTTCTCTCTCTTTGTAAATCTCTTTTACTGTTGTTAACTTCATATCTATATTTCCTCTTTCTCCTCATCGTTCTGGATATTACACAAAAAGACGAAACGCTGTTTCTGCCAACAGCTGTCTCGTCCTTTAGTATAGACTATTCCCTGATTTCACGCAAGGAGTAATCTGGTATTTACATGTGTTTTTTATCTTAATAATGTGTTCTGCCTTATGCCCCGTAATATACTCTAAAACGTATATCTTAATGCCATTTCAGTGAATTCATACACTTGGCATAAATACGTTTGTATGTTCTCGTCGTATAATGCAGACCGTCATCTATGCTTCCTGTACCATAATGGTCACTTGCAAAGCTGTAACCTGTTGATTTCAGATAAGAATACATATCAATATAATTGTATGCAGAATCAAGATTTGACTGCATATATTTGTTAAATGTTCTGACTGCTGCCTCGCTTCTGTCTGATCTTCCTGCATTTGGCAGCATCAGACGGTTAAGCGGATTTACTGACATGAAATACAGTTCGCAGCCTTTACTGATAAGCTGAGGTGCCATCCAGTTATAATACTCTGCATACTTTTTATATTTCGTCAAGTCATTTACGCCAAAATTAAAAATTACCGCTGTCTTCTTAGAAAGAATACTGTTGGTGTCATTCTTTACAATAGAGTAAAGTTCAGTCCATCCCGTACTGCTCAGCCAGTTTAATCCCTGTCCCGCAGAGCAGACAAATTTCACATCTTTAATTGCCGTATTGCCCATTCCCTTCAGTACATTTTCCATAAATTCCGTACGGGAATCACCTACAAAAATAACCTGTTTGTATTTATAAGTATTAACCTGAGGCAGTTCATCCTCTGTAAGATCCTTCTCTGTTGATCTGTTAAATACTACCGCATACAGATCCATATTTCCATTTACAGTAATAGTCTGTTCTGCCTCATAATTCGGACTGACATTCTGCATGGATTTTGTTGACCATCCCATAAAGGTATAGCCTTCCGCATTTTTCACTCCTGGCAGAGAATAGGTCGAGCCTTTTGCCAGAGTCGTCTTCTGCCATACACTTCCATCGTACTTATGCAGTGTTAATAATACTGCTTTCTTCTGTACAGCATAAAGAGTTATATTTCTATTTACAGTATAAGTTGCTTTTGCTGTTGCTTTATCAGAGTTCTTTTTACTGGACCATCCCAGATTAACATAACCGGTTCTCGCCGGTACTTTTGCAAATGTAACAACAGTTCCCTCTTCTACCGTCCGAGTAAGTTTTTGATAAGCTGAATTGCTGCTTCCATTTCCCAGATAATATTTGATCGTATAATATTTGCTCTTTCTTCGTACTGCATAGAACTGTGTGTTTTTAGTAATCTTTACACTTGCACCTTCTTTGTATTTCGCTTTTGTGTCTCCTTTTACAGTTGTCCATCCCAGATTTGTATAACCTTTTACCTTTGGAACTGTCGGTAATGTAACTGTCTGATTCTTTGAAGCATACATGGTAAGCAATGTATAAGTCTTACTTGTACTTGTTCCATTGTTGTTATTAAAACTTACAGTATATGGAAGTTTCTTATACACAGCATACAGATTCAATGACGTAGAAACTGTTATTTTCTGATCTGCTTTGTAATCAGCTTTTGCCGCATTTTTACTTTTGGACCAGCCCAATGCCTGATATCCGGTCTTTATCGGTACCTGAGGCAGTTTAATAGTAAGCCCCTTTCCAATCTGCTGATTAAGACGAGTAAATCTACTATTACTTGCACCGGTATTGGTCATAAAGTTTACCTGAAGAGCTGTACGGCGCACAATATAGAAATCTGTATCTGCAGTCACTGTAACCTCTGAATTTAGTTTATACTTTACAGCTGTGCCGCCTTTAATGTCTGTCCATCCATAATTAATATACTTGCTGGACGGCATATCAGGAAGTGTAACCTTATTGGTTTCATATACCTTCAAAACACCATTAGAAAATATACCTGTTCCTGAATTATTATAAAGAGAAACTGTACATCTCTTTGGCATATACAAATTCAACACACCATTTTTAATAAAAAGATCCCAATTTTCCTTCTTTCTCAGTGTAATATTCTTTCCGCCCTTAAATGTAATAGCCTCTCCAAGCTTTTCATCCTTCTCCAGTTTCCACATATTCGGCGCTGTCAGATCCGGTACATCAGGAAGATCCATAGACTCATCCCACGCAAGTACAGTTCTGAATTGCTCACATTCATTTCCGTCCCCATCTATGAAACAGATCATTACTTCTTTCTCCGGATCAATCGTGGATGCCAGGTTTGAAGCTGCCGCAGATGTAGGTTCCGGTGTTTCTGTCGGTACAGGCGTTTCTGATGGTATCGGTGTTTCATCAGGTAAAGGCGTCACTGTCGGCGATACCTCCGGTGTATCTGCTTCCTCACCAGAATCTGTTGTAGATTCCGAAACAGATCCGGTATCGTAATCATCTCCTCCTGAGCTGAAAAGTTCCTCAAAGCTGTCCGGTTCGTCAAATTCTGCGGCCTGTGCGGGAACTGCTGTAACGATCATCGCTGCCGCAAGCACCACACTGGCCAGACGCCTTCCTCTTCTGTGTCTTCTTTTATACATAATCACTTACCTCCATTTTAGTCAATCGGATATTCGCAGTTGAAGCAGGGGACTTACTTGATTTGGTTAAAAACGTCCCGCTAAAAATAAGCGGGACGTTCTCTATGTATTCCCAAACTATTCGAAATCTAAGTCATTACCTATTCTGTCAAGCGGATATTCACAATCCGCATTCGCTGCTTATTACTCTTCGCAATTAAAACAGGAGACTTACTTGATCCAGTTAAATAATAACAAATCTGCAATCTTACTATGTAAAATGCTATTTTCTCATGTTTGGTAAAATTTCTTATAATGTATTGATAAATCTCATAAATGCTTCTCTGCCTTCTGCAGTGCATTTATATACGCCGGCATCCTCCAGTACATGAACAAATACATTGCCGACTTCTTTTCTGAGAACATCCTGAATGTTGTCCTTATCAAGGTTGTCATATCCAGGAAGAAATTCTGCAACCCATGCTGCATGTTTCTCAATCTTCTCATTAGAAGAAATATCTTTTCCTTCCAGAATATATTCTGCCAGAAGTTCCAGTTCCTCTTTTAATCTTGCCGGTAATACTGCAAGTCCCATTACTTCGATCAGACCGATATTCTCTTTCTTGATATGGTGATACTCTGCATGCGGATGATATACTCCGAGAGGGTGTTCATCTGTAGTAATGTTATTTCTAAGAGTGAGATCCAGTTCGAACATGTCTCCTGATCTGCGTGCGATCGGTGTGATGGTATTATGCGGTTCTCCGTCAGTCTCGGCATAGATAAATGCATTCTCGTCTGTATAGCCTCTCCACACTTCCAGTACATGCGTTGCAAGGTCTACCAGTCTCTTCTCATCTTTATGACGAATTCTCAGAACTGATAACGGCCATTTAACAATACCAGCTTCCACATCCTCGTATCCCGGAATTGTCACATGTTTCTCGATTGGAGCCTTTGCCATTGCAAATGTGTAGTGACCACCCTGGAAATGATCATGGCTCAAAATAGATCCGCCAACGATCGGAAGGTCCGCATTAGATCCGAGGAAATAATGTGGGAAAAGTTTTACAAAATCAAACAGCTTAATAAACGTATTCCTCTCAATTTTCATCGGAATATGACTACTGTTAAAAACAATGCAGTGCTCATTATAATATACATATGGAGAATACTGGAATCCCCATGGGCTGTCATTTACAGTGATCGGAATAATTCTGTGATTCTCTCTGGCAGGATGATTGACCCTTCCTGCATATCCTTCGTTCTCCGGACAAAGAAGGCACTTCGGATAGCTGCTGGACTTCACAAGCTTGGCAGCCGCAATAGCCTTTGGATCCTTTTCCGGCTTGGAAAGATTGATAGTGATATCTATTTTACCATATTCACTGTCTACTGTCCATTTCTGATCTTTTTCTACACGATAACGGCGAATGTAATTGCTGTCCTGGCTAAGTTTATAGAAGTAATCGGTTGCTTCCTGCGGATCTTTCTCATATCTGCTCCAGAACTCATTCTGTACCTGACCCGGACGCGGCATCAGGCAATTCATAAGCCTGGTATCAAACAGATCACGGTAAACAATGCTATCCTCGATGAGATTTCTCTTTACTGCCTCGTCCAGAAGTGCATTTAATACTTCCTCCAGATTAATGTCTGTATATTCTTCTTCAGGCTCTACATATTCATCTTCTTTAAAGACATCCAGGAGAAGGTTAGTTGTATAATTCTTCTCACATGCCGGTGTAAGTCCTGTTTCAATTCCGTACTGTACTAATTTCTTAATGTTTTCGTATAACATTGGTACATTTCCCTCCGTTTCATTGTTACCGTCTGGTTTAATATGTTGACAGATATGACTGCTATGTCCTTTTAAGGATACTCAAATATTATTGAAATGTAAATAACCATTTTCACAATTTTTAGTGATAATAACTGACAGGTTGCTGTTTCTTTACCAAACAGCAACCTGTCTTAATGTTTTCGAAGCTGTATCAATAACTTACAGATTCGACATATGTGATAAATATATTTCCTGCTTTCTGAAATAAATCTGTACTGTCATTCATTCCATACGGGTAGATCTCTTTCTTAACAGGATCATACAGATACGTGTTATACTCGTCATATCCTATGATCACCACACTGGTATTGGTTCCTGTCTTGGCAATCACCGGACGCTGTGCACTTACTTCATACAATACACTGTCCAGACTGCATCCGGAAAGATCGATCACTGTACCTGTTTTTTTCAGGCTCTTTTTCAGTGCTTTTACATCCAGTGTCCCCTGAAGTACAGCATCCGGAAGCTCTTCTGTATCCATCTGAATCTTTGTCTTCTTATTTCCACGTTCCCATACATACTGCTGTGCACGATTCAACACAACACCGCCCAGATCATCGGCCCGCAGAACAGCCTTTGCAGGATCTGTATATGTACTGTCCAGTCCGCCCTGGCCATAAACATAATATGTAGCCTCCTGCGGAATCTGTGTATCCAGCACAATATCCTTCTGTTTCGTACTGCCGACTTTTGCATACATTACAAGCGGTGAATCAGTCTGCGAAGTGCCATTCAGTGCCAGTTTCACCCTGACACCGGTCCTGGCTGCAGAAGACATTTCAACCTTAACTGTATTTGCTGCTGCTTTCTTGTTGTTCATAATATTATCCTTCTTCTGAGCAACATAAGCAGCATCTCCTGATTTTGCAGAAAGTTCAAATTCAATCAATGTATTTCCAACGGAAATATCAGTAATATACAGGCCATCTTTCTGATATTCCTTCTTGACATTTCCGTCAAAATCTTCGATACGTAGAATCCGGATTCCCTCCGACTTATGTCCATCTGCATCTGTAAGTATATCAGATTTATGCAGAATTCCGTAAATCAGATCTTCATTCATAAATCCTACCGCACGAAGCCTCTGTCCCTTCTCCGGCGTGATCACGCGTGTTTCTCCGGTATCAAAGTCAATCTCTTTAAGACAGCCTCTGTCATCACCCGTTGAAACCAACCAGGCTGCATGATCATTGTTATCCGAAGAAACAAAGTTTGTATTCTTAATTCCCTCTTCCAGTATCTCGCTGGAATTTTCTTCAATATTTACTTTGTAAAGATTCTTTGCAAGAAGAAGGAACAACTCGTTTTTCTCATTTACGTAAGATAATTTTTCAAGATCCTTCTGTAAAAATTCAAAGGACTCTGAAACAGGAATAAATGCCCTTTCCTCCGCCACATTCTTGTCATGGTTATAATGGTAAACACAAATTCCCTCATAGCCTTCGTGATTTCCTCTGTTCATATATCCATAAAGTACAAAATCAATATCTCCATCATCATTCACTCTGACAATTTTGATATCATGCTGCGTTCTGGAATCACGGAAATCCTGGTCTTCTGTTTTCCTGAAACTGAATACCTGATTTATTTTCCCATTGCCCGGAGAATATGCCCACAGATCTCCTTCCTGTACAAACGCTAACACTGTGGCACTGTCATTCATCATATATTCCACGTTCTTATCACGAACGCCCAGAATAATACCATCATCTGTATAAACCGGAAGTGTACCGTCAAACACCTGACTCGCAGAACGCTGGAAATCAAGCAGACGGATACGATTCTCCAAATATCGCATTCTGTAAAATTCTTTTACATTATATATTTCTGTTTCTTCGTTGTCATTCTGAGATGTGATCTGATATTCGACCGCAATGCTGGCAGTTGTTTCATTGATCTCTTTGATCACAGGAATTCCTTCCTGATACAACTGCGGTGCCAGAGTTCCCCAGCTTATCTCGCCAAGCGAAGAATTAATGTTAATCCCCGAATAATTGGTTTCAGCACCCGTTGTTTCCGGTTCCAGATAAGTCGCAAGTTCATCTGCTGCATCCTTATTCAGACTGGCTTCATAGAAATATTTAACAAATGAAGCATAATCAGCGGCATGGACCTGTGATCTGGAGACAACTCTGGTATAATAATATACAGTCTTTCCCTCTGTCTCCAGTGCTATCTGCATGGAATATTCCTGATTCATTCGCAGATCACTGGCAATCTCTACATCCACAGCCAGATAAGGGGCTTCGTTCCTGAAACTCTTAATCTTCTTATTTTCAAGTACCTTACTTCCATCAGAAGTACGAATCTCATAAGAAAAGCTTGTCACTTCAGAATCATAAGGATTTACCTTGAATGTCAGTTTCTTGGTAGTATCCAGCGGTGTTACACTGTCCCTTGTAAAATCCGCCTGCATGGGTTCTGCATAACCATACATCCGGTTTATCAGCGTACCATCCATATCTATCATAACTTCCGGAAAAGAAGCATCATTAAAATCAGATCTGTTATCTGTAGACTCACTGTTAAGAAGCAGTGCGGTTCCGATTACTCCGACCAGAAATACAATAAGAAGAATTCCTGCTTTCTTCAGTATATTTCTCATCGTCCGCCCCCTTCCTTTTTGTCTTCATTCAGAAGTCTGTTCAGTGTAGGGTGAATATTCAAAGCTGTAAGCATGTCCTGTGTGCTGCTTATATCTGATTTCTTTCCTGTACGTACTGCACGGATCAGGAGATTCTTAGGCGTATGTTCCATATCAATGAACTCCAGGATCTGTGTTTCATAACCTTTGCTTTCCAGCAGATTAGCTCGTACCGCATCTGTGATCAGGGCCGACATACGTTCTTTAAGAATCCCATAACGCAAAACAGGTTCCAGCATTTCATTTTTGATCTGCTTATTTATTTCATGCTGGCAGCATGGTACAGAAAGGATTACTTCTGCCCCCCATTCTACCGCCTTTGCAAGTGCATAGTCTGTAGCTGTATCACAGGCGTGAAGTGTCACTACCATATCTACTGAAGAAACACCCTCATAGTCAGCAATATCTCCATGATAAAAATGTAACTTTTCATAACCATATCTGTCAGCAAGAGAATTGCATTTCTCTATGACATCTGTTTTCAGATCAAGGCCGATAATATTTACATCGTATCCTTTTAATTCTCTCAGATAATAATACATGGCAAAGGTAAGATAACTTTTGCCGCATCCAAAATCCAGAATAGTCACTTCTCTGTCTCTCGAAAGTCTGGGAAGAATGTCCTCGATAAACTCCAGGAATCGATTGATCTGACGGAATTTGTCATATCTGGCGTGAACGATTTTTCCCTGTTCATTCATAACTCCCAGATCGATCAGAAACGGTACCGGAACGCCTTCTCTGAGAATGTATTGTTTTACACGATTATGTGCCTGGATCTGGACTTTTTCTTTTGGCGCATGGTGCTTTTGTTTTATGGTCATTTTGCCCTTTTTGCTCACAAGGACTACGCCGTCCGTTACTGCTCCCTGCGCCTGAAACTGCCCGAAGTTCTCTGCCAGTTCTGCTTCCAGATATTCTATAAGCTGTTTTCTCTCATAATTCTTGTGCAGAACCTTTGTCCCCTCTGTAGCAGATGCCTGATAACAGATCTGTCCTTTGAGCCGGATCGGACGTATCTTTACTTTTGATATGCCACTTTTATTTCTGCTGGCACTCAGAACAGCCTGTATCAGATTTTCATTAATCTGTTCTTCTAAATATTCTCTTAAATTTTTCATTATTCTTTCTATATATTAATATCAAACATCAGCTGAGTATCTTTTTACAAGGCAGATAAAATTGTTTTCTTTCACTGCCTGTTCATAATCGAATATCACATTCGGTCAAAAATATCTTCTGCAGCGTTGCCTGCGGCATCTTCTTCTGGAAATCTCCTGATAAAGCATCACCTGTACCAGCTCATCGAGAAAACTCTCCCTGATGGCCTGACTGCTCATTTCCGGCTGTATACTCTCTTTGATCCTGCTGCTTAAGTGGTAAAGCATATATTTATCCGGATACTCATCATAGAGACGACTTCCTTCATAGTCCAGAAGATCACATTCCTCTTCTACCCTCTCCTGGATACGCTGTACAGTCTGCGGATAGTAAGATTTCATCAAATTGAACTCATCCTCCTGCATTCTCTCTCCTGCATACAAAAGAGGATTCGAATATGCTGCATGAAATGGAAAATACTGTTCAAAATACATATTATGATCCTGCATTTATTTTCATTATCTATTTCAGTATATGCAGAATAACTTAATCCGTTCTTAATTCCAGGTCCGGACATTATTCACAATCCGCCGCATTCATATCTGCCGATTTCTGAATTACATCTCCTGAATCATTCTTACTGTTAATTTTACACTATGCTCAATAGCTGCCATTTCAAATTCAGCATAATCCATATTTGCACTTCCGTCTGCCTTGTCAGAGATTGCTCTTACTACAAGGAATGGAATATGGTTAAGATAAGCAGCCTGTCCAATAGCAGCACCTTCCATCTCTACCGCGAACCCACCAAATTCAGCAATGATGGCATCTTTTACACCCTTGTCTGAAATAAACTGGTCTCCGGAGCAGATTCTGCCCTCGAATACGCTGATTTCAGGATTTACTTCCTGACATACCTTTGCAGCGAGTCTGCGAAGCTTCTCATCTGCCGGAAATGAAAATTCTTCCATCTGCGGAATCTGGCCTTTTTTGTAACCAAAACCTGTTGCATCCATATCATGATGCAGAACGTCTGTAGACAAAACAATATCTCCGATATTTACATCATTATTCAGGCTTCCTGCAATTCCTGTGTTGATTACTGCTTCTACACCAAATACATCTGCCAGAATCTGTGTACACATACCGGCATTTACTTTACCGATTCCTGAACGTACAACCACTACTTTCTTACCTTCCAGAATTCCTTCGTAGAAATCCATGGATGCTCTGGATGTAATCTTAACATCCTGCATTTTTTCTTTAATCTTGGCAACTTCCTGCTCCATTGCTCCAATAATTCCGATACATTTCATTATTAAAACACCTCTTCTTTTCAATTTATATTTCTATGTTCATTTCCTACGCCGTCCAAACAGACAACCGGATTTGACACTATCTTTCACCCAGTGAACGATAGCTGTTTTTTTTGCATTCGTTTCTATTATAACAAAACTTTAATTTATATGGAAACTTTTTTTACGTTCTGTTATAATATGATATCAGATTCAAAAAGTCAAAAAGCCGTTCGTGCTTGCACGACAAGGCATTACTATTTAATCTATTATCAGTAACTCTACTCCGGTAAGCAGAAGAATCTGCTCAGTCCGGCAGCAATTCAACACAGGAGGAATCATATCATGACATACAAAACAAAAGGTGTTTGTGCCAGCCATATCGAATTTGAAGTAGATGAGAATCAGAAAGTCCATAATGTACGCTTTATCGGCGGATGCAGTGGAAACACTCAGGGAGTTGCAAGCCTTGTAGAAGGTATGGATGCCAAGGAAGTAATCAACAGACTGAAAGGCATCAGATGCGGATTTAAAAATACTTCATGTCCGGATCAGCTGTCTATTGCTTTAGAGCAGGAACTGAACAAATAATCATCATCTGTTAGTTCTGATCAGGTATAAAATATCCCGCGGAAGTTATTTTCATAACTTCCGCGGGATATTCTTATTTAACCGAATCAGGTAAATCTCCTGCTTTAATTGGAAAGATATGCCTGACTCAGACTTTGTCAAAAAATTCATCTATAAATCTGTTCTGTCCCATTTGTCGCAAAGAGACTGTACATCTCTTGAAAAACGTTCCAGGTCTTTATTCGGAGTTCCCTCGTTCTTCTTGATAACAGCCAGCAATCTATAACCAAGTGCCAGAAGTTTCTCAAATGCCCTTGCAGCCTTTGTCGCTTTCGGTGATGCAGATGCTTTCTGAATCTTTACACCCTTCGCTTCATAGATACATACATTATTTGCCAGATCATATACAGTACCACTAAAGGGCGCCATTGTATCATAACCCAGATCATCCTGAAGACGTTTTGCAAAGATCTCTGTCACTGTATCTTCACCGTGAGTGACAAATACTTTCTGCGGCTTTTCCTCATAAGCCCGTGCCCAGTCCAACAGACCATTTACATCTGCATGGCCACTGATTCCAGGCATCTGACAGATATGTGCTGCCACATGAATAGGTTCGCCGAAAAGTTTCACATCCGTCGCACCTTCGATCAAAGCTCTTCCAAGTGTTCCTACTGCTTGATAACCTACGAAAAGTACAGTATTCCTGTCATTCCACAGATTATGTTTCAGATGATGTTTAATACGTCCTGCATCACACATACCACTGGCCGAAATGATTACTTTAGGTTCCTCATCATAGTTGATTGCTTTAGAATCATCACTTGTAACGGAAATTTTCAGTCCCGGAAAACTAATCGGATTGATTCCCTTTTTGATCAGTTCCATCGCTTCTTCATCAAAGCAATCATACTGATGTTCTGAGAAAATAGTAGTCGCTTCATTTGCCAGCGGACTGTCTACATATACTTTAAAGCCGTCATGTCCATGAACCAGATTATCAGCCTTGATCTGTCTGATAAAATACAGCATCTCCTGAGTACGGCCTACAGCAAAGGACGGAATTACCAGATTACCACCTCTGTCAAAAGTTTCCTGAATAATCTGTGCCAAAAGCTGTACATAATCCGGTTTCTCTCCATGACTGCGGTCACCGTAGGTAGATTCCATGACCACATAATCTGCATGATGCAGATACTGCGGATCCTTAATCAGGGGCTGGCAGGTATTTCCAATATCACCTGAGAAAACAATTGTCTTCTCTGTTTCTCCCTCTCTGATAGTCAGTTCAATACTTGCTGATCCCAGCAGATGTCCCGCGTCAATAAACCTGACAGAGATTCCCTCTGCCGGGGTGATCATTTTATTGTATGGACATCCCACAAAATTCTTGATCACGCCCATAGCATCTTCCATGGTATATGCAGGTACAAATTCAGGTTTTCCCTCTCGTCTGCCTTTGCGGTTTCTCCATTCAGCCTCAAACATCTGAATGTGGGCACTGTCTCTTAACATAATATCGCACAGATGACTGGTTGCCTCTGTTGCATATACAGGACCCCTGAACCCTTTTGCAAAAATAGCAGGCAGATTACCTGAATGATCCATATGTGCATGTGTAAGAAGAACAAATTCGATTTCGCCCAAAGCAACTGGTATTTCAGCATTTTCATAATAATCCGGTCCCTGTTCCATACCGCAGTCTACAAGAAATTTGTGACCTGCAGCTTCCAGATAATAGCAGGATCCCGTAACCTCGTGCGTTGCTCCGATAAATGTAATCTTCATACGAAAACCCCCTTTCGAACTTTGACCTTTTGTCAATATTATTGACATACCGCTAGTCCGTCCAAAGCGGCCAATAACCCTTTATATCTATATTATACACTACAACAAAGCAGATTAACAGCATCTTTTCTGAAAATAAAGAGGTGGAAACAGATTTTATTTGACTGTTTCCACCTCTTCACTTTTGTGTTTGCCACGTACAATATACAATAAAATATTGCTGGTATCTTAATATATCTGCCTTCTTCCGCAAACACATAGAACAGAATGACACTGCAGCTCCGCAATTTTTTATCATTCTGTCGTATCAGGGGACGATTATAACGTGTGATTCCGAATATGCAGTTTATAAACCTGCATCCGTAACTTCCCTTTACATATACAATACGAATCAAAATGACAAATATCACACATAAATATAAAATTTTTTTATTTTTTTTCTGCAGACACTGTATGATATCCCTGCACAGCATCTTTTAAAGGCTGACAGTCTGCTGTCGCAGACATTCCTGCCAGAACTGTAATCATAACAGTTGCTGCCACAACAGCTGCAGGCTTCAGAAATCTGTGTGTTCTGTTCCACTCATATCTGTATCTGTCTAAGTTTTCCCTTGTATCCGGTATCTCAATTTCATTTGTCTTCAGATTTCTGTTTCCGGACAATTGCTCTCTGTATTCACCATTCTCTTTCAGACGGGTAATCAGTCTGTTATACCCCTCTTGTATCTCCTCTTCCGATTCCGTTGGGAATTCGTCCCAGGAGCTCTTCCCGGCTGCCTTTAACAACGCGGTTTCCAGTATTTTCGTCTCTGCTGTATACTGTTCTTTGAGCAGTTTATCCATCTGCTTTGTCCGGCTGTTCTGATTCCTTTTATCATACTGACCATTCGTTATTTTTGCGTTTATTTTATTCTCCATAATCTACAACTTTCCTTGACAATTCTTTCCCATGGGTTCATAGTAAATAATAACTATCTTTTATGTTACTGTACTGGTGTGCCAACAAGTTGATTCTTGAACACTTTCGCGTCTAAAATTTTATTCTGCAAGATTATTTCAAGAATCAATTTATCGGTACACCGGGCAGTAATTATTTTTTCAGAATGAAACAGGAGGAATCTCTATGAAACATATTGTTCTCACCGGCGGCGGTACAGCCGGACATGTCACACCTAATATCGCATTAATTCCACGTTTAAAAGAACTTGGATATGAAATCTCTTATATCGGTTCTTATAACGGAATCGAAAAAAAACTTATCGAAGAAATGAACATTCCTTATTATGGTATTTCTTCCGGTAAACTGAGACGTTATTTTGATCTCAAAAATTTCACTGATCCATTCCGTGTACTGAAAGGATTCAGCGAAGCCAGAAAATTATTAAAACAATTAAAACCTGATGTCGTTTTCTCCAAAGGTGGTTTCGTAACCGTTCCTGTAGTAATCGCTGCCGGAAAACTCAAAATTCCCACAATCATACATGAATCAGATATGACTCCGGGACTTGCAAACAAAATCTGTATTCCATCAGCTACTAAAGTATGCTGTAATTTCCCTGAAACAGAAAAGAGCCTCCCGTCTGATAAAGCAGTACTCACAGGAACTCCGATCCGTCAGGAATTATTAAGTGGAAATAAAGAAGCAGCCCGTGAATTCTGCGGTCTTAAAGATGACAAACCTGTACTGATGGTCATCGGTGGCAGCCTGGGTGCAGCGTCTGTCAATGAAAATATCCGCAAAATCCTTCCAGACCTTCTCAAAGAATTCCAGGTTATCCATCTGTGTGGCAAAGGAAAAATGGATGAAAGTCTTGAAGGCACAAAAGGATATGTACAGTACGAATATATCAAACAGGAACTTGCCGATCTCTTTGCCCTGGCAGATATCGTTATCTCCCGTGCAGGAGCTAACGCTATTTGTGAACTGAACGCACTGAAAAAGCCAAATCTCCTGATCCCTCTTTCCGCAAATGCCAGCCGCGGAGATCAGATCCTTAACGCCCGTTCTTTTGAGAGACAGGGCTTCAGCATGGTACTTGAGGAAGAAGAAATCACAGAGAATACACTCCTTAATTCCATCCGTGAACTGTATCAGAACAGACAGTCTTATATCAATGCCATGTCAGATAGCAGTCATATGAACTCTATCGAAAAAATTACCGGCCTGATTGAAGACTGTGTAAACAAACAGTAATCACCCGAATACCCTTTTATATTCTCTGGCAAGCCAGCGTCTCGTTCTCATGACTCTGTTATTCACATTATTTTCTGTGATATGGTAATGTCTGGCAACGAGACGCGATGGTATGTCGTATAGCGTTACACTGACATAGATTTCATAATTGATCCTGTTCTTCTCACGCAGTTTCTGAAATATTGTTTTCAGATAACCTTCCGCTTCCAAGGCAAGAATAACTTCATCTACATTGTCACCGCTCTTCACTCGCATTTCCATCACTGCCGTAAGTACATCCGAATCAACATGCTCATACTGTCTGAATGCCTTCTTATAATAATCCAGTGCCTTATGAAAACTCATTCTGGTTATCAGATTATACAACTTCTCCTCATCTGTGAAATCTACTTCATCACTCATATTATACAGAAGTTCAAATACATCCTGGCACACGTCCTCTGCCTCATCCGCATCATGCAGAACAATCTTTGCAATATTGATCACCCGGGAGCGATTCTTCCTGTAAATGCTTACAAAATCTACATTATCCATTTTATCTTATGTAAGGTCAAAGTATCAGGACAGCTGTGCCTTAACTTTTGACAAAATCTCCTCTTTATCCTTATCAGTCAGCTCGCCCGGCTTCCATGTGATTCCTACATTATCTTCTTTATATCTCGGAATCAAATGCATGTGGAAATGAAATACAGTCTGCCCTGCACATTCCCCATTATTCTGCACAATATTGAATCCATCACATTTTAATGCTTCTGTCATTGCAGATGCCATCTTCTTTGCAAGAACCATAACTTTTGCAGCCATTTCATCTGATAATTCATAAATATTAGCAGCATGAAATTTAGGCAGGATCAAAGCATGTCCTTTGCTTGCCGGACCAAGATCAAGAATTACACGAAAATTCTCGTCCTCATAAAGTGTTGCAGCAGGAATTTCTCCATTGGCAATTTTACAAAAAATACAATTATCCATTTTTTAGTCCTTCTTTCTTATTTTGCCTCTGCCGGGGCATTGTCTGTGTCGTTTTTGTTCGAAATTTCAAGGACGAAATCAGTTGCGGCAAAAAATCCACAATGATACACTTCCCTTGAGGTGATGATATGCAGACTATAACAACAGAAAGAAAATTAAAAGAAGAATTTAGTTTTACCCTGTCCAGATTGTCTCATGAAATACGTAATCCTATTTCTCTGATCAGCAGCGAACTTCAGCTAATGGCATCTTCCCACCCTGAACTGTGCAGTTACAGGCAATGGGACAATCTTATGGACAATCTTGAATACGTTAAAGAATTATTAAATGAGCTCTCCGACTTCAGTCACGCAGGCACAGTCCATCTGACGCCCACAAACCCAAAAGAATTCCTGAACACTGTTCTATCCTGCGAAAAAACAATGTTAGATTATCTCGGGATCACACTGGAAACACATATAGAAGATATCTCCGGCAATGTACTTCTGGACCGTATTAAAATGCGTCAGGTTATATTTAATCTGATAAGAAATTCCTGCGAAGCAATCGATCATACCAGAGGAAAAATTACCGTAGCTCTCTGTCAGACAGATTCCGGCATCTGCATTTCCGTACAGGATAACGGCTGCGGAATGACTAAAGAACAGATCAGCAATATCTTCCGCCCGTTTATTACATATAAATCTGATGGAACAGGGCTGGGACTTGCTGTAACTTCCGAAATCATCAACGCCCATCACGGTCAGCTCAAGGTTTCCAGTGTACCGGGACAGGGCTCCACCTTCTGTATTTATCTGAACAATACAGTAAAACCGTAGCTTGTATGAAGCATTGTCCCGACTCTGAACTTCTCTGACATATATCAGAATTCGGCCGATACAGCTTTGCGATGTGACGGATGGTAAAGCAAAACTGCCAGTATAAATCCACAGATAAGACCTCCGACATGTGCCGTATTATCCACACCTTCACTGGTAAATCCAAAATAAAGTGAAAATGCTGCCATAATAAACACCTGACGGGCGGAAAGATCCTCAATGTGTCCTCTCCCTCTGATCACTGCATAGATCATGGCTCCCATTACTGCAAACACAGCACCTGAAGCACCTGCGGATACAGCAAAGTCCCTGTTGTTTAATTCCAGAAATACACACATGAGATTTCCTCCCATTCCTCCCAGAATATAAATCAGGAGATACTTCAGCTTTCCCGTAGTACGCTCCAGCCTTCCGCCAAGCACAAACAGTACCAGCATATTATTTCCCAGATGCTGAGGGCCGAAATGCAGGAACATACTCGTAAAAATCCTGTAGTATTCTCCCTGCATGATCATTGGTGTATAAGCAGCTCCACATCGAAGCATATGCATGGTATCATCTGAACCTCCGGTCAGCTCTACTATTGTAAAGACCAGAAGATTAACCAGAATAAGAAACACCGTAACAGGCTCTTTTTTTAGTTCTTCCAATATTTACCTCTTTTCTGCTTTTTTCTTTGTTGTGTTCTGTTGTATTTATATACATAATCATCTTCAGCAAACTCCGAAAAATTGTTCAGAATAATCTGGAAGCATTTTCCTGAATCGCTTTTATTAATTGTATCAGACATCTTGTATTTTTTCAAAGTATTTATGCCAAAAATATGTATCTGGCCTGTGCAAAATCCACTTCATCCTCGGGTTCCAGACGGTATTCCTCATCAGGAAGAAGAAGTCTTCCATTTACAACAGTTCCATTTCTGGAATTCATATCTGTAAGGTAATAATCATCTTCTCTTTTTCTGATTTTTGCGTGAATGCGGCTTACAGTAGGAAGACTGATCACTGCATCACAGGCGTTCTCCATCTTTCCTATTACTGTAAGATCTTCATTCAGATAAATAGGTGCCAGTTCCCCTGGTTCTCTGCTTACCAGACTTGCCGGACCGGACACTGCTCCTGCAGACAGTACGGTTGTTTCCCCATAATCCGGATATATCTGTTTCTGCAGCAATTTTTCTGAAATTTTCTGATCTGCATTTTTTGATATATTTTCTGACTTACACAGATGTTCTTCTGATGTTACCGATTCTGACATTCTGTTTCTTTGTATTTCCTGTTCTGGTATATCACTTTCCGACGCTTTCCATTGTGTTTTCTGATGTTTCTCCTTATTTTCTTTTAATTTTTGCGATTGTAGAGCTCCTGATGATTTTTTCTTTTTTATCACATGCATAAGAACCATGGTGCATCCCGCTGATACGATCACAAATCCAAAAACAGCTCCTGTTTCCATATATGGCAAATATCCCAGAAGCGTAGCGGCAGTAATTGCACACAACAGAATGAACGCCAGCACAATAACGCAGCTTCTCTTCAGAATCCCCGGAGAATCTGTCGTCGCTTCGTCTCTTACAAAATTATCCGAAACATCTTCATCCGCAGCCAGGTCTTCCGACTCATAAAAATTCTCCTGTTCTTCCTCCCTGTTTTCCAGATCTTCTGCTTTTCCCGTCTTTTTAATATCAGCAGTCCATTCCTGATTCTTATAAAGTTCTTCTTTAATCTGTTCCAGGTGAAAGCTGTCCTCCATTGCACGTTTATATACTCCATACCCCAAAATCACAGCCTGTCCATCCTCATGATCAATCTTGGGAAGAATATATTCTGTCAGGTTCTGAAACTGCTCTTTTATATCTTTCTCATATCCGGGCATCATGCAGAAATAAATCTGTTCTTTTTCGACATCCATATAAATATATTCCGGCGACATAATAAACTGCCCGGGATTCAGAAGATATTCTGCAGCATCTTCCATGGCTTTAACAAACCCTCCAAAAATCAGTCTGAGATCTTCAATTGTCATCTTTCTCTGTTCGTATAAAGCACTCAATACCTGTTTAGATGTAATATCAAAATAGACTCGAAATTTCCCGTCCATTCCCTGTATCCTGCATTTTAGAATAGACGGGACCACATTTCCCACCAGCATTCTTACCTGATAAGAATCCGTATTTATTTCATCTTCTCCGTAAAGGATCAGATAATTATGATTCATATCTCGTTTATATTCACTCCGCATATCAATCCCCCATTTCCTTTAGAATAGCTGACGCAGCTCTTATTTTTCGGATATGTTTCACAGGATTTATAATACCGGAAGTCCCTTCCGTCCTTAAATGCCAGTTCAAATTTCCATACGAAGAGATCGTATCCAGGTCATACGTTACCTGCACCTGTTTTCCTACATTGGTCTGTGTGCTAAGATTTTCCGCTCCGAAAAATCCCGTATTTCCAAGTTCTTCGCTTCGCATCCTTGCCGTATCATACACCTGTCCGTTCTTTCTAACTCCTTCCATACTTCCGCTTACTGCAGACTCATACGCTGCAGCTGTAAGCCATGCTCTGTTATGTACAAAAAAACTCAGATAAATAAGCCCAAGAAGTGTGAACAAAATCAACGGCATAACGCAGGCAGTTTCTACTGTCAGACTTCCCTTATTGACAGTTCTGTTAGTAGTTTGACAGATATCTTTTTCAATATTACACTTTTCTCTCATATCAAAATTCCTCCCAGATAACCCAACAGTAAAAAAGGCACAAATGGTATCTCTGTATACCCCTTCTTTCGAAATATCATGAGCATGACTCCTGCATATATGGCACTGCACATAAATGCAATAAATATCATAGTAAAAAATTCTGCCGGCCCCACCACTGTTCCCAATGCCATAATGAGCCATCCATCTCCCATTCCTACTGCTCCTTCTGTAAGAATACTGACTCCTACAACTATCAGCCCTGTTCCTGCACATAACAAAACATCCAATACTGACTCTTTACCGTATATAATCCATATAACTCCACATACTGTGAATATCCCAATGAGTAACAGTGAGACCTGTCTCTTTCTAATATCGATCCATGAATTTACACCCAGAAAAACCACCACACAAATTTCTTTTATACTGTCCATCTCCATATTTGCTTCCTTTTTATCCGCATCTGCTGCAAGCTCCCATATCTGAAATGGATGATGCCTTTACCAGTTTTACCGTCCGTTTCAGTCCACTGCAAGTTTCCACATTATGATATCTGTTTCCCTGCTCTGTCACATATACTACTCCTGCAGGTTTCTGGTTTCTGCTACAGGTCTCACAGGCAGAATAATGATTTCCTACAGAACTTCCAGGAATCTGTTTCAATGAAACATTAAGATAACTGCATCCGGGATTTCTATGGTAAACATTACCCGATTCTGTTATATATACCATTTGTTCCATTTCACTCTGCGCTCCTTCATTATCAGGAAATTCCGTTCCTGTCCACGCATGAACCTTCACATGGTTATAAACCACTACCCTGGAAAGCGGTATCAGTCCGCCAAATGGCTGATATGTATATATATCCGGCAGTGTGATATTCTCTACGTTACTGTTTCCTGCAATATAGGCATACATTCCTGTTTGTTTTGCTCTGGTGCATAAAGCAGTCAGATGCTCTGTCTGCAATTTATAAATATTCATAAAAGATATCAATGTTACCATTCCCAGGAAAAACAGTGGAAGAATAAATGCCGTTTCCACTGCCAGACTTCCCTTTTTCCAAAAAGAGGTGTCAAAAGATACTTTTACAGAAGAATTTCTTCTGGAAGTTTTTTGCAAATCTGCTAATGAATTTTCTTTCCTTCTTTTCGGGGATAAAAAGGTTAAAAAAAACTTTAGAGAGCAGTTTCCCCTTTCATATATTTTTTTATCTTTTTTTCTGATTTCCATTATGCTTTTGTTTTTCTTCTGTAAAAGCATCTTTTCACACCTCTTTTCTGATTTTCATCTGGCAGATCCTTCATAACAATACTGACGTATTACATGAAATTCCTTTTTCTTATTCGCTTTCACATCTGCGAAGGCTTCCATTGCCACAATACAGGAATCCATATTAAAATATGGCCGGCCTTTTTTCCTTATCGAATCTTCAATCATGTCCATACCTCTCACGACTTTTTTCGCCTTTGAAACAGATAATACCAGTACCTGAATATAATCTTCATATGACATTCCATGATCATCAGTTCTCCTCATAGAATCCAGCCCTTCCATCAGATTTCCAAGATTTGATAACGAAATCTGCCAATCTGCCGAAGTCTTAACAAGAGGAATCTTTCCTCCTGCAAAAAGTTCTCTCACATCCAATACACTCTCAGCAAATGCCCAGCACAAAAGCAGTGCTGTTTCTATGACTATTGCTGCCGGAGGAATCAGAAATCCCGCTGCAATCGCAGTTGACAGCGCCTGTGCTTCTGCCCGTTTCGTACTGTCAGCCATAAGGCTGGCAAAATTTACCCCTTCTCTGATAAACAAAAGCTTTGAAGCCACCGCTTTAAGGTTATCTATATCATTATCTTTTCCTGCAAAAACATATTCCATCTGATATGCCAGTCCCTCTGCAGACGGATTTATATAATTTCCCAGATGATTCATAAGGTATTGTTGATATAGAATTTCGGATATATAGCTATTTTCCGCTGTTACTCCATCCGGCATTTTCATTCCCTGCTGCAGCTGTCTTCCCGAAACCAATGCACCTCTGCTGATCTCATGTGTGGATAAACCTTTGCCGGATGGCAGAACAAGCTCCAGTACTCCCATTTTCATAATCCTTTTTATCACTGTTATAGGATTATCTGCAGGTTTCTGTACAGATTCAGGCTGTGTTGTACCACTTCCAAACTGTTCTCCCTGTTGTTGATTCTTTGCGATTTCCTCAGCTGCCTGCTGACTTCTCTGCGAGGCCTGATTCATTTCTGAATCATACCGGTCAATAGAACCTCCTGCCTCCGCCTGACTTGCTTTCAAATCTGCTTCTTCTGTTTTCCTCTCACGATCTGACATTCTGTTAAGAAGGATCTGTACTCCCTGGCTGCCAAGAGTTTCCTGCATATACTGCACGATCTGCTGATAAAAAACTTCTCCATTGTCATCTGTCAGAAGACGATATCCGGTAAGCCCGCTCTGCTTCAGAATAAGTTTCTGACTGTTCTGTTTAAGTACAGGTTTCATATAGGATTCCAGAATGTCACAGATCTTCGCAAGATTCAGCTGACCTCCTCCCACAGAACCATCAAGTGCAAACAGATCATAGTCTTCCAGAAGTTTCCTGTCATATTGTCCAAACACCGAGTACAGCCCGATGTCCATGCTATTGAGAATTTGCGTTCTGGCAGATGCCATCCTTACAGATTCTATGCTTGTACACACAAGAGACAAAAGCAGACTGAATATCAATGCCAGAAATACTGTAATACTTCCCCTTCCTTCTTTATGACATCTCATGCAGGAAATACACCTCCTTCTTTTTACTGTAATGTTATTTAACCAGATCAGGTAAGTTCCCTGCTTCAATTGCAACAGCAATAAGCAACAGCTGGGAACTTGCTTGTGTCAGATGGAATTACTTTGCTTTGCAATTTTAGAAAGAATACTCTGTACCAATTGAGTCAGCTGTTCCTTAAAAATAATGACAAGTCCAATCAAAACAACAAGAATCAAAATAATTTCCACAACCCCTACAGCATCTTCTTCCTCAACAAATTTTCGTATCAGTCCATTCTGTTTTTTTATTTTTTGTATCAATTGTTTCATCTCCTCCGTATATCCAACTTTATATAATATAATTTTTCAGGTTCCTCCATAAAAAGCCAGAAAAGCAGGAATCATAACAATTGCCATTACAACAAGCAACATCATGATCATAGGAATCAAGAGTTTTGTAGCAGCGGCTTCTCCAAGTACGCGCGCTTTTCGCTTGCGTTCTTCCCATGCTTCCATAGATTCTCTCTCCAGCATATCTGCCATCTGTCTGCTGCCTTTCTGAAGATTCTGAATAAGAAGTGTGGCAAAAGTTTTGTATTTTGACTGACCACATCTCTCTCCAAATCTTCTGTACGCTTCGCTTTCAGAAACTCCACTTTCCATTTCATAACAGATGATCCGCACTTCATCATACGCAGGTCTCGACTTTTGTTTCTTCTTTCTGCTGTAATCCAGCGAAATTTTCTGAAATGCCTTTCTTACTGTCATCCCCGCCTGAACAAGAAGCGTAAATTTCATGATCAGTCCGGGATAATCCATGAGAAGTTCCTCATAACGTTTCTGAAGCTGAACCTGTTCTTCTTTTCCTTTCATTACAAGAATTACCATCGCAGCAATAAGAAACAATCCTGTCAGAAGCATTCCTGATGTATCTGCAGGGCTTTCCCACTGTACGTTTTTTCCATCCAGCCTGTCCGGAAGATAATAATAATCCGGATCATTTCTCTGCTCATTATACCGGGCCACTGCTTCTGCAATATCTTTCTGCGCCTGCTCCTCTCTTGTCAGTTTCTTATTCTGTTTTGGTTTCTCCTGCTCTTCCTGTTCTTTTTCAGGTACCTGAATATACATGGACACTGATTTTTCTCCATCCACGGATACCTTAAATTCCTTTTCATATGATCCTGTATCTTCCTTTTCCAGACGATACCCCTGAGAATATACCTGTCCGCCGTTTCCTGCTGTAAGGATCATGCCAAGCAGATTCCCGGATAATGCCACTGCTGCAAATAATCTGATTCCATCTTTTCCTCCAATTCCGGAAGACGGAATCCATCCTTTCTTCCAGCCGGCCAATGCACACAGAATCATGATAAAAATGACAACGTGTACCCACATTTATATTGTCACACCTCAATATCTACAATTTTTCTGCCAAGCCAGTATGCTGTAGCATAAATCACAAGACAGATACTCATAGCTGCAATTCCAAAAGGATTTCCATAAAGAACACTTAAGAAGCCCGGTGAAGTCATCTGTAAATACATGATGATTCCTGCTGGCATAAGACTCATGATCATCTGCTCTGATTTCTTTGCTGCCAGCGTAGCTTCTATCTCTTTTTTAACATCAATCTTATCTCCAAGCATACGTGCTACCTTCTGGATAACCCGGTTCATATCACCTCCTGTACGTTTGGCAGTATAAAACACTGATGCAAAGTTCTCGATATCCTCAACCTGGCTTCTTTCCCCAAGATCCATAAACAATTCCTCCAGAGGAACACTGATATGCTGCTGGTTTTCAATATAACGAAACTCCTCTACAATATCTGTTCCTTTTCCATATAATCGTTCCAGATCCCGGACGCAGGTTTTTACTGCACTCTCCACAGAATACCCAGCCTGGACTGCAACACTCAAAGAAGTCAGTGCATCCTTAAACTGATAATTGAGTTTTTTTCTTCTTTCTCTGATCAGCTGCTCCTGCTGCCATTTCAGATAAAAAGCAGAAACAGGAAGAATAAAAATCAATACCCATATACTTTTGTAAAAAAGATAATCGGCCACAACACAAAGCACCAGCGCCTGTCCTGCATATTTTAAAAATTCCTTAACTGTAAAACGGTAATGATCATAATCTTGTTTTAAATAAAGCTGTTCTTTAACTTTTCCTTTCATAATTCAATCCCTGCTCTTTCCAGTTTTTCCACATGCAGGAGAGGTGCTGTCTTTATCAGACCTTTTCCCTCCTGCCATTGATACAATGGCCGAATACGGATTTCTCCGTTTTCAAACCCACACACTTCAGTTACCTCCAGCAATTTTCTCGATTTGTCCCTCATCCTTCCCAGATGTACCAGGATATCCACCCCGGATGCGATCTGCCTTCGAATAGCTTCCAGCGGAAGATCTACTCCCATCAGAACCATTGTTTCCAGTCGGGATAACATGTCTCTGGCAGAATTGGCATGGGCAGTAGACAGCGACCCTTCATGCCCGGTATTCAATGCCTGAAGCATATCCATTGCCTCTCCGCCTCTGACTTCTCCCACTATAATTCTGTCCGGACGCATTCGAAGTGCAGATTTGATAAGGTCTCTGATCGTAACCGATACTGCACCCTCCATATTTGCCATTTTGGCCTCCAGACGGACCAGATTATCTATTCCCCTGATGCGAAGCTCTGCATTGTCTTCAATTGTGATCAGTCTTTCATCTTTGGGAATATATTCTGACATGGCTGCCAGAAATGTAGTCTTGCCGCTTCCGGTTCCACCGCCTATAACCATCGAATATCTCGCTTTTACAAGCTTTTGCAGAAACTCTGCGCATTCCTGCGTGATACTTCCCAAAGCGATCAGTTTCTCCATTGTAATAGGGTGTTCCGGGAAACGCCTTATTGTAAGGATCGGACCATTTAACGCAACCGGATAAATTACCGCATTCACCCTAGAACCGTTTTCCAGCCTGGCATCTACTATTGGCATGGATTCATTGATCACACGGTTACATTTTCCCACGATCTGCTGGATTACATCCTCCAGTTTCTCAGCAGATGTAAAACTTTTATGCCATCTGGTCAGTCTGCCGTCCCGTTCCACAAAAATCGTATCCGGACCGTTAACCATTATTTCTGTAACTGTCTCATCGTCCACCAGTTCCTGCAGCACATCCAGTTTACGAACAGAATAAAACAATTCCTGCCGAAGCTGTACTTTTTCTCTCAGTGCAAGACGAACATCCTTTATCTGATCCAGAATCAATCCATCAATTACGTCAAGAATTTCCTTATCTGACAGTTCTCTTGAAAGATCCAGTTCTTTCATCAACATCTGGCGTAGTCTCCCAAATACATCTTTATTCATCCCTTTTCCCTTTCGAAATTCCAACTTCCAGAACCCTTTTCAGACTTCTTTCTTCTGATTCTCTTTTCTCAGAAGATTCCTTACATAGTCTCCCAGTTCACTCCACATCAGCTGCTCTATATATGCCGGAGAAGGACAGGTTGCCATATGAAAAGGAGGACTTATTTTTTCTGTCTTTTCAAGTATCCGGGGATAATCCCAGATCCGGACCAGATTCTCAAACTGAGCAATCTTACACTGAGAAACTGCATCAGACAATACGGGCATATAGATTTTCTTACACAGATCAAGAAGCTGAAAATTTTCATCAATCCCACATCCAATATCCAGTACTATCACTTCATAAGAACTGTCATACATAATCATCTGCAAAAGCCGTTCCCAGTCCTGCCAGGCTGTTGTGCGGATGTCTGCAGGCATTTGCACAGGCGGAATATAATCCAGATTATTGATCGTCTGTATCATACTGTTCATCTTATATAAAAGATTCTGATTATCCTGCCTTACATAATAAAGAAGATCACTTAGATTATGGTCAAAGCCTCTGCCCATAAGTTCTTCAAACCCGGAATACTCTTCTAAATTCAGATAAAGAACAGCTCTATCTCTGGCAAGTATCTGTCCAAGTGTTAATGCAAACGAGGTTTTCAGACAACGTCCCAGAGGAGAAAATACACCTATAACCTCTGTTGCCTTTTTTAATACCGCCAGTCGATCTGATGTCGCCTTTTTTTCGGCACCATAACATGCCATCACTTCCCGGAGTACATCAGAAGAAGACTGATATTTATACACACTTGGATATTGGTCCAGTTCCGGAGGATGTACTCCTTCCGACAGAATAATGATCTTACCGATATCCATTTCCCGAACCTCACGACACATGGCCCGTCCGGAAATCAATAGCAACTCTATATGTGTATGTTTCCCATAAGCGATCAGGTTCTCTACGGTTGTAAATGCCTGTATCTCAAACGGAATATTCTTTTTCTGATTCAGGTAATCCATAAAGTTCAGCGCATAATCCACTTCCAGATCACATACTGCAAAAATATTTCTTTTCAATAGATACCTCCTGCATATAACAGCACACTTATAAAAACAGGAATCGTAAAATGGAAATTCTCCTGAGCGGAAATGTCTTTTCTGCGATAAGACGTAATGTTCCCTGTACTGACCGTATTCTGAATATATTTGATAAAGTAAAGGATTCGTTCGCAGAAATTGCGATTGATGATCAGAAGCACAGATGCAATACATGCACCTGTCAGAAAAGAAAACAGAATACATTTCAAAATAGCTCCGGGACCCATCACACCTCCCAGTGCACAAAACAATTTAATATCTCCTGCACCTATCATTCCGAAAATAAACAGAATGACAAGACACAGAGGTATTACGCTTCCCATAGCAAAACGGCCTATTTCAGTAATTCCCTTTTGCCAGATACAGCCAAGCAGTCCCAGAAACATGGAAAATAGAATCCATCCATTATCGATCTTCGCAGTACGGATGTCCATGATCATAGCCACCCCGGCTGCTGCTACAGGAAAAAGGTGAAAAAATACATATCATATCACCTCCCAGTCTTATGAATTTTTATCATTTCATTTTTAATTTCTTCTTTTGTTTTTTATTTAAATATATAAGTGGAATTTACCGCCGAACTGACGGGATTGAATTACCAGAAGAACTCTGGTGAATATTATTATAGGACCGGACAATTGATTTGTCCAGTCCTATTTTTTGTCGAATTTCTAAAATAATTATAAACACTGTTTCTGATATCTTTTATGGAAGCATATTTGCCAGTTCATATACACGCGCTTTCGTCATTTCATAACCTTTCATATTTCTGTTTGCAATAGCCATAGTGCCTCCTGCAAACTCTGCCTCAGCCTCATTCATCGCCTGTTCTTTTGTGCTGATCCAGTTTATCTCATCCTGTGTAAGTGCATCCATAGATGCCGAATCCAGACTCTGTTTCAGATATCCCCAGATTACGTTTAACTCATCATCCCAAATGGTATACAACTCTCCACTATCCTGATTCATTTCTGCCTGGGATTCATAGGCCAGATTACTGTTAAGCTGAGCATCCCTCACCTCTATCAATGCAATTTCTGTCTGTGCCTGCTGATACAAATTTGATCTTGTTATCTGTTCCGGCGTATTCTCCACAGAAGGTGCGCTTTCTGATACTGGTGCATCCTGCTGTATCGGTACCGGCGTGTCGGTCGGTATCGGTGTCGGTGTACTGACTGGTATAGGTGTCGGTGTATTGGCCGGTACAGGCGTATTTTCTACTTTCAAATCCTTTTTCTGCTGTTTTTCTTCTTTGCTGTTGCTGACCGTTTCCGAATTCTTTTCAGACTTCTGCCACTGATTAAACATAAATATTCCGGATACTGCAATTGCCATAACTGCAACAATAATAACAATGACCGGTCCCAGAGGAAGTTTATGTTCTGATTCCTCTTCTTTCATATTAAATCCACACTTTGTGCAGAATTTATCATTATCGTTTAATTTATTACCACAATTAGGGCAGTACATTTTATATCACTCCTCCTGTAAATGTTCATGATCGTTCACACCAAAGGCCAATATCCGTAATCGGTGTATCTTCCCATTCCATATGATCACTGTATACATCCAGAATGGTGATTGTTAAACTGCTTATGTCTGCTTCCGGATCCAGCTCAACCAGAAATTCCTGTTTTTCATCGGCAAATGTTATTATCCAGTCGTTATTTCCTGAACTGATCTCTAAAGTTTTTGGTCTGTAATTTCCATTATAGTATTCATCGGATTTCCAGTTTCCAAGTTTAAATGTCATGTACTTTACAGGGTAGGATTTATCAAAATCAAAATCTATATGCTCTCCAATACCAGGTCCCGGAGCGCCTTCCTGCCAGTTTGTTGTATCATTATTGTCAAATACAAATATCGGATCATTAACAACAAGCTCCTGTTCAATCGTAGTTGATGCACTGGCCTTTATTATATGTTTCTGAGTAATTCTTATATATGATGATTTCACATCATTTAATGTCTCTGTATTATCAATCAGACGTGCTTCTGATATTTCAGGCTCCTGTGTAACTTCTAATTTCGGTGCTGGTTCTGCAGGCTCAGATGTTTCTTCAGGATCTGATATTTTTCCAGAAGACTGTTCATTATCTGGAGAATGGTTTACCGCCACTTTACCTGAATCCGTATCTTTTTTATCGGAGAATCCAAAAAAGATTGCAGCCGTGACAGCTATAATAGCTATAATTTCTAAAATAATCGTAACAATCAAAAGTCCTGATTTCTTATTATTGGGTCTCTGTCCCCCTGATGCACTTGCATTATGCGTCAGATGATGTCCGCAACTTCCGCAGTATTCATCATTTCTGCCCACAGGTGAGCCACATTTAGGACAATTCATACTTCTCTCCTTTTTTGCATCTCCATACAGCTATGAATATATTGTTCTGTATCCGAAAACTCATCATCTGCCAGTTTCTCATTTTCCGGATCAGCCGCTGCCATCTGAATTTCTGTTGGTATTGTAGCAAGATCAGACGATATCTGTGCCGTTTTCTCTGTAGAATCAGACTGATCCTTATACTTTAAATTATAATATTTCACACCAAACACTGCCAGCAGCACAAGCAAAATCACGCCTAGTACAACAACTATAACCGGCAGTATCCCGTTTTCTTTTTCAGAATCTTTCCGTGGATAATACTGCATATTTTTTACATGCGGGTTTTCCTTTGCGGTGTGATTATTCTGTGTCGGAGAAGGTTCCTCTTTTGTAACTGTCTGTCCACTATACAGACTTTCATAAAGTTCCTCCATTGACTGCCAGCGCTCATTTTTGTATACACCAAGACCTTTTTGAATCACATATTCTACTTCCGCCGGACAATCCTGCTGAAAATCCGAAATTGGCTTCAGCTGATCCTGATATGTACGTTCCATAGATTCCGGCGGTATCTGTCCCGTAATGCATCGATACATTGTTGCACATAATGCATATACGTCTGTCCATGGTCCCTGCTCTCCATGAGTACGGTACTGTTCTTCAGGTGCATATCCCGGCTTCAGCATGATCGACAAACTTCTGCCGCCGGAAGAAACAAAATCTCTTGCTCCTCCAAAATCAAGTATTTTCACAGACTGATCTTTCGTGATCATAATATTATCAGGACTGATATCCCGGTGGATCAAATTCATTTTATGAACCTGTCCCAGAGATCTGATCAAAGGCTTCATCATCTGCAGGGTTTCTTTAACAGAAATTCTTCCGCCTCTGTCCTTTAAATATTCCTTTAGAGTCTGACCGTCCAGGTATTCCATTACAATATATGCTGTATGATTTTCCTTAAAAAAGTCCTTTACTGTAACTATCTCTGGAAGATCAATACACTTTGCAAGAATTTTTGCTTCATTAATGAACTTTTCTCTTCCTGTTTCAAAAAATGTCTGTGCTTCTCCCGAATACGACTGAACAGTACAGCTGTTGCCGCTGGTATCTCGTATCGCACAGCCGTTTGGATAATATTCTTTGATTGCAACACGCATTTCCAGATTCAGGTCCATGCCAATATATGTAATACCAAATCCACCCTCACCAATAGCCTTTCCTACCAGATATTTACCTGCAAGTATTACAAATGGCGCAAGATGATGCGGTGGTATGACAGCCGTTGAAGGATCAAATCCGCAATGTTCACATTTTCCTCCCGGACTGGCTTTTTCCATCATGCAGTTTATGCATAAATTTTCTATCTTCATTTACTCCTCCGACCTGCCTGATCTATTTTACATCTTTTTTCTTATAAGTATCCCAGCTGAAATCCGGTCCGCACAGAGGAATAAACATAAGACTTGTCTCTCCCAAAGTGATCACATCATGACTCTTCAGAATTTCACTGTTTAATACAACATTGTCATTCAGATAAAACAGTTCGTGTGATTCTCCCGGCTGCGCATAAAAAATTCCTGCACGCGGCTCAAAGATCACGCATGCATGGCGTTTTCTTGCAACTGCCATGTCACCTCTGATCACTACATCCATGTCTTCTCCACGTCCGACAAAATTCTTGCCCTCTCTGAGCTGGAAACTCTGTCCTATACACTCTCCTTCAATTCCTACAAGCCATCCTACCACAGGCTGTGTACCTTTGTTTCCGGAAATACCATGCTGAAAAATTCCAACTGTTTTCTGATCATCATTCGGAACATTCCCGCCTGTATATCCCAATGGCTGCTGCGGCATTGTCGGTGTTACAGGAGACTGTTCATTCGGCATTGTCATTCCAACTGTTTTCTGATCATCACTCAGCTGCTGACAATGAGGGCATGTCTGAAATTTATCTGCATCATAAAAATGTCCGTTTCCACATTTCTGTAAATTCATAATCTAATCCTCCGATTTTCTATATTTTATTATTATGTATTTTATAAGAACTGCTCAAATTTTAACACCATCACATAATTTATATGCTACTGATTGGAAACAAAATTGAGTTTACTGTAAAAGGAATTCATTATTTTCCTGTCCAAGTACGATTCTGGTTCCTCTCAAACACCTTGTAGTAACTTCTTTCTCCAGTGGAATTGAACCATTCATCCTGGTTCCGAAAGAAGAATAATCTGTTACATAATAGCAGTTTTCACCTGCATTAAACTGAACAGTACAATGACGTCTGCTGATATCTCTGTCAGGGAGAATAAGATTACTTACCGCTCCATCCCGTCCTATTGTTACCATTTCATTATCCAGTACAGCTATTTCTGCGCCTTTCATACTTCCTTTTGTGCAGACAAGGACACCATGTTCCATTCCGATTGTCAATCCTCCCTGTGTCTGCATAATATCTTTTGGCTCTGCCTGAATATTCCGTGGCGCTGTCTGTGAATTGTCAGGCTTATTTTCATAAGATCTGTCGTGCTGATAAGAATTTTCCTGAATACGTACACCATTATCAATAAATTCTTCATTATATTTACAGCATATCTTATTCATGTTTTTGAACATTAAATGATAGGTAACGAAAACGCCAAGTCCGCAAACCCATCCTCCCAACAATGTCCACAGAAGAAGTGTTGTTCCGTTTTCATCGATTCGTACATCGTAATCTTCACCTGCTCGCTGTATGGTATTACCCACTTTATAAATCCAGTATAATATGTAAAATCCACAAGTGACTGCTGTCAGCAATACAAGAACAATATAATTCGGAGATTTCCATCCATCCGGATCCTTTGCTGAACTTACCTCATTCAGATCCTTAATAAAATTCCACATGAATATAATCCCATATATTCCGCATGTTACCAGTGATAGTCCAATATAAACCCAAAATGATCTGTCTTCTTTTTTCCTTTCCATTTGCTGTCTCCTCCCTTTTATTTGTATCTTTTTGGCTCTGCCTGTTTATGTTTATCTGCTGTCCTTTGCTACATTGCGAAGCAAAATAACACTGATCACAGAAAAGACCACTGTCATAGCAAGAAGTATTCCCCATGACTGCAGCAGGTGTCCCTTTGTACATTCAAAAAAATCTTCTGCTGCATGTTCCAGAGTAGGGAACTGCTCCTGCATACGAAGCTGCATTCCATTAAGATCCACAATACTTCCAAGTGATTCTACAGACCATCTGCTCACGGTAAGATAGGAAATCCATTCTCCCGCTCCCTCTAAATCAAACAGGATTCCTGAGAATAAAAGCTGTACGATCAGAATAAATGGTGCTACAGCCATTGCCTTGTCTCCGGTCTTTACAACAGATGATACGATAAATCCCATTGCCATAGATGCAAGTACAGTCAGCCATACTGTAAGAAATACCTCCAGATAAAAAGAATCAAAAAAGATTCCCGAATGAGATTTCCCCACAGTTACAAGGAAAACTGCTGTCAGTAAAATACTCTGGATCAGTCCCAGCAGTGCCTGGATGATAAACTTCGAAAGAATATATACCGGAAGCTTCAGATTAGCCATATACTCTCTTTTTATGATCACTCGTTCTTTGCAAATTTCCTGAATAGAATTAAAAAGTCCCATCCAGATTCCCGAACAGCTCAATGCAAACAGCATTGATTTCGTAGATTCATATATGTCAAAGATATCATCTTCGGAAACTATATATAGCAGAAATCCTATCAGGACAGGCTGTAAAAATGTCAGCAACAATTTCGGAAGATCATTCTTTATTAATTCTGCATATCTCAGACTTAAATACAGAAGCTGACGCAATCCGGATGTTTTTCTCTCCTTTAATTCCGATTTTCCTTCTCTTTCCGGTTCCGGAGATTCCTCAGCCTCAACACAGTGTGCAAATTGTTCTTCCCAGAATTTCGGATCTTTTGCTATAATATTGTAAACATTTACCAGACTGTCCGTCTGGAAAAACATCAATGCCTGCTGCGCTGTTCCCACAAAACACAAACGGCCGCCCGGTCCCATGAATATAATCTTATCACACATATCCAGGCTCTGGGTCGTATGAGTAACCATAATAATTGTCTTATCCTTTGTTTTGGATAATTTACTTAAAATGGTCATCAGATTCTTCTCTGTCCCTGGATCCAGACCTGATGTCGGTTCATCAAGGAAAAACAGCTTCGGATCTGCCAGAAGTTCTACTGCAATGCTGGCACGCTTTTTCTGACCGCCTGACATTTTTCGTATATAGGTATTTTCATGTTCCTTTAGCTCTACCATATCCAGAACTTCTTCAATCTTCGCATCAATTTCTTCTTTGGTAGTATCTGTTGACATCTTCAGCTTTGCTGTATAATAAAGCATTTTGCGCAATGTAAGATTCTCGTATATGATATCCTGCTGGGGAACATAACCAATAATACTTTTCAGATGCTGAAAATTCTCCCTTAAATTAACTCCATTGAGGAAAACTGCACCCTGAACGTCTTTGTCAAATCCGCTCATTGCATTCATTAATGTTGTTTTTCCCGCTCCGGAACCGCCTATGATTGCTACGAATTCATTACTCTCAATCTGACAGTTAACATGATTAAGTATTACTTTTCTCTGCTTTCCAACTACCTTATGAAGGTTACGTGTCTCAAGAGCCACACCCCTGGCTACAGTCTTAAACAAAAGAAATTTCTCTGCAAAGATCATACGATAATCAAGTATCTGTATTTCGTCCTGATTCTTCAGGACAGCAGATTCCTGTACTCCCCGTCCATTAACAAGAAGTCCATTCGTACTTTTAAGATTATGTATCACACATTTACCGTTTTCTTCCTGTATGACTGCATGCTGCCTGGATACATTACTGCTGTTAAGCACTACATCATTTTTACTGCTTCGGCCAATCGTCAAAGGTGCTTTTCCAACAGGAATCCTTTTCCAGGTCTCCTCACCCTGTTCTGTATCAAAAAGTATCGTAATCGAATCATTTTCAGAAGTCCCTGATATTCTCAGCAATGCTCCGTCCTGAAGTTCTATTCTTCTTGATGTCTGATGAAGATATCCTCTCAGTCCGGCTGATTCTACAACAGTTCCGTTACTGCTGTTCAGATCTCTGTAATAAATTTTCTGCCCTTCAAAAGTGATCTCTCCATGTTTCGCTGATACAAACCGAAATGGAAGCATCACTGTGTTTGCCCCCAGTTCTCTTCCAAGACTGATCGTCCGGGCATTCCGGACAGATATTTCACTTTTATTTATTCTGCCTTCCGGGTCAATCACAGAAATAAAAACTTTTTCTCTCATATCCTCTCCCTCACTTAAAATTTATGAAAAAAGCTCAATAACCCTTTTTCTGTTTTCGCATCCTCTCCTATGTCTTTCATAATTTGTTTCTCTATCTGTTTCGGAATAACAATTCCGTAATCCGATACAGACGGCAGTTTTTGTTTTATTGTTTCTTTCAGGACGCCATATGGTTCTTCCCCTGTTATCATCCTGTAAAAAATGGCAGCCATACTGAATTTATCTGTATCTGCACTTTTCTGAAACGGTGCTTTTTTGTATGAAACAGGTACATACCTGCTCCAAAAAACAGCATTTCGTACTTCATTCATTGCCGCACCTGTCCATGAAGGATCAAGCAATTTTAAATTTCCATCATGACATAACATTACATTATCCGGTGTAAGATTTCCGTGAATGATTCCGCTCTGATGAAGAGCTGATACCGCGCTCTCCATTTTCTTCATAATATCTTCCGCTGCCTGGAATTCAAGAGGATTTTTCTTTCTGAGAATTTCCCGCAACGTTACACCGTTTATATGTTCCATCACGCAATATGCTGTATTGTTTTCCCTGAAAAATGTATAAACCGGAATCAGCTGTAAAATTTCCTGTTGCTTATGCAATTTCTCCGCATTTACAAGAAACTCTTCTTCCAGCTGGTCCCACAATGTCCGGTTAATCTCACTTTCAACCTGCAGTTGTCCCTGTTTTCTACCCGCCATCTTAACCGGAAACCATTCTCTGATCCAGACCTTTTGTTCCAGAAGTGCATCCCAGGCAATATAAAGAAAGCCAATTCTGTCTTTTCTTATTGCTTCTCCTATAATAAAACGACGGTTGAGAATAGTCTCTTCCGGAATCTGATCGATATAAACAGTGTCTGCATCTCTCCTTCTGCCACAGTATGGACAAAAATTTTCCTGCTTATATTCCTCCATACATTTCATGCATTTCGGCATATATGTTCCTCCCTGTTATCTGCGTTCGCTGTTAATCTTCAGCAGTATCACCGTAGTATTATCCCGGCCATTTCTGCCCCATCTGCCTGCTGTCTTTAATAGTCTGTCTCCGGCAATTGAAATACTGCCGCCACTTTCACTGACTACTGCTTCAATCTGCTCTTCCGTCAATGTTTTATATAATCCATCACTGCACAAAAGGAGAATATCATCTTCTTTTAATATGAAAGGTGACTCATTTTTGTCCACCAGGCTTATGTTTCCCATTCCAAGATAACTGGTCAGGGCTTCTCCTCTGCCAATTTCTGAATTATAAAAATCTATATCAATCTCTCCGGCATCTAACCTTTCCTTCAGCATTGTCTTATAATTATGATCTTTTGTAAGACGCATAAGACTTTTATCCCGCAATATATACATTCTGCTGTCACCTACAGACATCCAGTAAAGATGGTTCTCACAGATAACAGCTGATACAAGCGTTGTTCCTGCATTCAGTTTATGATGTTCCATATCTGTAAGAGAACTCACCATCCGATCCATCCTTCTGGCTTCTTCCTCGAGAAAAACAGGGATATTCTTTACCGGCCATGCCTCTTCCAAATCCCTCAGGAAATGTTGTACTGTCTGATCACTTGCCATCTCGCCATGTTTCAGACCGCCCATTCCATCGCAGAGCACCGCAAAAGCCATATTTCCATTCGTTACAGCTTTTGCAGCATCTTGCTGATACTCTCTTGTTCCCTGATCTGTAACTGTATATGTTCTGATTTTCCATAGATTATCCAGTTCCATACGCTCCCCTTCTTTTCTACTTTACCAGACAATTTTAGCCTGGATATTTCCTGCAGCAATCTCATCATTTGGCAGCAATTTTCTTCGCTTTTCAAGGCGTACTCCATTGATAAATGTTCCGTTGCTGCTTTCCAGATCTGTAATATAGACATCCGTTCCGTCTGTCTCCAGCGCAAAATGCTGACGTGACATTTTCGGGTCATCAAAATAAATATCACAATCTTTACTTCTTCCTGCCATGGCGCTTCCATTAATCGGGACTTTCAGCTCACATTTTCCATTAATCTGATTCCGAAGCAGAAATGTTACCGTTTTCTGCGGAAGATTTATTACCGAAACATGCTGTTTCACATCTACATTGGAAGCCAGCGCAGCTTTTCCGTCTACATAGATGACTCCTTTATTCTTTTTGACTTTTCTGTAAATAACCAGGATAACAACTATAATTCCCGCAGTCACAGCAACAGCAATTCCTGCGATCCAGCTCATCCAGAAAGCTGTTGATTTTCCTGGTCTGGCTCCGTCCAGTTCAAAACTTTCCATTTTTGAAATACTGTTTTTCTCCATTGAACAGTCAGTAATACCGGAGAATTTTATCTGATATTTTCCCTTATATAACTTATCTTTAACTGTAAGAATTGCATAAGGAGTTTTCTTTTCTGAATAAAAAACCGAATCTACTGCAACAGCTTCGCCGTCTCTTTCCACTTTATAGTCAGCCGGATTATCTGCATTCAAAACCTTTTCTGAAAATGTAATCTTTAATTCTTTGTCACTTTCTTTCTTCCACTTTGTCACTGTCGGAGCTTCCGTATCCGGAATCCATCTTGTTGGAATCACTTCTTTTGTATCTGTTACCTGCTGATCAAGAAATTTCACTGTCAGGTCTTCTCTCGTGTTACTCGCAATATTTGTATCACTGTGAAAGAATGCCACATAACTGTCCTGGACAGTACTGCGAATCTGGTTAAGAATATCCAGGCAGGTCCCTGAATTGAAAATATTCAATGTTCCACCTGTATTTCTCGCAAATTCTCCAAAACTGTTTATATACTCTTCTTTCCCCACATCTACTGCAACAGCATACATGGGAATTCCTTTATGATTTAGTTCACTCATTGCCTCATTGGCAGTTGCTTTTCCTGTCACACAGTCCTCTCCGTCTGTGATCGTAATGATCACACGGCGTTTCTCTTCTGTCTGTGCTGCCTGATCAATCATATCTGCTGTCTGAACGATGGTCTGGAACAAAACTGTTTCCATGTCATCATTCTTAAGTTTCTGAACAACTGCTGCCGCATCCTGTGGATTCTCAGAACCATTCAAAACAATATCTGACTCATCACCAAAAGTAAGAAGAATGCATTTATCATTCTCTCCTTTTGATGAAATGAATTTGATAATTCCATCTTTTATATTTGCAAACTGGCTGTCCGGAATGGATGCCGACACATCCAGAAGAATATAATAATCCACTCCTTCGTTCAGCTCACTGAACTGAGATGACTTATCATAGTTTAAAGCCTCTCCGCCCAGATATGCCTCATAATTCTGCTCCTGCTGATCACTTCTGTAATAAACTCTCACGTCCGGCATACGAAGTGAGATCTGCTCTATTTCGCAGGACTGTGCATAAGTATTTATCGGAAATATGAGACACATTCCCGTCAGCAGCATTGCTGATATTTTTTTTATTATTTTTCTTCTCTCTCCCATGTTTCCCCCTCTACACAGAATGGAACAAATGTAAATTCACTTTTTCCAAGAGTAATCCTGTCCCTGCTTTTCAGTTCCTTTGCCTTTGTCAGAATCTCCTGGTTGACCATGGTTATGGTTCCGCATCCAGGTGAAAGAAAGAATTTATTAGATTTATGGTCATAGACAAGCACTGCATGTCTTTCTCTGGAAATTGACGGATCATCTACAATGCAGATATCCATCTGATATCCTCTTCCAATCCAGTTGTTTCCATTATAAATGCGGTAATCTCTCCCTTTTTCGCTTCCCTTCGTGCACACCAGCCAGCCGGTTACAAAATCCTTTCCTGACTGTCTTCCGAAAACGCCGACCGTTCTCTGATCGTCCCCTGGTGATGTCTCGTATAATCCCACAGTTACAGCATCTGGCTGTTCCTCGTGTTCTCTTTTTGGCATCATCATCGTTACCTGATCCCGAATCTGCTCTTCATATCGGTTTCTCTCATTTTCAAGTTTCACACAATATGGACAAGACACATATTTATTATTATCAAAAAAATGTCCGTTTTCACATTTTACAATCGCCATGTTACTTTTTCCCCGCTCATACTTCTTCTTAACTTATTCACCGGCAATATAGACACAAATCGCAGAATAATTATCCATATCTTTATTCTCTCCACGTTTTACCACGATCTTTTCCATCTTTTCAAGCCATTGTGCCACACTGCTGGACTGTTTCAGTGTTTTTTCCATTTCCTTCTCCGTGATCAGTTCCCAGAAGCCATCTGAACAAAGAACAAATGCCTGATCATCAAGCATCTCTATAGGATCTGCCACTGAATAGGATTCGCCCTCCCACGGTGTCCCCATAACACGCAGAACTCTGTTTCTGTCCTTGTGATATCTGATCTCGCTTTCCTTAATCTGGCCTCCCAGCGCAAGCATCTGCGGTACACTGTGATCCAGTGTTCTGCTTACTATATGGTTTCTGTGAAAATAATACAGCCTTGAATCTCCGATATGTGCCCATCTGATCTGCTTCTCTGTAATATGAAGCACAACCATCGTACTCTTCATCTCTTCTTTTGTTCCTTTTTGCGCCTTCTTCTGGAGCAGCCACTCCTGTGCATTTTCAAACGCATGAGTGAGATAATCACAGCTGTCGCACTTTCGTCTGAATACATCTATCGCTTCTTTTGTCACACAGGCAGAGGCTTCATCGCCACCGCCATGACCGCCCAGCCCGTCAGCAAGTGCAAATACATAATTACCGTCCATAGAACACATTTCTATGGAATCTTCATTACACTTTCTTCCGCCTGAACGGCTTATCATTGCATAACTTATCATACTATTGTTCCTTCCATCACAGCACATTGTCAGTTCCTACACCGCTGGTTTCTCAAAATGCTGGTAATCAATTGGATTTTCCCAGTCGCCTCCCCATGAAAATCCATATTTCATAAATGTAGAATAACAGATATCACTTTCACTTGCTACAATCACATGCGGCTCTCCGGAATTCCGGTCCGTAACATATGGATCTGCATTACTATGTGTATGTTGTCCATCAAATACATAAGGATTCTGCTGTGGATTAATGTCAATTGCTCTTCCATATCCATGATTGGATACATTTTCACCGCCTGTCACAGGTCTGTAACAGAAACAGGATGTATTATTATTCTCTATGGAATTACTGTCTGCTTTATTTCCATCATATCCATCCTGCCAGTAATTATCTATGAGATACATGGACTGTATCTCATATTCGTTTTCAAACAATTCCTTAAAAATCTTCAGCACATCATCCTGAATAGCTACATTAACGATCATCTCACCTACCTGGATCTGATGATCAAAATTATAATGCAGCATTGTGAGATATCTGAGATTACCCAAAGTGATATCACTGTTGTCACGATAAGATTTTCCATTGATCCTGTTAAAGATTTCCCCATTTCGCGGAATCGAAGATGCCGTAAAATATTGATCTATATTATTATCATTTACCTCTTCTTTACTGATAATATCTCCTGGTTTTAAACCGGTATCAGATGATGAAGAACCTTCCTCCTTCACATTCTGCGTCTGCAAAGTCTGTATCTGCTGTTTCAGCTCCTCTACTTCCTGTTGCGTTTTTATAAGCTGTGTATCTTTTTCCTGACATGTCTGCTCCAGTTTATTATTCTGCGCCTGCAAATTTCTGTAATCCTTCTTTGTCTGCAAATACAAGATCCCTTCCAGTACAGAAACACCTGCCAGTACAATGCAGAGTATTGTGAGGATTATAAATTTTACATATCTTTTTCTTTTTTCCAGCATTTTGCTCCTCCCTTATACTACATGTATTTTTCGTATTACTTATCACGGTAACTTACCTGATTGAGTCAAGCGGATAAAATCATCCGCTTCGCTACTTGATCTGGTTAAATCTTTATCCATATCCACCTGATCAGAAAAATCAGTCCGGCTATCGTCAGCATAATATCTTCCTGTCTTGGACCTATATGAAGCCATTTTCTAAACTGTGATCTGAACACATAATACAAACCGCCAAGCAGCACAATCGGAAATAGAGGATGATATTGAAATGCCTGCCTGAAGTTCAGTTTTAATACAGAAATAACAGCTCTGGTCATACCACATCCCGGACATTCTATATGTAAAAACAACTTAAATGGACATCTGTAAAACAGGCAGAATACAAATATCAGTAAAATTTTTGCCGCTCTTTTTCCCGCTTCTTTTATATTTATTAATAATTTTTCATTGTCCATAATCCTAATTTTCCCAATTATATTCTTACTCATTATAATACATGTTTTTACGTTTTTCCACATATGAGACATTATTTTATACGCATATTTATACAACCAGGCGGAAATTATTTGCATTCCTATATGTATAAGTCTCGGCATTTTCAGTTGTGTTACTGTTCATTTATGCTTATAATAAGAATAATTATAACTGTAAAGGTACTGATACCTGAGATTATTTAAATAAAATCTCCTAAGATACGGGGTAACTTATGAAAATAGAAAATTTATGTATTCATTGTATGAAAGAAAAACACAGTGCCGATGAAATCTGTCCTTTCTGTGGATCTGACCCAAAATCAGCAGATATTCCACCTTATCATCTCCAGCCTTTTTCTATTCTTGCAGGTAAATATCTCCTCGGAATGGCTATTGGTGAAGGTGGTTTTGGCATCACTTATATCGGCATGGATTTAAATCTGGAAATGCGCGTAGCAATTAAGGAATACTATCCTAACGGATGTGCCGTAAGAAACTGTTCTGAAAGCAATACTGTACTGTCCTATTCAAACTCTGCACAGGAAGTGTTCGAAAAAGGCAGGGAAAAGTTTATAAATGAAGCACGGCTCTTGGCAAAATGCAGTAATCTTTCGGAAATAGTCTCTGTAAAAGATTTCTTCAGGGAAAATCATACCGCATATATCGTGATGGAATACATTGAAGGTATTACTTTAAAAGCTTATCTGAAGCAAAATGGTGATCATATTCCGGCACAGAAAACGCTCCAGATGATGAAGCCCGTCATCTGTTCTCTCTCAAAAGTTCATGATATGAATCTGATCCACAGAGATATCAGTCCGGATAACATCATGATTTGCAACAACGGGTCTGTTAAGATTTTAGATTTCGGCGGTGCCAGAGATTATATCTTCTCAAATGAAAAGAGTTTATCTATTATGCTGAAACCGGGATATGCTCCTGAAGAACAATATCGTACTCACGGAAATCAGGGGCCATGGACTGACGTGTATGCCTTATGTGCAACTATGTATCGATGTATTACCGGATCTGTTCCTCCGGAATCTTTAGAACGCGCTTATCAGGAAAGTCTGCCGCCAATTCGAAGTATTTCTCCGGATTGTCCTCCTGCAGCTGCATCTGCTATTGAAAAGGGAATGAGCATTTATCCTGAAGACAGATTTCAGTCTATGCAGGAATTATACTCAGCGCTTTATGAATCATCACAAAGCTTTTCGGATGCGCCTGAACCCCAAAAGCGTTCAAAACGCAAAGGTCCGAAAATTTTTCTTGTCATCTGTCTCTTTGTTATTGCTTTTATTTTGGTTATGTATCTGACCCACGATCAGGTTCTGACCATAAATATAAGCGCCAAAACTGAAACAACAGGTTTTATCAGTCAAGCGGATATTCGCAGTTGAAGCAGGGGACTTACTTGATTTGGTTAAACTATAGAAATGAAAGAAGGAAAACCGTATGAATAAACTATTTACAACTGTTATTTTAATCACCGGACTTCTGGCAGCTGTTTGCTTAGGCGTTTCTGCTCTTCACAGTAACACTGCCGAAGATATTATAAAAAATAACATCAGCAGTCTTCTGGAAGACACTACATTAACGGATTCCGAAAATAATAGCAATAATTTTTTGAAAGGTCTGGTACACAGTCTGGCAGGTGAAACTGCAAAAGTTGTGGGAAATCAGCTTGATAATGTTAAAGAGTTTTCTCTCTTACTTTTAATCTACAAAATAAGTTTCATTGTACCTTGCATTTTTTCAGTGCTATCTGTAGCTATTTCAGGATTATTAACCAAACGCTGGAAATATCTGATAAGTTACGGAATATGTTTACTTGGAGGTGTGTTTTTAGTCATAACTGATTTTCTGTACATTCCCTGGCGCATTAAATCCAGTATTCCGGATATTGTTTTAGATTATATTCCGGATATTTCCATTTCCTTTACCGATTTACTTAAAATTGTAATCCACTCCAGCGGCATTACCGTATTCCTCGGAATTATTTTCCTGCTTCTCACTGCTGCCATTAATCTGACTGCTTATTTCATAAGTAAAGATGCACATTTATAAGTGTGTCAGGCGGATATTATTCTTAATTGAAACATGGAAACTGCTTGATTTGGTTAAACTTTCATAAAAACAGGAGACTCATCAGCAAAACACTGATAAGTCTCCTGTTTTGTTATTCTTCTATTTTACTCTGCTTTTATCCAGACCTGCATTTCTCCGATTCCTCTGTTATTCCACAGATAATAAGGCACTGCCAGCAATTGTACCTTCTCCTTTTCAACACTGTAATTCATATAAAGCTGGTCTGTCTCAGGAACATGACGTCGGATTCCTTTTGCCTTAACTGCAACGAAACCATTAAATTCCGGTTTCTTCTCTTCCTCAAGGCCACCGCAGATATCCACAGAAAGCTCATCCAGATACTTCCCGTTATCCACTTCTTCCACACAATAAACCACAGGTCCTCTGACAATAGCAGTACGTCCCAGGTCATAATGAATCTTTCTGTTTGCACACATAAAACGTGGCTGCATATCAAATTCTGCTTCCAGTTCTGCTTCTTCTGTCCACTGGCGTGTGATATAAGCATATCCTTTTTCTACTTTGTCCGGTGCAATTTTCTGGCCGTTCAGACACAGTGTATATTTTTCTGCCCATCCCGGAATTCTTAACGCCAACGTGATCTCATGATCTGTATCTGCCTGTACTGTAAAGTGGATTCTGCCATTCTCCGGATAAGAAGTCTTCTGTACAATACTTAATACACTGTCTCCTACCTGTACTTTTGCATCACCTGCAATATACAGATGCACATTTACCGTATCTTCTGTAGCTGTATAAATATAATCCCACAGACCGCCGATCAGTCTCGCAATATTCGGAGGACAGCATGCGCATGCAAACCATTTCTGTCTTTCCGGTTTTACATGATGACGCTGTGTGTTGTCGTAACATACTTCCGGCACAGACTCCAGCGGATTTACATAGAAAAATCTGTTTCCTTCATAATTCATACCGCCAAGTACTGTATTATAAAGAGCCTGCTCAATCACATCACCATAAGTGGAGTCTGTCTCTGTCATCATCATACGCTGCGCAAAGAAGATCAGTCCGATAGAAGCACACGTCTCTGAATAATTGGTGTCATTCGGCAGATCGTAATCTTTGGTAAATGCCTCTCCTGAATTAGTGGATCCAATTCCGCCAGTGATATACATCTGACAGTTTACAATATCATCCCAGATGGTACGGCATGCTTTAAACAGTTCTTTATCTCCTGTTTTGGCAGCCAGATCTGCCATTGCTGTATACATGTAAACGCCTCTTACTGCATGTCCCACTGCCTTTTTCTGCTCTCTTACAGGACTCTGGAACTGATTGTAGTAGCTGTATGGATACTGATTATAATACTGGTTAGGATCCTCAGTTCTGGCTTTTGCCCAGAAACTGATATGATCTCTTTTTTCAAATTCCTCTTCAAAGAAACGGTTTGTTCCTCTGGTATTGATAAAGTATCCTGCAAGTTTTAAATATTTCTCGTTTCCTGACAGATCATAAAGTCTGATCAGTGCGATCTCTATCTCCTGATGTCCCGGATAACCGTGAATCTTTCCTTCCTCCGGTCCGAATACAGTATCCAGATAATCTGCCAGTTTGTATGCTACCTGAATGATTTTTTCTTTTCCTGTTGCTTTATAATAAGCCACTGCACTTTCGATGAAATGTCCTGCGCAATATAATTCATGGCATTCGAGCACATCCGTCCACTTTTTGTCCGGCTCCTCGATGGAGAAATAAGTATCCAGGTAGCCATCCTCTTCCTGTGCTTTTGCAATCAGATCAATAACAGAATCTGCTTTCTTTTCCAGTTTCTCATCTCTCTCCAGCATCAAAACATTTCCAACTGCTTCAAGCCATTTATATACATCACTGTCCTGAAAAACCTGTCCATAGAAATGTCCTTCCATTTCACCTGCTGCAATACGCAGGTTATCAATGGCGTGACTTGGTTGTGCATCTTCTCTTCTGTCATTGAGAATATCCCACTGGTACGGGATTACGCTGTTTTTTACCAGATCAATATATCTGTTCCAGAAGGAGTTGCGGATCACGCACTCCCCCTTCTGAAGAATTCTGTTATTTTGCATAGTTTAGATCGTAACCTCCAGTTTGCAGCCTTCCGGTGCAACAATAATGCCGTTTTCTGTGTCTTTTACCACGCTGCCCCCTGCAACTGCAGAAACTTTATGCACATTTCTGAGAAGATATGTCATTCCCGGATTCTCTTTAGTTGTTTCCAGAACCAGTTTATCTCCTTCTTTTGCAGCGTTTACAATAAATGCCGTTTCACCTTTATTTGTTACTACTTCACAGGATCCTGTTCCGTTCAGCTCATAAACCTGAATCTGTACATCTTTTTCCAGTTCATAGTCAACAGTTGTGTCTTCTGCACCGATCGGAAGCAGTGTATTCTCTCTCACAAATACAGGCAGTGAGAAGAAATCATAATCTTCTTCATACCATCTTCCACCTTCTTTTACCTCTCCACTCAAGAGATGCGTCCATTTTCCGGCCGGCAGATAATATTCTACATGTCCTTCCTTGTTGAAGATTGGCGCAACCAGAATGCTGTCACCTAACATATACTGCATATCCAGATACTTCACTGCAGGATCATTTGTAAATTCCATGATCATTGCTCTCATGGATGGGATACCTGTCCTATGTGATTTTACAGCCATGGAATACAGATACGGAAATAATTTTAATTTCAGTTTTGTAAACTTACGGCAAACATCAACAGCTTCCTCGTCAAACAGCCACGGTACACGGTAGCTCTTAGATCCATGGAGACGACTGTGTGTGGAAAGAAGGCCAAACTGCAGCCAGCGTTTGTATACATCCGGTGCCGCTGTCAATTCAAATCCACCCATATCATGGCTCCAGAATGAGAATCCTGATAAAGTAAAGGACAGACCGCCTCTTAAACTCTCAGCCATAGAAGCATAGGTCGCAGAACAGTCACCGCCCCAGTGAACCGGGAACTGCTGTCCGCCTGCTGTAGCACTTCTTGCAAAAAGAATTGCTTCTCCCTCTCCTTTTACCTCTTTCAGAAGACTGAACACTGCTTTATTGTAAAGGTACGTATAGTAATTATGCATAGAAGCAGGATCTGAACCGTCATAATATTTCACGTCAATCGGAATTCTTTCACCAAAGTCTGTCTTAAAGCAATCAACACCCATATCAAGCAGAGTTTTCAGTTTGTTCTGATACCATTTTACTGCATCCGGATTTGTAAAATCTACAAGACCCATTCCAGGCTGCCAGTTGTCAATCTGTTTTACGCCCATTCCATCTGCGCGCTGTAAAAGATATCCCTTTTCCATTCCCTCTTTAAAGAAAGCTGTTCCCTGCGCAATATATGGATTGATCCATACACAGATCTTTAATCCTTTATCTTTATAGCGTTTCAGCATTGCAGGCACATCTGGGAAAATTCTGGAATCCCATTCAAAATCACACCAATGGAATTCTTTCATCCAGAAGCAGTCGAAATGGAACACGCTCAGTGGAATGTCTCTGTCTGCCATTCCCTGAATAAAGGAATTGGTAGTCTCTTCATCATAATTGGTTGTAAAAGATGTAGACAGCCATAATCCGAAGGACCACGCCGGCGGCAATGCCGGTTTTCCTGTCAGATCTGTATAAGTTTCAATTACACCTTTGATGTCATCGCCGTAAATTACATGATAACGAATTTCCTCACCTTTTACGGAGAATCCTACATTTTCAACTTTTTCGCTTGCAACTTCAAAGGAAACATTGTCACTGTGGTCTACAAATACACCATAATGTTTGCTTGTTACATAGAACGGAATATTTTTGTAGGAAATCTGAGAAGCTGTACCTCCATCCTCATTCCAGATATCCACTACCTGGCCATTTTTCACAAATGCTGTAAATCTCTCGCCAAGTCCGTATACGCATTCACCCGGATCAAGGGAAAGTTCTGTTACCATATATGGCTGATACTGTGCTACCATATAATTTGGTTCCGGGAATTTCGTCAGGGTAGCTCTGTCATACTGCATGTATCCCAGATTGCGGAATCCGATATTTGTAAGAACTTTTCCATCTGCTTCATAAGTGATCTTGAAATCTTTCAAATCTACTCTTACAGTCATTCTTCCGGCTTTCATCACAGCTTCATCTTCTGTGATCTCAACCTCCGTCTCCTGTGGGTCTTCATTCAGCTCATATCTTGGTTCCCCTTTTACATAGCCTTCATAATGATAGCTTCTGACACTGATGATATCTTTACGTACAGAAGTAAATTCTGTAGTAATCGTTCCAACATCCAAAGCACCGCCTCTGTCTGTGATTTCTCTGAACGGAGAAACGATTCTCATTCCTCCCGGAATTGCTTCTGCTGTAAATGCCTGCATTGCATAAGATGCATTGGCACGTTCATTTTTCTCCCAATATCCTTCTGTAAATTTCATTTGCTCTCCTTTTCTTTAAAACAACCCTGTTTAACGCTCTTTTATAAAGTATAAGGAGAAGAAGCAATGCTTCTTCCCCCAGTTATCATGTTTACCTGTTAGTCCTTAGTTTGAAGCCCCGTCAATTTCCTGATATTTCTGTTCAATTGCGCTGATTGTATCTTCTTTAGAAGCACTGCCTTCTACGTACGCCTGCATTGCTTCACCAAATGCCTGGTGATAGCTGTCTGTAGAGTAGATAACTTCAAGAGGAGCTGCACCTTTTTCTTCAACAGAAGCAGAACCCTGTTTGATTACTTCATACTCTGTATCAAAGTCGCCCTTAATAGGAGGAACTACACCTGCAACATCTGTAAACCATGACTGGCCATAATCAGATGTATACCACCAGTTCAGGAAATTAAGAACGATATCTTTATTTTCAGAATCTTTGTTTACACGAAGTGCCTGATCAGATCCTGTGATAACCTGGCAATGAGAAGCATCTTCATCTACCGGATATCCTGCAAATGTGATCTTAAGATCTGGATTAATCTTCATCAGATCAGCTTCAACCCATGCGCCCTGTCCAACCATGATAGCTGCTTTTCCGGCTGCAAGTGCTGCTTCTTCACCACTTAAATCTGTTTCCAGAGGTTTCTGATCTCCGTTGTCTTTTACAAGATCAATGAAATCAAAGAAATTATCAGCAAGAATCGGATAATTATTCAGAGAATCAGATCCGTCTTCAAATCCGGCAACCAGTTTCTGTACATCATCAGATGCTGCATCTGCAAAGTGCTGGAAAATGTGTTTAAATACCCACCACTCAGCATATCCACTTGTAAATGGTGTAATGTCTGCTGCTTTTAATTTCTCTACACAGTCTTTTAATTCTGTCATTGTTTCCGGAACTTTTTCAACACCTGCCTGATCCAGAAGGTCCTGATTGTAGATAAGTCCGAAGTAGTTTCCTTTGATTGCCACACCGTAGCAGCCTTCGCCATTAGCATCTTTCATAGCTGCTGCTACATTGTCATCCATAGCATCAACCAATGGCTGACCTGTAAGATCCAGGGAATATTCTTTGTAAGTTTCGATTTCTTTTCCTGATGTGGAGGAGAAGATATCCGGGCACTCACCTGAGTTAAGTTTTGCTTTTAAAAGTGTAGGATAGTCGTTCTGTGTTGTCTCATAGTTGATAGTAACACCCGGTTCTACATTTTTGTACTCATCAATCAGAGTTGTGATCGCATCTGCATACTCCGGCTGGGAAATAAACATATAGATCTCGCCTTCGTCATCACCTTCTGCATGAACTGCTACGCTTGAGAACATAGTAGTTGCCATTGCTGCACAAAGCATTACACTGATCAGTTTTTTCTTCATCTTAAAGTCCTCCTTTTGGTTTCATTATTTTTATTTCTGTCCGGCATGAAACTGACCGGTCATTTACATTATAAGTTTAAAATCATCAGCTTTTTACTGCACCTGCAACAACACCCTCTACAATATACTTCTGCAGGAAGATAAAGATAATGATAGATGGCAGTACTGCCAGCACCATAGCTGCCATTGCATAATGCCACTGGGTATTGAACTGGCCTACAAATGTGTAAGCGGAAAGTACCAGTGTCTTGGTCTCATTTGAACTGTTGACCATAAGCAGTGGAAGAAGGAAGTCATTCCAGATCCACATTACATCAATTACGATTACTGTAAAGGTTACAGATTTCAAAAGCGGAAAAATGATGGAACGATAGGTACGGAAGGTTCCTGCACCATCGATAAATGCACTTTCATCCAGCTCTTTTGGAATCGTTGACATGAAGTTTCCATAAATGAATGCTGCCATAGGAATACCAAATCCCCAGTACTGAATTCCAAGTCCTATCTTACTTCCTGAAAGGTTAACGATATTCATAACTTTCAGAAGTGTGATCATGATAGTCTGGAACGGGATCAGCATAGGTGTAGTGATCATAAACTGAGCAAATTTGGTATATTTATTTTTCTTTCTGCTGATGATATAAGCAGACATAGAAGAGAATACAATAATTCCCACAATACCGATCACTGTAATGATCACGTTGTTAAAGAACAGCTTACCATAGTGCATCTTGTCCATTACATAGCTGTAGTTGCTCCATTCGATCTTACTCGGAAGTGCGATTACATCCATGATAACTTCGCCAAATGGTTTCACTGAGTTGATCACCATCAGAAATACAGGGTAAATATAGATCAACGCCAGAACAAGCATCACAATTGTAAGGATTATCTTTTTCGTTTTCTTTCTCTGGGCCATTGTCATTATAAATCTACCTCCCTGCTATGCATAGCTTTTAATACCAGCTGTGTGATAACCAGGATAATCACAAAGAATACCAATGCCTTGGCAGATCCAAGACCATAATTGTTATTCTGGAAAGCCTCTCTGTAAATATCAAGTGTTACACTATATGTAGATCCTCCCGGACCACCTTTGGTAAGTGCCAGGATAATATCAAATACTTTAACTGCATTTGTCAGGGACATGAATACACATGTTGTAATGGACGGTCCCAGAAGCGGAAGTGTAACTTTAAAAAATTTCTTCCATGAAGTAGCACCATCTACTTCTGCTGCCTCCAGTACATCTGTAGGAACTGCCTGAAGTCCTGCAATATACAGAACAATATAGAAACCAAGTGCCTGCCAGATACCTACAAAAGCTACTGCATAAAACGCCAGATGGCTGTCACCCAACCAGCTGAAATTTAAAAATCCAAGCTGTGTTTTCTCATAGAGTGCTGCAAATCCCTGTGAAAAAATGAATTTCCAAATGAAACCTACAATAGTCATACTCATAATATAAGGAATAAAGAACATACTCCTCATTACGTTCGCAGCCGGAATCTTCTGTACAAGAGCTACCGCGATCGCTAATGCCAGGATATTTACCAGGATCATAAAGATAATCGTATATTTGCCGGTAAAAATCAGGCTCTGCATGAAATCTGAGGAACCACTGAACAATTTCTTAAAATTTTCCAGTCCGATAAACTTCGGAGATTTGGAAATTCCGTTCCACTCTGTAAGGGAATAATAAAGACTCATTACAAAGGGGATGTAGAAAACCAACATTACAAGAAATAATGACGGAACCGTAAAAGCCGCACATTCCAGATATTCTTTTTTCTTTCTTTTCATATCTGTCTGCCCTCCTCTATTCAGTTATTGCAACTTTTGTTACTGTTATGCGTTCAACAGTAACCTTCGTTCTTCCTATACTCCAAAATATACTTAATTTTACGTTAATTATCAACATACAATTCCAATTATATGCATACATTTTTATAGGTTTTCTACATAACCTATTCGGGCAATTAAAAACTCATTTTGTCTATTTTGCCCAATTATCATCTAAAATCTCATCAGTTTGACGGATTGAAATTGTAAGATTTGCACTATTTTTTCTTTCGTCAATTTGCCAAACGCTGAAAATTATTTAGATTTCGCTATATATTCTGTCAATTCGCAGAGCAATACTTCTTCTAAAATATAATGCCGACAGATAGCATGCTGCTGAAAGCAAAACAAACATTAACAGCAGCATTGACACTATCTGTCGGCAAATAGATACTGAAGAAACTTTACGCCTCTGTATATTCGATTTCAAATACTCTTGCGCATGGAACCTTTTCCAGTTTTACGCTCAAAGTTCCTGCGGCTTCATTCCACTGATAAGAAGCCGGACGATTCTGCGGATATGCACAGCGTACCTTTACAGCCTTTCCCTTTAACTGTGGAAGTGGTATAATCTGATTTTCCTTTCCACTTCTTCTCCATACAGACAGATACTGTTTCTTTCCTGCATCCAGTCCTAATGCACACCAGTCATCTGTATAATGAGAAGTTCCGAGTGGCCAGTATGGATATGCCTTTTTAATATCATTACGGATTGTCTTGTAATAATCCAGTGCTTCCTTCACCAGTGCCTTCTGTACATCTGTAATTTCTGCCAGATGTCCACTCTGGTGAATTCTGAGAAGAAGTGCATTTACCATGTTGAAAATTGTTTCCTCTTCATCTGCTCCCGACTTCGGATAAGACCATACTGCCGCCTGCTCCATAGTTACTCCAAGAGGTGCATTTGCTGCTATAGTCGCATAACATCTGTAATCTTCCTGGTCACTGGTAGACTGAATACTGTATCTGGAAAGCATTGCATAATCCATACGGAGACCACCGCTGGAACAGTTTTCAATGATCAGATCCGGATACTTCTTAAAAATACTGTCCAGCCATTCCAGGTATGCTCTCTCATGTTCAAGCAGCCCCTCTCCTGCACTTTCTGCATCAATTTCAGTTCCAACCCCCGGCTCTATGTTATAATCCATTTTTATATATCCGATTCCATATTCATTAACAAGCCTGTCAATTACACCAGTTGCATGAGCAATTACTTCCGGCTGGCGGAAATCAAGCTGATATCTGCTTCTGTCAAATACTCTCTTTCCAAATCTGTGGAAAAAGGCTTTTTCCGGCATTTTCTCTACCATCGGGCATTTAATTCCCATAACTTCAAGCTCCAGCCATAATCCCGGAATCATACCCTTAGAACGAATATAGTCAATTACCTCTTTAATTCCGCCTGGAAATCTTTTCCCGGATGGCTGCCATTCTCCAACTGCATCCCACCAGAAACCATCCGCATACCATCCTGCATCAATGCAGAAATATTCACATCCTGCCTTTGCTGCAGCATCAATCAGAGGAAATTCCTTTTCTGTAGTAGGATCTGCCCATAGACAATTCATATAATCATTAAAAATAATTCCGAGATTTTCATTATCTTTATTCTTTCTGCGGATAACTCTTCTGTAACTGGTAAGTTCTCTGGCCATATCTCCCAGATTTCCCGTTACAGCACCTACACCTGCCGGAACTGTTGTAAAACGTTCTCCGGGCTCTAATTTTTTGTGCCAGTGAGAATGAATATCTGTAGGGCCACTGATCTGCAGATACAGATGATTAGTAAGATCACTGATCTCACTATGCCAGGAACCGTTATGTTCAATCTGCCAGAAAATCATACTGTTTGTCTCTGTATTAGAAATATATCCCATAGGAAGGTAATGTTTTGTTGACCAGTTTCCTGTATTTGTCAATTCAAACGCCTTAGAGGAACGTATTGGAATATTAATCTGTGAATTTTCAAGTCCAACCTCCGGAAGAGTATATTCCTGTAAAAGCAGTTCTCTCTGCCAGGAATTATGTATAACACCAATTTTGATCTTTTCATCTCTCGGCAGAACTCCCTCTTTTTCCACTCCATTCAAATTAAATGTAGATACATACTGCAAAATCTGAGTTTCATTTCCTGTATTTTCTACCTCACACCAGGTTCTTACAACTGCAATCCCATCAAAAAACTGAAAGTGATTTACTGCGCGAAGGCCAGATTCCTTATCCTGTGTGATAATCTCCAGCTTTCGTCCTTTTTCATTTCTATAATCATTATGTTCTACATATTGCATTCTATATCCAGGTGCTGTCGCAATATACTTGGTTCCATGTCGTTCATCTGGTCTGTCATAACCTGCTGCCTCCAGCTCCAACAGTTTGAATCCCTGTTCTTCATATTCATCTTTGATCGTGTTTTCATCAAATGTCAGTGCAGAAAAATGCAAAAGCCTTACACAGCCGGTGTCTGCTACTTTCCATACCATATGAATTCCATTTTCCAGAATCTTAAATACCTTCATTTTATGTGTCTCCTTTTTATGCATTCAAATTTTTAATTTTCACGCTTTCTCTCTCTATCAGTTTTACACTGGTTTTATATACATTTTTTTCACATTTCTCGCCGCGTATCAGTTTCAGCAATATATCTACAGCTGTCTGTGCCTTCTCTTCAACATTTACCCGTATTGTTGTCAGACGTGGATAGACAATGCTTGCGAATATATCATCATCCATGCCCGCCACTGAAATTTCTTCCGGAACCTTAACATGATTTCTGTGCAGAAATGAAATCATTTCTGCAGCATTTACGTCTGTAGAAAAAAACAGTGCCGTATCTGTTCCTACATATTTAAGAAAATCTTCATAGCATTTCTCTCTCTGGGTATAATCTTTTGGCAGACGTTTCTCCTCAAGAAGTACCTTATAGTCAGCTTCTCTTACCGCTTCCCGTACACCTACAAACCGCAGATGATCTGCGCCATGATTAACATTCGCCAGATATACAATTCTCTTTACACCCTGCCCGATCAGATAACGTCCCATTTCTTTTCCGCCATTTTTATCCTCAGATGTAATCTGATAATAAACCTCATCTCCTTCCGGCATTTCGTCCATATCAATAGAAACAATCGGTATATCCGATAAACCTGCTATTTTTTTCAGATGTCTGTATGGCATGGAAATTGTGATAATACCATCCACATTCCATCCCACGGTCATCTTCTCAATTTCTTCTACATTTTTATCAGAGAAAATCATAATATAATATCCATTTTCTCTTAACAGTCTTTCCAGGTTTCCAAGCATATTTCCATAAAACGGAGTTTCGTATGCAGATCCTCTTGCAAACTCAGGTGTAGTAATAAGAATACAGATAATCCTGGAACTTCTGTTTGTCAGAGCATTCAGACCGAGCCTCGGAATATAATTATTCTCTGCCAGAAGCTTCTCTACCTTTTCTATCGTCTGTTCTGAAACCCTGGCATTCTTTTTGTGAAGTACATTGGACACTGTAGTAGTGCTCACTCCGGCCATTCTTGCAATCTCTTTTATTGTGACCATAAAATACCTCCTCTTTTATGAGTCCAGTATAATATATATTGCAGTGAAATAGCTATAGAAATCTGATTTTTGTATTTGTCAGGCAGATATTCCTTTACCGTTCACTCTTTTCTCTGTAACGAAGGCAAAATTTATTGCAAATTGCCTGCGGCAACACAATTGGGCCTTGTATATCTCAGAATCTTAACGTATTCATAATACCCCCTTGCATAAATCCCCGCCTTTGTGTTAATATTCTCCAAAAATAAAAGTGTTACTGTTTTCAGCAACACTCAATACATATCTGCAATGTGCAGAGAATCTGCCTGTATTACTTCACAGGTAAACTACAAATTATTTACAGTATAATGTCAGGCTTACTATTACTCATCCGCCTTTCTACTTACTCATACTAAATCAGGAGGTAACAACCATGTGTACAGCAGCAACTTACAAAACAAAAGATTTCTACTTCGGAAGAACCCTTGATTATGAATTTTCATACGGTGACGAAATCACTATCACACCGAGAAACTATTCATTCCAATTCCGCCATTCAGATAAATCTCTGAGCAACCACTATGCCATCATCGGCATGGCACACGTAGCCGGAGACTATCCCCTCTACTACGATGCCATCAATGAAAAAGGTCTCGGCATGGCAGGACTGAATTTCGTAGGAAACGCTGCCTATGCTGATCCTGTATCCGGCAAAGAAAACGTAGCTCAGTTTGAATTCATCCCATGGATTCTCAGTCAGTGTGCCACCTTAGAAGAAGCCCGTCAAAAACTCTCCACCATGAACCTCACCAACACCCAGTTCAGCGCAAATTTCCCTTGCGCCCAACTTCACTGGATCCTCGCAGATGCCTCAGGCTGCCTCGTCATCGAATCCATGAAAGACGGCCTCCACATCTACGACAATCCGGTAGGTGTCCTTACCAACAATCCGCCATTCCCACAGCAGATGTTCCAGCTCAACAACTACCAGTCCCTTTCTCCTCGTCAGCCGGCAAACACCTTCGCTCCAGGATTAGAACTTCAGTCCTACAGCCGCGGAATGGGAGCCCTTGGCCTCCCGGGAGATCTCTCCTCAGCCTCCCGTTTCGCCAAAGTCGCCTTCACCAAAATGAACTCCATATCCGGTAAAACCGAATCCGAAAGCGTCAGCCAGTTCTTTCACATCCTCGGCTCCGTAGACCAGCAGCGAGGCTGCTGCGAAGTAGACGAAGGCAAATACGAAATTACCCTCTACACCTCCTGCTGCAACACAACAAAAGGCATCTACTACTACACCACATACGAAAACCACCAGATATCAGCAGTAGACATGACCCACGAAAACTTAAACTCCACCACCCTGATCCGCTACCCAGTTCTCTCAAAGCAAAACATTCATTTTCAGAATTAATTTAACCAAATTAAGCAAGTAGCGAAGCGGATGATTTTATCCGCTTGACTAAATACCCCTGTTTATTAAAAAATAACTTTTATTAAAAGATTTCCAATATAAAACAATCAATAAAAAATAAACCACAACGCAACACATACCCGAAACACCGTAAATCCATCCCACAATCCCCCAACTCCCCAGTACCGAAAAAAGCCACCGCGAACACGCGGTGACTTTTTTGACCCAGCCTGGCGAATTAGTAAAGTTAATACCCTTACACACAAAAAAACCCTCGCGCTCCTAAAAAAAGCGCAAGGGGTGTCCAGAGGGGACGCTGCTCAAGCGTCCCCTTTGGGGTTTTCGTACCATTTATCAAAATGTACTTATATCTCTTTATGACTCGTAACTCGAAGTCGTGCCATAGCTCTCGACAGAGCCAGCTGATTCATATGATACTCCTGAATACTCTGCTTCTGTCTCAGCTGCTCCTCAGCTCTCTCCTTAGCTTCCTGCGCACGGCGGATATCAATCTCCTCCGGGCTCTCTGCTGTTAAGCAGAACAGCTTCGCACGGTTATTGATCATCTCTACAAACCCACTACTCACAGCCAGCACATGCTTCGTACCATCCGCTTCCTCAAAGCGCATCTCGCCCGGAATAATGGCCGCAACAATATTCTCATGCTGAGCCAGAAAAGCCTGCTCACCATCAACAGCCGGAATAACTAAAGTCCTGGCACGTCCTGCGAACGCCAGCTTATTACTGGCATAAATCTCAAGACCAAATGTATCTGCCATATCAAGTACTCCCTCTCAGCAATTACTCCTGACCCATCTCAGTTTTTGCTTTCTCGATGACATCCTCAATTGTACCAACATTGAAGAAAGCATTTTCCGGATACTGGTCCATCTCACCATCAACGATTGCCTTGAATCCACGGATGGTTTCTTTCAGAGGAACATATTTACCCTTGATACCAGTGAAGTTCTCAGCTACATGGAACGGCTGAGAAAGGAACTTCTGGATCTTTCTTGCACGGAATACAGTACTCTTATCCTCTTCAGAAAGCTCTTCCATACCAAGAATAGCGATGATATCCTGAAGTTCTTTATACTTCTGAAGAATTTCCTGTACTTTACGTGCTACTTCATAGTGTTCTTCACCGACAACATCCGGCTCAAGAATACGTGAGGTAGATTCCAGCGGGTCAACGGCCGGATAAATACCCTGCTCTACGATCTTTCTGGAAAGAACGGTTGTTGCATCCAGATGTGCGAATGTAGTTGCAGGAGCCGGGTCAGTCAGGTCATCGGCAGGTACATAGACAGCCTGTACAGATGTTACAGAACCATCTTTTGTAGAAGCGATACGCTCCTGAAGCTCACCCATCTCAGTAGCCAGTGTCGGCTGATAACCTACGGCTGAAGGCATACGTCCAAGAAGGGCGGAAACCTCAGAACCTGCCTGTACAAAACGGAAGATATTATCAATGAAAAGAAGCACATCTCTGTGTTCCTCATCTCTGAAGTACTCTGCCATTGTCAGACCGGTCTCAGCAACACGCATACGGGATCCCGGCGGCTCGTTCATCTGTCCGAACACCAGCGCTGTTTTTTCCAGAACACCGGATTCTTTCATTTCAGTCCATAAGTCGTTACCCTCACGGGAACGCTCTCCAACACCAGTGAAAATGGAATATCCACCATGCTCTGTGGCGATGTTCTGGATCAACTCCTGAATAAGGACTGTTTTACCAACACCGGCACCACCGAACAGACCGATCTTACCACCTTTGGCATATGGAGCAAGAAGGTCAATAACCTTGATACCTGTTTCCAGGATTTCTACAGCCGGTTTCTGATGTTCAAAATCCGGCGGATCTCTGTGGATGACCCATTTCTGTTCTCCCTCAAGGGAAGGACCGTCATCTACGGTATCACCAAGTACGTTAAATAAACGTCCCAGTGTCTTATCACCTACAGGAACTTTAATGCCGCTTCCTGTGGCGATGACTTCTCTATCACGCTGTAAACCTTCGCTTGCGCTCAGCATAATGCAGCGTACCATATTGTTTCCCAGATGATGGGAAACTTCCATTACACATCTTTTACCGTTGTTTTCTACCTCAAGGGCATCCTTGATTTCAGGAAGATTTCCATCTTCAAAAACAACGTCTACAACAGGTCCCATAACCTGTACAATTTTACCTTTGTTCATCGTCGTCACTTCCTTTTTTGTGCTTTTGCACCGCTGACAATCTCAGTGATTTCCTGTGTGATGGCAGCCTGACGCGCACGATTATACTCAATGGATAACTCCCTGAGCATCTTCTTTGCACTGTCCGTTGAGGACTGCATTGCCATCATTCTGGCATTATTTTCACTGGCATACGCTTCTACAAGACATCCATAAATCAGACCAGTCAGATAATTCGGGATCATTGTATTCAGAAGTACATCGGCTGACGGTGACAGCTCGATTTCCTCCTGCGGCATATCCACAAGCATTGCCTGATTCGGCAGGAACTTCGCCTTCTTCAAAGGAAGAAGCTGCATATTTACCGGCTCCATGGCAACTGCGCTCTGCATCTCTGTATAAATGATACGAACCTCATCCAGTTCTCTGTCCAGGAATGCTCTGACAACCTCTTCGGAAATCAGACGTGCTCTGTGCATGGTCGGTTTCTGTACTGTATATGGAAAGTTCTCTGCGATATTCATATGTTTCTTCGTGAAATACTGACGGCCTACCATACCCAGCACATAGAGCTTGCAGTGCTCATGCTCTGCCATAAACTCCTCTGTCATCTTCTGGATATTGTGGTTGTAGGCACCTGCCATACCTTTATCACCGGTAACTACGATACAGCCGATCTTACGATCCTCTTCTGCGATCTTATGACGAATACTGAAAAAAGGATGCTCAGTATCCGGCATATGACGCAGGATTCGGGAAATCGCTGCCTGCATGTTATAGTAATAAGGCTCTGTATCGGACAGGATTCTCTTGGCCTTCTGCATCTTGGATGAAGAAATCATGTACATGGCATTGGTGATCTTCATGGTGTCCTGAATGCTTTTCATTCGAGTCTGAATCTCTTTCGTACTGCCCATATCAACACCTACCTGCTCTTATCTGCAAATTCTTCTGCCACTTTCACGATCTTTTCTGCCAGTTCATCCGGAAGCTGTCTCTTCTCTTCGATCTCTCTTCCGATTTCCGGATAAGCACTGTCAAAGTAGTCCAGCATATCTCTCTGGTATTTCTTCATCTGCTTTGTCTCTACATGCATCATTGTCTTATGTGTTGCAGCGCAGAGAGTGATAACCTGCTCATGAAGACTTAACGGGCTTGACAGTGGCTGTTTCAGAAGCTCCATAAGTCCGCTTCCGTATTTCAGCTGCTGAGTTGTAGCCTCGTCCAGATCAGAACTGAACTGTGTAAAGATTTCCATCTCACGGTACTGTGCCAGATCAATACGGACACTTCCTGCTGCTTTCTTCATAGCTTTTGCCTGAGCAGCACCACCAACACGGGATACAGAAAGACCTACGTTAACCGCCGGACGCATACCGGAGTTAAACAGGTCACTCTCCAGGAAGATCTGACCATCTGTGATGGAAATAACGTTTGTAGGAATATAAGCGGAAAGGTCACCTGCCTGTGTCTCAATGATAGGAAGTGCAGTGATAGAACCACCACCTGCCTTTTCATTCAGACGGCTGGAACGCTCCAGTAATCTGGAATGGAGATAGAATACATCTCCAGGATAAGCCTCACGTCCCGGTGAACGTTCCAGAAGCAATGACAGTGCACGGTATGCAACTGCATGCTTGGATAAATCATCATAAACCATTAATACATCTTTTCCTTTGTACATGAAGTACTCAGCAAGTGCTGTACCTGCATAAGGAACAATGTACTGAAGCGGTGCACAGTCACTGGCTGTGGAGGAGAATACTGTTGTATAATCCATAGCACCGTGTTTTTCCAGAGTAGATACGATCTTAGCTACTGTGGAAGCTTTCTGTCCGATCGCAACATAGATACAGATTACATCTTTACCCTTCTGGTTCAGAATTGTATCCAGAGCTACGGAAGTTTTACCTGTCTGTCTGTCACCGATGATCAGCTCACGCTGGCCACGGCCTATCGGGAACATGGAGTCAATAGAAAGAATACCTGTTTCCAGTGGAACTGTTACAGATTTTCTGTCAATAATTCCAGGTGCCGGATTCTCTACCGGACGATACCCATCTGCCTTGATCTCACCTTTACCATCGATCGGCGCTCCCAGAGCGTTTACGATCCTTCCGATAAAAGCGTCACCTACAGGCACACCTGCCTGTTTCTGGGTTCTTGCCACCTTTGTTCCTTCTTTGATTCCTGTATCTTTACCGAACAGGATACATCCGATACTGTTTGCACGGATATCCTGTACCATACCTTTCAGACCATTCTCAAAGGTTACAACCTCGCCGTACATCGCATGATCAATGCCGTGTACCGTGGCGATACCATCTCCGACGGAGATGACTGTTCCTACTTCCTGGTCCTTGCTGATTTCGTCATAATTCTTAATTTCTTCTTTCAGAATCGAAATGATTTCATCTGGATTCATTGCAGCCAACTTTTATTCACCTCCGTGTCAATTTCTGTCTTAAATTATTATAACGTCCGCGGAGACTCCAGTCATACTCTTTGTCTCCGGCAGAAAGAATGAAGCCTCCGATCAAAGATTTGTCTTCTCTGAGAGTAAGGATTACTTCCTTTGCTCCAAATTCCCTGCGAAGGAAATCTTCCATCTTCTCTTTCTGGGCTTCTTCCGGTTTTGTTACATATGTAAGAACAGCTTTCAGGACTCCTTTCTGTTTACGGCTGTAATCGCCGTATGCTTCCAGGATCTCATAAATGCTGCCAATTTTCTGATACTTACAGGTCACCTTCAGGAAATTTCTCATCTCCTGTGGGAAGGCCCTGTCAATTACATGTTCTTTTTCTTTTAAAGAAACCAGCGGATTTTCAAGGGCACCTTTTAACTGCGGGGTACCCCTGAAAATCTTTTCTGTCTCTGAAACAGCTTCTTCCGGGACAGAAAGCTCATATAATGCTTTTGCATAATTAATGCTTGTTTCCGTCATTGGAATCACCTGCCTCTTTTATAAACTGGTCATAAAGGGACAAATCCTGCTGACTGCTGTTTTTCTCTCCCATGATCTTAGAGGCTGCATCCAGCGCGATCTCTGCTACTCTGCTTTCCATAGCTTTCATAGCATTCTCCTGCTCTGTCTTAATATCTGCTTTCGCTTTGTTCAGCATTTCACCGGCCTGTGTATTTGCATCTTTCACAATACGGTCTGCCTGTACTTTTGCCTCATCCTTTGCCTGGTTTACAATACGCATGGATTCGTCTTTCGCAGATTTCAGTGCATCTTCATATTTGCCTTTCAGTTCGTATGCCTGCTCTTCAGTTTCCTTGGCACTTGCGAACTGCTGGTCGATCATGTTTTTTCTCTGTTCCATCACATTGAGGATTGGACCAAATAAGAACTTCTTCATTAAAAGATAAAGAACAATCAGGTTAATAATTGTAAAGACCACGTTGATGTTAATCTCAATCACCGGTCCCACCTGCCTTTCTACTTATTCTTTATCCATCAATTAGCCAAGCATGATAACGATCAGAAGACCGATAACGAAACCGTAAATAGCTGTTGCCTCGGCAAGGGCGCATCCTAAAAGAAGTGCTTTACTGATCTTGCTTTCTGCCTCAGGCTGTCTTGCGATTGCTTCTACTGCTTTGGATGTTGCCATACCAATACCAATACCTGCTCCAATACCTGTCATAACTGCGATTGCTGCTCCGATAGCTACTAACATAACTTTTTCCTCCTGTTGTTTAACTAAAATAAACTAAATATTACAACTCTCTTTTTGTGAACTGCTATCCTCTTTATATCGCGATTACGGATAGCCGTTCATTACTGTTATTTTCTGTTACTATTTATGTAAATTTGAATTATGTAAAAACAGATAAACAGTAATTCTTATTTATTCGATGGCTTCTTTAATAAACAGTGAAGTCAGGAATACAAATACATATGCCTGAATGAATCCGTCAAAGAAATCAAAATACAGGCTGAATGGGATAGGAAGAATCGCCGGGCATATAAACTCAAGAAGTTTCATGACCACATAGCTTCCTAATACATTACCAAAAAGTCGCATACAAAGTGATGTCGGACGAATGGCGATCTCAAGAATATTGATCGGCAGCATAACCGGTGACGGCTCTGCGAAGCTCTTAAGAAAACCTTTCAGACCTTTCTTGTGAAATCCTGCATACTCGATCAGGAAAATACTTGTAATTGCCAGACCAATTGTACAGTTCAGATCCTTTGTAGGCGGTACAAATCCAAACACACCGAAAATGTTTGCTATTCCAATGTAAATGACAACCGTCATCAGATAGGGAATATATATTTTTCCCTCTTCTCCAAGGATATCCTTAAAGAAATCATGAAGAAAACCGACACCTGCTTCCAGAAGAAGCTGTTTCTTACCGGGATTCTCCACACTCAGGTTTCTTACGAGCACCAATGACAAAATTAAAAGCACTGCCATGATGATCCATGTCACTGCTACTGATTCTGCGATCGGTATTCCTCCAAACACTGGTATGGTAAAAACTGTCTTACATTGAAGTTCTTCCATTAACGTGCTTGCTAAATTACCCGTTTCTTTTCCCTCCTTTTCTATTCTGATTCCCTGAAAGGCATTCTCACTTTCTTATCATGTTCGTCTCAGATGTCTTTACCCGGTGTCCGTCCTTGATGTCTTTACCTGCTGTCCGTCTCAGATGTCTCAGTCGAAAGTTCAAAAGCTCATGACCACATAGTGACCAATGAGATCTATGAAATTTCATAAATCCTTCCAAGGATTCAAGATTTTGAGTTTATTATATTCGAATCTGTTAAAAAGTCAACAATCATTTTGACTATATCCAACAAATTCAAACATTTTTTTTGTGCATTATGCTTAACTATTTTTGATAAAAATTCTTCTTTTGCTGTTTTTTACAGTCATTTTCACGGAAAAAGGCGTTTTTTTGTTGATTGAACTGTAAGCAGATGATATTATTTTATATAGTTTTTATATAAATTTTATATCTCCATACTTACCAATGTAAATATTGGTATTACCATTTTTAGCAATTAACAGATGCCTGGCATGAACCTATCATTCACTCACATGTAGGAGGAAATATTTTATGCAGATTATTTGTCTTGGAGACAGCATTACAGACTGCGGTCATTTACTTGAGGATTTTCCTCTGGGAAATGGATATGTGCAGATACTTTCAGACATGTTTAATAAAGAAGTTCCATCAAATATTATACAAATTAAAAACTACGGATTCGACGGTTTCACTGTGGCCAGAATTCTGGACAATATCCGTCAGCACCGGATTTCCCTGCACCGTTCTCCTGTTGTAACACTGCTGATCGGTATTAATGATATTGGTCTGATGATGAATACTAACCGCACCCCATCTCAGCAGGAACAGATGATGAAAGAATTTACCGTTCACTATGATGAATTATTGAAACTGCTCACCGCAGATGCCAGACAAGTAATCCTTATGGAGCCGTTCATCTTCCCACATCCAGAAGAATACCAGACATGGATTCCTTATGTGCGTACCATGTCCTCCAATATCCGGCAGCTTGCAGAAAAATATAAACAGCCATTTCTGCCGTTACATGATATTTTAAACAAAGAAGCTGCTGAGCAGGGATTCAGCGCAGTTACTACAGATGGAATTCATCTCACTTCTAACGGGCACAGGTTGCTTGCGGAACAGTTATATCCAATGATCTCTGCTGTCTGATTTAGCCAAACATTCTGTTGCACATCGTTCTCAAACTCTGTATAATTTTAAAAAGACACTTCAGCATACCAGCAGCTTCATATAAATGGTATGCCGATGCATAAACATGCATCTGTGGACTCATATTGAAAGGAGTCTTCCTTATATTATGGAAACTACAATTAAACAGATTGAAGATATGTCTCTAAATGCCTGGCCATCTCATAAGATGGAACTGTACGACGGCTGGATTCTGAGATTTTCTTATTTTTATACACACAGAACCAACAGTGTGGAACAATTCGGCAACTCCACCCTCACATGGAGAGAAAAAATCCCATACTGTGAGAGCGTCTATAAACGGCTTGGAACTCCGGCGGTATTTAAGATCAGTCCCCTTGTTTCCCCGGACTTTGATTATGTTCTCGAAAACCGCGGATATGCCATCCAGCATACTACCAATGTCATGGCAATGAGTATGAATGCCGCACGTCTGGATGCTCCGTACCCTGACGTAACGTTCTACAACAATATTCCATCCGAATGGATTGAAAGCCTGTTTAATCTGAAGAACACTACAAATCCAATACACAGAAAAGTCGTTCCATCCATGTACCAGGCTATTCTTAAGGAAACGATTTGTGCCTGTATCCGCATAAATAGTCAGATCATTGCAACAGGACTTGGCATTCTGGACAGAGATTATATCGGCATCTATGCAATTCATGTAAAAGAAGAATACCGCAAACATGGATATGCCCGTCAGATCTGCACCGGCCTTTTGAAAGAGGGAATTAAAAAGGGTGCACAAAATGCGTATCTTCAGGTTGTAGAAGGAAATGATAATGCCCGTGCATTATACAAATCGCTTGGATTCCACCAGCTTTACACTTACTGGTTCCGCGTACAGCCGGATGAAAATGGAAACTTTCCACCTGAAAAGTAAAATCCTTTGGAGTATATAAAAACAGACTCACTGTAAAGTATTTAGTATTTTTTACTTTACAATGAGTCTGTCTTTTTATATCTTAACTTTTTTCTTTTTCGGGGAATCGATTGATATGTAATTAACATAGTCCGCGCAAAACCATGTTCTCTTAACTATCTTATCAGTCCGTTATTTAAGTCTTAAATCTGTTTCAATTATACGGTTTTTTTCTTCAGTACTGCAGGTGCAGCATTCTCAACAACCATTGCTGTCAGCGGACTGAAATACAACAGACAGGTCAGTACGCAGTAGATCGGGATCATAATTGCGAACTGTACCAGTCTTCCCGGCATGATCGCATAGAAGTTATATCCAAGCATAATTACAAGTCCTGCTGTTGTAAGTACCAGAGAACTGAGAACTGCTGTCACTACGATAGAAACACAAATGCCAACTGTCTTTCCTGTTTTCTTCTTGTTTGCAAATAACGGTTTTGCAAGAGCAGGAATAACACCCCAGAGGATTGCTGCAACTGTAATAAACGGGTTTACTGCATATCCTTTCATGAAACATCCAATGATATCTGCACATAAGCCACAGACACCGCCGGCTACCGGACCAAGCCACAGACCTGCAAGAATTGTACATACACTTCCTACTGAAATACGATACGCACCAAGGTCAATGACCAGAACTCGTGTGAGTACCAGATGCATGGCGATCAGAAGAGCCATGAACACCAATGTCTTTACGTTCCAATATTGTTTTTTCTGCATAATAAAAACACCTCCATAATGTGTTTAAAAAAATAGAGTAGTTACCATAAATAATAATCCCTCCACATTATGAGATGTCCTCATATGTAGCAACGGGTGCGGAAATTATATCGTAAGCAGCACGCTTTCTGCTTTTCGTTTCACGGCGACTCCCCAGCCTGTGAACACTTAACGCATAAAATCCTACTTCGCTATTATTTATTTATCGAAATTATAACATAATCTATAGAAATTGCAATATGTTTTTCGTTATTAATTTATCAAATTTTAACAGTATTTTTTGGTCACTTTAACGACATAATTTCCATCCACTTCCATATCGCTCTATTCAAAGAGCTTTTTGTATCATATCCGCAAATTCACACATAAAGTAAACGCATATACTAATACTATACAATATACAGACAGACTGATCTCATATGCTATAATCATGGAGGTAAAAAAATGTCAGAAAAGCGTAAAAATAACTGCCAAAACCCATACAATATATGTTATGATAATTACCTGAATACCAATGCCTGTACAGAATGTACCGGCCTGATATGTACTCCTGCCCTGGATGATGACGAATGGGAAAATTACAGGAAGATTTTTGATTTTATTCCTGATCCGCCAAAGAATCAGACAACATTTCACAAATAATCATTTCCCAGAATCAATATACCCTGCAGGAATGTTCAAACGAATGATTTATCGGAGGTCCTGTCTTTACTATGAAAAAACTGCTTGCTGCATGTGTCTGTGCCGGTCTTAGTCTTTCTATGACCGGATGCAGCCTTGGAACTGTACTGGAACAATTTACTTCTACCGGAGATACTTCTGTCCGGGAACTCACTTCTTTAACTGATACCACCACTGTAACCGAATCCAAAGACCGTGTTTATATGGATGAGCTCTCCGGAACTCTGCAGGATTTTTCCGGAAGTCAGCTCATCCTGAATACTGACAGTGCCTCTTATGTATTTAATGTTTCTAACGCCACACTGGAATGCAAAGGCGGTATGATTACAGGAGATGAGATCAGTATTATTTATGAAGGACAACTTTCCGGTACAGATACAAGCAGTGTGCATGTCCTGAAAGTCGTAGATGAATTTCACAAGAAGAATAAACTTAAGAAACGTATTGCGCATGGAAAAGTCATATCTCTGACCCCCAATACAATTACTATAAAATCTAAAAAAGGCAAAACAGCTACTTACCCGATCACCGGAACCAGACAATATTATCAAAATGGAATTAAAGCAGGTGACTGGGTTTACCTTACATTTAAGGGAAAATTTCCGGATACTTCAGATGATTCCTCTGCTTCTCTGAACGCAAGCCACCTGAAAGTATTAAGCATTTCCGATCTTAAATCCATAAAAATCCCTGATCCCACTCCTACACCGGAACCAACAGTCACACAGACTCCGGAACAGATTGCAAATAAAGAAAAACAGTTTCTGGCAACTATTCAGGGAGTAAATATGAACGTCCTTCAGGTTCTTCCGGCAGGCAGTGATAATTCAATAAACATTGATATGTCTGCAATCCCGGTTTATTTCGAAGGTGGAATTGCTGCCGGTTCTCACGCCAATGTAACTTATATCGGTGATCTGGAGGAAGACTCTCTGGAAGATATCCGCATCATTGCTGTAACAGGAGAAGATCCTGCCGAAATCAATGATAAACACATTTCTTTTACAGTAACCGGAACTATTACCGGAAGCACAGCCAATACGATCACCGTTCAGACCGATGATGGAGCTGTCGATACCTTCCGCATCGAAAATGCCCAGGATCTCACGGAAGGCGGTGTAGAATATGGAGATTATGTATGTGTTACTTTCCATCCATCGAAGTCCAAATCTTCTAATATTTATACTGCAATTAAGATTCAGAATGCATAAGCAATAAAAAAACAGTTCATCTACAGATTTATATATTGCATCTTTTAATACCTCAATACTCTGTAAATGAACTGCTTTTTATTTTACTGTTTTTATCTTATAAATCTCTTCCTGATCTCCGATTCACCATCAGCAAGCCAACGATATACAGCTTCCCGGTCTCCCAAAATCTGCACAAATGCCTGCACTTCATCCTGAATCCCTTTTCCGTGAATGACCCTGTAAGCCCCCGCATCACTACCCAGAGCAACCTTCACTCCAAGCTGAAATGCCTTTCTTATATTTTCTTCTGCTGACTCTACAATTGGCTTCAAGGCGTCATCCTCATAGCGTCCGTCTCCCAGAAGGTTTCTCACTGTAACCAAGGTAGGAACCCATACCGTATCACTCTCAGCAAACATGACAAGACTTTCTTCATTCATATAATTTCCATGTTCCAGACTGTCCACTCCGGCACTTAGTGCTGCCTGTACTCCATAATTTCCGTTGGTATGGGACATCACCGCCAAACCCTCTTCATGTGCAATATGCACCATCTCTTTCACTTCTGCCGCATCCAGTGGTGTACCCGTGACAGCTCCATGCGCATTAAAATCCATGATTCCCGTAGTCATAATCTTAATAAAGTCTGCACCAGCGTTCTTCGCCTCCAGCACACGATCATGAAATTCTCTCATCGTCGCAAAGCTCTTACCAACAATAGAGCCATAGTGTCCCTCTTTATGAATCGCAAATATAGGAGTCCGATAATCTATTCCATATTCTGAAGCAAGTTCTTTTGCTCTCATGGAAACCCCCAACGCATCACCACCGTCACGAACGAAAGTAATTCCCCTATCCTGATAAGCTTTCAGATGTTCTCTTATTATCTGGCCATCTGGACCATACTTATGCATATCAATTGCCTGACGATAATTCACGCCATTCATAATTATATGTGCATGACACTCTCCAAACATTTCCCTTTTCCTTTTCTTAGTTCTATCCCATCATCTGTCTTAATCTGTCATTCATTTTTATTATTGCTTTCCCTATCAGCAGCATTTTATTTCTCAAAGAAATTTCGGATCTCTGCCTCTGTCGCCTGCACGGATCCCTGTACAAAGAATGGCTTACCGCCGCCTCTGCCGTTTAATGCAGCGTTCATTTCCTTTGTGTACTGGCGTAAGTCTCCATCAATTTCGCCCATTGCATACTTGTAACTTCCATCTTCATTTCTGGAAAATACCGCACAGCATCCCTGGCAGGTGTTCATCACTGCATCCGCAAGTTTACGTACAGAATCTGCTTCCAGACCTTCTTTGAAGATCAGGACACTTCCTGCGCCTTCCCATTTCTTCGCCTCGGCCTGGAACATCTCCTCTTCCATACGTGCCACCTGGCCTTTCAGTCGGAAGTTTTCATCCTGCAGACGCTGTACTGCATCTGCTGTCTTTTCCATCTTTGCAGAAAGCTTTACGGAAATCTGGTGGTTCTGTTCATTCACCATATTCAGATAATCCAGAACACGTTTTCCGCAGATCATCTCCATACGGATACCATCACGGAACTTCACTACAGAGAGAAGCTTCACCATTCCGATCTCGCCTGTATGAGTTACATGAGTTCCACAACATGCACATACGTCTACTCCCGGAAAAGTCACAATACGAACCTGTCCGGTCAGCTCTTTCTTGCTTCTGTAATCCAGAGCCTGAAGTTCCTCTGCAGTCGGATAAGTAATCTGTACTTCCTTATCTTCCCAGACTCTCTCGTTTACTTCCTTTTCGATTTCTGCAAGCTGAGCTTCATCCAGCATACCATTCAGATCCACAGTGATCACATCGCTGCCCATATGAAACCCAACATTGTCATAACCATATTTCTCATGGATAATACCACTGACCATATGCTCACCTGAATGCTGTTGCATCAGATCAAAACGACGTGCCCAGTCAATCTTCCCTTCAACCTTCTCACCCACTTCCAGGGCCTTATCAGTATAATGAAGTAATTCTCCATCTTTCTCATGAACCTCTGTCACCTTTGCATCGCCCAGAGTTCCCACATCACTCGGCTGACCGCCGCCTTCCGGATAAAAGGCACTCTCATCCAGGATCACTGCATAACCCTTTTTTCTCTCTCTGCACTCTACAACGGTTGCAGTGAATTCCTTTTTATATACATCTTCATAATATAAGCGTCTTGTTTCTGTCATTGTTTTGGTGCTCTCCTTTTACATAACTTTTTCTCAGCTTTTCCCATTTGTTCTCAAGTATAGAACAAAACTATTTACTTATCAAGACTATCTATATCAGATGATATCTATCATGATGACTCTTCTATTTCCAGCGAAATATATCTAAAATTTGACTTAAATCTTTTTTCTAAATATCTGAATCCATTCCCATACTTTCTGCGTTATAATTAAATGAACGGGGACAAAGGAGACAGTAATGATCACAGAAAAGCAATATCTGGAATATCTGATTACACAATACCAGAACTTAATATACTCGATCTGCCTGAAGTCCGTCGGCAATCCATTTGATGCCGAGGATCTTACTCAGGAAGTGTTTCTGTCTGCCTATAAAAACCTGTCCCGTTTTGACGGCACTTATGAGAAAGCCTGGCTAAGCAAGATTGCAGTCCGAAAATGCCTGGACTATCTGAAAGCCGCCGGGCGCCGCAGTATTCCCACAGAGGATACATATTTTTCTCAGATTCCGGATCAACAGTCTTCTCCTGAAGATGAATATATGCTGACAGACTCCAATGCCCGTGTAAAGGCATTGTGCATGCAGCTGAAAAGTCCTTACAAAGAAGTTGCCTATGCGCATTTCTGCCAGGAACTATCCGTATCCGAAATCGCACAGCGTACAAACAAAAATCCAAAAACAATCCAGACACAGCTCTATCGTGCAAGAGCTATGTTAAAAAAGATGCTTGAAAGGAGTGATTAGATGCATATTGATAAAAATGATTTAATAGAATTTGACAACGGAACTATGAGCACGCAGCAAATCATCGAACTTCTGTCGCATCTGGATCACTGCGATTCATGTCTCGACCAGATGATAGAACAGGAAAGTCACAATTCTGTTACTGTCCCCTCTTATCTGACAGAACAGATCATGAACAAAACCGCATCCAGCGAAGTTCAGTTTGCACGGGCTGCAAATAAAGCTTCACGAAAAGTCCAGCTTCTGCGGTACAGTCTACAAACTGCTGCAGGTGTTGCTGCCGCACTGCTTCTTCTGTTCAGTATTCCATCTGTGGATTTCTCAGAATTGAGAGCAAATCATTATTCCACTCAGACTGAACGTACCGTACCGGAACGTGGCGGCAGCCAGCTTTATGATTTTTCCAGAGGAATTAACCAGAGCATCTGCGATGGTACCAGCTCTCTGGCTCAGTATATCAGTGATTTTTCCAGTAAAATAATGAATGGAGGCAAATAAAGTATGCAAAAACAAAAACGTGGATTCTGGCTTTTTATCTTTTCCTTAATCCCGGGCGCAGGAGAAATGTATATGGGATTTAAGAAGCAGGGACTCAGTATTATGCTGCTGTTCTGGGGGGTATTTGCCGTAGGCTCATTTACCGGAATGGACTGGCTTATCTTCCTGATTCCGATCCTCTGGTTCTACAGCTTCTTTAATGTACACAACCTGAAATCTCTTTCAGAAGAAGAATTCTATTCCATAGAGGACTCCTATGTCTTTCATATGGATGAGCTTGCAGGAGATATCAATTCTCTGATCCGTCATCACAGAAAACTAACTGCGATTCTGCTGATTATTTTCGGAGCTTCTATCCTTTGGAACAATATCGTAGATTTCTTCTATATGATCCTGCCGGGTTATCTGGCTGATGTTCTTGGAACTTTTGCATATCATCTTCCTCAGCTGGTAATTGCAGTATGTATTATTCTTGCAGGAATTTACATTCTTACCCGTAAGAAAGATGAACTGGACGACGAACAGCAGAATAGCAGTAAAGAGGAAGAACATTACTGGACACCTTATCGTCCGTATCAGCAGAATATGAATGATATGCCGCATATGGATGTAAAAACTAACACACCTGCCGCTCAGCAGCCGACAGAACAGCAGAATAGCACACCTGTTGTTGATACCCAGTATTCAGAAGTTACTTCCGCTGAACCAAAAGCAGAAAGCAATAATGCAACTGAAAATGTACCTGATTCTCTCAACAATTCTGATTCAGATTCAGACTCTCAGATTGCATAATAGAATTTGTTTCACTGAATCCATCTATTCAAAAAAATGCGACTCAGATATCTATCATATCTGAATCGCATTTTTTACATAGACACCGAAACTTCTCCAAAAGCTAATATCGTCTCCTGTCCGTTCTCTTCCTGTACTTTCAGCCGTCCGTCGCTGCATATTTCTAATGCAAATGCTTTTCTGGAAGAGGTTCCATCTGTAATCGTGATCTGATGTCCTGGGATCATATTGTGTTCTACATAATCTGGAGACAGCTTCAGATCTTTTGTTTCTTTTCTTAATTCATTTACGATCATTGCCGCCAGTCTGTTGCGGTCTGTTTTCTCTGCATCCTCCCGGCTCTGGTAAAGTGTTCCGGCAACATCCTTCAATGCTTCCGGCAGCAGCTCTGACTCCAGATAGATATTCAGTCCCATACCTACTACTACAAATTCTATATTTCCGCTTTCAAAATCTGTAACTGCCTCTGTCAGGATTCCGCAGACTTTCTTCCCCTGATAGAACAGATCATTGACCCATTTGATATCCAACTGAATCCCACAAACCTGCTCAACTGCCCTGTACACTGCCACTGCTGCCGCTGTAGTGATCAGCAGGCTGTCATGTATGGTTCCCTGTGGTTTCAGGATTACGCTCATATAAAGTCCTGCATCTGCCGGAGAATAGAACTCCCGTCCTCGTCTGCCTCTGCCTGCAGTCTGACTTCTGGCGATTACAAAGGCTCCGTGCCCGGCTTCCCCGACCATAGCTTCCTTCTTGGCAGTCTGGTTCGTGGATTCCAGTTCGTCATAAATATCAATCTTGACCTCCGGATCATCCAGAAATAACCGGATTGCCTCCTGAGACAGGCGATTGGTATCTTTTGCAAGCATATAGCCCTTGTTCGGTCCTGCCTCGATATGATATCCTTCTTCCCGGAGTGCCTTCACTGCTTTCCACACTGCCGCTCTGGTACAGCCCAGTTCACCGGCAATGCTTTCACCCGAGAGCACCTCCCCTTTATTCTTCTCTAACATTTCCAAAAGACTTGATTTTACAGTCATCTTTACCCCTTTTATGGTATATTCCATACCTTGCTATGATATATATTTATATCATAACATTTCTGACAACTTTTGTCTAATATTTAGGAAGAAACCAAAACTTTTAAACAGATACTCTCAGATGGAGTAAAACATTTCTTTGATCAATCAATTGTCCGTCAGAATCGCAACTGCCCCTGAAAATACTACTATAAATCCAAAGATCAGGGCAATGATATCTGCGGAATGAAAATCAATATTAAAGATCATTCCCCCTGCGATCATTACCTCCAGAGTAACGATCACTCCCAGGATCAATGCCATTGTCTTTGAAAATTTGTGGTTCTTGTTTCTTCTGATTCTCTGTGTGGTATTTGCTGTATTTGTCATTTCTTTCTCCTCCTTAAATTCCTCTCTGTTCGGCTGAAATCGAACATATTTTCCGAACATATATTCGCTTTTGACTTATAATACCACACTTCGTTCGAAAATGGAAGAGTTTTTTCGAACATTTGTTTTGTTTTGCAAATTAAAAGGACTGTCATGCTAATCTCTTAACACAACAATCCTCTTAATCTGATTCCATTATTTATATTATTCTAATGTACAGTAACTCTCTACATAAACTGTGCAAATACAGATGCTCCAACAACCGTCAGCAGACCTGCAACCGCAATTGCGAGGCTGCTCATTGCGCCTTCTACTTCGCCAAGTTCCATTGCCTTAGCAGTACCAATCGCATGGGCAGAAGTTCCCAATGCCAATCCTTTGGCTATTGGCTCTTCGATGTGTGCCAGTTTGATCACGGTCTCTGCTATCATGTTTCCAAGAACTCCTGTGATGATGATGACTGCAACTGTAATTGTTACGATACCTCCAAGTTCTTCGGAAACCCCCATTCCAATCGCTGTTGTAATAGACTTTGGAAGAAGTGTGACATACTGCTCATGACTCAGTCGGAACAGTTTGCAGAGAAGCAGTACACTGACCATGCTTGCAAGTACACCGGAAACAATTCCGATCACGACTGCTTTGAGGTTCTTTTTCAGAAGTTCCATCTGCTGATACAATGGAACTGCCAGGCAGACAGTTGCAGGGGTGAGCAGATAGCTGATATACTGACCGCTCTGGTTATAAGTATCATAATCAATGTGTAATAAAGAGAGAACTGCCATTACCGCGATAATCGCGATCAGAAGCGGGTTAAAGATCGCCATCTTAAATTTTCTCTTTAAAAGAAGTCCTGCTTCATATGCGATCAGACTGATCGCTGCGCCAAAGAATATGGAATTGCTCATAAATTGTGTCATGATTTCTTCTGTCCTTTCTTTCTGTCCATACGAATAACTGTCTGAGTGATACGACCTGTTACAACCATAACTACGACTGTGGTAATTACAGTGATCAGAATGATCGGCACACATACCGGTTTCAGTACGCCCCAGGCTGTCAGTAATCCAACACCTGCCGGAATAAACATAACCGGCATGATCTCTATGAGAAATTCAGCTGCTTCTTTGACCTGTTCCAGTTTGATGATGTGTGTTCCCAGTGCGATCAGCATGATCACCAGGCCATACACACTTGCAGGTACAGGAAGCGGGATCAGAACGTGAAGTCCCTCGCCCATTGCGGATATCAGTAAAATAATCCAGAATTGTCTTACGTATTTCATTTTCAGTCTCCTCTAATCCTTACTGAACGGCTACAGGTTTCCTCATTCCATTCACCTGGTCCTCATACTCCTGGGTTTCCTCAAGAGATGCGCGGCCGGTTCTCTGGATTTTTGTTACGCCAGGATATTGTCCCCGGAAAAGACTCCAGCATGATCCCATCGCCGTATATTTTTACTTTATCCCCATTTTCCAATACATCATCGGAAATCAATTTTCCTTTTTTATTATAAATGCCCTCTGCCGGTACTTTTGCACTGAAAATTGTTCCATTATTCATGTCCACAAAAACTCCGGTTTTCAGAAATTCTCCAGTCTCGATATAGATTGCGGAAATCGCATTCGCTTCCTGCTGCTGTTCGTCCTCTTTTACGATCTGTGCCTGCTTTCCTACCATATTCCAGAAAGCTCCTCCCATGACCGCGAAGATAGCGATCAGAACGATCATACCAATGATGAATTTCCAGTCTCGTTCTTTTTTCAAATATTCAACTCCTTTATATTGGTCTAACCAATCCCAGTTTGCTACGTTTTCTAATTATACCGTATCTACTGCAAATTTCAAGGCTGTTTTCCCGGAAACTCCGCAGTTTTACCTAATATATTAATATGTTTTGCAAAAAATACAAGATGAAAACTGAAAGAAAGAGTTTCCTCAGATCTTATATCCTTATCTGTGGAAACTCTTTCATAATCTCATAGTCTGTCACTGCTGCCCACATATATAGTTTTCTTATATACAGCAACTTTCTTTCCAAACTTATGAATTCATCACATATTCTATAAATTTGTCCCCCTCTTCCTGGTGTTTCGTATCAGAAGGGATACATAACAGAAGTTTCTCATCTTCAGGTTTCTGAAGGCCCAGTTTATCCAGCACTGCCTGGTCACTGAGCTCTACTGTTTCTGAGAACTCTCCGCCCTGACGTTGACAGTATTCGTAGAAGCTTTCCGGTATAATCATGGCGTCCAGTTCGTGGACATGCCAGTTAAGGAAGAATTTTTCATAGGAGCTTTCGTTTGCTTCCGGAATCTGCACATCGTCATAGGAAACCAGATAGTCAGAATCAAATACGACTCTGTCCGCTTTGACACTAAGGTAATCTGCAAAATCAGCAGATACCTTGCTGTCTCTGTTCAGGTCAATCTCCTGATTCACTACCACACACTGAAAAACAGGTTTCTTATTTCCCACAGTCAGATGATAGATCAGAAGTATCACCAGACCAAGAATGATCCCGCCGATCAGGAAATAATGCCAGTAATACTGGCGGATATAGGCTCTCTTTTCTTTCGGAGTCATTCCTTCCATTTTCTGTTGTATTCTTGAAAACCATTCTTTCATCTGCAATACTCCAAATCCTTTATTTACGTAACGCCAAAATCCATTTAGAAATCATTTTCAACGATGGAATTATAAATGGCGGACTGCCGAAAAATTAATATATTATACTGTAGTGATCAATGCCTCCATATCACCTTCCAGCTCATACTCACCGGAACCGGCTGTGATAAAGATACTGTCACCTTTCTTCACTTCCATTGTCTCGCCGCTTGCAGTAATCTTACCTGCACCGCTCATAACCAGTACGCTTACGAAAGAAGTACCGTCAGCTTCTCCTGTCAGTTTCTTTCTTCTCAGGCCATCCAGGATCACTTTGTCTACTGTGAAGTATTCACAGGATGCAACATGTGGTCCGAAGTCTCTGTCTGCAACTGCAGGCTCTCGTCTGGTTACCTGAAGAGCTTTGTCTACATGAAGTTCTCTTTCTTTTCCGTCCGGTCCTTTGCGTCCATAGTCGTAAACACGGTATGTAACATTGGAATTTTGCTGAATTTCAGCAATCAGGCTTCCTGCTCCGATAGCATGGATGGTGCCCGGATCAATAAAAAGTACGTCACCCTTATGGATCATTACATTATTCAGAACATCTGTGAGAGTATGATTGCGGATACGTTCCTCAAATTCTTCTTCAGAAACTTCTTTGGCAAATCCGTAGAAAAGGCTTGCCCCTTCTGCCGCATCCATCACATACCACATCTCGGTTTTTCCGTACTGTCCCTCATTTTTCAGTGCGTAAGCATTGTCCGGATGTACCTGAATGGAAAGGTCTTTTTTCGCATCAATAAATTTGATCAGAACCGGGAACTGCTCGAAGGACTGGCAGTCAGTTCCCAGAATCTCTTTACCGTTCTCATCAATATACTGCTGCAGAGTTTTCCCTGCATATTCTCCGTTTACAATATAACTTGGGCCGTCCGGATGGCAGGAAAGCTCCCAGGACTCTGCCAGAGGATCCTTGTCATATTCAATCCCAAACTCAGTTCTTAATCTTGTGCCGCCCCAGAGATAATCCTTGCAGCTTGGTTTTAATTTAAAAATTGCCATTTGCAAATTTCCTCCATTTACTTCAGGCACGCCTGAGAGATTCTCCTGCGTGCCTTTTTCTTTGCTACCTGTCTACCATTTTACTTAGCCAGACAGATATTTCAAGCTCTTTGTGTAATTAAAGTTCTACAACTGCCTTGGATAATGCTTCCAGCTTGTCTGCAGCATCCTGTGCGTCTGTACCCTTCACGCCTGCATAGTATTTAATCTTCGGCTCTGTTCCGGATGGTCTTACACAGAACCATGCACCATCTTCCAATTCAAAATACAGTACATTGGATTCCGGAAGTGCCAGTGCAGAAGTCTCTCCTGTAGCAATATCTGTACGTACACTCTTCTTATAATCCTCAAGTGCTGTTACCTTGAACGGACCAACCTGTTTCGGAGGCTGATTTCTCAGCGCATCCATCAGACCGTCAATTTTTGCTTTTCCTTCTGCTCCCGGGAAGGTCTGGAAGAAAAGGCTTTCCTTATAGAAACCATATTTCTGGTACAGCTTCTCCATCTGCTCGCAGAGAGTGATTCCTTTTGATTTATAGTAAGCTGCTGCCTCACAGAGAGCCATAACAGCTACAACTGCATCTTTGTCTCTTGCATGAGTACCTTCCAGGCATCCATAGCTTTCTTCGTATCCGAAGAGGAATTCATGGTCGTGATTCTGCTCGAAGAATTTAATCTGCTCTCCGATGTATTTGAATCCTGTCAGAGTTTCGATCAGTTCTACATTGTATTCTTTTGCAATAGCTCTTGCCATTTTTCCGGAAACGATAGTTGTTACAACAGCGCCGTCTTCCGGAAGCATACCAAGTTCCTTTCTCTGGGAAAGAAGATATTCCAGAATCAGCATTCCGGACATATTTCCTGTGAAGCTTTCGTACTCGCCGGTCTTCTCATTCTTTGCATAGATTCCAAGTCTGTCTGCATCCGGGTCAGTAGCCAGAACGATGTCTGCGTCTACTTCTGCCGCAAGTTTCAGAGCCAGTGTAAATGCATTCTTGTCTTCCGGGTTCGGATAGCTTACTGTCGGGAAATCTCCGTCAGGAAGTTCCTGCTCTTTTACTACATAAACGTTGTTAAATCCAAGTTCTTTCAGTACACGTCTTACCGGAATGTTTCCTGTTCCGTGAAGAGGTGTGTAAACGATTTTCAGCTTGTCAGCCTGCTCTTTGATTGCTTCCGGACGAAGAACCAGTTTCTTAAGAGCTTCCATATATTTGTCATCGATTTCTTCACCGATCACTTCGTAAAGACCTGCTGTCTTTGCATCTTCTTCAGACATTGTCTTCACCTGAGCAAAGTCTGTGATCGCCTGAACTTCTGTAATAATCTGTTTGTCCTTAGGAGCTGTGATCTGTGCGCCATCTTCCCAGTAAACTTTATATCCGTTGTACTGTGGCGGATTGTGACTTGCAGTTACTACTACACCAGCAGTGCAGCCTAACTCACGAAGTGCGAAAGAAAGCATCGGAGTCGGACGCAGGGATGGGAAAATATAAGCCTTGATTCCGTTTGCTGCCATACACAGAGCTGTCTCTTTTGCAAATTCCGGTGACATATGTCTGGAGTCAAATGCAATGGCAACACCCTTTGCCTGTGCGTTCTCTTTAATGATAAAGTTTGCAAGTCCCTGAGTTGCTTTTCTTACTGTATAAATGTTCATACGGTTGGTACCGGCACCCAGGATTCCTCTCAGTCCGCCTGTACCGAATTCAAGATCTTTGTAAAATCTCTCCTTGATTTCCTGAGGATCATCTGCAATGGCTTTTAACTCAGCTCTTGTATCAGCGTCAAAATACTCATCCTCGCACCAGCGCTGATAGGTATTGTTCATGATCAGTTCGCAGCGCTGTTTTACACAGTCAGGGGAACGATGGGGATCTCTTGGTGTGTTGAACAGATAATCTTCCAGTTTATCAATTGTAGTTGTTGCCACATGCATTCTGGTATCGCAGGATGCATAATAGATATAAATATCTCCGTTCTCCTTTGCGATAGCACCGTTTGTAAATACTACATTGGAAACATCTCCGACTCTCTCTTTTCCAAGTGGTACAAGGAATACACCGGATGGCTCAGCGATCACTTTGGAAGGATCATTTAAATCAGTTCCGAATACATAGAGGACATAACGGAGTCCTGCTGCTGTATTTCTTACACCGTGAGCAATATTGATCCAGCATTTCTTACCTCTGATTGGCACTGCACCTGCACCGTTCTTGGACTCTGTCAGAGTATGATAGATTCTCTTGCTGATAATCTTCTCTTCATCGATCACTGCATGTTCAATATCATCACAGAGACCAAATCCGATTCCTCCGCCGCTTCCAGTTTCAATGAAACCGTCCATAGGACGTGTGTAGAATGCATATTTGCCGTCTACAAATTCCGGATGAAGAACTACATTTCTCTGCTGCGGAGAATGAAGTGTTTTCAGATTATCAAGGCGCTCCCATGTCTTGAGGTCTTTTGTTCTTACAATACCTGCCTCAGCAACTGCTGCGGAAAGATCCGGATTTGTTTTATCCTTGCTCTCGGAACAGAACACACCGTAAATCCAACCATCTTCATGTTTGGTCAGACGCATGTCATATACGTTTGTTTCCTCAGGGCAGGTATCCGGAAGCTGTACCGGGTAATCCCAGAAATGGAATCCATCAATTCCTGTATCACTCTCTGCGACTGCAAAGAAAGATTTACGGTCATTTCCCTCTACGCGGACAACCAGATAATATTTTCCGTTCAGCTCAATAGCACCGGAATTCATCACTGCATTAATTCCAAGGCGTTCCTGAAAATTCGGGTTTGTCTTCGGGTTCAGGTCATATCTCCATTCAACCGGTGCAAACTCTCTTGTCAGTACCGGATACTCATAACGGTCATAAATTCCATTGTAAAAGTCTGTTTTCTGATTTTTTCTTGCGATCAGTTTTTCCACTTTCGTTTTTTCAATGTAATACTGTTTATTCAGCATCTTTCATCCTCCTTATCACTTCCATACACATACGTCCGTTGTGATACGGACATTTCCATGGTTCCACGATCGGTTCTTTTGCAGGTGTGTGATCTTCGTTCACATACCAGAACCACTCAGAGCCATCTCTCGGGTCAAGCATATAAGTTTTAATATAATTCCATACATCTTCGGCAGCCTGCAGATATTCTTTCTTCTCCGGATGTTTCTGATATCCGTTCAGGAATCCGACCACTGTCTCTGCTTGTACCCACCAGACTCTCTTTGTATCATCCACACCATTCTCACACTCATTCATCAGAGAATGATCCACATAAGCTCTGTTATAAATATTCTCTACGATCTGTGCTGTGATCGGTGCAATCTTTGCTGTATATTTCTCGTCACCTAGCATCTCAAGACCTCTGTCCATCAGCCAGGATGTCTCAATATCATGTCCATAAGAATACAGATTGATCAGACTGTTCCATGTTCTGTCAAAAAATACTTCCTGTCTGCCAAGTTCCCTGTTGTAAACTTTGTCAGCAAAAATATCCATCATAAAGCGAAGTCTGTCGCCTGTTCTCTCATCCTTTGTCACACGATAAAACTCTGTATACGCTTCAAAAACATGGAGAAGTGTATTCATTGTTTTCTCTGCGATAACACCGTTCTCAGAGAGCTTGTCATTCTCTTCCGGCTCAAATTTACGGTTAAATGCTTCCAGATATCCGTACTCGTCTGTACATCTGTCCTCGATCACGTTCTGAAGTTCTCTGGCGATCTCCAACGCTTCCTCATTTCCTGTTGCATCATAATAGGAAGAAAGAGCGTAGATTGCAAACGCCTGATTATATGTATGCTTGGTGGTATCTGCCGGCTTGCCGTCATATGTGACAGACCAGAACACTCCGCCAAACTCTTTATCCAGACATTTCTCTTTCAGAAATCTGTAAGCATGATCTGCATCCTCTTTCAGTTTCTCCTGCCCCAGTGTCATATAGGCATTGGCAAAAAACCACAGGATCCTGCTGTTTAAGATACAGCCTTTTTCATAATCTTTCTGTACTTTCAGGTCATAACCCATATAGCCATAATAGCCACCGTTTTCTTCATCCCTCAGATTCTCCCAGAAAGGGATGAGTTTCTGCGTTAATTCTTCCTCTATTTCCTTTGCAAATGTACCCATTTTCTTCCTCCTGATACAAGCAAATCCCCGACCACTGCTTATTGCTTTTCGCAACCTCTGCAGGGGACTTACTTGATTCGGTTAAACTTATTTTTATGCATTCTTTCCACAGTGCATCCTGTTACTTTTTATCACAGATTAAGTTCAGAAATTTCACTGCATTTTCCATATTCTCAGCTCCCTGCGCTATTGACAGTACAGGCGTCTGGATCTTTGTTTTAATATCACTGATCCTGCTTGCGGAAACGTCCACTCCATAAGGAAGTTCCTCACCTTTTGCGGTTGAATGATCCTCAAAAGAATCTGCATCTTTATCTGTATCTTCATCTTTATATCCGGCTGCTTTCACATACAGATCTGCATATTTTGAAGAAACACCGGGAACAGTACTGATATCCTGAAAAAAACCATAACCGGCCAGTTCTTTGTACACAGCTTCATCCGCTATGACCACATCAATCTGCTTATTATAAAGATACACTTCCAGCTTCTCAAGACCTCCATCATCCATATAAAAGCTATCATCGATTATTACTTTCCGATATTTTCCATCTGCCCCCAGATATTCTGTAAGCTCTTCTTTCAGTTTCTCAGTTCCTTCTGTCTGTAAGACTTCGTCAACCACAGCCACATAGAGTACTGTGTCTTCTCTTGACTTACTTATAAAATTCCATACAAACAGAACAACTGCCAGGATAATTCCTGTAAAAACCAGCAGCTTCACCAGATAGTAATCCAGAAAATACTGCATTCTCTGATGTCGGTTCATTTCTGACCATTTTTCTTTTTCTGTCTTTTCTTCTCTTTTCTGATAAAGATAAGCATCATCATCAAGTGCTGTTTTCTTCATTGCATCACCTTTCCGCCTGAAAGTCCGGAGATACTGCCGAGCATTTCCGGAAACTATTTACAGATTATTGCCATTCTCCCGGATCACATCTCTGTACCAGTATGCAGAATCCTTCAGAATTCTCTGTTGATTTCTGAAATCCACATACACAAGCCCGAAACGCTGGGCATATCCTTCTGCCCATTCAAAGTTATCCATCAGTGACCACTGGAAATATCCTCTCAAATCAATCTCCGAAGCCGCTCTCTTCAGCTCATGAAGGTAACGTGCCAGAAAATCAATTCTGTTTGGATCATGGACCTTTCCATCCAGTGAGATCACATCATGACAGGAAATTCCATTCTCAGTAATATAGATTGGTTTCTGATAGCGTTCATATAAGAACTTCGGCCCCCAGTAAAGTACTTCCGGTGTTACCGGCCAGTTGATGGCTGTTTTTGGAAAACCTGCATAGCGTTTCACATCTTCCGGTTTCCCGTCAGCACCCATGCGGACACATCTTCCATTGTAGATATTCTGTCCGTAAACATCGATAGGCTCAGAAATCAGCTTCATATCTTCTTCTGTAATCTTTGGCAGATATGGTTCATAACGTTTCAGCCCTTCTTCCGGATAATGGCCAAGGAGAACCGGGTCTGACCACCAGGAAACATTCCATGTCCAGTTACTGTTATCCGGCTGCAGAGCAAACATTGCCTGTCTTGCTGCCTCAATATCCTCCGGCTTCTCTGTTTCCGGATAAACCATACCACAGGTAGGTGCATAGCCAATAACAAGCGGCTGTCTGCCATACTGACGCAGCATCCGGACTGCCTGTCCATGGGCTTTCATTACATTATGTGCCATCTCAAAGGTATCGCGTAAAGGTGATTTCAGCCCTGGAGCATGCTCCCCTCTCAGGAATCCAAGCCCAACAAAGCACTGCGGTTCATTCACTGTAAAATAATGTGTTACCCTGTCACTGAACCGTTCGGCTACAAGCTTTGCATATTCGCCAAACCACTCTACGATCTTAGGATTCATCCAGCCTCCCTGTTTGTAGATTTCATAGGGGAGTTCCCAGTGATACAGAGTAATGTACGGTTCAATCCCATTGTCCAGAAGCTCATCGATCAGTGCATTATAAAATGCAATCCCCTTCTCATTTACTCTTCCATATCCATCAGGAAGAACTCTTGTCCAGTCAATGGAGAAACGATAAGCCTTCACTCCCATCTCTTTCATGATCTTTACATCTTCCGGATATCTGTGGTAATGATCACAGGCAGTTTCTCCTGTATGGTCTTCAAACACATGTCCCGGCTCTTTTGTATAGACATCCCAGATGTGTTCTCCCTTTCCTTCGCCTTTTACAGCACCTTCTATCTGATAGGAACTGGTTGCAGTTCCCCATGCAAAATCTTCCCTGAATCCCATAATCGGTTCTCCTTGTCTGTTATTTCACGCCACGATCAAAGACATCAGGTAAAATGGCGTTGCGTCTTTATTGTTATCCGGCAGGATTTCAATTTCTACCCTATGAGTTTTGTTTTCCCCATGGTGAAGGATTGGTTCCAGATACAGGCAGTCACCCCAGTCTTCATCGAAATTTGCATCAAGAAGTACCTCATTGGCTTTGTCTCCATCCAGCACAAGCTTTGCGCGCAGTGCAGGCTTATGAATGGTTTTTCTGTACTGTATCGCAATACAGGAGCCTTCTGTCTCAAAAGTAACCTTATCTCCCGGCTTCTTTCCAATCCATCCGTTTTTGAAGTGATCCAGATGTCCTGTTTTCTCTTCTGTATCTGCCCGGAATCCTGCAAGCTCCGGAGAAATTTCCCGGATTGTCAGTCGTCTGGCATTTTCATATGCATTCTGAGTCATTGGTTCCGGAAGCGTCAGCTCATCTTCCGGTTCTGCCACATGACTTCGAACCTCTTCCAGAAATGCAATGATCTTCTCTGCCACCAGTTTATGGCCTTTATCATTTGGATGAAGACCGTCCGGTGTCAGTTCTTCTCTTGTATATTTTCCCTGCTGCATTTCCTGATACAGAGTATCTTTAATGCTGACATGAGGAACCTGATACCAGTTACCCACTGCATTGTGAAAATCCTGAGCAGTTTTTCCTGTGTCATAAAATACATTGTTCAGGATTACCACTGCAGGTTCTGATTTCCACTGAAGAAGTTTACGTATGACACCTTCATAGGTTTCCTGGAAAAATTCATCCGGTTCGTCATTCACACTGAAATCCACCACTACGAAATCCGGCTGATACATCAGCACATCTGTAACAGCTCTGGAAACTCCATAATGAGAAGTTGTTCCTCCGATCCCGCCATTTACATAGTGAAATTCCGCATTTGGAAAGGTTTCCTTCCACCAGGTAAACACTCTGTAGGCATATGTATTCTCATGCTCAGTGGCAAGGCTTCCCTGGGTAATGGAACCTCCCAGGAAACCAATGGTCAGTTCTTCGCCTCTCTGTGCTCTTGCCATACAGTTTTTCAGTCTTGAAAGATTTATCTTTTCCATCACTTCTCCCATCCCTTCACATTCAGTTTCTCTATATAAGCAGCCAGCTCCTGAGACATTTCCTCTGCCTCCTGGATACGCAGATGTCCGGGAGTACCCTTTCCATTTCGTGTGAAAAGACACTGGGTAATATCCGGATGATCCAGCTCTTTCACAACCTCCCCGATTGATCTGTCCCAGGACTCATCATGGCAGAGCAGGGTTGTACAGCAGACAATTTTGGCTTCCGGATACTGTTTCTTCAGCCCTTCTATAAATGCCTTATAATGCTCTCTCCACTGCTTTGATCTCTCACTGTTGTAGTCTTCTTTCATGTAGTCGTCCGGATGATTATCATTCTGACCGATTGCCACAATTACCACCTGCGGTGTATATTTGGAAAAATCCCACCCTGTTGCATTTCCAAACAATGGATTGTAATGTATTTTATTCCAGGCCGTCTCCATTCCGATTGCTTCCGGCTCATAAAACCAACCTGTATGATCCCTCAGAGCAATTCCACCCTGAGCAACATCATGGATCTGCGCCTTCAATCTTCTCGCAGTCATCCATGCATAGGAATACCAGCTGTTGGAATATTCGCCATTATGTTCCGGGTCTTCTTTTCCCGTGTAGTCCACAGCCTCAGATACCTCTCCTGCTGATACAGAATCTCCATACACTTCGATTCTTCTTTCCGGCAATGGATCTGAATCCATGATTTCTGCTCCCTCGCCAAGCTCAAATCCCAGGAAAGTAAGTTCATGGCAGGAATCCTGTCTCTTGAAAATCATCACTTCATGTTCCGTTTTCTCTGATCCCTTTACCGGAATATCCAGCAGTGCTTCCCCCTCTTTCGGAAGAAGAACGGAACTTTGCTCCCCATCCAGAAGCACTCCCAGATAATTGTTCCAATAAGCATTACGGTTCTTCACATGAACTTTCAAAACATTTCCTGTAAATTTCATTTTTACAAATGTACACGGAAATACAAAAATCGGTTCCAGCGGATTACTCCAGTCAATTCTTCCACTGTAAATCAATTTCTTATGATCTGCTAAAATTGTCATTCTTCCTGCCCTCTGTCTTCTATAATCTCATAATCTCCCATATTACTGACCAGCCGATAAGGCAAAACAGGAGCCTCACGCCATCACACATGGCACGACGCCCCTGTCTCATCCTGTTTTATAATTGTAGGTTGATTATCTCTTTCCGATCTCTGTATCTTCTTCTGTCACAACACTGTGTTCTTTAATATAGGAAACAATCTCATCAACTTCTGTAAATGCAAGACCTACATAAGTATCTGCACATCCATAATAAATAGCAATCTTTCCGCTTTCCGCATCATGGATCGTCGCACATGGGAATGTAACATTCGGAACAAATCCACGCTCTTCATACCATTCTTCCGGTGTGAGGAGGAAAGTATCGCAGCGGTATTTCACAACAGATGGATTGTCAATATCAAGGATTGCTCCACCAATGCTGTATACGTATCCATTGCAGGTTCCTGTTACACCGTGATAGAAAAGGAGCCATCCTTCAGAAGTTTCGATAGGAGCTGCACCACCACCGATTTTTACATTCTGCCACCATTCGCTTCCTTTTCCCATTACATGGCGGTGTTTACCCCAGTATTCCATATCCGGGCTTTCGGAGATAAATATATCACCAAATGGAGTATGTCCACTGTCACTTGGGCGGGAAAGCATCATGAATTTATCATTGATCTTTCTCGGGAAAAGAACTGCATTTCTGTTAAATGGAAGGAACGGATTTTCAATTCTTGTAAAGGTTTTGAAATCCTGTGTTTTTGCAACACCGATCGCTGCGCCATAAAAATCCTGACACCAGATGATATAATAAGTATCTTCTACTTTTACCAGTCTTGGATCATATGCATATTTCGGCATAAAATCATTTCCGTTTTCATCCTTGAAAGGAATTTTTTCTTTGTCAAAATCCCAGTGGATGGCATCCTTGCTTCTTCCAAGGTAGATATATGGAATACCGTTTGTCTGTTCTCCACGGAACACACCGATGAATTCTCCTTCATATGGCATAACCGCACTGTTAAAAATACGTGCAACACCTTCTGATGGATTACGTCCGATAATAGGGTTTTCGCTGTATCTCCATACCGGGATTTCTGATTTATCTTTTTTGTCAGCAGGTCTGTCCTGCCATGGCATATTAGGAACGTTTGGTCCGATGATCTTTACTTCGCTCATTTAAATAATCCTCCTGTTAGTCATTGTTAGTATTCATAGTAATATCAGCCTTTTACAGCACCCTGTGTCAGTCCACTGTAAATCTGCTTCTGACAGAGAATAAACACGATCAGAGCCGGAAGCATAGTGATAATGACACCTGCACAGATGTAGTTGTACTGATTTCCCAGCGGTCCTGTAAATTTAAAAAGTGAAGTAGCTACTGTAACCAGATGGTTTTTGTCCTGCAGGTAAAGGTTCGCATTATAGTATTCGTTATATACGCCAACACCCTTCAGGATCATAACTGTTATGATCGCCGGTTTCAGCAGCGGGAACAAAATTCGGAAGAATACACCAAAGTAGGTACATCCATCCATGATTGCTGATTCATCCAGTGCAGTGGAGATATTTTCAAAGAACTGGATAAATATGTAAATAGATATAATATCTGTTCCGCACATCATTATGATGTATCCAGGAAGGAAGTTAATCCAGCCAATGGTGTACATGATCTGATATACGGATACCTGCATGGCAATACCTGGAAGCAGGGATGCAAAAAGGAACAGATTTCTGATCAGTCCGTTTCCTTTGAATTTAAAACGGCTCAGTACATATGCGATCATAGAGCCTGTCAGGATAGAACCGGCCAGTACAAATACCAGAATGATAAAAGAGTTTCTGAAAGCAACACCCATGTTTGCCTGTTTCCATGCCTGGATAAAGTTTTCAACATATGTCCAGCTCTTGGGAAGTGTCATAACACTGGTAGAAGCATACTCTTCCGGACTTTTAAACGCTGTGATCACACACACAACCAGCGGAAGTATTGATACAAATGCACCCAGGATCAAAGTGAAATACTTTAACACAACCAGGATTCCTTTTTTTAATTTCGCTGCTGTCATCAGTGTGCGCCCCCTTTCGCTTCCATAGCCAGACGTTTCTCACGCTTTCTGACTGTTCTGATCGCCTCCTGATCACCAACTCCGAAGAAGTATCTTTCAACCCATTTCTGAATAGCTGTGGCGATCATGATCAGAACCAGCAATACAATCGCCATTGCAGATGCAAGACCAACCTTCTGATTTTCATGTGCCAGTTTATTCATGATTACAAAATAACTTCCTGTTCCAAAGTTACCGCCTGTAATAACATAAGGTGGCTCGAATACACTCAGAGAACCGGTAATGGAAAGAATCATATTTAATACAACGATTGTTTTAATGCTTGGAAGGATTACATAACGGAATTTCGCCCATCCGTTTGCACCGTCAATCTCGGCTGCTTCATAAAGAGAAGAATCTACAGACATGATCGCACCGATAAACAATACCATCTGCTGTCCCATATATCTCCAGATAGAGGTGGCAGCTACCGAAATGTTGTTAATACGTGTATCTTTCAGCCAGTAAGGAAGATTATCCAGCTGGAATCCACACCACTGAAGCACGGTATCAAGAACGAAGCCTCTGGTATAGAAGAATTTAAATACGAAACCTACTGCAATACCACATACCAGGTATGGGAAAAACATAAATCCTTTAAATAAACCGCTGCATTTTGTTTTAAAACTCAGAATAGTTGCAAAATAAAGGGCAAGTCCCAACTGGATAAAAGAGGCAAATATGTAGTAAATACTGATTTTCAAAGCCCGGAAACAGTCATCTCTGGTAAACACATCAATATAGTTTTTCCAGCCTACGAATTTACGTGCTCCGATATATTTCATATCATAGAAGCTGAACTGTACCATTTTTCCAAATGGAATATAGGTAAATACAATAAGCAGGAGCAGTGGTACCAGCATAAATGTAAAAATACAGAGATTACGGTTTACTTTTCCTGATTGTATCCAGCGAACAAATCCATTCTTCTGTTTCATGAATTTCTCTCCTTTCTCCTAAAGAAAGGGCAGGGATCTTTCACCCTGCCTTTTGTAATGTTTCCAAAACCTCCTGTAAAGGATCACAGGTCATTTATTGTTACTGTTCACTGCGTTCTCAGTAACACGCTTCGCGATGCACAGAATTTATGCTATTCGCATAAATTCGCGCGGCATGCCTCGGGTTTTCTGTGACCTTCGCTCACAAAAAACACCTCGCGGGATACTATCTGTGAACAGTAACCATTTATTCAAATGTAATTCCGTTATTTTCCTGTGCGGATGTCCACTTTTCATTCCATTCCTGTACCAGATCATCCATTGTCTTGTCTCCTGTAACTGCAGACTCTACAACTTCAGTAGGAACAGCACCGGATACATTAATACCAAGTTCAGAATCATTGTTGATATCATTCCATAAGTTCTCTTCCCCTTCCGGAGCAGGATTGTTAACAACAAGCTCTACACCTTCCATATCCTTTAAAGCTTCAGGATATTCACTGCCTGTTACAATAGAAAGGCCACCTTCACTCTGAGAAAATCCAGATTCTTCTACCAGCCATTTTATGTAGCACATTGCTGCGATCTGCTGATCTTCAGAGCTGTTGCAGTTAATTCCGTAGCAGTAGTCAGGACCTGCTGCTGCATACTGTTTGCCATCTACTGTGATCGGGAATGTCATATATCCGATATCATCTGCATGATCGCCGGCCTGCTGCATCTGTGTTACAGACCAGGAACCAAGTGCCATACATCCGATCTGACCGTTGTTAAGCATACCTTTGCTTCCTTCCCAGTCAGTTGTTGTCGGGTCATCCTCTGTAAGGCCTCTGCTTACAGCTTCATAAAGTGTATTGTAAACAGCATATGGACCAGTTCCGTCTCCTCTGTCAGAGAATGGATCTTTTCCTTTACAGAGTACGTTGTTTACGAAATCCGGATCACCGGTTGCACCGCCATCAATATAGGAATCCCATGCTGTCATAGTCCATCCTGCTGCAAAGTTTGTATACATTGGGATCGCGTCTGTGTTATCTTTGATTTTCTGAAGATCATCAAGGAACTCATCCGGTGTTTTTGGAAGTTCTGTAATTCCTGCTTCTTTAAACACTGCCTTGTTGTAAACAATTCCCTGTACATTAGCCATAGACGGAACACCATAAACCTGATCACCGAATGCATAATTGTTCAGCATGTTACTTTCATAAATCTTTGAAAGAGAATCTTTATCTCCAAAGCTTACAAAATAATTTTCCAGTTCATCTTTATCTACTGTAGTAGGAACCATACAGATGTCTCCCCAGTCTCCTGTTGAAAGACGCATGGTAACATCATTTGCATAATCTGTGATTCCTTCATATTCAATGTTTACATTTGGATACAGCTTCTGGAACTCTTCCACATATCCTTTGAATACAGTATCCACAACATCTGTCTTGTGGGTAAGGAATTTCAGGTCAGCTTTGATATCTGTGTAATCTTTTCCAAGTTCAATCTGGTCAATTGTTACCTTCTCATCCTCTTTTGCATAAACCGGAACAGATAAAACCATTGTTGCAGCTACTGTTGTTGCAACAGCTTTTTTTAACATTCTTGTTTTCATGTTTTCTCTCCTTTCGATTTTGAGCTTGCAGATTCTCGGGTATTCTGCAAAACGCTTTGTTAACTCTGTCTTACGTTTAAGTTGATTTAATCTTACCACAATTAACTTAAATATCAAGCACAAAATACTTAAATAATTAATTTTGTTAATATCATGAAATATTTAAGTTCTGTTTTTGTATATTTTCACAACAAAAAACTCACAGGCAAACCAATTTTCTTGATTTTCCTGTGAGTCACAATTATTAACGCTTAATCTTTAACAGCTTATTTTTTATGTTTCATATTCCTATATTTAATTTTATCTTTAGTTTTTTCAACTTTCTCTACAGCTTTTTCGTACACTTTCCTTTTCTACAATCTTTCCCGAAACAATACTCAAGCCTCGTCCTGAATCCGGGTTTTTAATCTGTTTCAATGCCTTTTCCAGTGCTACTTTTACCATTACCTGAATATTTACCTCGTAGCTGGTGATATTTTTATCCGTAAAGCCAGGATACAGATAATTATCAAAACCGACTACAGAAATATCCTCCGGTACACGATACCCTTGTTTCTCCAGTTCCTGGATCAGCATTCTGGCAGCAAGGTCACAATTGCATACAAACGCTTCCGGCATATGCTGTGGCAGCTTAATATTCATAGAACCTTTTTCATCACGGTCTTCGATCAGCCATTCCTCCGGAAGAACCTGACCATGTTCTAACTGTGCTTTATAAAAACCACAGTAACGATCCATAATACTACTGGTTGCATGAATAGAACCAACATACGCCATCTTCGTAAATCCCTGCTCAAACAGATATCCTGTCATCAGATACATTCCATAGAAATTATCCGCAATAACCGCATCTTTAGCCAGCTCTTTGTCATAGAAATCCAGAAATATTACCGGCACATCAGTATGTTTCTTCATAAAATGAACATATTCCCTGCTGATTTCTCCCATCACGATCAGAGCATCCACGGTATGTTCTTCCTGAATTCTCGGAAGGATAAAATTCTCCTCCATATCCTGTTTCAGTATTTCCACTGCAGCCATGCAATTCTTATCAGTAGCAACCAAAGCAAGCTCCTGATACATTTTCCAGTAAAATGTAGTATATGCAGCCAGATATTTTTCAGAAATGATAACTCCGATATTTCGCAGACCGCCTTTGTTGCGTTCACGCTTGGCTGCTGCCGTCATCTGATGATACCCCAGCTCATCTGCCACCTTTTGGATTTTCTCCCTCATCTCATCACTGACACCCTTATTGCCAGCCAGAGCATTGTGGACAGTTACTGTACTGACTCCTACCTTTGCAGCAATATCTGCCATCCTTACTTTTCCCATTACATTATATGTCCTTTCTTGTTTCTGTTTACTGTTTCTCATACTGCACAGTTAAGTAAGATGTTCTGTAACGGGAAAACATTTGCACTCATAACTTTCTCGTCCCCAACATTAGTCAAACTTCAAACAGTATTTTCCAGTTCTCACTCGATTACTTTCACAAAATGATACAGCTTACTCTTAAAATCTCCCCAGAATCCTTTTACAAGGAATCCACACTTCATCAGCATTTCACCTGTATATTTCTCCTCTGTCCCTTCAAGCACATAAACAGCTTCCGGGTCAAATCCCTGCAGGAAGATTCTTCTGCTGTGGGCATTTGGTGTGCCAAGTACATGTACATAGGTTACCAGAACTTCGCTCTTATCTTTGGCAGCTACTGCCCAGCAGTCATACAGATGATTTTCTCTGTAGGAAGCAATTCTGTAGTAGTCACCCTCACGTACCAGTTCATGATATTTGTGGTACATCTTTGTCTGCTCCGGAATCATCTTTCTGTCTTCTTCCGGAATCTTTGTCACATCCAGTTCGTATCCAAAGGTACCTGCCAGCGCCACATGTCCTCTTGTCTCGAAAGGCGTCACCCTGCCAACTGTATGGTTCGGGCAGTCACTGACGTGAGCACCCATGGTGGACAGCGGATAAATCAGTGAAGTTCCTTCCTGGATCATCAGACGCTCGATGGCATCTGTATCATCAGAACACCAGATCTGTGGACTATAGTATAACATACCCGGGTCGAAACGCGCACCACCTCCGGAACAGTTTTCCAGAAGAAGATCAGGAAATTCTGTAATCAGTCTCTCCTGCAGTGCATAAACGCCCAGAACATAACGATGGAAAAGTTCCTGCTGTTCTTCCGCTCCCAGATAAGTGCTTCCCAGGTCACTTAACTGACGGTTCATGTCCCATTTCACATAAACAATGTTTGCACTTCTTAAGATAGAAGCCACGCTCTCATATACATAATCCAGCACTTCCTGTCTGGAAAGATCAAGGACGTACTGCTGTCTGCTCTGTGTAGCTTCTCTTCCCGGAATCTGGATTGCCCATTCCGGATGTGCTCTGTAGAGATCAGAATTCGGAGAAATCATTTCCGGCTCAAACCAGATACCAAACTCCAGACCGATCTTATTTACTTCATCTACCAGATGTTTCAGTCCGCCTGTGATCTTGTCTGTGTTAACTTTCCAGTCGCCAAGAGAACAGTTGTCACTATTTCTTACACCAAACCAGCCGTCATCCATAACCAGCATCTCAATGCCGCAGGATTTCGCTTCTCTTGCAATGTCTAACAATTTGTCAGTGTTGAAATCAAAGTATGTAGCTTCCCAGTTGTTGATCAGGATCGGTCTCTTCTTATGAAGATATTTACTTCTGATCATATGGTTTCTGTAGAAATCATGATAGCTTCTGGTCATTTCTCCCAGGCCTTCATGGGAATAAACCATAACAACTTCCGGCGCCTGGAACTCTTCTCCTGCTTTCAGGATCCAGCCGAATTCTTCTTTGTTGATACCCATAACGGTGCGGACAGAATCAAACTGATTTAACTCTGCCTGTCCGATAAAGTTTCCGGAATATACGAAATGCATTCCGTAAACTTTACCCAGCTGCTGAGTTGTTCCCGGTGTTACCAGAGTCAGGAATGGATGCTCCTGATGACTGGATTCTCCCTTTGTGGAAGATACCATCTGCTTTCCATAGCGGAGCGGTCCCTGCTGAATATGGCGTTCTCTTGCCCAGGAACCATGAAGAGTCAGCATTTCAAAATTCTCGTTGTCCATATCCAGACATGCACTGTAGATTTTTTCGATTTTAAGCTTCTGGCTTCCTTTATTAACTAATTTCACGCTTCTGGTAATCACATTTTCTTTTTCAAATACAGAATAGTTTAATACCACCTGCAATCCCAGGATCTCATCTTCGCAGAGGATATCCAGAGTCTGTACTTCTTCCTCTGTACCGAAAGATGCCGGGAGTCCTTTGAGGGCTTTCTTTCCATTATAGATTTCATGGGAAACATAGTGGATCTCGCATCCCATCTGTCCTGCTTCATTGCGCACGTTTAAGCAGCTCTCACGATAATCTCCAATGCCGCCTGTCGGATATTCCATCGGAAAACTGTCCAGGAAAGAGGATTTCTCTCTCTTGTTTACAGATGGTGTGTACGGCGGTTCCTCCATACGCAACATGTAATTCTCTGCAGCTTTATATAACCGATCTCCGTAATAAATATGTCCCAGATATCCTTCCGGAGTTAATCCCATTAAGTAAGTACTTGTTTCCGTATCCAGACGGAAGATTTTCTTGTCTTCATTAAACTGAACAGCCATGTCTGCTCCTTTCTTTCTGTTGTGCGGCTGCTGTGAACAGCAATTCCGCAAGGGTTCTGTCTGTGGTTTCTGTCTTTATTTTCTCTTTCAGTATACTTAACTATTAATTTACAGTCAACTTAATTTTTTAAGTTCTACAAACCCACCAAAAAAGAAGCGGAAAAACCGACAAAAGAAACAAAAATAATCCTATGACGTGATCATAATATCGTTTTCACTCCAGTCTACAGAAATTTCTTCATCATTCAGATAAATTTTATAATTCTCCGGCTTTTCTTTTCCAAGATACCCCTCATAACTTATCTGTTCGCCCTTTTTATCGACCCATTCTTTTTTTACAAAAGTTGTATTCTCTGTATCTGTTATCTGAAAATCTTTTCCATTATTTGTTCCGTAAGACGCTGTAATATAAAATTCTCCGGTTACCGTACATTCCTTTACTGCAATGCTGGTATCTCTTTCGAAGTCCGCTCTTGTATAAATATATTTTACTTCAGAATATGTTGCACATTTCCATCCATTTTCCGTTTTATAAATTATTTTACTATTGGATTCTCCGTTTTGCAGATATGAGATATCAATTGAATCTTCCCCATATATTTCGTCTATTTTGTTTTTATCAATTCCATAATATTTTGCTGCCTGTTCTGCTGTTGCAAAACTTAAATATGCATTTTCAACCTCCCAGAACTGTATTGCGAACCCAAATGCAATGCATATTATGGCCCATACTGCAATCCACTTTAGCGCAATTTTTTTCATTTTTCGCTTCATAACTGCCAGTCCCAGGCAAAAAACAATAATATAAACAAACATACGCACATTATAATATGTAATTCCTGTCTGAATTTCGCCCGCCCCCGGATGAGTCCGACAATAATTTGCTCTTGTTACCATAACGTACAATACAAATATAAAGATAAATATAAGTGCTGTTTTTCGTGGTATTTTTTCTTTATGTTTTAGTTTTCTGTATATTTGTATACCATTAAAAATCAGCAGAATAAACAGCAGCCATTCCGCTGCATTCATTATCTGGATCCACATAAATCATTCTTCTCCTGTAAGTCTTTTAATGTTTTTAATTCTCATCCAGAACTTTATTCCAGCTATTTCTGTTACTACTGTTTTCGTTATTCGCAAAACGCTGTATCCGTACTCTTTTACCCTTTATATCTCAGGTATTTTTTTCCTTCCTCTACCTCAACTCCCCACTCAGAAAGCTTCTCAAGTGCATCTTCCAGTGGATCCAGTTCAGAGGTTTTTCCAAACCATTTTCTCACAGTATTTAATATCTTTATATCCATTTTTTCATAAGCAATACAAAAACAGTCCAGTCTGGGACTGCCTATATAAATCGAATAAATTTCATAACTGGAATATACTTTTCCTTCTCTCCCTTTCTTTTTCTCCGAAAAAACAATTCCATCTAACATGCGTATCATATATTTTTCATCCGATTTCCAGCAATCCCTGCGTATTATCTCAAGCTCACTCCATTTGTACGTTTTTTGTCTAAACAATGCAGTGATCGTACATCCATCTTTTGTTATAGTAACTACCTTAAGCATTAATGTTGCCATCAGTATTATCATTATAAGAATAAATATCCCCAGAAAAATTCCAGCTCTATTGTTCTCACATAACCCCAGCCACCAAAATACAGCATCTCCTATCAAAAACACAACTATCAACGGCATTACCGGACTTATCTGTTTTATCTTCATTTTACTTTTCCTTTCCCGGAATCATTGCAATTTTTTCCCACTGATAAGTTCCATTGTCAACTGTCATTACTGCCATAGTGATTTCCTGGTCGAAACGTCTGGGTCCGCAGCTTCCCGGGTTTAGCCATAGACGATTGTCTATCATTTTTTCAAAGTATTTATGGGTATGTCCAAAGATTACTACCTGTGTATCTTTCAAATCCCAGTCTACGTCTTTCTTATTATGAGTCATGAAAAATTTTACGCCTTCTATGGTGAAGTGTAAGGTTTTCGCGATTCCCTCTGCCCAGTCTTTGTCGTTGTTTCCGCGAACTACATAAATGGAACCCATCATACGAAGTGTATCCAGGATTTCTGGTTTGTTTACGTCACCTGCGTGGATAATGCAGTCGCAGTCTTTTAAAATTTCCAAAATTTCCGGTCTGAGCAGCCCGTGGGTGTCTGAAATAATTCCTATTTTCTTCATATATCATTTCCTCGCTAATCATTCTCTGCGAACAGATTTGGGGTTAATTTTCACAAAACAGTTTAATCTTTCCATATTCTCCATCATACCCCGGGATTCTTTTCACATTTCCAGTTCTTACATTCTCAATCCCTTCGGCGATCCGCTCTCCTGCACAGGATTTGATATCTTCTGCCGGTACGTTTCTCAGGATGTCGAATTCTGTTCCCAGGTTCTGCAGCATCTGTTCAAAGCATCCCTGAACTTTCTTGCTCGCAGTGGAATATCCCATACATACAGAGATTACTTCCGGCAAAGGTACAAGGCTTTCATATTTCTTGCCGTCTTCCTTCACAAAACCTTCCTCTCTGTCCGCAAGCTGTTCTACTCTGTGGTCTACCCCCATCGTCAGCTTCTTTCCACAGACAGGGCAAATTCCCCCAAGATTTTCTGCTTGCACCGGACTTAATGACACTCCGCATTTTCTATGTCCATCAAAGTGGTATTTCCCTTCTTCAGGGAAAAATTCTACCGTGCCTTCTAATCCTACACCAGTCTGAATTGCCTGATAAAGTCCTTCATAAGAACAGTCAATATCCAGCAGATTTGCCTCGCGTCCCAGCTTAGATGGAGAATGTGCATCTGAATTAGATACAAGCTGATAGCGGTCCAGTCCGGAAATTCTCCAGTTCATAGCAGGATCAGAAGAAAGTCCTGTTTCAAGTGCATGTACATATGGTGTCAGTTCTTCAAAGCATTCTTCTACAGAATCAAATCCTGATTTCGCGCCCAGTACGGAGAAATGCGGTGTCCAGATATGTGCAGGGATTAAAATTCCTTCCGGGCAGACATCCAGCATTATTTCCAGAAGATCATGACTGTCCAGTCCCAGGATCGGACGTCCGTCCGAATGAATATTTCCAATTTTCTCCAGACGCTGTGCCATAGCATCTGCAGCCTCCAGACCCGGAAGCAAAATCACGTTGTGTACCTTTCTGGTCTTCCCGTTCTTCTTATAAATAGAACTGATTTCTCCAGAAACAACGAAATGTGTCCCCTCACCTGAGAACTTTCGGCTTTCTTCTTTCACATATTCATTTTTGAGTCGATACAGTCCGTTCCCTTCCGGAACAAGTCTTTCTCTCAGTTCTTCCCGCCATGCCGGATGTGTGAAATCCCCTGTCCCTATCAGGGAAATTCCTTTCTTTCTCGCCCAGAAATCCAGATTCTCCGGCGTACCTTCTTTGCTTGTTGCCATGGAAAATCTGGAATGAATGTGCAGATCACCTATCATCTTCATTAGCATTTCTCCCCTTCTTCATCGTCAAGTGGATATTCTCTATTCGCTTTATTATTACATATAACCCAATAACAGCTTTATAAACTAATTTTAATTATAATTTCCATCCATTCTCTTTCAACCACAGTTTATGTGTCTCATAGTCAGGCATTACTTTTTCGACTTCGTCCCAGAATGCCTTCGAATGGTTCATTTCTTTCAAATGGCAGAGTTCATGAACCACCACATAATCCAGGACTTCCGGTGGTGCCAGTATCAGTTTCCAGTTGAAGTTCAGATTCTTTTCACTGCTGCAGCTTCCCCATCTTGTTTTCTGCTCTTTAATGGTGATATTTCGATAGGAAACACCCATCAATCTGGCAAAATAGATCACTCTTTTTGTGATCGTTTCTTTTGCTTTTCGTATATATACATTTCTCTTTGCCTCACTAAAATCTGCACTTACCGGCTTCTGTTCCCGATATTCTTTTGTCCGTTCCAGGCATTCCAGAACCCAGTCCTGTTTCTGATTTACAAATCTCTTAATTCGCGGCAGACCGGTTCGAAGCGGTGCACGGACAATTACATTTCCGTCCCTGCGCACTTCCAGAGTCATGGTCTTTCTGGCGCTTCTTATCACCTGATATTCAAATCCGCCGCAGGTAAATTTTTCCTGATTTTTTTCTTTTTTATCCATATCCGCAAAATCGTTCTCGTCTTTTTATTTATAGCATCCACAGTATAAGTTTTCGCCGGCACCTGATCACTTTTTATTCCGAATCCTCTCATCCATATATTTTTCCATTTCTGCTACCAGAATATCCATCTTTTCCTGGGTTTCCGGCAATGCATAAGGAACTCTGTCTGCAATCTTTTTCACATAATCATGTTCGCGCATAATCTCATACGTTTCCGGGAAATTAATATCATAATACTGTGCAATATAGGAAACCCAATAATCCACCTTCGAAACCCGGTCAGAAGACAATACAGATTCTTTTGACCTGCAGGATTCCCATACTTTCGGAGCGATCACGCCCTCTCCCGCACCTTTCTCATCTACTCCCAGAAGTGTTTCCATCGATTCTTCCAGCTTCACACGGCAGTTATCCAGCTTGTCCGCATCACGGATCAGCTTCGCATGAAGTAATGTTCTCTCATCTGTAATTCCTTCCAGTTTAAAATCACTATGTTTCTTAATCGCTGTACAGATCAGCTCATCAAATCTGTCATCTTTCACAAATCTACGGATCATTTTCTCCGGTCCAAACAAAAGCTGTGCGCCATATGCCGCATGCTCCATAGTTCCCGGTTCAAAGCTGTCAAATCGCTTAATCTGTTCAAATCTTCCAATATCATGCAGTAAACCAATCACCTTCGCAAGCTGCACATCCTCCTCGGCCAGGCCCATTCTTCTGCTGATCGCTTCTGCATCATCCACTACGCCATAAGTGTGCACAATCTTCAGGTGGATTTTATCATCTTCACGGTCATATTCATCCAGATATGCTTCAAAAGCAGCTTTCGCTGCGTCGAAATCCTTTGTTAAATCTAAACTTTCCATCTATCTTCAGAATCCTTTCTTTACGTCTTTTTCTGGTATTTAGTATAACATACTTTTTCGTCAACAAAGCATTATGATTTTTATGCCACAACCAGTCAAGCGGCTATTCGCAATCCGCTTCGCTACTTGCTTGATTTGGTTAAATACAAAAAACAGGAATGTGTCGTCTGTAACACATTCCTGTAATATTTTATTACATATTCACTTGAGATATATAACTGTAAATGTTATACTTGTTCTATAATTGAAAAGAAGCCGGATGCAAAGTTTCGTCTTACGCCCTCCAGTCTTACGAAAGGAGGGTGATGCCCATGAACACAATGGAAGTTCTTACTTTATTGCTAGTACATCGTTTCGTAAATAACTATACCAATCGCGCAGGATGCGGATTCGAGTGTGCAGATGAAAAAACGCAAGCGTAGCGGGCTACGCTGAGGCTTTTTTATCTGTGCAATCGGATTCGCAGACAAGTGAGTGGTATAGTTATTTCGAAAACGATGTACTAATAATATTTGCGGCATTGACTTACTTAGATCAACATAATAAGAAATAAGCATCCCTACCGCCTAAAGTTTGGATGCTTATTTCTCTTAACATAAATTATTAACCGAGGGCAATCGGAACTCGCTTCCGATCATCTTCTGAGTAGATTATACAACGGGGCACTTGTTTTTGCAAGTGTCCCTGTTCAGATTACAAACAGGATTGCAAAATAAGAATAGGATTTCTACATATTAATCAAACATACGGAAGATTAGAAAATAATCTCTGCTCTGATGTTACAAACCGTTTTTGTTTCTGTCCGTTGATCCATCCTGTTTTTGTTCCATATTTCAGCTGAATATAAAGTTTCCCACCAGTATATCTCCACTTTTGTACAGTTACTTTCTTTCCTTTTCGAAGAACAAATGCAATTTCTCCATCTCCACATCCTTTATATGCACGAATTGTTTTGTTTGCTGTTAATTTGCCCTTTCCCGAATCCAAAGCAAAGTAATTAACTATTTTCCCGTAACTGCTCTTACGTTTTAATCCCCCTTTCTCGTATGTGTATGTATAATCTACTCTGCAGAATCCCAATGTCCAGCACATTATCTCATATCGTACTTTCAGGTCTTTTCCGCTATTACTGATCACTTCACCACGTGCATATTGTTTATAATTGCCAAAGACCTTCGTCATATCCAGCAGATATTTCCACTTTCCATTTTCGTATTTCAAAATACCATTGATATACTTATGATCATTATCACTTTTTGCACCAAGATACAGCAGCGGTTTGTCATTGTCAAAGATGTACAAAGTGGCATTTAATCTGTAAAACGGTGCTTTTTTATAGCTAATACTTTGCTTTTTTCCATTCACGTAGATATTAACTGTATCATAGTATCCGTTTCCGGTATATGCACTTGTTGTAGCAGCTTTCACTACAAACTTGTCATTTTTGCCATTGCCAGTAACATCATAATACCTATAAGTATGCCCTGTTCTTAAATCCACCCGCGTCGAGCCAGCCGCTTTAACAGGACGTGCTACTATTACTGTCAGCGCCAGTAGCAAGAATATAATTAATTCCCATAACTTATCGATCTTTTTACTTTTCATCATTACACATCCCTCCTATCTTGTTATCTTATAATATCATACCGTCCTTTGAATTCTGAAAAGCGTAGTTTCCCAATCTCCCATCCGGGACTCATGGGGTCTGACCCCAAAAGTTCCCAACTTCGTGCCCAAAGAGCACAAAGTTGGTTCATCCAATCATATACTGTTGTAATATAAAAACAATGCAATGCCACTATAATTTCAACAGATTCATTACCAGTTTTACCATCACATCTTTTTCTTCTGGTTTTGATTCAGCAATCATCAATGTAATTGCTACTAACGTTCCATCACTGAGTCTCTTTTCTCCGTCCATAAACAACGCATTATTCTTGTCTAAAAATTCCAAGAACAGTGATGCGGCAATTCTTTTACAGCCATCTGCGTATGGATGATCTTTTATCATAAAATACAATAGATTCGCCGCTTTCTCTTCTAAGGACGGATACGCATCCTGTCCAAATATACTCTGGTAAACAGCGGCAATAATTCCTTCTACCTTACCAGCCTCTTTTTCCACGCCAAATACATCTGTTTCAAAAGAATCCTTCATCTGACCAACCATCTGAACACACTCTTCATAAGTAATGCGATATACTGGAGTACTTCCCTCCGGCTTACTTAATGCCTGGTGGTCATATTGATCCAGAAGAATCAATGCATCCGTGTATTCATTCACAGCTCTGAGCACATCTTTTTCCTCTATATCAAGTGCATCTGCAAGCATCCTTGACTGAATATCAACTGTTTTCTTAAGTGCCTGAAGACGCTTTTCATTGATTGCATAGCCTTTCAAAATAAACTGTTTAAGAACATTATTTGCCCATTTTCTGAAAGCTATACCTCTTTTGGAATTAACTCGATATCCTACAGACAAAATCATATCCAAATTATAAATTTTAGGTTTTCTTCCCCCTGTACTTCTGTCGGAAAAACCGACAGAAGTCTCATCCAGTTCTCCTGACGCAAGAATATTTGAGATATGTTCGCTTACTGTAGCATGCTTAACATCAAACAACATCTCCATTTGTTTTTGAGTCAGCCAAACTGTCTCCTGCTCAGGATTGATTTGAACTTCTATATTAACATCACCATCTGTAAATAATACAATTTCATTCTTCATCCTTTAGTTCCCCTCCACGAATATTTCCCGATAACATTTCTAATGTAGATTTTACTGTACTTTTCAGATTCAGTCCATCTTTTAGTCCCAGCCGGTAGAAAAATTCTTCTGTATCTGCTCCACTGCTCAAAATTGCATTACAGTATTCCGTAATCACTTCTTCCTGTTCCGTAGATAATAGACTCACTGCCCCCAATATCATGGGATAACACTAGATTGTGCACATTACGGATTCATTTATCCTATTTATATTCTTACAATATATTCTGCAAAAAAAGACCAGTATGACAGTCTTTTTATTTTTACTGTTCATACTGGTTTTTTTATTTCTGTTTTCTGGCACGTAACTCTTCTACTCTGTCCAGAATCCGGTTTTTCAGTTCTTCTACGTTATCCGTTTTATATTTTAATCCTGCTGCCGAAATATGTCCACCACCGCCAAAAGGCTGAAGCAGTTCATTCACATTCACCCATTTTCCGTCTGAACGGAAAGAACATCTCCATACATTTTTGTCTTCTTCATACATCGTAAATCCAAGTTCAATATCATCACAGTCACGCAGAATCGTGCTGACACAGTGAATATCCTCATAGATGATTTTTTTCTCCGTATGCTCTCTGGCATCCATGATCACATATGCGACTTTTCCCTCCATTGCACGTCTGGCACTGCGAATAATGTCCCCTCTTTTATTCAGGGTATCCAGAGTATCGCTGTGCAGGGTCTTCATGATTTCTCCATGGTTAACGCCCATAGACATCAAATCCACAAGCGCCAACAATGTACTTTTTTTCGCTCTTGCCATTCCGCCGGTATCATGGGCGATTCCAAGATAAATATAGTCTGCTGCTGTCGGATGTTCTTCTGTTTCCGAAGCTTTTCTCAGGCATTCAGAATCAAGCATATGGTATACATTTTCCGCACATGCCTCAGAAACTACCGTCCAGTTTACATCACCATATCCCTCATTAGAAGCATGATGGTCAATCACAATGCTCGCTGTAGCATTCTGATAGTATTCCAGTCCGATCATACGCTCCAGAGTTGCATTGTCACATACGATTACACAATATGGTTTTCCATCCGTATCCGGTTTCTGAAAAGGAGCAAATATTTTATCCTGCAGAACCACTTTCTTTGGTCCGCGCTCCAGAGTCTCAGCCAGATAAGGCAGTACTTTATACTGCGGATAGTTTACGTGAATATAATGTGCAACGCTCATCACAGATCCGGCCGCATCGCCATCCGGATTCAGATGTCCCAGAATCACTACAGTGTCGAGATCATGAGACTGCATTATTTCTTTAAATGCGGAATCAAAACAAAACTTCATCATTTGGTCCTCCTTTTTTATAAACAAACGGATAAAAGCATCCACTTCGCTACTTGCCTGATTCGATTAAAATATAATCTTTTCCTTAAAAAACTACTTTTCCTGTCTCCATATCAATCACATCCAGATACACTGCCTGGCATTTCTGTGGAAGTTCTTTATCCATATGCCAGTGCCCGAAATACCAGCATTTCAGATGAGATATCGTGCTGTCATTTATCCATTGCAGATAATTCTGTAACGGATATTCCTCCGGTGCACTGTGGCGTGTTCCCAGATAAGGAATCATATTTAACGGGCAAGTATGAGTAATAATAAAATCGACCTGACAACCACACTTTTCCAGATGTTCATTGCCATTTCTGAAATCTTCGTCTGTAGGAATTTCTTCCTCCCAGTAACTGACATTTAACTCCCTGTAGGCACGATCAATGCTGAACGCACCGCCAAAGCAGAAAATTTTCTTCTGTTTTATTTCCAGGATTTCTCCCCTCAGAACATGAACGATCCGGTTGCGGATTCTGTGAACTCTTGCTCCTCTCCACTCCTCTGTCGGATATTCGTTCAATGCTCTGTGATTCTCATGATTTCCGTCTACAAATACAAGATATGCCTTCTTTCTTTTCAGAAACTGATCCACGTCATTTAAAAAGCATCTCTCATCATTATTATCCCTGAAAATAAACCCAAAATCTCCGGCAACAAACAGCACATCCCCTTCCAGCATTTTCTTCGCAATCATCACAAGTGCAGCTGTATCGCCATGGAGATCTCCTGTAACCAGCAGTCTTCCTGTTTTTTCAATATCCTTCCTTTCATCTTCTATTTCCAGTTCATCTTTACTTTTCATCTGCCTCCTCCTTTATCTGTCTCTTTGACTTCTTTTCTACCATATCATATTTTCCTCTGTTTTCGCAAAAACGTCACTTTATGCTTTATAAAAATCAGATATTTTATTTAATCAGACAACTAAAGGAAGTTTTCTTAAAATGGAAAAATCCCTCTATTCTTCCGTATTTCTCACACCTGTCCAGAATTCTGGACACGTATGAGTTTTACGAAAAATTCTAAGAGGGATTTTTCCTGAAGGAATTTTATATGTATAGTATTTTGGTAAGATGGCTTAATTAGGTTTTCCGATATTTATCGGAGTTTTTATTGTAGTTCTGCTGTTATCAAATCTTGATGACTCCGAGAAGAAGTCCTGCAAGGAGGCAGACAATGCTGACACCCCAGATCCAGAAGAAGCAGTTCTTGATATGGTCTTTGATCTCTACATCTGCGAGGCCGATACCAAGGAATGTTGCAGGTACAACCGGGCTGATGAATGTTGCACAGTTACGGCAAACTACCATAACAATAGCGATGTGTGCCGGAACTACACCGTAAGAGACTCATGGGGTCTGACCCCAATGTTTCTCCTCCCCATGGTAAATCTTCTGTCTATAAAACGGAACGGTAAACGGCAGCTTCGATTCTTGCTTTGATGGTGCAGTCCAGAGCGCCTTTGTCAACAATTTTTACTTTTGCATTGTTTACACCAAGGTTCTCCAGTGTTTCCAGTGCTACCTTTCTGATCTGATTTCCATACTGATTAATAACGGAGCTCTCCAGTGAGAATTCGACTTTGCCGTCTCCTTCTTCGATCATTACCTGACAGTCACTGGATTCCAGAGTTCCTGCTACAGCAGGTCTTGTGATTTCCATTTGCTTGTCCTCCTTATTTCTTTTGTGCTTTTCTTATTAGCTTTTGACTTTGTTTTTTGACTTAACTTTTTCATCTGAGGCTATCATAAGATTGTAACCTTACAGGATGAACACGGTTTATCTTAATATTTATTAAGGTAAGCAGTTTTTTCTTAATAAGACTCACGCCGATCTTTTACAGACAAGCCTTTTCGGCACATTCCTGCAGATAAATGAAAATATATTCAAGTTAAAAACATCAGGATAATTGACAGACCTCATTCCATCTTTCATAATATCTTTCATAATCCGTCTAACAAGTCAAGCAGATATTCGCAATTGAAGCAGGGGACTTACTTGATTTGGGTCAAGCGGATATTCGCAATCCGCTTCGCTACTTGCTCATAACCAAATAACTGCTCCGCAGTTTATCAGAAAGAGCTTGCACTCTTCCTGATACAAGCAAGTCCCCGCCCACTGCTTATTGCTTTTCGCAATTGAAGCAGGGGACTTACTTGATTTGGTTAAAAACAGAAATTTATAAAGGAGGCGCTTTTCATGTCAACTCCCCCAATTGAAGTCGATGACACCCTCAAAGAACGAAGCACTCACGGTTCATTCGAACTTCCTATAGAAACATACACCGACAACTGCGAGATCTTCCATTCTCTCTACAATCACTGGCATGATGAGATGGAGCTGATCTATATTGAATCCGGCAGTGGTCTGGTCCGTCTGAATAAAGAGATTCTCCGCGTCAAGGGTGGTGATCTGATCATTGTAAACCGTGGCGTTCTTCATGGCATAAAAACAGATCTGAAGAATATCCTTTATTTCAGGAGCATTGTCTTTGACCTGAATTTCCTGTCCGGACCTGCGGGAGATTTATGTCAGGAACGTGTCATTTCCCTGTTAATGGAAAATCAGGCGGAATTTACGCACATCATCTCTCCGTCAGATGACAATTATGAAAATATCTGCCAGCTGTTTGATGAGATCCACACCTGTCATAAGGAAAAGAAGCCTTATTATTTCGTGAAATTAAAAGCACTGTTTTTCAGTTTCTTCTATGAAATGCTCATGGGAAATTACATCATTCCTGCAGACAAGGAGCAAAATAAGAGCCTTGCTTCTATTAAGAAAATCCTGGACTACATTAATCTGCACTATGCCCAGCCTCTCAATGCTGCAGAACTTACTGCCATGTCCAATTACAGCGAATACTACTTTATGAAACTGTTCAAGCAATATACGGACAAGACCCTGATCGCCTATATCAATGACCTGCGTATTGAGAAGGCCAAGCCTCTGCTTCTGCACTCCGATTCCTCTGTTACGGAAATCGCCCTGGAAGTCGGCTTCAACAACACCAGCTACTTTATTAAGAAATTCCAGCAGGCAACCGGAATGTCTCCTCACAAGTTTCGCAGAAACCTGTCATAAAATCGCAATTTTGTTGTATTTTTTCAGATTGACTGCTGATATAGTTATACATGTCAGCAAGAGAACTTCTCTCGCTGACATAAATGAGAATTTCATCCTGTTCCGGCACTATCCTATAGAAACCGGACTTTAACACAAATAAGACTGAAATTTTCAAACGCAAACCAAATACACTATTCAAAACAAAAAATAAGCAATCTAACTCATAAAAAATACACATATTCATTTTCAGAAAGGGAGATTACGATGGAAAATTTAGAAAAGCTCATCTATGACCTGTATAAGAAAAACGCACGTCAGTGCACAAATGAAGAAATCTACAACGCATTATTAATCTATACAAAGAACCAGCTCTTCGAAAGAGGTTATCAGGATGGAAAGAAGAAGATCTATTATATTTCTGCAGAATTCCTGATCGGTAAATTATTATCCAATAACCTGATCAACCTCGGAATCTACGATGATGTTGCTGCTTTCTTAAAAGAGAACGGCAAAGCAATCGCTGATATTGAAGAAGTTGAACCGGAACCATCTCTTGGTAACGGCGGTCTCGGACGTCTGGCTGCATGCTTCCTGGATTCCATCGCAACTCTGGGACTTCCGGGCGAAGGTATTGGTCTGAACTATCACCTTGGACTGTTCAAACAGCTCTTTGAGGACAGACTTCAGAAAGAAACTCCAAACCCATGGATTGAGAAATACAGCTGGCTTACACCTGCAGGTGTTTCCTATACTGTACCGTTCCGCGGATTCTCACTGAAATCTTCCCTGTACGATATCGACGTTGCAGGCTACAATAACAAATCCATTCATCTGCACTTATTTGACATTGATCTGGCAGATGAATCCATGGTTCACGATGGAATTTCCTTTAACAAGAAGGACATCCTTCACAACCTGACACTGTTCCTGTATCCGGATGACAGCGATGATGACGGACGTAAACTCCGTATCTTCCAGCAGTATTTCATGGTATCCAATGCCGCTCAGTTCATCCTGGACGAAGCAACAAAGAAAGGCTGCAACCTTCATGACCTTGCAGACTACGCAGTAATCCAGATCAATGATACTCACCCAAGTATGGTCATTCCGGAACTGATCCGTCTCCTGACAGAGCGAGGAATCGATTTTGATGAGGCTGCTGAGATCGTATCCAAAGTATGTGCTTACACAAACCATACCATCCTTGCAGAAGCTCTGGAAAAATGGCCGATGGACTACCTTCTTGATGTAGTTCCTCACCTTGTACCGATCATCGAAAAGCTGGATGAAAAGATCAAAGCAAAATATCCTCAGGAAAATGTAGCCATCATTGACAAGAACAACCTGGTTCACATGGCACATATGGATATCCACTATGGATTCTCCATCAACGGTGTTGCTGCCCTGCATACAGAAATCCTGAAAACAAGCGAGCTGAAAGCTTTCTATGATATTTATCCGGAGAAATTCAACAACAAGACTAACGGCATCACATTCCGCCGCTGGTTAATGCACTGCAATCATCCGCTGACAGACTATATTACCTCTCTGATCGGTGATGAGTTTAAAACAAATGCAACTGCTCTGGAAAATCTCCTGAAATATAAGGATGATGAAGCAGTTCTGAACAAGCTCCTTGAGATCAAAACAGAAGCCAAGAAAACCTGTAAAGAATTTATCCTGTCCAACACAGGTGTTGAAATTGATGAGAACAGCATCTATGATATCCAGATCAAACGTCTCCATGAGTACAAACGCCAGCAGTTAAATGCTCTGTACATCATCAACAAATATCTGGAGATCAAGGGTGGAAAGAAACCTGCTCAGCCTGTAACCTTTATCTTCGGTGCAAAAGCAGCTCCTGCTTATGTGATTGCAAAGGATATCATTCATCTTCTGCTCACACTCCAGGATCTCATCAAAGATGATCCTGAAGTTGCACCATACATGAAGCTTGTTATGGTTGAGAACTACAATGTATCTGCAGCCGAGAAATTATTCCCTGCATGCGATATTTCCGAGCAGATCTCCCTTGCCTCCAAAGAGGCAAGTGGTACAGGTAATATGAAGTTCATGCTGAACGGAGCTGTTACTCTGGGAACTATGGACGGTGCTAACGTAGAGATCAGCGAACTGGTTGGCGAAGATAACATCTACATCTTCGGCGAATCCAGCGAGAAAGTTATCGAACATTATGAAAAAGCAGACTACTGCTCCAAAGATATCTATGAGAGCGATGAACATATTAAAGAATGCGTTGACTTCATCGTAAGCGAAAAGATGCTGAAACTCGGTCACAAAGAAAATCTGGAAAGACTGCACCACGAACTGGTAAGCAAAGACTGGTTCATGACATTGCTTGACTTCAATGATTATGTTGAAAAGAAAGATCAGGCTCTGGCTGATTATGCAGACAGAAAAGCATGGGCTAAGAAAATGCTGGTTAATATCGCAAAGGCTGGATTCTTCTCATCCGACAGAACAATCGAACAGTACAACAACGATATCTGGCATCTGACACCTGCAAAATAACAGGTTATAAATAATTTGCTACAATAAACTCCGCTGTGTTATAATCAGATTAATTTTAATGCTTGCTCCGCAGGCAATATCTGATAAGCATATGCGGAGTTTTTTCACATTCACCCAGAAGGAGGGCACATTATGAAAATGAAAGGTTTTAAAAAACTACTCGTCAGCTTGGGACTCAGCGCTGTGCTGACACTTGGACTGCCGACAGCAGCATTCGCTTCCACTGTAACAGGTATACTCGCATCGGTCCCGGAAGGACGCGAGACATCTGACATTCCGGAACTTTCCACTGAACAGGTTGACAACGCAACGTATGTCGGAGCCACTTCCAATATGGTCCAGACTGCAGCCACTACAACTTCTATTTCTGTGAAATGGAATCCTGTTTCCAATGCAACCAGATACACAGTAATGCTTAAGCGTTACGGTACCGCTAACTCTGCTTATAACACTCTCGGCACGATCACAGGCACTTCATGCATTATAACAAAACTTAAAGCCGGTACCGCCTATAACGTTGCAGTTCTTGCTTCCAACTCAACAGAAACTGCTTCCTACTATCTCTCATTAGTCTGCACGACTCTGTACAAAACTGTAAGTGTCAAGAGTTCCTATGAGATTTCCAATGGCTATACCTTCAACATGAAGTCCGTGAATCCTTATAATGCTATTGACGGCTACAAGGTAGTTTACACGAACTGTCAGAGCAGAAAATCCGTTTCCAAATATTATAACAACCGATATAGCTTTTCTCTTCCATTACGTAAGAATATTTTTTACAAGGTTCAGATATATCCTTATGTCACGCTCAATGGTAAGAAATTCACTGGAACAACACCTACAACCAGATATGTTTCCAGAGGAATCGTTCCTAAAAAAGGAGGAAACACTTCCAACAGCATGACTATAAAATGGAACAAAGTCGCAGGTGCACAGAGTTATTCTGTTTATATCAAATATCCCAAAAGCAGTTCCTATAAAAGAGTAACAACCACAGGTGCAACTTCCTATCGTGTAAATAACATGAAGCTTGGTTCCCGTTACTATATCAAAATAGCAGCCAATAAAAAAGTTGGAAGTAAAACCTGGCAGTCAGATAAGTCTTCTACATATTATATTTATCTGTACTGAGAATCTTCTAATACTTCGCATAAACAGATCATAACCGTTCAGTAACAGTTGCAACAGATTTACATACTTTGTGATGGGCGGAGCTTATGCTGATCGCACAAAACAGCAGGCAATGTATATTTAATAATATATACATATGCCTGCTGTTTTTATATGGTTAAATGTTTCTTATGAGGTTAAATGTCCTTATAATATGCCGGAGATATCACATCTGATTCCTTGCAGGAGCAGCCATTCTCATAACTGTCGCAGCAATCACAGTTTGAACAGTACATATGCGTATCCGGAATATAGAACAATCCGCCATAAAGTGGTGATGTTCTTAATTCCTTTGACTCTTTTTTACTGTTCGCAAAATGGATTCCGTTGGAGATCAGCATATTCTCCGGTTCATACTGGGAGAAGTCAAAGTAATGTCCCTGAGTTCCATGATGCGGTACTTTGATACACCAGTAATGTTCATATAACGGCAGTTTTCCATCATAGTTCTCTGTAATCATCCTCATATGCTCTGGCTGAGCATCTCCCGTAAACAAAAGATTCAGTTCTCCGTCTTTTGCATTCTGGAACACAATACTTATCTTGTGTTTGAACTGTCTGAGATTTACTTTGTTTTCATTCAGATCGTTCAACAATTCTTTGAACGCCGGAATCGCTTTAATTCTTCTGAATTCCCTGTCATACACATATGCAAGAGAAATCTTCTCCTGTGCTTCTTCTACCTGGATTTTTCCTTCTTCTGTCATAGACCAGATAATCTTGCGCAGTTTCTCTGCAAAATCCAGCAGAACGTCCATCACCTCATTAAATCTCTCGTCTCTGCTGAGCTGATCATATACCTCATCCGTTTCTTTCTGAATAATATCTACATCCGGCCACAATGTCTGATATTTATTCTCGAAGATTTTCCCTCTGCTGAGAAGTTCAACATTCTGCCTATTCTCCAGAAGTGCATCCACCAGTGCAAACAAACTGACCTGACGGCTCGGAAGTCCGGATTCTTTCAACAGATCTGCAAGGAGCAATAATACCAGTGTTCTGCTCATTTCTTTTTTTGAAAAAACATCCGGCAGATAAATCTTTCCGAAATCAACGGAAATATCCTTCTTTTTCATCATATAGAGTAATCCTGATAAATGATCCATATGGAAATGTGTCAGGAGCAGATTTTTGCTGTTGATCGTGGATAAATCTGAAATAATCAGATCGAAAATTTCTCTTCTTGGGCGTCCCTCTATTCTGCTGTTGTTGGTTCCGAAATCCACCAGCAGACTCTTCTTTCTGTCCCGGAGGCAGAAGCAGTCTCCGAAACCCACATTATACATTCGTACTTTCATTCTTTTCCCTCTTATATGTTAATGATCAAATGGATAAAATCATCCTCTTTGCAATGCGGCTCTACACTGAATGACCAATCTGAAATCTATTAGATTCAAATATATATAAATAGCTTCAATTTTTATGATCTATTCTATATGATCTTTACTCAAAATAAAGTGATTTTTCTTATAACTGATCATGCCGTCTTTCTGCATTTTTGACAATTCTGCTGATAATGCACTTCTGTCTACAGCAAGGTATTCTGCCAGTTGCTGTCTGTTAAATGGAACAATAATATCATTACTGCCTTGTTGTCCGGCTTCGTTCGATAAATAAGCCAGCACTCTGCCCCGTATAGTCTTCTTGCTGATCTGATCGATTTTTCTGGTAAGTGTAAGGTTTTTCTTTGCCAGAATTCCTACCAGATTTTCTACCAGCCTGCGGTGGAAGTCACAGGCGGAGGTACAGGTCTGCAAGACTCTGTGAGCGTTCAGCATTAATACCTGTGTTTCTTCTACTGCTACGGCACTGACCAGAAGGGGCATTTTTTCCATGCACGCATATGCCTCGCCGAAAAGCTGACCTTTCTCAAATCCTGCAAGAATCTGGCGTTCGCCCCAGAAATCGTCACTGACGACCTGAACTTTTCCCTCCAGGATCATTCCGAAATGCTCAGTCACTTCTCCTGCCTGAAAAATATATTCTCCCTTACGGTATGTCTTAACAGCAGCATTCAGACACTCCAGCAGGCTCTTTATTTCTTCTTTTGTAAATCCCCGAAACAGACGGGATCTGCACAAAAAGTCTGTATCTATCATAGAATTCCTTTCGGATGTTTTTTCTCGCTTTGTTGTAAATACAACGGCTGGTTTTATTTTAATATAGGAAAATAGGAAATGCAAGGGGGGATTGTTTGTGTTATGATATTGGGGAGAGATGGGACGCACGGGAAGGGTAGAGGTGTTTATTGGCTTGATAACATATATCATGGCTGCACGAATCATGCGGATATTCGCGATTAAAGCAGGGGATTTACTTGATTTGGTTAAAATTGAATCATTCAATGAATTATATCATTACACTTTAGAGTGATTATATAATTACTCTGAAATATATAACTTTGAAAAAGGTATTATTAAGAAATGGAGATATACACATATGACAAAACAGGAATTGGCTCTTGAGGTTATTGATCGGTTGAAGAGGGAGTATCCGGATGCGGATTGTACTTTGGATTATGATAATGCGTGGAAGTTGCTGGTGAGTGTACGGCTGGCGGCGCAGTGTACGGATGCACGGGTGAATGTGGTAGTGCAGGATCTGTATGCGAAGTTTCCTACTGTTGAGGCTCTTGCGAGTGCGAATGTGGAGGATATTGAGGCGATTGTTCGGCCTTGCGGGCTGGGGAAGAGTAAGGCGCGGGATATCAGTGCCTGTATGAAAATTCTGCATGAACAGTATCACGATAATGTTCCCGAGGATTTTGACGCACTTTTGAAGCTTCCGGGTGTGGGGAGAAAGAGTGCGAATCTGATCATGGGGGATGTGTTTGGCAAACCTGCGATCGTTACAGATACACATTGTATTCGTCTGTCTAATCGTATTGGTCTGGTGGATCATATAAAAGAGCCTAAGAAAGTGGAAATGGCTTTATGGAAGATCATTCCGCCGGAAGAAGGCAACGATCTCTGTCACCGTCTGGTTAATCATGGCCGTGATGTCTGTACTGCACGTACGAAACCATACTGTGACAGATGCTGCCTGAATGATATCTGTGAGAAAAATGGTGTAGACTGATCTAATTCTGCTCCAGGCTGGCAAAGAAGAGTTCATAGAAATCGTCTTCTCCTGCCAGCTTCGGAGAATTTTCACCGCCACCATTTGTACTTCTGCGCATTGTTGCATAGAATTCTTCTCCTGCAGTGATCAGATCCATCTCGTAAATCTCATATCCCAGTTCACGACATTTTGCACAAAAAGCGGCCAACGGCTGTTCTGCCTTTCTGGTATCCATCAGTTCCTGCCAGATGTTACGATCTTTCAGTGCTTTTTCTCTTAACTCATCTAACATTGCTCCAATTTCCATAATAACATTCCTCCTTTATTTGCTGCTGTTCATCAGTTCATAATAAAATATATACTGCTGCATCACCCCTCTGAAGCCCTTATAACGCCGGTTAGGAAATCCACGTTTATAATGGGCATCCAATGCCTGGCGGATGTGAGTATCTACAGGAAATGCATCCAGCTGGTGCAGTCCAAAAAGACAGATGCAGTCTGCTACCTTCTCTCCCACTCCATACAATTTCAGGAGTTCTTTTCGGGCAGCTTTATATTTCATATCATACAGGCCGTCCAGCGAAATATCACCAAAGTAAACCTTTCTGGCCGTATCCAGAACATATTTTGCTCTGTAACCAAGATTACATTCCCGTAACTGTTCTTCAGTGGCTGAAGCCAGAGCCTGTGCAGTTGGAAATGTATAATATTCCACTCCTGTACTGCTTACTTTCTTTTCTCCGAATTCCTGACTGATATTTTCAATGCATCTTTTAATTCTTGTAATGTTATTTTGCTGGGAAATCAGAAATGAAATGATCATCTCCCACAGATCCTGCTGCAGGATCCGAATCCCATTTCCCATTTCACTTGCTGCTGTCAGATATTTATCTCTGGGATTAATTTTGTCTATGTATTCACCACAATAATCACAGTCCAGGTCAAAATACCGGATCCAGAAAAAGATAAAATCCTCTTCCGGGCAAAAGAAATTGACAATTCCTCTCTCCTGAGTCAGTTCCAGATATCTGTCTCCCGCAATTACCCGGTAACGGTTCTCACCAATCTGATCCATCCTGAAGCACTGTCCCGATCTGCAGATCTGTCCCAGGTCAAAATTGTCCATTTCTATTGTCAGCATGCCCTATTCTCCTTTATATATTACTTCGTTATCATCTTCCAGAACTTCCATTCCTGATAACTTTTTATCCTTGATGAATATATGAATGTATTATATACTATTCTCAGTATAAACGTAAACTAAAATGCATAAAAACATTACAGAAGAAGGGAGTTTTTCCAATGAAATTTATATATCCTGCGGTTTTCCGCAAAAATGAAGAAGGCAGATACAAGGCATTTTTTCCGGACCTTGAATGTTGTGAAGCTGAAGGCGACACTCTCGACGATGCAATTGATAACGCAAACGAGGCAGCCTACAACTGGATCTATGCAGAAGTAATGGAAGATGAAATGGATCTCCCTGCAATCTCTGATGAATTCGATCTCGACCTGCAGGAAGGCGACATTGTGAGAAATATTCAGGTTAATATCCGCATGTATGATGGCTGGGACGAATAAATTCATTATCACATCATAATTAACAGAAAATTACAGAAATACAGCTTCGCTATGTTACAATAACAGCAACATAAACGAAGCTTTTTTTATTTAAAGCTAAACACGCCGCGGCGTACTTTCTGCAAAATAAGACTCTGTTTTGCAGCTTCAAAAAGGAGGTTTTTACTATGAAAGCAAAAAGTTTTAAAAAGTTCTTTGTAAGTATTGCTCTCAGTGCAGTTCTTACACTCTCAACCGCAGCAACGGCTTTTGCAGCAACGGCGCAGCTTATGCCGGCAGAGCAGACTGCTGAACTGTCTCAGGAAGATACAGATATCCCTTCTGTTGATACTTCGGAAGCACAGGCTGCAGGCGCCTCTTACCTTACCTCATCCTCAGGTATCCGCCAGATTGCCGCTTCCGAAAGCTCCGTGACTGTCCAGTGGAATCCCGTTGCAAATGCAGCTAAGTATGCTGTCAATATCAGCAGTTTTAACACTTCATCTTATCGTTTCCTTGGATATATCGGCAATACCCTCAACAGGGCAACTATTAACAAATTAAAAGCAGGTACTGCCTATAATATAAAAATTACAGCTTTAACATCATCCGGAAAAGCAATTACATCCCGCATCGCCGGTTGCACAACCCTTTATGCAAGTGTAAAGATTAAATCTTCTTACGCTTCCACTACCGGCAACTACACCTTTAACATGAGCACTGTAAATCCGGCTAACTCTATTTCAGGATATAAAGTTGTATATCAGAGTTCCGCTACACGCAAACTCATAACCAGATATTTTTCTACCAGATATTCCTTTACCCTGCCATTGAGCAAGAACACATTTTATCAGGTAAAGATTTATCCATATATTATTTTAAATAATAAACGTTATGTAAGTACTACTCCTACTACCAGATTCATTGCCCTTGGCATCGTTCTTCAAAAGGCAGGAAATACAAACAGCACAATGAAGGTAAAATGGAATAAAGTTGCAGGTGCAAATAACTATTCTGTTTATATAAAATACCCGGGAAACAACTCATATAAAAGAGTAAAAACGACAACTGCTACTTCCTTTACCCTCAGCAATATGAAAAAGAATGTCAAATATGGAATTAAAGTCATCGCAAATAAAAAAATCAAAGGAAAAACCTGGAGATCCGCATCAAATGCCTATAACATGTTTCTCACAGGCCGTTAAATAAACGGCTCCCGGACTTACGTTTGGCTATTCGTTACTGTGTTACTGTTCATAAATCAACTCCGGAATTCAATGTACATATTGACTTTCTCACATCAGAGTGTTACAATGTGGACAATTAAGAAAAGGGGTGCTTGTGTAAACAGGCTGAGAGTAAGCTGTATTGCTTTAACCCATAACCTGATTTGGATAATGCCAACGTAGGGAAAGTTATAGTTCTTCCGAACTGCAATATGCTTGTTGGCGTATTGCAGTTTTTCCTTTTTTATCCGAAAATCCCAAGAAGATACCATACATATATGTATTCAGATATCTGATCTGAGAGATAATTTTCGGACATTTTCACTTTCATCTATTGTCACGTCCGGACTCCCCCTTTCTTAATCATACAGACCGGGGGCACCACTCTCTGTTAATCAAGTAGTTTACTCAGAAACTTACGAATATGCGCAGGTGCAAGTCCCTGCTATATGCAGGAGGCGCAGTTCATTTCATGCCGCTGTACCGACAGTTTATTATTCCAAAATATGTACAGCGAGCAACAGCCCACAGTGCAGGGCAAGGAGGAAAAAATGACACAGACACAGTATACAACACAGATGGACGCAGCACGTCACGGAATCATTACACCACAGATGGAGATCGTAGCAGAAAAAGAGCATTTTGACGTGGATGAATTAAGAGAACTGATTGCAAAAGGACAGGTAATTATTCCATGTAATAAGAATCATAAATGCATCAGTCCAAGTGGAGTCGGTGCAAAACTGACCACAAAGATCAATGTAAATTTAGGTGTTTCCAGAGACTGGAAAGACGTTGATATGGAATATGAGAAGGTACATTCTGCAGTAGAAATGGGCGCAGAAGCAATCATGGATCTCAGTTCTTACGGTGATACCAGAAGCTTCCGCCGCAAACTTACTTCTGAATGTCCGGCAATGATCGGTACTGTTCCGATCTATGATGCAGTAGTATATTATCACAAGGCGCTTGGCAAGATCACTTCTGAAGAATGGATTGATATTGTTCGTATGCATGCAGAAGATGGTGTTGATTTCATGACAATTCACTGCGGAATGAACCGTGCAACCGCAGCACGTTTCAAGCAGAATAAACGCCTTATGAACATTGTTTCCAGGGGTGGCTCCATTATGTTTGCATGGATGGAAATGACAGGAAAAGAAAATCCTTTTTACGAACATTTCGATGAGATTCTGGATATCTGCAGAGAGTATGATATTACTTTAAGTCTGGGTGATGCATGCCGTCCGGGATGTCTTGCAGATGCTACAGATACCGCACAGATTGAAGAACTGATCACTCTTGGAGAGCTCACTAAACGTGCATGGGAAAAAGATGTTCAGGTTATGATCGAAGGACCTGGACATATGCCGATAAACCAGATAGCAGCTAATATGGAGATTCAAAAAACACTGTGTCACGGTGCACCATTTTATGTACTTGGACCGCTTGTAACTGATGTTGCTCCGGGATATGACCACATCACTTCTGCGATTGGAGGTGCAATTGCTGCATACTCAGGCGCTGCATTTTTGTGCTATGTAACCCCTGCTGAACATCTCCGTCTGCCAAATGCTGCAGATGTCAAAGAGGGAATTATTGCCGCAAAGATTGCTGCTCATGCTGCTGATATTGCCAAGGGAATTCCTGGTGCAGCTGACTGGGATTATAAGATGAGTGAAGCAAGAAAGCGCCTTGACTGGGAAGAAATGTTCAAGCTCAGTATGGACCCGGAGAAAGCAAGACGCTACCGTGCCGAGGCAAAGCCAGAGAAAGAAGATACCTGCAGTATGTGTGGTAACTTCTGCGCTGTTAAGAATACAAACCGTATTCTGGATGGGGAGATTGTTACTATTTTTGACGAATGATTTCCTAAATAATTCTGATATTTTTTATATTTAAGAGATTATCAGTAATAATACTTTCTGCTGTAAATATAGCAAACACAATACAGTATTACATATAACATACCATATATTCGATTTGCTTTTATAAAGATAATTTTGCCATAGTTTTTATCTCTCTGAAAGCATAAAAAATCCATAGTTTAACCCTTTATTTCAACTGACCAGGCGGATAAAATTATCTGCTTTGCAACTTGTTTAATCTGGTTAAACTATGGATTTTTATTTTCAATTTTATGCTATATCTGGAGTCTCTACATTCTTAATTTCTTATGAAATTCCCGCAGTGTATCCTTCTGACAGAAAATAAATAATGCTGCCAACGTCAGGAAACTGATGCCTGTACATACGACAGACGGGTACACAAATTTCACGATTCCAACCCAGATAAGTATCATCGGAATCAGTCCTGCAACGCCTGCCTGTACAAGATAAAACAGATATTCTTCTCTCTCCAGGCGGTTCACTTTTGCGATCACTGGAATTGAAAACTGTACTGCCAAAGCACCAAATGGAAGAACAAACTCTACAGACCAGCCTCGCCAGCCAATGAACCGATCCCACAGGATCGCGATCACAGATATGATCAATAACTGCCACATTTCGTTCTTCAGTATATTTCTGCGTTTGAAATACGCTACCATAACTACCAGCCATGCACAGGCACATCCTGCACTTGCAAACCAGAACCAGTCTAATGTTCCTGCCGTCATGAAATTGATCATTCCACAGATCACAGCGACCGCAAGGCACAGAAAACTGAATGTCTGTACAACTCTCTGGTTCTCTTTCTTCTCCAGTTTCTGCCTCTCTCCATATGCCGGAAAATCATTCTTCAACTCTCTGTGGGAAACTTTCTCCTCGCTGAGCATCCGCTGGAAGTTTCTCTGAATGCTATCATCCGGTATCTTGGAAGTAAATCCCAGTACCATCTCGTCTCCGTAAGAGCAGGAACACATCTGCAGAGAATTCGTACTTGCAAAAATACCAAAATGCTGAATATATTCCCTGTACTCCTCCGGCAGGCGGATAATGCCAATGTTGGAATAAACTGCCGTAATACTCCTGCTGCCCAGATTGGCTCCGATCATCAGAAAATACTTCTTAATTTCCAGCGGAACAACACGGACAAACGGGTTCTTCTCAATGCGCACATATCCGCTCATGTGCATGGCAATCTTCTCTTTTACAAGTTCCTGTTCAAACTGCTGCTTCATTGACTCCAGAACCTTTTCGAAAGTTGTGGTATCCGAAAATTTATATCCAACTTCAATCCATCCAAAGAAGTTTGCCATAGACTGAGACGGAAAATAATTTCTCAGATTTACCGGAATCATCAGTGTCACAGGACGTTTCTGTTGATTCTTAGGAATTTCCTCACGGATAGAACACAGCATCATTGCAGTCAGCAGTACTGTAATAGAGACCCCATAAGACCGCGCCTTCTGATGAATATCTTTTACAGAAAAAGCTACTTCTGTAATGTGCATGTCTGAATGAACCAGTTTTTCTCCCTTAAGCTTTACAGCCGTCTCTTTCTTCTCTTTATCCTTTGGTGTATCCGAAGAATAATATTGGGAGAAACTATCCTCTTCTTTATCCCCGTGAGTGATTTCTTCTGTGCTCTCTATATGTGGCAGATTCTCCTGTGGATGTGCCAGGATCAGATAATTCTGCACCAGTTCCTGCAGGAAATGCATGGCCCCGGTACCATCTGTCAATGCATGAAATACCTCAAAATTAATCCTGTTTTTGTCATAAGTTACCTGAAATAAAAGGGATTTCTTATCTGGAATATACAGACGACTGCATGGTGGTTCTGTCTCCGGCTTTACAACTGCTCTGATATCTCTGTGCTCAAGATAAAACCAGAACAGTCCTTTTCTCAGAACCGCCTGAAACAGAGGATATTTCTCCATTGTCTGACCAAGCGCTGCCTGAAGGATTTCCCCGTTGATCTCTTCCTTTAACTGACAGTAGAAACGAAACACTCTGGTGTCATTCTTTCCTGTTACCAGTGGAAATGCCAGTGCTGCATTATCCAGTTTTCTCCATTTTGAGTATCCTGTATCCATAATTTTCCTGCCTTCTTTTTCGTTTCTGCTTACTTTTCTTTTGTCCTATAGCAATCCACGTGAGAACCACTATATGATTTTCTCATAACTCTTATTCAGAAACTGATTAATATATTTAAAACTCTCCTGCACATGCAGAAATTTGATTCCCAGTGCAAAGAATCCATGAAATGCCCCATAAATCCTGTGCACTTTTACATGATTTCCTGCTGCCTGAAGTTTCCTGCCATACACTTCTCCCTCATCACGCAAAGGGTCATATTCTGCTGTAAGAATTAATGTTTCAGGCAAATTTCTCAGATCTTTCTCCAGTATCGGAGCAAAATAAGGATTCTGTCTGTCTTTTACCGAACTCTGATAAAGATTCAGATAATCTTCCATTTTTACTGACGTAAGAAGATAATCACTGCCATTCTCCTGTACAGATCTGTACGGAGATTCCTCTGTATAACAATTTCCAAGTGCCGGATAGATCAAAATCTGACGTCGTGGTGTAAACTCACCTTTGTCTCTTGCCATCAGACATACTGCTGCTGTCAGATTTCCTCCTGCACTGTCCCCGATGATCGTGATTTTCTCCGGATCAGTATTTAAGATCAGCTGATTGGTATAAAGTGCTTTCGCCGCTGCATAACAATCCTCCAGAGGAATCGGAAACTTATGTTCCGGTGCCAGTCTGTATTCAACAGAGACTACAATATGCGCAGTTGCCTGTGCCATTCTGGCACATACACGGTCATAATTCTCCACGCTCTCAGTTACCCAGCCACCTCCATGGAAAAACAAGAGAATCGGGAACGTATTTCCCTCTACGATTCCCGCCTGCATTGCCTCTTCTGTTGGAAAATACATCCTGAGTGGCACCTCATGTTCTCCATTATAAACTCTGGCATCCAGCTTTTTTGCAAAAATCCGCATAGCATCCAGTTGCTTCAGATCTGCCATTCTTCTGGAGGATTCCAGCTCGATATTTCCATATGACAGCGCATGCAGAATTGCTTTCATTGTCTTTGATATCAATATTCTATATTTCCTTTCAGTTCTGTCGTTCTATCCTCACCTGCTGCTTATTACTTTTCGCAATTGAAACATGGGTACTTACCCAATCCGGTTAGTTAATCGTGGCGCTCATCCTTATTACTGTACATTTCGCAGAATCTTGCTGCAAATGCAGGCGATTCCTCATGCACATATAAATGGGAAATATCACCAAATGCACTGATACGAAAACTTGCGATTCCCTCTCTTCTCTCCTCTGTGTTGACAGTTGTCACGGAGCTCGGTGCTGCGCAAAATCCATGCCACAGTACCATCGGAGAAGCACCAATCAGATGAGCAAGAAGCACACATTCCAGACCAAAATGGCAGAAGAAGACCAGTGTATCTTCATTTGGTTTCTCTACTCTGTAATAATGTCCTTCTCGCACATATCCATGCTCTGCCAGGAGTTTATCAAACTTTCCTGTTACATAGTCATAATAACCCTTTGCATCTGATTTCTGTAATCTTTCATTTTCATACCAGTGATCGTACTGATAGAAACGTTCATCCTGTGTCCAGTCCTGCGGCAGCCAGTCCCATACTCTTTTCTGTCTGTCAGAAACGTCCGGACGGTTGATCAGAACATCAAATTCCTGGAGCCAGTCACATTCTACTGCTGTACGGTTCATCTTCTTTAATGTAAGGGATGCCGTGTCCTTTGCTCTTCCAAGAGGTGAAACATAAAAATCTTTGACGTCAAGTTTTGACAGTCTTTCTGACAGATATTCTACTTCCTTCCATCCCTTCTCAGTAAGCGAATCAATAGAATAATCCGGGTCTCCATGTCGTACGATCAATAATCTCATTTGTATTATTTCCTTTCCAATTTTATTTCACATTTTCCATCACAAATCTGTGTGCATTTCCATAGAAAATCTTCTCTGTCAGTTCTTCTGTAAAGCCATGTTTCAGAAGTTCTTCTCTCAGAAACGGAATAGACTGAACCCCTTCTATTCCTGCCGGGAAAAGTCCGTCGCATCCATCAAAGTCACTTCCAATAGCAAGGCAGTCCTCTCCGCCCATCTCCAATACTGTATCCATATGCTTCATAAGATCAGAAATCTGTGGTTTCTCTCCTACAAATGGGGCAAAGAAATTCATTCCTATGATTCCTTTTCTGCGGATCAGTTCTTTCAAGTGTTCTTTTTGCAGATTTCTCGGTGCATTCCATACTTCTCTGATATCAGAGTGAGAAGCCATTACCGATCTGTCTGTCAGTTGAAACAGATCTTCTACTCCCTGATCTGACAGGTGGGAAATATCCATGACAATTTCCTGATCCGTCAGGGTTTTTACCATTTTTTTGCCTCTGGATGTCAGCCCTTTTGTCTGATCTGCGGTTGCTCCGCAGGCATATTCATTTTCATAATTCCAGGTCAGCATTGCAAAACGAAATCCCATCTCACGGATCTTCTCCACATACTTACCCATGATAGATATATCCTCAATCGACAAAAATGCCGCTGCTTTTCTCTGTCTGCAGGCTTTCTCCATTTCCTCTCCGCTCAGACAAAGGGCAATCTTACGATTTTCTTCTGCAAGATAAGCCATGGCAAGGTTATAAATCCGCAGGAAATCTTTGTCAGGATTTTCTTTGTCCAGCTTAACTGCATCCTTCCATATTGCAAAAATCTGTGTATAATTTTCTACAAAATCTCCAATTCTCTTCAGGTCCAGATCACAGGAATTCTCTTCCAGTGTATCTCCTGGTTTTACAATTTCAGTCAGTGTATCTACATGACAGTCAAAATAATTCATTTTATCCGCCTGTTCCTTTCTCTTATCTTTTGTCTGCTTATAATCCCTGTCAGGAACACAATAGTTGTTACTGTTTACCTCAGTAATACGCTTCGCGATGCACAGAATCAATATTATCCAAGATATTTCCCGGAACCTTTTTCTGCATTCAGCTTACCATTCTTATATACTGTTTGTCCAGACTTGATTACCATCTGAATTTTTCCTTCCAGCTGTTTCCCTTCATAAATGGTATAATCCAGATTACTTTTTCTGTTTTCCACATGAATTTCCGTATTTTCTCTTTCTGTGATCAGTACAAGATCTGCATCGCTTCCCGGCTGGATGCATCCCTTCTGCGGAAATCTGTGATAAAATCTGGCCGCATTTTCCGATGTAAGTTCTACAAATCTCTTCATAGACAGTCCTCTTTTCTTCACACCTTCTGAGAAAAGATACAGCATCCTTGTCTGAATTCCATCTACACCGCAGGGCACTGTCTCATAGGTTTTTCCATATTTGTCATATTTTGAATACGGGCAATGATCTGTAGAAAAAATATCTATCTTTCCATTCAGGATTCCTCTCCACAATTGTTCCACATCCTGCTGTTTTCGCAAAGGAGGAGTCATTGTATACAATGCCCCCTGTTTTCCTTCCAGTTTCTCATCTGTAAATTCCAGATAATGGGGACAGGTTTCCAGAAGAAATCCTTCCGTATGTTTACCGGCTGTTCTCTGCTCTGACTGCAAGGCAACGGTTGCTCCGGCAGATGTATGGGCGATGCAAAGATTTACACCTGTATTCTCTGCAATTTTCTGCAATTGTTCTACTGCTTTTCTTTCAGAAATATCCGGTCTGGTAAACGCCAGCATGGACATATCTGAAGGATTTTTTACCTGTTTCTTCTGCTTCTCTATAATATCTTTTTCTTCTGCATGTACCAGAAAAGTGATTTTGTTTTTATCCGGAATCTTCCCGTATAGTTCTTTTATCACATACTCAATTTCCTTCATGGTAAGGTCTGTATTGTCATATACTGTGAACAGTTTGAAATCTGTGATCCCGTAATCCAGGATTTTCTGTAATTCTTCTAACTGTCTTTCATAGTCCCTGGTGATCACAAAATGAAACGCATAGTCCACTGCCGAAGCTTTAGCTTCCTGCATTCTTTTTTCTATGCAATGTGACGGTGATTCACCTTTCTCTGATTCGCAGAAATCAATAACTGTAGTTGTTCCTCCTGCAAGTGCCCCAAGAGAACCCGTATAAAAATCGTCTTCTATCAGGATTTCTCCAAATCCTCCCAAATGTACATGCGCGTCAAACCCTCCCGGAACTACCCAGGACTCTTCGGCGTCCGTGACATTTTCCTGTGGAAAATCTGACGGCAGTTCTTTCTGTACTGCTTTAATTTTTCCAGTATGATCATCATAAATAACACAGCCCCGGAATATTTCATCCGGGGTTACGATCTTTGCATTTATAATTGCCTGTTCTGACATAAAATATCTTCCTTTCTTATCGGCAGTTTGTGAAAATATATTCCTGTAGCATTGCTTACTGCATTGCACACAGCTGCTGCACTTGGAACTGTGGCACATTCTCCCACACTCTTGGCTCCACAGGGACCTGTTTCCTCATAACTGTCCAGAAATTTTACCTGTATTTCCGGCATCTGGTCTGCATGAAACAGATGACAGTCTCTTAGATTTTTTCCGGATGCTCTTTGATATAACATTTGCTGTTTCGTAAAATAACTTCTTCGTTATCTCCTGCTTTCAGAAGAACTCTTCCGGATTCAAGAAGCATTTCCTTCATCTTCTCTCCTGCCAGTCTTACGGACTGACCACCCTGCGCAGTTCCTCTGGATGCAACAGTCAGTCCACTGTCCGGGATACTGTTGGTGTCCACAGATTCTACCATGATATCTTCAAAAGCAATTCCTGCTGCTTCTGCTGCGATCTGTGCATATACTGTTTTGAGTCCCTGTCCGATTTCCATCAGTGCTGCATTCAGAATGAAACTTCCATCCGGCAGCGCTGTCAGCATGGCACCTGAGGAATCCACTCCTTCACCTCCTAATGCGGCTCCCCGGTAACTGGTTACCAGGGAAATTCCTTTTTTCCAGATACCTGTCTGATTTTTATATTCCTGTTCTTTTTTACAGTAATCGGTATCTTTTATGATGTCTTCCATCATATCTTTCAGAAGTGTTTCATGGATCAAAGTCTGCCCGGTTGCTGTCCGGGAACCTTTTTCCAGAAGATTTTTTCTCTTTAATTCTACGATACTGATCCCCAGTTCTCTGGCAAGTTCATCCATGATCATCTCATTTCCAAATATCACCTGAGGTGAACTGTATCCGCGAAACGCACATGGAGTCGGATTATTGGTATAAACTCCATAAGTATCCGTTCGGATATTGTCAATCTTATATGGTCCTGCCGAATGAACCATAGCTCTGATATTCATCCATGGAGCCTGATTGTTATAGGCTCCGCAGTTTTCCACCTGAGAGGACTGATAGGCAAGGATTTTTCCACTTTTGTCTGCACCAATCTTGATGGTTGTGTGGAAAGGGTGTCTCTTGGCACTTTCCAGAATGGAATCTTCTCTGGAATATGTTATTTTGCAGGGACGTCCTGTTTTGGATGTCACTAAGGCAGCTCTTGCACACATCAGACCCGTCATTTCAAACTTGCCGCCAAAAGACCCTCCTACTGTACATTGAATCGCTCTTACTTTATTCATCGGAAGTTTCAGTGCATCTGCCACAAATTCTCTCGGCATATACCCCTGCTGGGAACAGGAACGAATGGTAAGAAGTCCATTCACATCATCATAATAGGTGAGTACTGATTCCGGTTCTATGTAGGCATGTTCCACAAGCTGTGTATCATAAGTTCTCTCCAGAATGACTTCTGACTTTGCAAATCCTTCTTCTGGATTTCCTTTGCGAAGAGGTTTATAAGACTCCAGAAATACATTTCCTTTTCTGGATGCATCCGGAATGCCGTCTGTCAGTCCAACTCCTTTTTCTCTGACCTGAGGACTGTCTTCTTTCAGTGCTTCCTGCACTGTATAAACTCCCGGAAGATCCTGATAAGTAATCTTTACAAGCGCCTTTGCCTGTTCCAGAAGTTCCGGTGAATCCGCAGCTGCCACTGCAATCACATCCCCGATAAATTTCGGTTCATCTGTACAGTAATAGAAATCCAGATTGCTCTGCGATTTGGGAAAATCTTCTCTGGTCAGTACTGCTGCCACTCCGTTTAATGCCAGCGCCTTACTTTTGTCGATGGTTACTTTTGCATGAGGATGTATACTGTGAATGCACCCGGCATAAAGCATACGGGGCATGGAAAGATCATCTGCATATCTGGCACGTCCTGTAACTTTATCAAATGCGTCCACACGAATCTGAGATTTTCCTATCGTCTGAAATCTTTCCTCCTGCATAATAACCTCCGATTTCTAATTTTCTATCGTAATTTTTCTGTCTTTCACAGAGAATTTTTTCCCTTTGCTATGTCATTCTTTATCTCTTCCATGGATGTCCCTCTCTGCGGTTTGTGATATTTCCTCTTTCACATAAACTTTCTGCGATCTGCTGTCCTTTTTTCAGGACTTCTGTTTCATTTGGGATCACGGTTACTTTTCCGTCTTTCATCAGGAATTTTCCATCTACCGCCACGCTCTCGAGGAACCGGTGCGACTCCGGAAGCAAGATACATATTGCTGACCGGATTGTGAGATACTTTCAGATCATAATGTGCCGCTTTTTCAATATCTGATTCTGTCAGGTATACACAATGAACCATGAGAACATTATCTGCTGCCGCATGAATCTTCTCCAGACAATCCACACCTGCGCATCCGTGAAGTGCTTCGGTTGCCATTCTGTCAAATGGAGTTTCTGATACATGTACGGTCATGCCTGCTTTATAAGAAGAAGCAATTTCATAAAGCATCTGAAGCATATCTTCTGTGTTGGACCACAGAGCAGCCGGTGCTGTCCAGATTTTAATCTTTCCGTTTTCTGAATTATGATAAGTATCATAAATACGGATCAGATCTTTTTCAACCTGGTCTCTGGTCTGCATGATTTCCGGAACAACGCCAAAATCTGTACCTGTATTCATGCATCCTCTTCCGAAGATTCCACGGATTCCCAGATCCTGATAAGCTCTCAGGACTCCATCACTCAGTCCTTCTCTGGCATGCGGATACATATAATCCACTTCTGTTGTCATTCCGCTGTGGATTCCCTCCAGGATTCCAAGCATGGCACCATAGTAACAATCTTCCGGTTCCAGATGTCCCGCTGCCGGAAATGTCATAGTTGTCAGCCAGTCCTTTAAGACCATGTCATCTCCCAGACCTTTTAACAATGTCTGGAATAAATGATTGTGGGTATTGATAAATCCCGGAAAAATAATCTTGCCTTCACAATCGATCTTTTCTTTTGCATCTGCATATTTTATTTCCAGTTCTCCGGTTTTTCCTACTTCTGTAATTCTTCCATCTGTCACTGCCATTGCCCCATGATAGAGAATTCTCCTGTCTTTATCTACGGTAACAATCACTGCATCCATCAATAATAAATCTGCTTTTTTCATACTCTTCACATTTCAGACTGCCTGTTTTTCGGAAGCATCTGACATTCCTGCCATATACATGCCAATCTTATCAACAGTAGCATCTTTCCTTTCCATCTCTCCGAGAATTTTTCCTTCATAAATGACCCCGATTCTGTCTCCAAGAGCCATAACTTCATCAAGCTCTGTGGAAACAAGAAGAACCGCGCAGCCCTTATCTCTGGCTTTTACAATTTCTTTATGGATAAATTCAATGGCTCCGATATCCACTCCTCTTGTCGGATGAACTGCCAGAAGAAGTTTCGGTTCTTTTTCCAGTCCATAAAGATTCCCTTTTTAAATTTCGGGTCGTTGTAATCGTACAGGATCAGATTTCTGAACAGACTCTGCTGCATCAGGATTCCCATGTGCTGTCTGTCAGCCGGGATATGAGAAACTCCCTGTTTCAAAATCTTTCCCGGGGTCTGGTTTGTCATATCCTGCCCCAGAATCCGGATGTTTCCACCCTGACTCTTTGTCAGTCCTGCAATAGCTTCAATCAGTTCTGACTGACCATTTCCATCTACGCCTGCAATTCCATAAATCTCACCTGCCCGAACTTTCAGGGACAATCCGTCTACTGCCATATTTCCTTTCTTTCCTTTTACTTTCAGGTCACTGATCTCAAGAACAGTGTCTCCTGTATGTGCCTGTTCTTTTTCTACCACGAAATTTACTTTCTTTCCTACCATATGAGCAGCAAGCTCATTCTCATTGGTATCACATTTATTTAATGTCGCAACGTTTTCCCCGTTTCTCAGAACACTGATAATATCACTCACATGCATAACTTCATGAAGCTTATGGGAAATAAAAATTACAGACTTATTTTCTTTTTTAAACTGATCAATAATCACATATAATTCTTCTGTTTCTTTCGGGGTAAGCACTGCTGTGGGCTCATCCAGAATCAGAAGTCTGCAGTCTCTGTAAATCGCTTTCACGATCTCAACTTTCTGCTGCTGTCCTACAGAAAGATCTGAAACTTTTGCATAGGGATCGATCTGAAATCCATATTTATCAGAAATCTGTTTTATTTTCTCTGCAACACCTTTTTTATCTACAAAAAGGCCTTTTTTTTCATCCATTGCAAGGATAATATTTTCAACAACTGTCAGTGCCGGGATCAGCATAAAATGCTGATGCACCATTCCAATTCCATAAGAAATCGCATCTTTCGGAGAGGAAACAGATACTTCTTTTCCATCTATATAAATCTCACCGCCGTCCGGCTGTGTCAGACCATACAAAACATTCATCAATGTGCTTTTTCCTGCTCCGTTTTCACCAAGAAGACAGTAGACTTTTCCTGCTTCCACACTCAGATTAATGTTTTTGTTGGCATAGGATCTGCCGTATATTTTTGATATATTTCTTAACTCCAACATGTTCGCCATAAAAATCTCCTATCTTCAGCCGGGCTGTCAGTGCAGACAGCCCGCTGTTTTCAAACCCTTTATAGTAACTGACCTTTCATCAGATCAGACATTTATCTGCCTGACTCATCTGTCAGTTCTGAGCACTTTTAACTTCAATCTCACCATTGGCAATTTTGTCCATGGTATCTGTCACAAACTGTTTCTCATCATCTGTAAGAACATCTGCACAGTCATGATAATCTGCCAGTCCGATAACGCCTTCTTTAATACCAAATTTATAGCATTTTGCTTCCAGACCTTCTTTGATATAATCCTCGATTGCAACTTTCATTCCATCACTGATCTGGTTGGTCGCACTTGTAAGAACTTTGCCCGGGCATTCATCATACTGGTCTTTAACTGCACCAATCGCATACACTCCATCCGGTGCATCTTTGATCGCTTCAAATAATCCAAGACCTGCTTCATCAGCATCCTGGGAAACAATATCTGCACCCTGTTCGATAAATGCATTTGCCTGTTCTTTTACTTTTGTAGCATCGCTGAAATCACCGGTATATGCAGTAAGTGCTTCTGTTCCGTTATCTACATACTCGACACCCTGTTCAAATCCCATGATGTAACTCTGAATGGACGGGATTTCCATACCACCGATGGCTGCGACTTTTTTGCTTTCTGTCGCAAGGGCAGCTACCACGCCTGCGATAAAGCCCTGCTCATTGTTCAGATTCTGAAGGGAGCATACATTCGGGTCCTGGGAAATATCGGAGCTTGTGATACAGAAAATTGTGTCCGGATAATCCTCTGCAACTTTTTCTGCTGCATCTTCAAATTCTGTTCCATGTCCGAATACAACATTGAATCCCTGATCTGCGTATCCACGGAAGATTGTTTCATAATCAGAAGCCTGTACGTTCTCGGAATATGCTGTCTCGCATCCCAGATCTTTGATCTTTTCCAGTCCGTCATATGCTTCTTGATTCCATCCTTTGTCATTTGCACTGCCCGGAAGTACCAGAGCAACTTTTACATCTTTGGGATCTTTTTCGTCTGCTGCCATTACGCTTACAGCACCTGCTGCCATGGAAACGGTTAATGCTGCTGTCATTGTCAGTGCCATCATTGTTTTCATTACTCTGTTTTTCATAATCGTTTTCTCCTTTTTATATGCTTTGTTTACTGTTTCCTGTTGTTATCACTGCTTCTGGTTCTTGGAAAATGGAATTCCAAGTGCTGCAGATCCGCTTCCTTTCTGTCCGAATACTGCTACTACAATCACTGTCAGCAGATATGGGATCATAAGGATCAACTGTGTAGGAATGCCCACGCTTGCTGCCTGAAGACGGTAAACCATAACTTCTCCAGCTCCGAAAACAAGAACTGCAAGCCATGTTCCTACCGGTGTATATCTTCCGAATATAACTGCCGCCAGTGCAATGCATCCTCGCCCTGTCACCATATCTTCAGTAAAGAAAGAAAGTTCTCCAAGTGAGAGATACGCACCTCCAAGTCCTATGATCATAGAGCCTGCAATTACACTGATATAACGGATCTTATTTACGCTCATTCCTGCTGAATCAATTGCCAGCGGATACTCACCTGCGCCCCTGACCTGAAGACCATATTTGGTTTTATACAGGAATACAGTCAGCAGAATAACCAACAGGATTCCAATGGTAAGCTGTGTCTTTGGAACCAGAAGTGGAAGCTGTGCACTTTCCAGAATGTTTTCGCTCTGTGGATAAGTACCTTTCTCTTCTTTGATCGGACCATTTACCATGTACTGTACAATATAGATTGCGATGTAATTCATCATAACGGTTGTGATCATCTCACTGGCCTTAAATCTGTTCTTGAGCCATCCTACGATCCCACCCCAGAATGCTCCGCCGATAAATCCTGCTGCCAGACAGACCAGAATGTGAAGTGCCATAGGAAGTTTCAGATAAATACCGGCTATGGCGCTGAACAGTCCGCCCATATAAAGCTGACCTTCAATTCCAATATTGATCAGCCCGCACTTATAAGCAAATCCATAACTCAGACCTACAAAAATCATGGTCGTCGTTTTCACAAAAGTTCCTGCTGTCGCATTTTTGCTTCCAAATGCTCCAAGCAGCATAGATTTGTAAACGCTCAGCGGATTCTCTCCTACCAATGCGATCACGACTGCCCCAAGCACCAGAGCAAGCACAATTGACAATACAGGTTTCAAAATTTTCTTGATGTTCATTGTTCTTCCTCCTCGATATCTTTGCTTTTCTTCAGATTCCCGGCAAACTCTGTGCAAAAAAAGAAGGGCGTTTTGATATTCATTTCTATCAAAACGCCCTTCTTTTAATCAAAAATTGTACAAAAAAAGCACATGCCATATTCTATGTGAATTCTGACACACCGGTGTCACTCCCTTCACGCAGGACAGGATGTACAATCAATTTATTCCAATTTATAAATTAATCACGGAGACCTTAAATATTTGCCGTATTCAATTTTTTTATTGATGATAAATTATCACAAGTGTTTTTTATTGTCAAGCACTTTTTTATAATTTTATCATTATTTTGTTATTTCTTATAAACATCTTATATTCTTTAATAATATACTTTTTTACTTATTATTTACTGATTTTACTCTTCACTCTCATCTTCAGAATGTTCTGTATCTATGCCAAAACGGATAGTTACATACTGCTTGATCAGCTCTACACAACGCTCCCATCCAATTCTGTCACTGTTTAATGTAAAGTCATAATTGATTGGATTTCTCCAGTCCCCACCTGCATAACATTTATAATATTCATACCTGTATTTATCTGTTTTTTTGATCAGTTCTTCTGCTCGTTTCGGAGTTACATTCAGTCTTTTACAAATTCTGTCCACACAGGCATGACGTGGTGCTTCAATGTAAACACTGATCACATTATTGAAATTTCTCAGGACATGATCCGCACATTTTCCAACAATTATGCAGGATTGTGTCATGGCAAGATCACGGATAATTTCTGCCTGAATCTGAAACAGATGAAGATCTGATACAAACTCTGATTCCATCGGAACTGCATTTTTCAGTATCGGAACTTTCTCCAGCCAATTGGAAACGTAAGTTCCTCTCAGCTTCTCATCTACCTGCATAAATTCATCCTTATCAATTCCACTATAGTCCGATGCCATCTCCAGAATCTGATTCTCATAACATGGAATCCCCAGTTCTTTCGAGAGCATTTTCCCAATTTATTTACCACCACTGCCGAATCCGCGCGCAATCGTGATCACGTAATTCTCCATAGACCTTTCTCCCTTCCTGAAAATGGAAACAAAAAAGAGCCATTGCATAACTGCAATGACTCCGTTGTCGTTGAATGTATTATAACATCATTTTTTGTTTTTTCAATACCCTTTTTTCTTAAAATATCAGGTGAAATTTTTCCTTCTGTCACTTGTGATACCACTCTTTGTTCTCCCACGCTGCAAACATAATCCGCTGTTTTTCTCAAATTGTATCCGTAAAATCTGCCCCACTGACCGCTCTCTGCCAGTGATTTTCAATAGCAGGTTCCCCTTCTGCAAAATACGGAAACCTCTTTGTTTCCAGTTCTTCCAATCTGGAAATCTTACCTTCCACATATTTGTGAAGTCTGCGTTTTGTGCTGTCCAGACGGGTGATCACACCGCCCATTCTCAGGTCAATCAGTTCATATCCGAACGGTTTTGCATCTGCCATCCACAGGTCTTCTCTGAGTTCTTTTAATTTCCACAGTTCCTCTGTGAGACGTGGAATGATTTTCTCATAAAGCTGTCTCTGTGTGGATAAATCCTGTGTATCGTATGCTGTTTTTATCTTCAAACCAAGGTCTGCTTTCTGCACGAGAACCTCTGCCAGACAATGATAATATTCAAAAAATCTTGCATGATTTTTACATATTTCTACACTGTTTTTCAGTTCTTCTTCCAGCTTTTTATAATATGCTGAAGCTTCTGCATCCTTCAGATGATAATCAAAAATTCCCAGTAATGCATCCTGATACAGTAAATATTTGGATGGATTTTCGGACTTCATATTCGCCTGATCTCCCAGAAACAGCCGGTCAAATTTGTCGAGTTTCAGAAACTCGTTCAGGCTGCTTCCCACAGCGTCCTGAAACTCTTCTTCCAGCGCTGCTTCGTCAAATTCTTTGTGGAATCCCAGATGTGCAAATAATGCTGCTCCCGGCAGAATTGCATCCACAGGTGTCTCCGCACCGTTATCCAGCCATGCTGTACAGAACACCTCCTGAACCTCAAATTTCTTACAGGTGGCAAGTGCTGCCTTCGTACAGGCAAAGCTTCTGGAATAATTCGGTGCAATTCCGTTCCAGATCCAGCATCCTCCCGCAAATATAATCTTGTCCGAAAGCTGTTTATGTACGTTCAGCATTTTTTCATAAACCTTTGCATCCGCATTATAATAATCCCAATATACCAGACCAAGTCCCGGATCCGGTTTCTTCCATTCACTGCAGTCTGCATCTTCCGGTACTTCGTAATAACTTTTTCCGGTATTGGAAGTGATATACATATCACTCCAGATCATAGGCTCCAAACCCAGTTTCCTGCAGATTTTCAGAACCCTTGTGCAATGTTCTTTAATCAGCTCAGAACTGTTTTTATAACCATTTTCCTTCAGATAATTTCCCAGTCCAAGTTGCACCGCTTCATCCATTCCCAGATGGATTTTTCTTGTATGGAAGCTGTCTTTTACTGCTGTCAGAAGCTCCTCAATGAATACATATGTCCCTTCTTTTCCTACCTGCAGAATGTCCGGTGTATCTACGATTTTTTCTGCTGCCGGCCACTTCAGCGCATTATGAAGATGTGCAAGTGTCTGAATACATGGAATCAGTTCTATTCCAAATATCTGCGCATATTCATCAATTTCTCTGATTTCTTCCCTGCTGTATCTTCCTCTGTAAATACCAAAATACGGAAGTTCCGGCACCTCATAAGTATCCTCTGTGTAAAGCAACAGCCTGTTCAGCCCAAGCTTTGCCAGAATGTGGATCATCTCTTTTACTTTTTCTACAGTAAACACCGCATTTCGGGAACAGTCCAACATTAGTCCATTTCCTGTGAAATATGCAGTTTCATTCTTCTCAGATTTGCCTTCTGTATCTTTCAAATGCTTCTGAACCCAATTCAATGCTCTGAAAAAATGCGCCGGTTCATGGCAGCAAATTTCCACACCTTTGTTCTCGCATTTTACTTTCAGTTCCATTCCTTCATGGAATCTCACATTTATCTTAATCTCAGAAAAAATATCCCCTTTTTCCTGACTTTCAGCATTCCATTCTTCCTGCAGAATTTTCGTTCCCTTCTCAATTCTGATGATATCCTCTTCTGCACCCTGCAGTATAAAATTCACACCCATTTTCTTCTCCTTTTTTCCGTAATTTTTTATGTTTTGAAATAATACTTTTGTTTTTATTATATACCCCCGGTATCTACATTCCAATATCCCAGATTGGCTATTCTTTGCAAAAACTTGGCATATACATGGCAAAATATCTCGCTTAATAATAGATTGTGAATAGTAACAGAGATACTCTCTACAGCAACATAAATTTGCATCTGATTATCTATCAGGAGTTTTATTTGTTGTAAATTTTAATTATTATTGCGTTGTGAAATTTTTTTTCATTTTATAATGATTTTACCATTCTCGTGTGCTATACTGACTTTAATAACAAATATTTAACTATATCACAGGCTTAACATTAAAAGGAAAGGAGCCACTTATGAAAATTTTAGTCTTTGACATTGGTGGAACCGCAATTAAATACGGAATCTGCCAGGACGGACAGCTCGAAGAAACCAAAGAATGCCCAACCGAAGCCTTCAAAGGCGGTCCACACATTCTGAATACTATCTGTTGCCTTGCAGATCAATATCTTCCTTTTGATGCCATCGGCATCAGCACTGCTGGTCAGGTCAATCCAGAAGAAGGTTCTATCATTTACGCCAACAGCAACATCCCTGATTACGCAGGCACACAATTTCGAAAAATCCTTCAGAAACGCTTCCATGTTCCTGTCGCAGTAGAAAACGATGTCAACAGCGCCGCCCTTGGAGAAGCCGTCTTTGGTGCCGGAAAAGGCAGGAAATCTTTTCTTTGCCTCACTTACGGAACCGGTGTCGGCGGCGCTATTATAGAAAGCGGACAGGTTTACCATGGTTCTTCTTTCTCTGCCGGAGAATTTGGAGCAGTTATCACACATGCAGAAGAAAAGCTTTCCGGTACAGATCCTTTTGACGGATGTTATGAGCGCTATGCTTCTGCTACTGCATTAGTAAAAATGGTTTCCGAGATTGATCCTTCCCTTACCAATGGACGGCAGATTTTTGCAAATCTTGAGCGTCCGGAGATCAAAGCAGTTGTGAATAAATGGATTGATGAGATCGTTCTTGGACTTACTACCCTGATCCACATCTTTAACCCTTCCTGCATTGTTCTTGGCGGCGGTATTATGGTTCAGCCATATATTCTGGAACAGATTAATACACGCATTCCCCAAATGGTTATGGCCAGTTTTTCTCACGTACAGATTTCCAGTGCGAAGCTTGGAAATTCCGCCGGCCTTTTGGGTGCTTATTATCTCGCGGCTCAGAAGTTTGAAATGTCTGATCTTTCAGATAAAAAATAATTTCCGTCATTCTACTTAATGCTATTCACACTTATATATAAGAAACCGGATTCTGTGAAACCTTACGGCTTCAGAATCCGGTTTTCTTTCTACCAGTTTTATGCAGAATTTATTGTCTGCTATTTTACAAGAACTTTCCCTACTGCTTTTCTTACATGTTCCGCGCTATCTGCCATAATTTTTACCTTATGAGCATCTTCAGGAAATACGATCAGTGCTGCTCCAGGTTTTAATGTAACATAATTCTCTGTCGGACCATTCCCCAATACATAATCAGCTTCTTTGTCCTCTTTAGTGATTGTCAGTAAAGAGACATCACTGACTCCCATTTTTTCTTCGCCGAAGATCATCATATGAATATCTGCATATTTCTCATGAGCCTCGAATATGGTTTCTTCTTCAGGCAGAGTTTCATATTCAAAACAATTGATGTATGCGAAATCTCCATCTACCTCATTGCGTCCGTCACTCAGTTCTTCCAGGGAATGACTGGTCAGATAGTCGATCAGTTTATCCATGTGTTCACCCAGTCCTTTATATCGGGTTATATGTTTAATTTCAGTATAGATCATTTCTATTTCCTCCTTCTGGCATTGTCAAACGGATATTTGCAATCCGCAACAACGAAATATATTTTCACTTTGAAAATTTATAATAATTATTTTCACTTTACTTGCATCACGTTACATCTTGTTTTATAATATTTGTAAGGGTGTCAGGGTCAAAAATATTTTGCCCCTGACTTGATATCCACGGATTGCTACGCTCCCGCAATCCTGATATCTAACAGATTCTAACGGAGGTTTATTTATGGCAGATAATATTCTTGATTCTATCACAGAACAATATCATTCCCTTACCAAATCCGGAAAGAAACTGGCAGATTATGTATTTTCCCATACAGCAGAGACTCAATACCTGTCAATCACATCCCTTGCCGAAAACTGCGATGTATCCGAAGCTACTATCACCCGTTTCTGCCGAGGCCTTGGCCTTTCCGGTTATAATGCGTTCAAACTTGCATTAGCACAGGCAGACCGCACCACTGACTTAGGAGATTCCGGCAACTCTGCTGAACCTGTATCTTCCGAAGATTCCATTGCAACAATCGGTGCAAAGGTACACGCCGCCAACATTCTTTCTCTCAATGAAAGTTATGAACTCTTTGATGAAGAAAGTATGACAAGAGCAGTTTCTATTCTTTCCAAAGCCCGCCGGGTATACTGTTTTGGTCAAGGCGGGAGCATGGTTATGGCAATGGAAGCATGGGCACGTTTTTCAACTGCTGCCCCTAATTTCATACATATCAGCGATTCACATATGCAGGCCAGCGCAATTTCTCTGGCAGATTCAGAGGACGCGATCCTTTTCTTCTCATATTCCGGATCTACAAAAGATATGTGTGACACTTTAAATATTGCTTCCCAGCGTAATGTATCTGTAATTCTGATCACACATTTTCCAAAATCTGCTGGTGCTGAATTCGCAACAGTTGTCCTGCAGTGTGGATGTAATGAAAGTCCTCTGCAGTCCGGATCAGTTGCTGCAAAAGTAGGTCAGCTTTTTCTGGTTGACTGTCTGTTCTATGGATTCTGCTGTCAGAAACCGGAACTCAGATCCGCAGCACGTTCCGCAACAGCTCAGGCTATCACCAATAAACTTTTATAATTTTTTGAAAAGGGGATGTAACCACTATGATACATCCCCTTTTCTTTTATGCCTTCTTCCGATATCTGTTATCTGATTCGTTTCCGCTTCACTGTTCCTATCTTATTTACTTGCTTCAATCGCATTCTGGAATCTCTGCGCGATTTCCAGAGGACGTGTGATCGCTCCGCCTACTACGATTGCCCATGCACCTGTCTGTAAAGCTTTTACAGCCTGATCCGGATAGTGGATCTTACCTTCGCCAATAACCGGAATGTCTGTATCTTTTGCCAGTCTTTCCATCAGTTCATAATCCGGCTCATCTTTCTTGGATGTGTAAGCTGTATATCCACTCATAGTGGTTCCTACAATGTCCACACCACATTTCCATGCATTAATACCCTCTTCATAATTAGAAATATCCGCCATCAGGATAATATCCGGATATTTTTCTTTAATCTGTGCGATAAATTCATTAATAGTTGTACCATCGCCACGTTTGCGAAGCGTACAGTCCAGAGCTACTACATCAGATCCCGCAGCAACCAGATCGTCTACTTCTTTCATAGTAGGAGTGATATATGCTTCGTATCCAGGATACTGGATTTTTACAAGTCCGATTACCGGAAGTCCGGTCTCTTCTTTAATCGCAACTACATCACGAATGCTGCTGGTACGGATCGCAGGTGTACCTGCCTGTTTTGCAGCCCGGGCCATAAGATACATAATGGATTTCTCTTCTACATATAAAGGCTCACCTTCTACAGCCTGACAGGAAATAATCATTTTTCCATGAATTGCATCTAAAATCTCTTTTTTAGTCATATTCTATCTCCTCAAAATCACAATACTTTTACAATATTCAGTTCTTCATCTGTGAGAACAACATCAGCGCATTTTCCAGGGGCAAGAGAACCAACTTCATCATAAATCCCAATACTTTTTGCAGGGTTTGCTGTTGCTGCGAGAATAGCTTCTCTCTCCGGTACTCCCATGGAAATAACAGTTCTCATGCAGTCGAAAAGGCAAGTCGCAGAACCGGCAATAGTTCCATCTGCCAGTGTTGCTTTTCTGTCTTTCATGGTTACTTCCTGGCCACCCAGTTCATACATTCCGTTCTCCATACCAGTTGCCATCATAGAATCACTGATAAGAATCACTCTGCTGTCTCCAAACAGCCGGAACGTATTGCGCACAGTTACCGGATGAATATGTATACCATCTCCGATCATTTCTACCATGCAGTCCTGATTATCTGCTGCAGCGCCGATCACACCCGGTTCTCTGTGTCCCATAGGATTCATTGCATTATAAAGATGAGTTACATGAAGTGCTCCCTCTTTCATAGCTTCTGCCGCACAGTCATAGCCTGCTGCAGTATGTCCGATAGAAATAACTACTTCATTATGTAACTCCCTGATAAACTCCTCTGCCCCTTCCATGTTCGGCGCAAGAGTTACCAGTTTAATTAATCCGCCTGCTGCTTCATTGCATGCACGGAAAAATTCAACATCCGGTTTACGGATATATTCCTCTACATGTGCTCCCTTTTTCGCAGGATCGAGAAATGGCCCTTCCATATTAATGCCAACGATGCGGGCACAGGTTTCGTCCTGTTCTACATCCTTTACTGTCTGAAAAATCTTAAGTAATTCCTCTTTCGGAAGAGTCATAGATGTTGGACAATAGGATGTGATTCCCTGAGATTTTTCGTACTGAAGAATTGTTCTTAATCCTTCAACATCTGCATCTGAGAAATCATGTCTGACTGCACCGTGGCTGTGAATATCTACCAGACCAGGTAAAACCTTCAACCCTGATGCATCCAGTTCTGTTTTATCTGTCACCTCTTCTGCGGAAGCCACAATTCTGCCTCTTTCTATATATAGATCTGTTACTTTATAACTGCCGTCTTCCTGAAAAACTTTTCCATTCTTTATAATCATTTAATTCTGCCTCTTTTCTCCCTGAATTCAAGTATGTTCTGACTTATGGCAATTCCTGTCAGACAGTTCAACTGTATACTATCATTATCACACAGGAGCAGGTATTACAAAAGTCCCTTTTCTTTGATAATACTTAATGCTTCTTCGTCTGCTACCACTGTTACATCCTGATGGAGCTGGAGGATAGATGCCGGTACGTTTGGTGTGATCGGTCCGTACAGGGATTTATACAGGGCATCTGCTTTGGCACTTCCTGTTGCTACAAGAAGGATCTTCTTTGCTGCCATGATGTTCTTAATTCCCATGGTGTATGCCTGTTTCGGAACTTCGTCCATGCTTTCAAAGAATCTGGCATTTGCTTTAATAGTGCTCTCTGTAAGGTCCACACAATGGGTCTCTTTCTCAAAAGCTTCACCAGGCTCATTAAATCCGATATGTCCGTTTCCGCCAATTCCGAGAAGCTGGATATCGATTCCGCCTACGCTGCGAATGATCTCATTGTAATCTGCACATGCTTTGTCACTGTCTTCTTCCAGACCGTTTGGTACATAGGTTCTGGTTTTGTCAATGTTTACATGATCGAACAGGTTTGTATTCATGAAATAGCGGTAGCTTTGGTCATTGTCACCGGACAGCCCTTTATATTCATCCAGATTCACAGATGTAATCTGTGAGAAATCAAGGTCACCTTTGTTGTACCATTCAATCAGCTGTTTATACAATCCGACCGGTGTGGATCCTGTTGCCAGTCCGAGAACTGCGTTTGGTTTCATAATAATCTGGGCAGACATGATATTTGCTGCCTTTCTGCTTACATCCTGATAATCTTTGCCTACATAAATGATCATAGTTATTCTCCTTCTCCTGGGGGTTATCTGACGCTTTCAATTCGCAGATATCAAGTTAGGGGCAAAATACCTTTTGGCCCTTAGTTGTGAATTTATTATAATTCTCCCTGGTTCTATTTTCAACGAATGTATAGTCTTTAGAATCTTCTTTCATATTTTGTTATTTTCTTCTTCTTTGGAATTAATTTTAATCGCCATGTTGAAATTACTTTCTTCATTTATGTTTTTCATGAAAATATTTACATTTTTCTTGAGAAATTATTTTTGTGATGATATAGTAATCTTAGAATTATTATTACTTTTTTCTGGCAGACATTTCGGCCGGACTTTTTATACAAATATAATTTTAATCAGACAGATATCTGCCAAATACCAGCTCAGACTTTTATCCTGATTAAAGAAAGGATTTTATATGTCACTGAACAAGCATAAGATCATTCCATTGATCGAATCTTATTATCATACATTTACTCCTCTGGAGAGAACGATTGCTGATTTCTTTATTCACAATACAGAAGAACAGGATTTTTCTTCCAAAAACATTTCCAGCCTTCTGTATGTATCAGAGGCTTCGCTCTCACGTTTTGCTCAGAAGTGCGGATTTCATGGATACCGGGAATTTATTTATGAATATAAACAGAGTCTGACTCCAGGCCCTGAGGAAAATATTCCGAATTTTGAGGTGTCAGAATTTAATACTTACCAGGAACTTCTGAATAAATCTAATGCACTGCTGGACAAGGCACAGATCGCGCGGATCACAAATCTGCTGGTTTCCAAACCTCGCGTTTATGTTTATGGCAGAGGCAGTTCCGGACTTGTAGCGCAGGAAATGAAGCTTCGCTTCATGCGTATCGGATTGAATATCGAAGCAGTTACAGACAGCCATATTATGAAGGTAAATTCTGTTATTCTGGATGAGAGTTGTCTGGTCATTGGAATCAGTGTCAGCGGACAGACAGATGATATTATTTCTTCTCTGAAAGCTGCTCACCAGCGTGGAGCCTATACTCTTCTTATGACTGCCAGACAGGATAAATCCTATCAGGAGTTCTGTGACGAGACACTGATCTTTGCGAGTATGGAACATCTGGAATATGGAAATATTATTTCCCCTCAGTTCCCGATTCTGTTGGTACTGGATGTGCTTTATGCACATTATCTGCAGATCGACAGAAGTAAGAAAGAAGCACTGCATGAATATACCATCCAGACACTTCAGCCTTATCTGATCAAATAATTGACAGTCCTGTCTCGCACAGCCAGGATAACAGTTTACAATACATTGAATAAAAAATTACCAAAAAAGGATCTCTTAAGTTTTGTAACTCTGAGATCCTTTTTGTGTTTTATTTATTTTCTTTTACAAGACGGATCACGTTCCAGGATGCTTTATGAAGCATACTTGTCAGTTCTCCATTGTCCATAGTTGTCTGCTGTGTTGTTTTTGGTTTAACGTTTTCCTGTCCGAATGCGTTGACTACTTTCAGGTCATCACTTTCAAGTACGATATGCTCGGCAACTTTATAACCTTCAAAACTTCTTACATCTGTGTTAAGAACTACATCTTCTTTCAGATTTCTGTTTACTGCGAAGATGGTAACTTCTTCTTTTTCTTCATTATAAACTGCAACTGCTTCAATATCCGTGATGCTTCCATGTCCACTTGTCTCATGCTCTGTGGAAGAAATTACCGGCTGGAGCGCAACACCACGACCATATTTAGATGCGTGCATGAATGGATAGAAAATAGTCTGCTTCCAGGAACCGCCACCGTTCGGGTCTGTCATGATCGGAGCGATAACGTTGATAAGCTGTGCAAGGCATGCTACTTTTACTCTGTCGGAATGACGGATCAGAACGATCAGCATCAGACCTACCAACAGGGCATCTTCAAAATTGTAAATGTCTTCAAGAAGCGGCGGTGCCACCTGCCATGGATGGTTTTCTGTGATATCATTGTCTGCATCATTGGAATGATACCATACATTCCATTCGTCAAAGCTAAGATACATATTCTTTTTGCTGCGTTTTTTCGCCTTTACATAGTCGCAGGTTGCAATAATGGTGCGGATAAATTCATCCATATCATCAGATTTTGCAAGAAAATCGTTGCTGTCATCAGAACGGTTTCCATAGTATGTATGAAGAGATAAATAATCTACATAATCATAAGTGTGGCTCAGCACGTGATCTTCCCAGAGTGCAAAGGTTGGCATATCTTTATTGGAACTTCCGCATACAACAAACTCGATAGACGGATCGATCAGTTTCATTGCTTTGGCTGTCTCTTCTGCCAGTCTTCCATACTCATCCATAGTCTTGTGGCCGATCTGCCATGGACCATCCATTTCGTTTCCAAGGCACCAGGTCTTGAATCCGTATGGATCTTTCTGTCCGTGTTTGATACGGAGATCACTGTATTTGGTTCCGCCCGGATGGTTGCAGTATTCCAGAAGGTTGCAGGCATCTGTAATCCCTCTTGTTCCCAGGTTGACTGCCATCATTACTTCTGAGTTGGCTGCATCTGCCCATTTCTTAAATTCATGAAGTCCTACTTCGTTCTTCTCCAGACTTCTCCATGCAAGTTCCAGTCTGTGAGGTCTTTCCTCAACCGGACCTACACTGTCTTCCCAGTAAAAATTAGATACAAAGTTTCCGCCCGGATAACGTACGATCGGCACGTCCAGCTCCTTTACCAGATCAATGACATCTTTACGGAATCCGTCAGCATTGGAAAGCGGATGTCTCGGCTGATAAATTCCATCGTATACAGCTCTTCCCAGATGTTCAATAAAGGAACCATAAATTCTTTTGTCGATCTTGGAAATGGAGAATGCTTTGTCCACTACCATTTTTGCCTGTTTTGCCATAATGTTTTGAACCTCCGTTTTTATTATTACACAGTCATTTTTCCAGACTGCCTGTTATCATTATCATAATATCAGCCAATGGCTGCTATTTTTTAGTCCTTATACAAACTGAGCTGTCTCATAAGTTATAAACCATTTTAAATGATCACCAGTTACAGTAACATTAAATTCACAACTCAATGGGACAGCTCGTTTTTTATATCATATCAGTAAACTACTATTATGTACGTTTACAACTTTAAATCAACCCTTAACAGCACCGGATGTCATGCCATCGATCAGGTATCTCTGGAAGATCAGGTAGATGATCAGGATTGGAAGAATACCGAACATGGAACCTGCGATCAGAAGGTTGTAGTTATTTCCATAAGGTGTAAGCAGTGTGTTCAGACCGATCTGCAGTGTAAATTTGCTTGTATCACGGAATACCAGCATCGGCCATAACATGTTGTTCCAGGAACCCATTGCACAAAGGATTGCCATAGATGCAAATGCCGGTTTAGTAATCGGCATCATGATCTTAACACTGATACCATACTCTGTACAGCCGTCGATTCTTCCTGCATCTAGAAGTTCTTTCGGAAGACTCTGCATGTACTGTTTAAAGAAGAAGATCGTCGAAGCACCGCATAGTCCGGGAAGGATAACACCGGCTCTTGTATTGATGATTCCAAGAGATGTAACTTCATTGTACAGAGGAAGCATCAGGATTTCAAAAGGAACACACATAGTTGCGATTACCAGGAAGAATAAGAATCCCTGGAGTCTGAATTTGTACATAGTCAGACCGTATGCAATGAAGTAGCATACCAGCAATGTCAGAACTACTGTGATCAGTGTCAGGATCAGACTGTTTTTGTACCACATAAAATATTTACGGGAGTCTTCATTTCCGGAAAACAGGTATTTGTAGTTGTCCAGATGCATCTTGGAAAAATCAAGATTCAAAGACATACCTTTCATAACTACTTCACGGCCTTCCTGGAAGGATGCGAAGAAGCCGGCAAGAAGCGGGAATGCGATCAGCACACAGATAATAGCGAAAAGCCCTGTGGATAATACAGTCGCAACTTTATGATTAGATTCCATTGTCTTTGGCGCTGCTGTTTTTGCCATATCACTTTTCCTCCTTCTTGAATGTTCCTGTTGCCACAAGCTGGACAATGTTGATCGCCAGAGCGATTACCAAAAGTACCATACCTACAGCGCACGCATAACCCATATCGTTTTTCTCAATACCACGTTTATACAGATATCCTACGATAGTAAGACCAATGTTCTTTGGTGATGAGTTACCATTCCACAACATGAAACTCTCAAGGAACATGGACAGACCGGCATATACGGAAATTGTAATAACATAGATGGTTGTCGGTTTCAGAAGCGGCAGTGTCACATACCAGAATTTCTGTTTTGCATTGGCACCGTCGATGTCTGCTGATTCATAAAGAGATGTATCAATACTCTTTAAACCTGATATAAAGTACAGCATGTTAACACCTGTCCATCTCCACATGCAGAGTAATAACAGAGCTATCCATCCGGTAGTCTTTTCTTTCAGCCATGGGATACTGGCATTTCCAAGCAAATGCATTAACTGGTTCATCTGTCCGTTATCACCTTCTGAGAACATCAGTCGGAATAACATACCGGAAATAACTACAGATGTAAGTGCCGGAATGTACATGATCACTTTCCATACACCTTTGGCTTTGGTAAGACGGCTTTCCATCAGTACTGCGAGCATCATCGGAATCGGGATCAGCAGAAGCAGTGTCAGAAGCATGTATTCCACACTGTTAAATACAGCCGTCTTGAAGAACTTATCGGAAGCCAGTTTCTGGTAATGCTTCAGACCAACCCACTGAGAACCGCCAAAGGAAATATCCTGAAAACTCATTACAATACCACTGATAAGCGGATATAACCAGAAAACCAGAAGACTGATAACAAACGGAAGCACAAATACGTATGGTGCCACCTTCTGAGAATAGAGCATCTTTTTCACTTTATTCACAATGAATTCCTCCTCTTCTAAAAATAGCAGTAACTTTTCAGCATCTCATGGAATCATGGCTTACTGAACAGTTACAGATAATTTCTTTTTTTCTTATTACCATTATCCTGAAAAGAAATCAGACTCCACATCCTGTGAAAATCTCATTTCTCACCAGGATAACAGTAAAGGAGGTCAGGGAATGCATTTCCCTGGCCTCCCATATCATTTCGGTCACTGCAGTAACCGTTCATTATTCACTTGATCAGTGAACTATTATCATCTTATTATTCACATTCGAAATCAAGATAATCCTGTGCATCCTGAAGCGCTTCATCTACATCCATGCCATCCTCTAATACATTGTTCAGAGTTGTTGTACACATGTAATCGTTCAGTGTCGGAGAGTTCTTTGTTGTGTAAATAGTTCCGATTGCATCGTTGTCAGCAAGTTCATTCAGAACTTCGTATGGTTTTACACGGAAGAATGTGTTATAAGTATTGGATTCATCATATGCGAAATCTTCGTCAGACCATAATGCTGTGTTGCAGACGTCAAATCCAAGTTCGTTCCAGATCAGGTTTTCACCTTCTTCAGAGCATTTAGCCCATGCAAGCCATTCAGCCGCAAGTTCAGGATTCTCACACTGATTTGTTACAACAGTACCTGTACCACCGATACCAACGGAGCATTTCTGTCCTTCTTCAAATACAGGGCATGTTGTGATGTCATATTTGCCTTCCATCTCCGGCATGTAATCTTTGAAACGGCTCATGTACCACATAGCTTTCGGGAAGGAAGCAATTTTACCATCCATGATATTAGAGAAACCAGCTTCAAGGTCAACATGTCCGTCTGTGGATACCATTGCGATTCCATCATTTAACCAGTTCTGCTGCATTGTGAGCATTTCTTTTACAGAATCAAGCTGTACGTTTACAGTTCCGTCCGGACCGCCTGTCCAGTCTTCACCGTTCTCAGCCATTGCAAGCCACATCCAGTCAACACCGCCTGTATCAACAGATGTTAAGTATACTTCACCATTGGAAGCTTCTTTTAATTCTTCACCAAGTTTAGTATAATCATCCCATGTCTTTACAGATTTGTAATCTAATCCGTAAGATTCAAGAAGATCCGCGTTCCAGTACATAACAGTTGCACCTACATGGAAAGGAACACCAAGTCTTGTTCCGTCAGCTTTGGAATAAACATCGAGTCTGGACTGTACCATTGTGTCTTCGTATGGAGCAAGTGCATCATTCATGGAATACAGAGGACTGTCATCACCGGAATAGTTCGGGAACTGTCCGATCTCGATGTCGCAGAGATCAGGAGCACCGGAGCCTGCCTGTAAGGACATCATTAATTTGTTATGCATATCAGCGTATGGATATGTACTGAATGTAATCTGGATCTGTTTGTCCGGATTCTCTTCATTCCACTTGTCTACCATCTGACCATAAAACTCATTATGCAGGTCTACGAATGACCACATCTCATACTTTGTTCCATCATCAGGACCTACGGTTGTTACTGCTGTAGGTTCTCCCTCAGCCGGTTCTTCGCTCTCAGCAGCTTCCTCTGTTGTGTCTTCTTCCGCAAAGACATTCACTGCCATGCTCATGCTGGACACTGCCATAGCCGCAGTCATAAGTAACGCGAACAATTTTCTTCTCTTCATAAAAAGATCCTCCTTTTTTGCATTTCTTTGCGCTCTTCCGGTTTCAATGATGCCATTGTACAAACACTATAATCAATTCGACTTTTTTTAAAATATGCAAGTTGCTATTTTGCTATGGTAATTTTGTACAACTTTTTTCTTTTTCGCTCCGGTTTATGTTGATATTATACAATTCATTCCTGTAAATGTCAATATATTTTTGATTTTTTTTTATTATTTTAGATTTTATTAAAATAAATAATTGATATTTATTCGTCAATCTTACCACATTTCTGCTGTTTTCCTATGTTTTTTTTACCAGTTTTATGGTAAAATAAGTAATCAAAACGTATTTTTCTAAATATTATTATTTAGCATTCTATACCTGAAAACAAGTCGAAAAAGGAGGTTTTTTTTATGAAATCCTGCTCTATTGAAGATGGCCTTACGATTTTTAAAGCTCTTGGATCACCCGTCAGGGTCAGAATTCTGCGTCTGATCCAGGAGAAAGAAGGTTTAAACATTAAGCAACTTGCACAAACACTTCAAATCCCGGTTACAACTCTGTCTCCTCATCTTGGTCTGCTGGAAGAAGCCGGGTTAATCGAGTTTCAGGACGAAGCACTAAATCATGGTACCCAGAAGCGCTGCTACGCAACAAAGGACTGGGAACAGCTTCTGGTAGACTTTACCCTCTCCCGTTCTAATTTGCAGATTTACAGTGCAGAGCTCGGTGTTGGCCAGTTTTCAGATTTCTCTGTAACTCCTACCTGCGGTATGGCTACTGCTACATCATTTGTCGGTCAGCTGGATCAACCCCGCTATTTCGTCCATCCAAGCAGTTATCAGGCACGAATTGTCTGGTTTACTACCGGATATCTGGAATATATCCTGCCCAACTTCATTCCGGATAACAGTGTAATTGAAGAATTGACACTCTCTTTTGAGATCAGCTCTGAAGCGCCCAGATTCTGTGATGTGTGGCCTTCTGATATTACCTTTTCCCTGAACAGTGTGATTCTGGGTACATGGACCAGTCCCGGAGATTACGGTGACCGCAGAGGAAAATATAATCCTGACTGGTGGTTTCCATTTCTCAACCAGTATGGTTTATTAAAAAAACTGACAATTACTCCTGAGGGAACTTTTCTGGACGCAGAAAAGCTGTCCGATGTTTCCACCAGACAGCTTGCCCTTACTGATCAATCTGTTATAAAGTTTCGTTTTTCAGTCCTGCCAGGAGCTGAAAATCCCGGAGGATGTACCCTGTTTGGTGCAGGTTTCGGAGATTATGACCAACATATCCGCATTACCATTGGATATCATCCCAGATAAATTTCCTACGGTAAAAGATATTTTACACCCCAGATTGTTTCATTGTTTTCACCTTTTGCACTGAAGCACATCGTATTATTACCTGCCTCGTCAGTCATTTCCAGTGTAACACCTGTGTAAGTGTTTTCGCCAAGAGTCACGTTAATATATGGTGTGCCTTCTTCTGTGCTCCAGGCCCCGTCCAGTTCTTCTCCTGTGACGGTTCCGTCTGCGTTAAGCTGGATTTTCTGTGGTTTATGCACTTTGTCAGAAATATCTGTACCATGATCTACCAGATAGAATGTCCCCTGAATCTCATCCACAGAATATCCATCCTCTTTCAAAGTCTCGCCGCTGGTCGCAAAAGGCGCTGCAACAAGCCAGCCATCTTTGGTACGGAATAACTGATGAACACGCGGTTCATGGAGTTCTCCTGTCTTGGCAAAACGCTGATGATAAACCAGATATAATTTGCCGTCTTCATCTTCAAATGCGGTCTGTCCGCCAGGTGCCATATAGGTCTGGGTAAGACTTGGAAAAGTATAATTTCCCATCATTTTCAAACCATGATCTTTGTGTTCTACAAAAAGATACATATCCTTTCCTGCTGCATCAGTATAGGTTCCGTCTACTGTATCACAGCGGAAAAGACGTATCTGATATCCGCCTTTTGCCTGCAGATTTCCGTAGGAAAGAAACAGATAATAATACCCACTGGTCTTATCGTACATGATGTGCGGACCCTCAATAGAATTGTGATAACCGCCAAGAAGTTTCTTACCATAGTAACTGTCTACGTGATTTTCTTCGTCTGCTTCCGGATAAATCGGATATCCTGTCTCTTCATCAATTTCAATCAGGAAAATACCACCGGACCAGGAACCGTAAACCATCCACATCCGGCCGTCTTCATCATAAAAAACATCCGGGTCAATACAGTTCGGCCAGTTATTGTTATCATAAGCTGCCGCTGTATATGGTCTTGGATCTGTTCCCATCAATTCTTCGATGTTGTTTTCTTTTACATCATGATAACTGTATCCGGAGTACAGAAAAGTATCCTGGTAATGGTATGGTCCTTCGATATTATCTGCTGTTGCAAAGCAGATATTGGATTTCACATAGGAAGATGTGGTGCAGAAATACATTACATATTTTCCCATTTTTTTATTGTATATAACATCTGGCGCCCATACAGAATAGCCACCTTCCTCATTCTTTCCTACATAGGCAAATGCTGCCGGATCACCGTCTTCTTCTCCGTCAAAAAGATTATCAAACAGCTTGTTGTCTGCATTGACCCCAGAAGAAAAACTGGTCCAGTTTCTGAGATCTGTAGATTTTGCAGACTCCATATGAGAGCCAAAAATATAATAAATACCATTATCCTTGATGATGGACGGATCATGCACAGAAGCTCCGGCTGAGAAACCGCCTTTCTTAATCTGACTCTCAATATCATCTGTGGTATCAGCAGATTCTTCTGCAGATAATTCAGTCTCTGTATTTTCTGCTGTTTCTGCAGCATATACGCCCTGTGATCCCAGAAGCATCATCCCTGTCAGTCCCAGAATTATTCCCCATTTTTTTCTCATACACATTCTCCTGTTTTTCAAATTAGTCTTCGTAAGAAAATACCGGTGCACCTGTTTTCTCATCCCATCGGATTTTCATCAGCATGGCCTGACGATTTGGATTATACAGCGGATCCCCTACGATTTCTGCCTCTGTTCTTGCATGATAAACCATAATCGGATTTCCCTCCTCGTCTACAGTGAAGGAATTGTGCCCCGGTCCGTAGATTCCTCTGGACTCATCTGTGCTAAGAACCGGATAACGTTCTTTTGTCCAGGATTTGGGATCAAGAAGGTCTGCATCTTCATCTGCTGTCAGCATTCCCATACAGTATGCAATACCTGTCTCAGATGCAGAATAGGTAAGATAAATTTTACCTTCATGATGGATAACTGCAGGTCCTTCATTTACCCAGAATCCAACTCTTTCCCAGTCATAATCCGGTGTTGTGAGAAGTACCTGAACCGTTTTTAATTTGTATGGTGTTTCCATTTCACCGATGTAAAGATTGGAAATCTGTTTGCCGACTCCTACTTTTTCTGCCCATACATAATAATGTTTTCCCTTGTTTTCAAATACAGTTGCATCCAGAGAAAAGGCTTCAAAAGAAAATTCATCTTCATCTGCACGTCCCATCTTACCTTTCTCTGTCCAGGTTCCTGTAAGAGGGTCTGCATCTGCGCATTCCAGTACATACGGGCGGATTGCCCAGATATCATTCTTATCTCCGCCTGCAAAATAGATGTACCATTTTCCCTCCAGATAGTGAAGTTCCGGTGCCCAGATATGTTTACTCATAATTCCTTCTTCATGCTTCTCCCAGACCGTAACTTCTTCTGCGTCTTTCAGTCCTGCCAGAGTTTCGCTTCTTCTCAGTACGATTCGATCATAAGCAGGTACAGATGCTGTGAAATAATAGGTTCCATCTGTGTGACGGTAAACATATGGGTCAGCCCTCTGCAGAATCCATGGCTCATTGTATTTAAGTTCTTCACTCATTGTTTATAGCCCCCTTCGTTTTTGCGTTTTATTTTAGATTAATATAAAGTATTTTTTATATATTTAAAAGTGTAACGCATTTTTCAGAAAATATCAACTATATTTTTTTCTTTTCATTGCACATTTTTTTCGGATTCGTTATAATTTATCGTAAACGCTGAAAACGGCTGAACGTTACCAGATCCGAAGCCGTTGAAGATGTACTCTAAATTCAGAAAGGGAAATCCGTTATGTTGTATATTAAAAGTCTGGAACAGGCAGTCCCTGTTTTTAAGGCCCTTGGTTCCGAACTCCGTGTACGGTTGATCCAGATTCTTCTTGAGCATCAGGAAATGAATATGAACGAGCTGGCTTCCAGTCTGGGAATTACCAACGGTGCCCTGACCAGCCACGTAAAGAAACTGGAAGAAGCCGGAATTCTTGCGATCCTGCCAGAGCATTCCGGTCATGGCAACCAGAAAGTCTGCCGCATTAATGTTGACAAGATCCTGGTTGACATTGCCTCCAACAATGACAGCACAGCTGAGGACAGCTACTCTATTGATATTCCGATCGGCAATTATTTTAATTATTCTGTTTATCCAACCTGTGGTCTTTCTACTACCGAGAATCTGATCGGCGAGGTAGATGATCCGCGTTACTTTGCTCATCCCAGCCATGTGGATGCAAGAATCCTGTGGTTTGGTCGGGGATTTATTGATTACCGTATCCCGAATATGCTCCCTCCTGGACAAAAAATCGACCGTCTTACACTCTCCTTTGAAATCAGTTCAGAAGCTCCGGGAGTCAACAGTGACTGGCCATCCGATATTTCATTTTTCCTGAATAATACAAAAATCGGAACATGGACAAGCCCCGGAGATTTTGGTGATGTTCATGGTATGTTTACTCCTGACTGGTGGTTTCCAAACTGGAATCAGTATGGTCTGCTGAAGATGCTTGTTATTGACCGTCACGGTACTTTTATCGATGGTCTGAAGATTTCAGATGTGAATACTCAGCAGCTTACTTTTACCTCTCAGGATGATATGGTATTCCGTTTCCAGGTAGATGAACCATCCCAGAACATCGGTGGTCTGACACTCTTTGGCAAAGATTTCGGAAACTATAATCAGGATATTAATGTGAAAGTGCATTATATTCCGAATGTGTAAACAAGAAATAAAAAAATATCGTAACTGTTCCGTATTGTCGCAGTTACGATATTTTTTATTATTTATTCTCCGCGCATCCAGACTCTCATCTGGTTTTCTCCGCGGTTGCCCCATGTGTAATATGGCACTGCAGTCAGTGTCGCAAGTGTCCTCACCGGTGATACTTCGCTGTACAGAGAATCTCCTACCGTCTCCAGCTTACGTGCTTTAATCCTGAGCAGAACACAGCCTTCCAGCAGACCTTCTTTGCAGATTTCCTCTTCTGTCCTTGCATCTTCAAAAATATGATAAGACTGAAGCAGTCCCGGATTGTCCACACCCTCAAAGCAATAGACGATCGGACCACGCATAAATGCCACACAGCCTGCATCTTCTCTTACTTTAAGATTCGCATAGATCTTACGGATCTTCATAGGGAAAACAAGCTCTACTACATCATTTTCCCACACTCTCTTAAGAATCAGATAACCTTTTTCCACATTAGCAATGATATTCTCCACTTTTCCGTTAATACGCACCTGCACACTGCCCGGGCGTACCCAGGATGGAATGTGGATTCCCAGAATAGTTGCTTCTTCTGTTTTTCCGGTTACATGATAGGTCACTTTGCCATCCCATGGATAGTTGCTCTCTACAGTTACATCCAACTTATCAAAGTGTGCTTCTGTGCCTGCCGGAATATGAGAATAAACGCCATCTTCTGTCTCACTCCACAAATATTTGCCAAGAGACATCAGCAAACGGACCACATTTGGAGGACAGCATGCGCAGGTATACCAGCCCGGACGCTCCGGCAGAACGTGTTTATGTCCATACAATTTTCCGCTGACTCCCGGCTCGGTTTCCAGTGGATTTACATAGAAAAATCTCTTTCCATCAAGCTGCATTCCACTGATAATTCCATTGTAAAGCGCACGCTCCATCACGTCCGCATAGCGTCCGTCCATCACATTATCAAGCATTTTTCTTGCAAAAAATACCAGTCCGATGGATGCACAGGTTTCTGCATAAACGGTATCGTTCGGCAGGTCATAATCAATAGTAAACGCTTCTCCGTCTACAGTGCTGCCGATTCCTCCGGTAATATACATTCTCTTCTGGGTCATGTTCTCCCAGAGATCACAGCATGCCTGATAGAGCTTTTCATCTTTGTAAAGAGAAGCCAGTTCTGCCATAGCAGTGTACATATACACCGCACGGACGCTATGTCCCACTGCTTCTTTCTGTTCATAGACAGTGGCATGGACCTGGTTATACTCTCTATTATTCACATCCATATCAAAGTGAACCCAGCCTCTTTTTTCCTTTTCTTTTACAAAGTAATCCGGATCTTTTCCACGCTGTTCAATGAAATATCTGGCAAGGTTTCTGTAGTTTTCTTTTCCGGTTACTTCGTAAAGGCGCAGAAGTCCCAGTTCAATTTCCTGATGTCCCGGAATCCCCGGTTCTTTACCTTCTTCTGTTCCGAAACGTTTCTCAATGTGCTCTGCCATACGCTCCATGACATGAAGCAGACGATCTTTTCCAGTTACTTCGTAGTATGCTGCCGCAGCTTCCATCATATGCCCTGCGCAATATAATTCATGACATTCCTGCAGATTCTGCCAACGATGTTCGGGCTCTTTAATTGTAAAAAATGTATTCAGATATCCATCATCCTGCTGTGCTTTTTCAATGATCTCAATAACCTTATCTGCACGTTCTTCCAGTTCAGGATCCGGACGGACTTCCAATGCATATGCCACGCCTTCCAGCCATTTGGCAACATCACTGTCCTGAAAAACCATTCCATAAAACTCGCCCTCTTCCAGGCCTGCTGCAATACGGAAGTTTGCCAGTGCATGGCTCTTCTCCACTCCCGGAATCTCATCATTTAATATTTTCTCCTGATAAGGAATGACTGTATCCATTACCAGTTCCTGATATCCATGCCAGAACGCATCTGTCACTTTTACCTTATTTAACAAACTTTCTCTCATTTCTGCGCCTCCCATTTTACCGGAAGATCTGGACATTTTCGCACCTTCTGTACAGCCCGCAGTTCCACAAAGCATCCACAGAGTCTGCACATCCCATTCATCAACCGGTCACAGGTGCTGCATATGTTCAGTCTTTTCTCGTAGGCCCGCTGATCTACTTTCAGATCCTCATCCATACGCTGGATATAGCGTGACAGATCCTCATAAAAAGCTTCTTCATTATTCTGTTCAGGCAAACATTTCCTGCACACACGCAACTTCCCGTTCATACCTTAGTCTCCTTTTTTGTTTCTGATTATCTTACTTCCAGGTGAAGAACGCTGCACTTAGGAATTGTAAATTTAATTCCTTCTGCTGTTTTTTCTACTTCATTAAATTCTTTTACACGAACCTGATCTGGTGTTTCAAATGTGTTCATTTCGTGCATTTCGCCGTGTACAATCTCACCTTTGACTTCATTTACCTGATAATCTGTAAGAATAGTTCTGATTTCATAATCTTTGTCAAGAGACAGGTTTGTCAGCGTGATATGTACAGCTCCGTCCCCTGCTACAGACACGGATTCTGTCAGGTTCGGTACCTGCCATTCATCTTCCACACCGATGGTTTCTGTCTCAACAGAACTGTCTACAAGCATTGCATCCTGATGATATTTATACATATCAAATACATGATAGGTTGGTGTCAGGATCATATCAGCTCCATCTGTAAGAATCACGGACTGGAGCACATTTACGATCTGCGCAAGGTTTGCCATTTTTACTCTGTCGCTGTGTTTGTTGAAAATATTCAGAGTGATACCTGCAATCAGGGCATCTCTCATTGTATTTTGCTGATACAGAAATCCAGGATTTGTGCCTGGTTCTACTGTGTACCATGCACCCCATTCATCAACGATCATACCGATTTTCTTCTCAGGATCATACTCATCCATAATGTGTCCGTGACGCTCGATCAGTGTTTCCATAAAGAGCGCTTTGTTCAGACTCTTATACCATACTTTGTCATCAAAATCTGTAGCACTTCCCTTGATCTCCCATCCTTCCGGATGCACATAATAATGAAGGGAAAGGCCATCCATGTTTCCGTGAAGTTCTTTGAGACAGTGGTTATGTGTTGTTTTTAACACTTCAGAGGTCCACTCATAATCATCTACATTTGCACCACAGCAGATTTTCTGAACCGGATGATCCGGGTGATAATTGCGGACATAGGTCTGATAACGACGATATTCATTTGCATAGAAATCAGGATTCATGTTTCCGCCACAGCCCCAGTTCTCATTGCCTACACCAAAGAAGTCCAGTTTCCATGGTTTCTCATGACCGTTTTTCTTACGGAGATCAGCCATCGGAGAAACACCTTCAAATGTGATATATTCAACCCACTCAGACATTTCCTGCACAGTTCCGCTTCCCAGGTTTCCATTAACATATGCTTCGCATCCAAGCTGTTCACAGAGTTCGAAGAATTCATGAGTACCAAAGCTGTTGTCTTCTACAACACCGCCCCAGTGTGTATTGATCATTTTCTTACGTGTTTCTTTTGGTCCAATACCATCTTTCCAGTGGTATTCATCTGCGAAACAGCCACCCGGCCAGCGAAGTACCGGAATCTTGATATGCTTCAATGCTTCTACTACATCTGTACGCATTCCGTTCTTGTTCGGAATCGGGGAATCCTCGCCTACATAGATTCCTTCATAGATACATCTTCCCAGGTGTTCTGAGAAGTGTCCGTAAATCTCTTTGTTAATTTTGCTCTGTTTCTTAGATGGATTGATTACAAGCTTAGTCATTTTTACCTCCATAGCTGGTGTTTTTATGCATTTATTTTACATTATTCTAAAATAATATACTTTATTTTGTTTTATCATTATACACAACTTCTATATGATATTCAATATGTTTTCTGCAAAATTGCTATAGTAATTCAAAAAAACAATGCAAATACGCCTGATCGAATGCGAATCCTGCCCAAAGTTTATTCTTACTATAATACAAAAAGAGCCACAACAGATTTCATTTCAATCTATTGTGACTCCCTCACGATTCAATCAGATTTTACAGTCCTACATTTCCGCTGTTCAAGCCTTCTTTGCTGTCCTTATCCAGCGGCAACCAGTCCATCACTTTTTTAATATAACGATTCCAGAAATCCCACTCATGGGCTCCCGGACCTTCTTCATAAGTTACATCTGCACCAAGTTCACACATAAAATCTCTGAACTTACGGTTCGGAGGAAGAAGCGGATCATCCAGGCCACATGCAAGATACATGTGCGGAAATGGAATACCTTTTTCTTTCATATCTCTGGCGATCCATTCCGGATTGATCTCACAGTCCGAAATCTTTGACAGATCCCCAAATACGCTTTCAAGGAAACTTTTTTTCTCAAAAAACATAGGAGAGCTGTCATCTGCCACGTTCATTTTTTCGAGGATCATTGCAGAAGAAAGCCCTGCAATATAGCCAAATGTATCATGATATTTCAGACCATTACGGATTGCACCGTAGCCGCCCATGGATAACCCGGCAATGAAAGTATCTTCTTTTTTATGAGATAACGGAAACATTCTTCTTGTGATCTTTACCAGTTCTTTTCCGATAAATTCACTGTAATTTTCATTTGCATCCGGATGATCCATATAGAACATATTTGCTCCGGAAGGCATTACCACAGCCAGGTTTTTCTCCTCTGCCCATCTCTTGATACAGGTCCCAGTCACCCAGTCTGTGTAGTTTCCCATAACTCCGTGAAGCAGATAAAGTGTTTTAAAAGGTCTGTCATCCTCTTCGGTCTCTTCCTCAAAAAACACCTTGTCTGCAGGCAGGATCACATTCATTGTTACCGGGCGCATCAGCGCCTTTGAAAAGAAATTTACTTCCATCAGTGCCATCTTTTTATCCTCCTTGTGTTCTGTAAAATTACTGATCGTTTGTCAGATGCAGCTTGTCCAGAATATAGAATACCAGGCTCAATGCCATACCTACAACGCAGGCAAGTACCATACCTGTAAGTTTTACATTTCCAAGATTCAGGGCGATTCCGGAAAGACCTACGATAAATACAACAGAGGTCAGTGTCAGGTTTCTGGATTTACTGTAGTCTACTTTGTTATCTACCAGCATACGCAGTCCGGAAGTACCGATCATACCATAAAGAAGGAAAGAGATTCCTCCAATTACAGGTCCCGGAATTGTATTGATCAATGCTGCCAGTTTTCCAAGAAAAGAACAGCAAATAGAAAGAACCGCAGCTCCGCCGATTACCTGTACACTGTAAACTTTTGTCATTGCCATAACACCGATATTTTCACCGTAAGTAGTTGTCGGTACGGATCCCATACATGCAGAAAGGGTTGTGGAGAAGAAATCTGCAAACAGAGAACGGTGTAATCCCGGTTCTTTCAGAAGGTCTTTTCCTACAATTTTACTGGTTACGATCTGATGTCCGATATGCTCGGAAGTTACCAGCAGAAGTGCCGGAAAAATAGTTAAGATTGCTTCCAGGTTAAATTTCGGATGCTGGAAATTCGGCAGCGCAAAAAACGCTGCTTCTTTTACTGCTGTGAAATCCAGGATTCCGCAGAGTACTGCTGCTACATATCCGGCAATGATCGCGATCAGGATCGGAATAACAGATAAGAATCCACGGAACAGAATCTGTCCGAATACGGCAACACCAAGCGTTACCAGGAACACGATCACATTTCTCATGTCAATCTGCTCATCCAGAAGTCCTGCTGTGCTTGCTGCACTTCCGGCAAGTTCCAGACCGATCAATGCTACTACAGGTCCCATTGCTGCTGTCGGAAGAACGATATCAATCCACTTTGTACCACACTTTCCGATGATCAGTGCCAGGATCATACCTGCAATACCAAGTACCACAAATCCTCCCAGTGCATATTGATAGCCAAATTTAGTCATAACCAGAATTCCCGGTGACAGAAATGCAAAACTTGATCCAAGGTAAGCCGGTGCTTTACCTTTTGTAATAAAGATAAATAATAATGTACCTACACCATTCATCAATAATACGATCGCCGGATTAATCCCAAACATAAACGGAACCAGCACAGATGCGCCGAACATTGCAAACATATGCTGGATACTCAGTGGGATCAATAACTTTGCAGGTACTTTTTCTTCTACCTGTATAATTCTTTTTTCCACTCTCTTTCTTCCTCTCTTTTCCCTGTTTTTGTAAAATTTGTAACTATTCAGTGATAATGTCAAAATCCCCTCTCCAAAAGAAATTTTTCTGTGAAGGCACTGAACAGTTATAAAAATATTTCGATTTATTATACACAGAATACGTAAAAAAAGCTACTGTCATTTTAAGACAGCAGCTTTCATACATCATAACCGCCAGCGAGATTAAAGTTCGTGTTGATGCAGATATTTTTCCCTGGTTGCAAGTCCTCCCCTGATATGCCGTTCCTGCTTGTTCACATCCAGAACTCGCCTGACTTCACATGCCAGTCCGGGATTTAACTGACTGAGTCGGTCAGTGCAGTCCTTATGTACTGTACTCTTACTGATCCCAAATTTCTTTGCCGCCTGACGTACCGTCGCCTTTGTTTCAATAATATAATTTGCAATTTCCACTGCCCGCTCCTCGATATAATCTTTCACGGATAAGCCTCCGAAGACGCTGTTTTTACAGTGTATGCATTTTAATTATTGGTTATGTTGTATTTCATTAATACAGTTTCTTATACAAGAAAGAATCCTGCTTGCAGGATTCTCCGCCTGCGTCGGAGGGCTTTTTATGTCATAGGAACATTACGGAGTAATTTCCTATAACACAAAAAACGGCCGCCCTCACCGGACGACCGTCGTATGGGATTTCCCATTTCTTATTTAAATTTAATCTCTTTTCCTTCCAGTCTCCACTGTCTGAATTCTGCGGATGCAGATAACAGAAGATCTGAGGAGGAATTCAGGGCTGTTTCTACAGAATCCTGAATTACGCCGATAATGAACCCTACAGCAACAACCTGCATAGAAATGTCATCGGAAATTCCGAACAGGGAGCATGCCATTGGGATCAAAAGAAGGGATCCACCGGCTACACCGGAAGCACCGCATGCTGACAGCGCAGCAAGGAGACTCAGAATGATGGCTGTCGGAATATCTACATGGATACCAAGTGTAAATGCAGTTGCCATTGTCATAACTGTAATAGTAATGGCTGCACCGTCCATGTTAATAGTAGCACCAAGCGGAATGGTTACGGAATAAGTATCTCTGTCTAATCCCATCTCTTCGCAGACTTTCATATTTACCGGAATGTTCGCTGCGGAACTTCTTGTAAAGAATGCTGTCAGCGCACTTCTCTTCAGGCAGTGGAAGATCAATGGATAAGGATTCTGGCGGATACACCAGTAAACCAGAAGCGGGTTTGTTACGAAATAGATGAAAAGCATACATCCTACAAGAAGGACAAGTAATTTTCCATATGTTGTAAAAATCTCCAGACCATTGGTTGATACTGTATTAAATACCAGGCCAAAGATTCCTACAGGTGCAAGGTTAATGATCCATGTTACTACCATAGAAATTCCGTCTGCAACATCAGCCAGAACTTTTTTAGTCATCTTATCTGCTACACGGAATGCAAGTCCCAGCAGGATTGCCCACATCAGGATTCCTACATAGTTTGCATTTACCAACGATGATACCGGATTTGCAACTACATTCAGAAGCAGATTATTTAATACTTCTGCAATACCCTGCGGTGCACTTGTATCTGTTGCTGCTGTAGCAAGTGTCAACTTTACAGGAAATGCCATACTTGCAAATACTGCGATCACTGCTGCCAGTACTGTACTGAACATATACAGAATGATAACCGTCTTAATAACACCGCCATGAGATTTTCCTGCATTGCACAGAGAACTGATAACAAGGAAAAATACCAGTAACGGCGCAATAGCCTTTAATGCACTTACAAAGACATCACCCAGGATTGTAATACCTGTTGCCTGCGGTACAGCGATTCCAAGAATCGCACCCAGGATCAGGCCCACCAGAATCCTCTTTACCAGAGCGATCTCTGTCCATTTGTCCCATAATTTCTTCATTTCTTTGTTCCTCTTTCCCTTTAGTTTGGTAAAACACTGATACGTTACATTATAAAGGAAAACACAGAAATATGCAAGAAAAGCGCAAAAAAAGATACACAAAAAAGTTCCCTGTCTGCTACGTTATACAGATCAAACAGGGAACTTTATTTTGCATTACTGAATCGTAAGGATTTTCTGATTACTATTATTTAATTTTGATAACAGCTTTTACAAGGTCTGTCTTGTTGTTTACAGCCTCATCATAAGCATCTTTAATATGATCCAGATCAAATTCATGAGTTACGATGCTCTTAACATTGATAGCTCCGCTTGCAACCGCTGCGATTGCTTTTGGATAAATGTTTTTGTAACGGAATACAGATTTGATGGTAGCTTCTTTGTCCATGATCTGTGCGAAATTGTATGTAATCTCCTCTTTGGAAGAAATACCAACTAATGTAATTGTTCCACCTCTTCTTACGATAAATGGAGTCTGAGCGATTGTTACAGGTGATCCTGCTGTCTCGAATACAACATCTGCTCCACGTCCGCCAGTGAGTTCTTTGATTTTCTCAAGAGCGTCTTCTTTTCCGCTGTTGATAACTGCTGTTGCGCCTAATTCCATAGCTTTATCCAGACGGGCCTGTACAAGGTCAGCTACGATGATCTGTCCTGCGCCGTGAGCTTTGCATGCAAGTAATGTTACAAGACCGATGCATCCGGATCCAAGGATAACAACTGTATCGCCAGTTCCAACTGCACCCTGTTCTGCTGCATAGAAACCTACAGATAATGGCTCGATCAGTGCACCTTCTTTAGTGGATACATTGTCAGGAAGTTTAAAGCACATATCTTCAGGGAAAGCGATAAACTCTTCGTTGCAGCCCTGAACAGGAGGTGTTGCAAGGAATACAACATCCGGGCAGAGATTGTAATGACCGGATTTACAGAATTCGCATTTACCACAGGTAATTCCTGGTTCCAGAGCAACTCTGTCACCTACTTTAAGATTCTCTACATCTTTGCCAACTTCTACGATAGTACCTGCGCACTCATGTCCAAGCATGAAGTCCTGAGACAGGTCTACTTTATATGCTCCGCAGTTTCCATTGTGATAGTAATGTACGTCGGAACCACAGATTCCTACATATTCCAGAGATACAAGAACTTCTTTGTCTTTTACCTCCGGAACTGGAACTTCTTTGATCACCATATTGTCAGTGCCTCTCATAACTGCACTTTTCTGTAACATTTTTTTCATGATATGTTTCCCCTTTCTGTTTGCTGCATTCTGTCTGAAATAACCGGATAGTCAACCACAGATTGCCCGGTATGAATTTCACACCGGGCAATGCTGATTCCTTCTTATTCCTCGGCTGCTTTTACGTCGTCTTCTGTAAGTTCGCCGTTGTCAATATAAATCTGGATATAATCATCTACGTTATCTGCATTGATTTCCGGAGCATCTACATAGTCGTTTACGTCTGTTACTTCCATTTCACCATTAACGATCTTTTCTGCATATTCCATGTTCTTTTCAGCAAGGTCTGCTGCAGACTGTAATGCTGTTGAGGTCAGAAGGCCTTCTTTGATCAGCAGGCATCCCTGAGCTGTTCCGTCAACACCATATGCAAGGAAGTTTGGTGTTCCGTCTTCGTTGAAATAATCTTTGTTTTCTCTGATTGCTTCGATCGCACCAGCTGCCATGTTATCATTCATGGAAATGATAGCGTCGATATGTGTTCCTGCCTGTACCCAGGATTCCATCAGTGTAAGTGCTTCATCACTGTTCCAGTTTGCAAAATCTTCATAAAGAATTTTTACATCAGAACGTTTGTCAAAGAAGTACTGATCCCATGCTTCACGTCTCTTATCAGCGTGATAGTTTCCGGATGGTCCTTTTAATACAACAACGTTTGCATTTTCAGGAATTTCATCTACAGCTCTTTCAGCGCTGACTTTTGCCTGCTCGATCGGGTCTGCATCGACTGTACCTGTTCCGGCCATAACTGATGTGTCATCTCCACCGTCAAGGTCATTCTGATGTGTTGTCGGGTTTGTTGTAACAACAGGGATACCTGCATCTATAATCTGCTGAACATATGGAGCCTGTGCACCATTGTTGTTGGACTGTACGATAACGAGATCATACTGTTTTGTGATACAATCTTCAAGAAGACCGTTCTCTTTATTATCATCACCTTCACCGCTTACACATGTAAGGTCAATATCATCATAGTTCTCTGCCTGTTTTTTCATTTCAGTTGTCAGCCATGCAGCGAATGTATCAGCACTGGCACGTGCTACGAAGCACACTCTCTTTGCGTCAGCTGCGCTTACACTTGTTGCGGAAACCATAGATGCTGCCATAACACCTGCTAATAATAACGCTCCAACTTTTTTTGCTTTCATAAAATTTTTCCTCCTTTTAATTTGGATAGTTTGGGATTTTATTTTGCATTGCTTTTTGTTTTTTATTTTGACTCTTTGCTTTCATCTTTTACGATAATAACTTTTCTGGACTTTTTGGATTTGCTTACTACATCAAATGCAACTGCCAGTACGATAATTGCACCTTCAATGATCTGCTGAATATAAGAGTTAACACCCAGAAGGTTCATAACGTTCTCAAGGAAACCAATGATAAATGCACCTGCGATAGTTCCGCTTACAGTACCGATACCACCTGTAAAGGAAGTACCACCAACGATGGCTGCAGTTAAACCTGTCATTTCATATCCGATCGCGCCGTTTGGAAGACCGGCATTGTTTCTTGCCATGAAGATCATACCTGCGAGGCCTGTCATAATACCGTTTAATATGTAAGATTTATAAATGTTTCTCTTTGCATTGATACCGCTCGCTTCTGCTGCAGGACGGCTGCCGCCGATTGCATACAGTGCACGTCCGTATCTTGTGTTGTTTACCAGGTACCATACGATAACTGTAACAATGATTACCAGAATTACCGGAACCGGAATCGGTCCAACCATTCCCTGTCCGATCTTAACAAAATTGCCTAACTGAAGAATGTTCTGTCCGCCTGTAAAGTAAAGTGCAAGACCTCTGGCTGCCTGCTGCATACCAAGAGTTGCGATAAATGCCGGAACATTAAATTCAGCGATAAAGAATGCGTTTACAAGGTTACATCCGATACCTGTTGCCACTGCTACGATCAGAGCAAGCAGAATGGAGTTTGTTGCTTTGTATACAGATACTGAGTATACACCGGCCAGCGCCAGTACTGAACCAACTGACAGATCAAGGAATCCACTGATGATCAGGAGCATTTCGCCGTATGCTATCAGAATTCCCACACATAACTGTCTGGTAACGTTGATCAGGTTGCTGTACTGAAGAAAGTAAGGGCTGATTATACTACAGGCCACAAACAATACGAGCAGTACGATATAAATACTGAATTTTTGTAAATTGGTTGATTTTTTTGCTTTCATCTTTTTACCCTCCGCACGATCAGCTGTTTTTCAGACCAGTAGCAAATTTCATAATGGTCTCCTGAGAAAATTCATTTCTGTTGATGCATCCGCTTATTTTTCCCTGACACATAATGTAAATTCTGTCACACATTCCGATCAGTTCCGGAAGTTCTGATGAAACCATAATTACGGCTTTGCCTTCTTTTACAATATCTGTGATCAGTTTATAAATCTCAAATTTAGCTCCGACATCAATACCTCTTGTAGGCTCATCCAGGATCATGATATCCGGCTCACACAGAAGCCATCTTGCCAGAAGCACCTTCTGCTGGTTTCCACCTGAAAGAGTGGAGATCGCAGTATCAAGAGTTGGTGTCTTTACATGCATCTTGTCAAAGCTTTCTTTGACTGATTTTTTCTCTTTTGCTTTGTGCGTGTATCCTTTATAAATAATTCTCTCAAGGCTGGCCAGACTGGCATTTTCCATAACACTTCGAACAGGAATAATTCCGTCGTCTCGTCTGCTCTCTGAAAGCATTACCATCTTCTGCTGAATACTGTCATGTGGACATTTAATCTTTGCTTCCTGTCCGTTGATCAGTATCTGTCCGGAATCATGAGGATCAAGTCCGAAGACTGCTCTCATTGTTTCTGTTCTTCCGGCACCTACCAGACCCGCAAATCCAACAATCTCACCTTTAGATACATGGAAGTTGATATCTTCGAAAAGATCTTTTCTTGAGAAGTTCTTTACTTCCAGTGCTGTTGATCCAATCTTTACCTCTTCTTTCGGATATACATTATCAAGCTTACGTCCAACCATTCTTGCAATGACTGTATCCAGATCCAGATCCTCAGCTCTGTCTGTAGAAACAACCGCTCCATCTCTTAAGACTGTGATATCATCTGCAATACGGAAAACTTCTTCCATTTTATGTGAAATGTAAATGATTGAAATTCCCTGTGCCTTCAATTCCTCAATCTTTTTAAACAGGTTCTCGACTTCTCTGTCTGTAATAGAGGATGTCGGCTCATCCATGATGATAACCTGTGCATTATTTGTAACTGCTTTAATGATCTCAAGCATCTGAATATCAGACACTGTAAGAGTTTTCAGTTTCTGTGTCGGTTCATATGGAAGATTCTCATCTTTCAGGAACTGCTTCGCATCTCTTCTGATCTTCTTCCAGTCAACCTTTCCGAATTTGTTTACCGGAAGTCTTCCAAGGAAAAGATTCTCTTCAACAGAAAGCTCCGGAACGTAGTTTAATTCCTGTGCTACCATGGAAATTCCCATTTCCATTGCCTGTATAGGATTTTTGATCGTTACCGGTTTCTCATCAAGATAGATCTGACCTTTATCTGCCTGATAAAGTCCCATGATGATCTTCATCAGTGTGGATTTTCCCGCTCCGTTTTCCCCACATAACGCATGAACGGTTCCTTTTCTCACTGCAAAATCAATACCACTTAATGCCTTTACACCAGGGAAAGATTTCTCTACTCCGCTGACGCGCATCTTGATTTCGTCCATTACTTCACCGCCTTCTCAATTTCAATTTTGCTTCGTTTGCTTTTCTGATTAAGAGTATATCCTTCCGCGCCACTTATGTCAATACTTTTATTTAAGTTTGTAAATAGTATTGCATTTTATTCTTATATTTTTGTGCATAATTAATATTATTACTTTCTTTTTATATTTATTGATAATTTATTAACATTATTTATGTTAGTCTTTTAACAAAAGTTTTTATTAAGTGCTGGCATTTTTGTCAGAAAAGTGGTAATATTATATCAGAACAGGAGTGTGATGGATTTCATGAATGATTTCTTTACAAAAAGTACAATATCCGGAGATATTTACAGATTTTTATATTTTAACGGGCAGAGTTCCCGTCAGGAAGTTTCTCAGGCGCTGGGAATCAGTCTTCCTACAACTACACGGAATCTGAATGCACTGCAGGAAGAAGGTCTGATTGAAAACGCCGGTGAATTTCAGTCAACCGGCGGAAGAAAGGCCGTAATTTATCAGTGTGTTTCCAATTCCCGCTATGCTGTTGGAATCGATATCACCCGTAATCACCTTACTATCGTACTGATCGATCTGGCTCTGAACATTATCGACAGCAAGCGAATGCGGATTCCTTTCAGAGAAACTCACGAATACTTTTCCATTCTTCAGGAAGAATTCGAAACTATTGTTTCTTCCAACATAAAAGACCGCTCCAGACTTCTGGGTGTAGGTATTTCTCTTCCCGCTATTATCGGAGAAGACCGTAAAACAGTTACATATGCAACGGTAATCCCGCTTTCATTGAATATCTACAACTTTTTCAGTAATTATATTCATGAGCCGTATCTGTTTTTCAATGACGCTAATTCTGCAGGTCTGGCTGAAAGCTGGAAAGGCGACTATACAGATTCTGTTGTCTATCTTTCTCTTAGCAGCAGTATCGGTGGAGCCTACATGAATGGCCGAAGTATTTATACTGGTTCCAATAATCGAGGTGGTGAATTTGGTCATATCACCATTGTTCCGCACGGAAAACGCTGTTACTGTGGTCGTGACGGCTGCCTGGATGCTTACTGTAATGCCAATACACTGACGGATTTTACTGAAGGCAATCTGAAAGAATTTTTTGAGATACTGAAGTCTGGAAATAGTAGAGGAATTCTGAATGTGTTTGATGAATATATGGATCATCTTGCCATTGCAGTAAATAACCTGCGTATGTGTTTCGACTGCGATGTCATTCTTGGCGGAAATGTAGGTGCTTATATGTCCGACTATCTTGATGATTTCCGCGAGAAGGCAATCAAATTGAACCCATTTGAAAAAGACGGCAGTTATATCCGTGTCTGCCACTACCGCACTGCTGCTTCCGCTGTTGGTGCAGCTATTTATTACATCGATAAGTTTGTGCAAAATTTCTGATCCACAAAAAAGAAGAACCTCCACCATTTTACAGTGGCTGTTCTTCTTTTTTTGCTCTGGCGGATATTCTTTCCTGCTGGTGATCCGCCTCATTATATTGTTCAAATCTGCTCTCGATTTCTACCAGCATATTTGCATATTCCCGTAATTCATCGCGAAGCTGTTCTTTGTCCGCTCGTTCTTTCTTATAAGAAATTCGATGTTCCATGCTTGCCCAGAAATCCATGGACATAGTTCGAAACTGTATCTCCACCGGAAAATATTCCATTCCATCCAGACAATATACCGGCACACCTACGATGACATGATAGCTTCGATATCCGTTAGGTTTCGGACTGCCAATATAGTCACGTTCCTTAATCACGATCAGGTCACTCTGACTCTTCAGGATCTCTGTCAGGTTATAAATATCATCTACAAAATAACAGATTACCCTGACTCCCGCAATATCCTGCAAATAATCTTTTGCATTCATCACAGTAGGCTCTTTTTCCTTGCGTTGCAGCTTCTCCTCAATACTCTGCTTCTTCTTTATCCTGCACTGAATGTTGTGGATCGGTCTCGCAGACGCTTCCCCGTACAGGTTATGGTTTAGTACATCCAGACGTGTAAGGAGCATCTGTTTGGCATCCTCATACGGTTGTATAAATTCATAGTATTCTTCATCTGTCATATTTATTTCTCCTGTAAAACTGTTACTGTTCACCCCGCAGCCAGCAACACGCTTTGCGATGCAAAGCCTTCCCCATTACTTCCTCATCATACAGGAAAAATGTGTTCAATTGATGTTTGAATTATAATCATTTTATAAACAATCCTGCTGCATTCTATTTTCGAGTCAAACAGATATTCGCAATCCGCTTCGCTATTTGGTTAAACACCCTTACCTGTATACGATGTAACTTTCCGCATATAGATCAGACCTGTCAGATCCGCCAGAATCCATCCGATCGGAACTGCTGCCCAGATGCCTTTTACTCCAATAGCAGGAACAGCTGACAGCACATAAGCCAGCACAACACGTGTTCCAAGGGAAATCACAGTAAGTACCACTGACATTGCCGGCTTATTGACCGCCCTGTAATATCCATATAATAAAAACAGAACTCCAATCCCAAAATAAAAACTTCCTTCGATTCGCAGATATCCCACACCAATCTCAATAATATCCGGTCTGGATGCTTCAATAAAAATTCTCATAAGAGGCGCCGCAAAGATAAACACCAGTGCACTCACTACAAAACAGAACACACAGGAAAGCTTGACCGCACTTCCCGTTCCCTGTCTGATCCTGTCTTTCTTTCCTGCACCATAATTCTGCGCCACAAAAGTCGAAAACGCATTTCCAAAATCCTGAACAGGCATATAGGCAAAGGAATCAATCTTCACTGCTGCCGCAAATGCCGCCATAACCGCAGTTCCAAAACTGTTGACCAACCCCTGTACCATCAGGATACCCAGATTCATAATAGACTGCTGCATACAGGTTAGCACAGACAGCCCTGTAATTTCTTTCAGAATAGAAGTATCCCACTTCATATGACATTTATTCACTCTCAGATGTGGGAATTTCACATAATAATAAATCATGATCCCTGCACCTGAAACATACTGGGAAAATACCGTTGCACCTGCTGCTCCTTTCACTCCCCAATGAAAAACAAGCACAAACAACAGATCCAGCACAATATTCAGTACAGCAGAGAAAGCCAGAAATATCAGCGGCACTACTGAATTTCCTACTGCCCTCAACAGATTAGCAAAATAATTATATAAGAAGGTAGCCACCATTCCCATAAAAATAATCCAAAGATAATCTCTCATCAGTCCCTGGATCTCTGCCGGAATCTGCAGTAACCGAATAATCAATCCCAATTTCCATACCACCAGGAAATTCAAAGCCAGCGTGATCGCCCCCAGAAAACGACCCACGATCAGTGTATCCGCGATATTATAGCATTGCTACAAAAGATTTCCTATCATAAGAGGAAATGCAAACTTCAGGAGTTTCCCTGTAATGCTGCCTTCTGTCAGATTGTATTCCATAATTTATTTCATTTACTCCCTTTCCTATTGCTCTGTCAAAAACCAGGTTTATCCTGATATGCGTAAAACAGCCAGAACACTACGTTGAAATTAACTCCGCAATATTCCAGCTGTTCTTGTTTTAAACGAATAATAAATTCTTAACTATTCAGTTTTATGAGCAGCCAGTGTATCTGCAAATTAATTTTTAAACTAACCATCCGCATCACACAAGCTTATTTTTTTCTAAATTTTAAAGAATATATTTCTTTAACGCAGTTGTAAATTCCTGGATTCTCTCCTCTGCAATCTCTTTCAATGTAACATCCTGCATACTCTGGATATAACCCTGCTCCTGTTTATATAACCATTTATTTACAGATGGGCTGATCTTTTCATAATGATTGGCTTTCATCCAGTCCTCAAAACTGATTGGTGTTGCATAACCAAGTTTCTCATCCAGCAAAGCTTTAAAATCAATCTTGTCTGCACGGGCCAGCATTTCTTTCCAGAACTCCAACACTTCTTCTACATGCTCATGAATCTCATAACGTCTCGCACCGCCATCATAAATGATGCATTTCTCAAATAACGGATTTCTCATAGATAAGGTCTCTCTTCTGAATTCCGGTGCAATGATGCCATCTTTCCAGTAAAAGTCTACATCCGGGAGATTGATGCCGGATACACCTTTGTCCTGATAGGTGCTGAAGATTCCTTCATAATATACTGTGATAAATCCTTCAAACTCTGGCCAGAACTCGCGGATTTCCTTTGTCAGACGCTCCAGGATCGTAATTCCTGTAGTTCCGCCGATCGTAAAGATAATGATGTTGCGGAGTCTTGCACCGTGTTCTCTGTAGAAGTCTGTTACATAACGTAAGCAGTGAATCAGAGTCTCGCCTGTTGCAATAATATCACCGATCAGCAGTGTGCTGTCCGGCACCATTGTCAGCTTACTGTATTTAATTTCCAGACCTGCAATCTCATCTTCATTGAACACACGCTCACTGGAAAGGAAGCTGATGTCATGAACACGGATATGTTCTCTGTAGCAGCTTTCTTCAAGCGGGTAATTTAATGCTCCGCGAAGGATTGACAGAATATTCGCAGTTGTAACTTTCTTCTGCTCCTTGAAGTAGTAAAGCATCTGAGAAGTGGACGGGATCAGGCAATGATAAACCTCATATCCAACTACCTCCGGTGTATTCAAAAGCTTTCTTGTCTCCGCCTCAGAAACCACATAATATTCATTCTCGTAGTTTCCGCCCTCCAGACGATAGCAGTCTACGCCCTGCTCTGAAAACTCCGGCACCAGTTTTACATCATTCCAGTTTTCCATTTACTTATCCTCCATCTTCTCTTATGTACCACCAAGCGATTTCCACACATCTTTTTTCTATCTAGCTATCCGCTCTCTGGTATCTATATACCACACAGTAAAACAGCCAGCTTTTTCATTATTAAAAGCCAGCTCCTATTAGAGATAATAGTAGGCTAAACTCCGATTATTGTCAACCCTGTAAACAGGCATTTTGCTTGTGTTTATTATTTTATATCTGTATAATTATCATTATCAGACACAAATTAGAATTTAGACCCAAACAATCAATCAAGCCAGACAATGTCTGCTTATATCCTAATAGCTGTTCCACAGCTTTTTAACTGGGCAAGTCCTTTGCTTCAATGCACAAAGCAATAAGCAATGGTGGACTTGCCACAAATATTATAAGGAGTTTCAACAACTGTTATGAAGAAAAAAATCCTGCTTATCGCCACAGGCGGTACCATTGCATCTAAATATACGGTAGACGGACTTTCCCCGCAGATTTCTGCCGAAGAACTGCTGCAGTATATCCCTGCTGCCAGAGATTTCTGCACTATTGATACCATCCAGCCATTTTCACTGGACAGTACCAATGTCTGTGCTTCCCACTGGCTGGAGCTTGCGAAACTTATTGAGAAAAAATATGAATTTTATGACGGCTTTGTCATCTGCCACGGCACTGATACTATGGCTTACACAGCAGCTGCACTCTCTTACCTGATCCAGAACAATCGCCGCCCGATCGTTATCACAGGCGCACAGAAACCCATCGATCTGGCGATCACAGATGCCCGTTCCAATCTCCTGGACAGCCTTCGTTTCGCATCCCATGACAGAGCACACGGCATCTGCATTGTATTCGGCGGAAAAGTTATCGCAGGTACCAGAGCAAAAAAAGAATTTTCCAAAAGTTACAATGCTTTTTCCAGCATTAATTATCCGGATATCGCTTCCATCCACGACAGCCGGATCATCTTTTACATTGATGACAAAGACCAGAATACACGGCCACTTGTCTTTTATCACGAAATGAATAACCGGATCTTTCTCATGAAGCTGATCCCGGGTACAGACGGTAAGATCCTGGATATGCTGGCACCTTCCTATGATGGACTAATCATCGAATCCTTCGGAGTCGGTGGGCTCCCCAATTACGGAAACGACAGCTTCCTCCACGCCCTCTCCGACTGGATGGAAGCCGGCAAACTGGTCTGCATGGCAACACAGGTCACACATGAAGGAAGCGATATGGAAGTCTATCAGGTAGGAAAAGTCATCAAAGACAAATTCCCGGTACTGGAATCCTACGACATGACCCTCGAAGCATCTGTTACCAAAATGATGTGGGTATTGGGCCAGACGAAAGATTTGGAAAAATGCAGGGAATTGTTTTACACTACAGTAAACCATGATCTGCTGTTTGTATGACAAAACTATCTGTTTGTTTTCCATGTAATAAAAAGTAAGGATATTATGTCCGTTAATACTACACCTATTGATAATTTATACAAAAAAATTCCAAAGGATTCTAAATTATCATTTGATATTGAACATTCATCTGATTCTTTTTATTCTGAACAAAATATGACACAGCTTCATAAATCTGCACAGCAGGTAAAAGAAGGTAAGATTATAACAAAGACAATGTAAGAGTTGGAGGCAATGGCTGATGAGTAATAAAATGTCCCCCCGCAAATTGCGGGGGATTTTCTTATTTTTATATTCCTTTTCAGAATAAGCTGTATCATTTACTTTTAGCCAAATTTTATTTATAATTCAAATAACACTACTTTTATTTTGAATTAAATCTACAGGAGTAAATTTTATGTCAAACTATAGTATAGCAAAAATATATCCTAACGACCGCTTTGCAAATTCTCAGATTGAGAAGCTGCTTCAGGAAGAAGGAATCCGCAGAGATCCTAATCTGGATTATACATGTGGGATGTATGATGAAGATATGAATATTATTGCCACAGGCAGTCTCTTCGGTAATACTCTGAGGTGTATGGCAGTCAGTCACCTGCATCAGGGTGAGGGGCTTATGAATGAGATTGTAACTCATCTGATCGAAATTCAGTTTGAGCGTGGGAATACGCATCTGTTTCTTTATACGAAATGCGATACTGCGAAATTCTTCGGGGATCTTGGGTTCTCAGAGATTGCAAGGGTATCTGATCAGCTTGTGTTTATGGAGAATAAGCGGACTGGATTTTCTAATTATCTGAGAAAACTCCAGAATAGCTGTCCTAAAAACACTCCCTCTTATGATAATAATATAGAATGTTCCCAGAATGCTCAGAATATCGCCGCTCTTGTCATGAATGCCAATCCATTCACTAACGGACATTTATATCTGGTAGAAAAGGCTGCCGCGGAAAACGATATTCTGCATCTGTTCATGGTAAGTGAGGATGCAAGTCTGGTACCTTATTCTGTGCGTAAACGGCTGATTATAGAGGCTACTTCTCATCTGCCAAATATCTGCTATCACGACAGCGGTCCTTATATTATCAGTAATGCAACTTTTCCAAGTTATTTTCAGAAGGATGAATCTTCTGTTATCACCGGGCATGCTTTACTGGATCTTACAATCTTTAAGTCTATCGCACAGACGCTGCATATTAACCGCAGATATGTAGGCGAAGAACCAACCAGTCAGGTGACAGGGATTTACAACCAGATCATGGCAGAGGAACTGCCGAAATCAGATATTGAATGCATCATTGTGCCGCGCCTGGAATATAACGGAACTGCCATCAGTGCCTCAACTGTACGGCAGGCAATCCATGATGGAAAAATTGATTCCATTAAACCACTTGTTCCGGAAGCCACATATAAATTCTTTACAAATTCTGAAGCAGACGAGATTATTAAAAAAATTCAGGAACATGAAAATGTGATTCATTACTGATAAAGGAGGCTCAGATTATGTTACACGGAGAAACCGTAATACTTACAGATATGCTGGACTGCCGGGAACGGCGTGCCAGAAAACAGGATGAGTATCGGGAGAAATATCATACTACTATTATTTCTTTCTGCATGAACATTCCTGGTCCGGTCAAAACAAATGAAGATATTACAAGAGTATTCCACAGTGGTACTCACTATATTCTTCAATATCTGGAAGATAATCATATCGCTATTCTGGAATCTGTAGAATATAATGAAAAGACAGGCAACGAACTGATCCTTGCAGTCGACTGTAAAGACAGTAAACGCATCAAAGATGCCATGACCTATATCGAAGAAAATCATCCACTCGGCAGACTTTTCGATATTGACGTCCTTGATCCAGACGGAAATAAAATGTCCCGAAATACATTCCGAAAATGCTTTATCTGCAACTGCCAGGCACAGGAATGCGCATCCAGACGCAGGCACAGCGTCCCTGAAATGCAGGAATTTATTGACACGAAAATACAAGAATATCTTTCTTCTGAAAAATAATTGTACATCTTTAAATCAATAAAACAGATTACCCTATTCGTCCGATCAAAATCTGGTAATTTTTCTTTAACATATAAAAGCACGATCCACAACGTTTCTCCTAATCAGGAAATCTGCCGTTACGAATCGCGCTTTTTTATATTTACTTAAATTTCAGTTGAGTCGAATTACATAATCTTACGAAACAGATCTTTCAGATCTTCTACGCTTGCGTCTTTCGGGTTGCCTGGTGCGCATGCGTCTGCGTGTGCGGATTCTGCCAGGAACTGGAGGTCTTCTTCTTTGATCGCTTCCAGTTTAGTCGGAATTCCTACATCAACAGAAAGTTTCTTAACAGCATCGATTGCTGCTTTTCTGTATTCATCCTGAGACATTTCATCTACACCTTTTACGCCCATTGCTCTGGCGATCTCACGGTATTTCTCACCTGTGCATTCCTGATTGTATTCCATAACGATCGGAAGCATCATAGCGCATGCAACACCGTGTGGTGTATCATAAACAGCACCAAGTGTATGAGCCATGGAATGAGCGATTCCAAGACCTACGTTAGAAAATCCCATACCTGCGATGTACTGGCCAAGAGCCATTCCCTCACGTCCTTCTTTGGTGTTTTCTACAGCACCGCGAAGAGATTTGGAGATCAGTTCGATTGCTTTTAAGTGGAACATATCTGTCATTTCCCATGCAGCTTTTGTTGTGTATCCTTCGATTGCATGAGTCAGAGCATCCATACCTGTGGAAGCTGTCAGTCCCTTTGGCATAGAGGACATCATCTCAGGATCAATGATTGCGATGATCGGCATATCATGTGGGTCAACACATACGAATTTACGTTTTCTTTCTACATCAGTGATAACATAGTTGATTGTTACTTCTGCTGCTGTACCTGCAGTTGTCGGAACTGCGATGATCGGTACACAAGGTTTCTTGGTCGGAGCTGTACCTTCCAGACTTCTTACATCTTCGAATTCAGGGTTTGCAATAATGATACCGATTGCTTTGGAAGTATCCATGGAAGAACCACCGCCGATTGCGATCAGATAATCAGCTTCAGAATCTTTAAATGCCTGAACACCGTGCTGTACGTTCTCGATTGTCGGGTTTGGTTTGATGTCTGAGTACAGTTCATATGCAAGTCCATTCTTCTCAAGAATATCTGTAACTTTGCTTGTTACATGGAATTTTACAAGATCAGGGTCAGAACATACAAAAGCTTTCTTAAAGCCATGTGCTTTTGCTTCGTTTGCAATCTCCTCGATTGCTCCTGCTCCATGATAAGATGTCTGATTTAAATTAATTCTGTTTGCCATAATGATTTCCATTCCTTTCAGTATTCTGTAGTATTGATGTATCGCAGAACACAATTTATTTTGTCTTCGGTAAGCTTCCGCATTGCTTATCTTTGTTATTATCTTAACAATATAAAATTAAAAAAGAAAGTTACACTTTCGCCTAAGTGTAACTTTCTACCAAAATTTGTGCAATAGACACGAAAATTAACATTCAAAATTATGCATTAATACAAAGCAAAAATTCTTTTAAAATCAACACTTTACAAAGTTAAATCAACTGAATTTTTATCAGTTCTCACCGCACCTGTCTTTTTAATTACAATCTTCTGACACTATATAATTCTGGAAATAATTTGTTATATTTATGACAATATTTCCAGTTTTTCAAATAACTCTGAAAGTTTTCCCGGCATTCCATCAACCAGAATTTTTGCCAGTCCCTCTGGTGTACATTCCAGTTCTCCCAACACCCATTTTACAGTCATATAAATGGAACTCTGGCAGTACATTTCCAAAATACAATGTATCGTCTCATCCGGAATTCTTCCTGTTTTCTCATGTATCAGATTCTCATAGAAAGCCAAAATCAGTTCAAAGTCATGCTGACGCAGACTGTTCTGGCTGTCATACTTAAATGCCGCCGCAAAGAAAATATGCTCTTCCTGAATGTAGGTAAATTTCTTTACCAGCGCATCATAAACCGTTTTTCCCATTCCCATATGTTCAAAAGATTTCGCCAGAAGCTTATCAAAATACCAGTTGATCAGGTCAAACTTGTCCATAAAATTTCGATAGAAAGTCTGTCTGGTAACACCGCAGTTTTCTGTGATCTGTTTTACCGTAATACTGTCTACAGATGTTGTTTTCATACACTCTTTCATCGACTGCGCAAGACGATATTTCGTTTTTTCTCCCTTACCAGCTTCATTTATCATATCCATTCAAATCCTCTCACAGATAAAACTTAATGCGTTTATTATACCAATTTCTATTCTGTATTTCCAGCATAGTCTCCTTATATTTTTGTCTCAATATCTCTGTCTTTATTTGCCTCAAAATGTTATAATCGTAACAGATCAAAGACAAACACTCCAAGTTAAGAAGGGAGACTTTTTTATGGATTTAATAAAGGAAGCACTTTCCATGGGATTCGCAAATGCAGCGATCATGGATACAAAAGACCTGGTATTTGTGCCGGAATACAGACAGTTCTGTGAGGACAATCTCTGTGGAAATTATAACCTGGTTCCTGCATGTCCGCCTGCCTGCGGCACTGTTGAGGAAATGCATGAGAAAGCATTAAAATATGAGAAAGCACTGGTTCTCCAGACTGTTCTGAAAGACCCGGTTATGGATCCGATTCTTTTCAAACAGGCAAAGCATGCTCAGAATATTCTTACGGAACAGCTTGCCAAATGGATGCAGGAAAATGGAAAAGAAGATGTCCTGATCATGAGTGCAGGGCCGTACAAGAATTGTTCTTGTATGTCCGCCTACAGTGTTGATGCCCAGAAAATGGCTGACGCAGTTGGTATGGTCTGCTGGGCAGATGACTCAGATGTGAGATTTTTTACTCAAATTCTATTTCACGAAGATTAATGATGCTTCTGCTTAATTTTTATAGTTCCATATCAGACATTATGAGCGGTTCATTTCATAAACCGACTTCATAAATCAAAAAAGCCATTACAATAAACAACATATTTTCAACACATACCAAAATACGGCTGCACTATATCTGAAATTTATCTTACAGATACAGCATAGTCGTATTTTTTATTATCTGTGATTCTGTATTAATACTCTGCTTTCTGACTTAAACAGACATCACACTTCTTCATGATGCTTATGATGTTCATGACGTTTATGATGCTTGTCATCTGATTTGTGATGATGGTGTCCATGCTTATGCTTTGCATTTCCGCACACTTCACATCCAACTTCTATCTTACCCTGCGTATCCTCATCCCAGGTTCCGTAGGAAACCATCGGAGTATCTTTCATAATACACAGACTAATGGTCTGGTAAAGAATAATACCCCCCATTTTCGCTCTGTATACAAACAGTTCACGTCCAAAGTAATCACAGATTCTTCCCAGTACTTCGCCCTCTTTAAATGTCTCACCCGGCTGTTTCGCAGGATACCAGCATCCTGATACCGGTGCGTCCTCATAGATGACAGGACTTACTTCTACCGGTGGTTTTCCATGCATATGGGATTTACCACGAAGAACTCCGAGATGTCTGAGAATATTCTTTACATCATGAACGTCTTCTGCCACCAGGTCTTCACACCAGCGGGAGCTGTGTCCACGTTCCAGCAGGATACTTGGGATTCCCATGCTTCCGGCATAGTTGTAAGCTCCGCCTGTTCCATACATGGAAGTTACCAGATAATCTACATGTGCGATCTCCGCCATCTCACGGCTCTTTGCAGCTACTTCCGGAGCTGCTGCCCCTGTACAGTATACATAAGATACCAGTCCCTCAAATCCATCACCGCAGTGCAGATCCACATAGTAATCTGCCTTCGGGAAAAATTCTGTCACAACAGTATAAGCGATCCTGTCACTAAGTGTACCATTCGGATTTCCAGGGAAAACTCTGTTCAGGTTTTTTCCATCCTCATAAGTAAGACTCATGGTACGGTGTTCGAATCCAGTTCGGTTCATCAGACGGAT
>CAKRWH010000002.1:0-310509 GCA_934416185.1 uncultured Blautia sp. | reverse complement strand
GAATACCTCCTGAGTTTTAAGGAGATTGTAGCAGAATAAAAAATGAAAAAACAGATACGGATGATTACTTACTTACATAGGATATAATGGAAACAAAGAAAAACAGGGGGAATAAACTATGGCATTGCTTTATATATCCGAGCGTGGAAAACGATTATTAGATGTGTTACTGGCACAGACAGATTATATTACAATGGATACTTTGACGAAAATATTAGATGTTTCAAGACGTACTGTCTATTATGATATCAGCAAAGTGAATATCTGGCTGGTGCAGGCTGGAATGCCAGCTCTTGAAATTGTAAGAGAAAAAGGATTATTCATTCCATATAAAGACCGTGAAAGAATCAACAACTGTCTGGAGATAAATAATGAGAAAACAGTTTATATTTTCTCACCGGAGGAACGGGAACGGGGAATCATCTGCTATATTATTTATTCAAATAAACCGGTTTATCTGGAACAGATAACGGAATGTTTTGACGTGAGCAGAAATACGGTATTTAAAGATTTGAAGAAAGTGGCAGAACGTCTGGAACAGTATGAACTGGAGTTAGAATATCATTCAAAGACAGGATATAAGATAGAAGGAGACACTGTACGGATTCGCGCACTGTTTATGCTGTATTTTAATGAGATGTTTTCATTATTTCAGAATGGCACATTACGTTTCTTTTTTCCAGATAAAATAGAAGTATATTACAGGAAAATGAAAGAAATTGAAAAAGAACTGGGGGTCCGATATGTAGAAGGAATATTGTTTGCAATGGCTGCAATGATTCCGCTTTTGTACAGGCATCGTCAGGCACTTGTTTTTCCGGGACTGAAAATCAGCCAGATGAAGGAAACCAGGGAATATAAACTTGTGGCAGAATATTTTCCGGATCTGCTTTTGGAAGAGCAGTGTTACCTTGCTCTGCATTTGTGTGGATCAAGAGTCAATACAGTTCCGCCGCAGTTTTTTGCCAATCCATCCAGACAATATATACGGGATCTTGTAAAAGAAATGATTGCTGAATTTGAAAAAACAGCTTGTGTCATTTTTGAAGACAGAGAAAGCCTGGAAAGGGGATTGTTTATTCATCTTGGGACATCGCTTTATCGTTATCAGTACGGAATCCAGATTGGAAATACACTGGGAAATGATGTGATGAAAGAATATCCGGATCTTTTTTCTATTACCCGCACAGTAATAAAAAAACTGGAAGACAATATCGGAATTCCAATTCCTGACAGTGAGGCTGCATACCTTGCACTTCATTTCGGAAGTGCACTGAAAATATCCGAAAAAGATAATCAAAAACTAAGAATTCTGATCGTATGTGTAAACGGAATGTCCACCGGAAACATGATCAGACGGGAGGTGCAGAAATTGCTTCCATTTGCAGAGATTGTAGATGTGCGGGCAGTTGTAAATCTTCTGAATGTTCAGGATGTATGTGATCTTATTATTACAACGGTAAAAATTAACAGTGTAGTGCCAAGTATAGTAGTCCATCCGATACTGACAGAACTGGATCGAAGAAACATTATGAATCACAAACTGATCGCGCCTAAAGAAATCGAGATCCGGCGGGAGCAGATATTTCAGGTTATAAAAAAATACATATCTCCGGAAAATTATAAGGATTTAAAGGATGATCTGACAGTATATCTTCAGGGCGGCATGCAGGAATTTGCCATAGAGGACAAGCTGGAATTGAAGTTAAATAAAATGCTTGATGAATACCGGATACGGATTATTTCAGAAAAATGTAACTGGCAGCAAAGTATAAGGCATGCAGGACAGTGCCTGATTGACTGCGGAAGTATAGAACAGCGATATCTGGACAGTATCATCATGCAGCTTCAATATTATGGACCGTATATGTTTTTGACAGATTCCGTATTACTTGCACATGCAAAACCAGAAGATGGAGTGAATACATTGGATGTTTCACTGACTGTTTTTAAGGAACCAATTGTATTTTCAGGAGAAAGAAAAGCGAAAATGATTATTGTTCTGGCTGCGGAGGACCAGGAAAAACATCTCGCTATTCTACAGGATATTCTTGAACTTGTCAGCAATGAAGACGTATTGGATATTCTTACAAAATGTAACACGAAAACAGAGATACTTTCTGCTGTAAATTATTTCCTGCAAAGCGAAAAGAAAGCATGATCCGGAGTATCTTTTTTGCATAAATACGTTACAATTTCTGGACTTCTATGGGACAGTAATTGATGATATGATAAAGCCAGTTCAGAAGAACAGAGTCGATCGGCAGATAAACACAGAAAATTTCAGAAAGGAAGAGTTGCGATATGGGACTTGTGAAATTGGAAAATGTACAGATTTGCCAAAGAGCAGATAACTGGCAGAACGCCATCAGAATCTCCGTACAGCCACTGGAACGGGGCGGTTATGTAAAAAGCTGTTATAAAGAAGAAATTATTGCTAATCTTGAAAAGCTTGGTCCTTATATTATGATTGCAGATAACATTGCCATGCCGCATGCCAGACCGGAACAGGGAGCGATTGAAACCCAGATTGGAATTACTTTATTCAGGGAAGGGGTTTCATTTGAAGGCAAAGAGGAAACTGCAAAATTGTTCGTAACGCTGGCAGCGAAGGATAGTGACAGTCATGTGGATGCATTGGTAAAGATATCAGAACTGTTGTCAGACGAAGAAAAAGTTGAGTCAATACTGGCTTCGCCGGATCAACAGACACTTTATCATTATTTTGAACGTATTTAAGAAAGGAAAAGGATTATGCTTGGAATTTTACAGTTTATTCAGCAGATACTGTCAACACCTGCAATTTTTGTTGGCCTGATCGCACTTTTGGGATTGCTGTTACAGCGTCAGGATCCACAGACATGCATTAAAGGTACGATTAAAACAATACTTGGATTTATTGTTCTGAATGCAGGAGCAGGTGTGGTTCAGGATTCTATTATTCCATTCGGCGAATTGTTTCAGGCTGCTTTCCATGTAGAAGGAGTTGTACCGAATAATGAAGCAATCACTTCACTGGCATTAAACAGTTATGCAGTACAGACAGCTTCTATATTTGCTCTTGGAATGTGCGCAAATATTATTCTTGCAAGATTTTCAAAACTGAAATACATATTTCTTACAGGTCATCATGCATTATATATGTCATGTCTGATCTCCATTCTTATGTCGATCAGTGGATTAAAAGGTGCAAAGATTATCATTGCAGGTGCATTACTTTTAGGTCTTGTAATGTCAGTATTTCCGGCTATCATGCAGCCGACGATTGAGAAGATAACAGGAGATGATTCCCTTGCACTTGGACATTTTGGAAGTGGCTGTTACTGGCTGAGCGCACAGATTGGAAAACTGTTTGGAAAAAAGGAAAATACAAAGACCACAGAAGATATCAATTTTCCAACAACCTTATCTTTTTTAAGAGAGAATACTATTTCGATTGCACTGGCAATGTTTTTATGCTATATCGTAGTATCTGGCGCAGCAGTTTTCACTGCTCCGGCTGAAGCTGCGGAAATTATCGGTGAAAATAACTGGATCATTTATTCGGTTATTCAGTCCATTACATTTTCAGCAGGTATTTATATTGTATTATCCGGTGTACGTATGCTGATTAATGAGATTGTTCCTGCATTTAAAGGGATTTCAGAAAAACTGGTGCCAAACGCCAAACCGGCGCTGGATTGTCCGATTGTTTTTCCTTATGCTCCAAATGCAGTATTAATTGGTTTCTTTTGTTCCTTCCTTGGCGGAATTGTGGCACTGGTAATTCTTGCACTGATGGGAAAAGCAGGAATAGCAGTAGCAATTGTTCTTCCGGGAGCAGTTCTCCATTTTTTCTGCGGAGCAACTGCAGGTGTATGTGGTAATGCAACAGGCGGATTAAAAGGTTGTATCACAGGAGCGTTTGTACATGGAGTGGTTGCCACATTTCTGATCGCTGGAATGTATCCGGTGTTAAGTTCTATGGGATTTGCGAATACAACTTTTTCTGATACAGATTTTACAATTGTAGGTATTGTCTTTGGAAATCTTACAAAACTTGTCAGTGATAATATGATGTTTGGAATTATTGTAATATTATTCCTGCTTCCAATTATATATAATATGGTTACCGGAAAGAAAGAGAAAAACATTTAAGAAGAGGGTATGATTTGTGAAGACGGCAGGAATTGACATTGGGACAACAACAATAAGCGGTGTTGTTCTGGAAAAGGAAGAAAACAGGAAGGTAAAAATCCTGGAAGCAAAAACAATAGAGAATGGATGCTTTATTATAACTGAAAATGAATGGGAAAGAATACAGTATGTCAGAGGAATTGTGAAAAGAGCAGTGAACCTGCTGGATTATTTTCTGGAGAAGTATCCGGATATTGAGAGAATCGGACTTACAGGGCAGATGCATGGAATGGTTTATGTTGACAAAGAAGGAGATTGCGTCAGTCCATTATATACATGGCAGGATGCCAGAGGAAGTATCTGCGATGAGAATCATATTTCTTTAACAGAAGAAATTCGGAAAAAATGTAAGATTCAGGCTGCATCAGGATATGGACTTGTTACACACATTTATAATATCAGGCACAATTTGCTTCCGGATTCAGCGATGAGTTTCTGTACGATTATGGATTATTTTGGAATGTATTTGACAGGACGAAAAAAACCTCTGGTACATGTGAGCAATGCTGCGAGTTTCGGATTCTTTGACAGCCGTAAGATGCGTTTTGAAAAAGAAAAACTGGCTGAACTGGGGGTAGAAGAAAACTGGCTGCCAGATGTCTGTACGGAAATAGAGAAATTGGGTACATATAAGGAACGGACAGTTACAACAGCAATTGGGGACAACCAGGCAAGCTTTCTCGGAGCAGCAGGCGATGAGGAGAATACTTTACTGATCAATATGGGAACCGGTGGACAGATTTCTGTTCTTTCCACTCAGAATTTTTCGGAAAATGGAATTGAAGCGAGACCTTTCCTGAAAGGAAAATATCTGCTTGCCGGAGCATCCTTGTGCGGAGGCAAAGCATATGCGCTTCTGGAGCAGTTTTTCCGGAGATTAGTGAAGGAAGCAACCGGACAGGATCAGTCGTTATACAAAGTAATGGAAAAGATGGCAGAAACAGGGAAAGATCTGAATAGTGAAAGAATTGAAGACCGAAAGATTAAAGTTGAAACAACATTTGACGGTACACGTGTAAATCCGGAAAAAAGTGGCAGTATTACTCATATATGTCCTGAAAATTTTACTCCTGAAGATTTCTGCTATGGTGTTCTGAAAGGAATGAGTACTGAATTGTATCAGATGTATATGACTATTCAGAAAGGAACCGGAATAAAAATCAGACATATGGTTGCTTCTGGAAACGGGCTGAGAAAAAATCCGGTATTGTGTGAAATTATTGAAGATATGTTTGGGACAGAGCTTGTTCTGGCAGAATGTGAAGAGGAAGCTGCAACAGGGGCGGCAATGAGCAGTATATATAACTGATTAACTAAGTAAGGCAGCGGAGTAGATTATAAAAATCCGGTCAATGATTAAGGAGGAAATAGTGATGATTAAAAAAATTATGTGTTTTTGTGGTTCTGGTCTGGGTACATCTTTTGTAATGGAGATGAATGCAAAAAAAGCATTAAAGAATCTTGGAATAGAAGGGGTTACAGTAGAACATTCTACAATTGATGATGTAGTTCCTGGAGCAGCAGACCTGTTTATCTGTAGCGCAGATCTTCTTCCAAATGCAAAAAAAGCAGGAAAAGCCATTGGATTGAACAATATGGTAGCTGTAAAAGAAATACAGGAAAAACTAAAGGCTGCATTTGAGGAAGAATAAGTATAGTGAGCATGGCGTATGAATAACTCTGCGCCATGCTTTTTATGTCAGAGGAAATTACTCCATAATGTTTCCATGACATAAAAAGGCCCTCCGGGCAGGATTCTTTCTTACTGTCCGATTTATTGTATACAATTCTTACTTATGTTTAGATGTGTTTTTTCACATACAAGAAAATTTTATGAAAACTGCAAAAAAATCACAGAAAAAAGAGACAGTATTTTCAACGCTATGGAAAAAATATAATTTTTGAAAAAACAAACATTGTAATAATGCGTCCAACGTGACATAATAAGAATGGAAAAGTAAAAGGCAGGTTAAATTCTTGTTAGAAACAGGTAAAAATGACCTGCTTACATTATGCGCCGATTTCCCGGGATGAGGGTGGAAATTGGTCTGACGACAAAGGAGAAAATGATGGAAATTTTTTCAATGATATTGTCATTATTAAGCGGAGTAGCGTTATTCCTGTTTGGTATGTCATTGATGGGTGACGGCCTGAAGATGGTCGCCGGAAATAAGCTGGAAGCTTTCCTGTATCGAATGACAAACACACCGCTGAAAGGAGTTGCACTTGGAACAGCAGTTACCAGTGTAATCCAGTCATCTTCCGCAACAACTGTAATGGTTATCGGTTTTGTAAACTCCGGTATGATGAAACTGAAACAGGCCATCGGTATTATCATGGGAGCCAACATCGGAACCAGTATTACCGGATGGATCCTCTGCCTTTCCTACATTGACGGAAAGAATGGAATTGCCAAGATCTTATCTACTGCAACAATTTCCGCTGTAGTAGCAATTGCCGGTATTATCATGCGTATGTTCTGCAAACGTTCTGTGCACAAGAACATCGGTAATATCATGCTTGGTTTTGCAATCCTGATGACAGGTATGCAGACAATGAGCGGTGCTGTTTCACCACTGAAAGACAGCCCGGCATTTACAAACATGCTGACAATGTTTTCCAACCCGCTGATCGGTATTCTGGTAGGTATCGCATTTACAGCAGTGCTTCAGAGTGCATCTGCAACAGTCGGTGTACTGCAGGCATTATCTGTAACAGGTATCCTGACATTTTCCAGTGCATTCCCGATCGTTCTCGGTATCGGTGTAGGTGCTGCATGTCCAGTCCTGATCTCTGCAATCGGTGCGAACAAAAACGGTAAACGTACAGCACTTGTTTATCTGATCAATGACTTATTTGGTCTGATTCTCTGGTCCGTAATCTTCTATACCGTAAATGTTATTGTACATTTCGGATTTATGGACATGATCATGACGCCTGTTGCGATCGCTTTACTGAACACTGTATTCCGTGTAGCAACTGTATGTGTGTTGTTCCCGTTTATACCTAAGATCGAGAAACTGGTATGCTGGCTTGTAAAAGACAGTGCAGAGGAACTGGAAGACGAGGCAGACTTCGATCTTCTGGAAGAACGTCTTCTGAACTACCCGGCACTTGCAATCGGACAGTGCCACCGTGCTATGAGCGGTATGGCAAGGAAACTTCGTAAGAACGTTAACCGTGCCATGAACCTCCTGAATGAATACCAGCAGGATAAATTTGATAAGGTACAGAGAAAAGAGAACCTGATTGATAAATATGAAAGTCGCCTGGGCGACTATCTGATGAAGCTGACAAAGCATGAGATGAACAGTGCCCAGACAAAACAGGCGTCCCTTTATCTCCATACAATCAATGACTTCGAGAGAATCGGTGACCATGCATCCTATATCGCATATATGTCCAGTGAAATGCATGATAATCGAACCAATTTCTCACAGGAAGCCTGGGATGAGCTGAATGTAGTAATGGAAGCAGTTCGTGAGGAGATCAACCTTACCTGCCGCGCGTTCCTCAATGATGATAAGGAAATGGCACAGAGAGTTGCACCTCTTGGAATGGTGATAACCTCTTTATGTAATGAGTTAAAGATGCATCATGTAGAGCGCCTGAGCAACGGAAATTGCGGACTGGAAGAGGGAACTGTTTATACAGACATTCTCAACAGCTTCAACCGTATCGCTGCACATTGTGCAAGCGCAATGGTAGCCCTGCTCAAGAGTGGAGACGAGAATCCGGATATGCATATTCATGATTCTAAGATTTATCCGTCTGACAGTGTAGAATATTATACATACTTCAAGGAATATCGCCAGAAGTATGAGATCGTAAAGAATGAAGAACACATGCGAAGCATGGAACCGGAAGAAGTGGAATAATATCTTTATACTACAGGAAAATAAATATATCTGATATAATGACAGCAGATAATCTGGAAACGGAGGTCTGCTGTTTTTTAGTTGCTATATTGCTAAAACAGCTTATCGCAGGTGTAAGATGCTTGCAGGCAGAAAATTTCTGTAGACATAATACCCAGCACCTTAAAAGGAGGAAATGAACTATGCTATTCAATAACAGAACAGTCTATCTTGGTGCATCCAGAGACAAATATGAGCAGTTTTGCAAGGCATTAGATGCAGAAAAGATTAAATACAAAACCAACAGAATCAACCACGAAGAAAAAATGACAGCCCCAGGCCGGGGAACCACCCGCAGCATGGGTGGAAATCTTGGAACAGATAAGACATTGTACGAAATTCTGGTTGGAGAGAAAGATTACGATAATGCAATGGGAATTTTGAAAGCATTAAAGTAAGACGGAATTTAAGGAGGGAAATAATGTCAGTAACAATTATTTTGGCAATTATTATTCTGGCTATTTATATTGCTATGCTGATTATAAGGCAGAAGAATAAAAGCAGTGCGAAGGTTTATGGGACACTGCTTATAATTCAGGGAGTTTTGTGGAGTTTGGTACTGGGTAATAATTGGACAGATAGCGATACGGTATATAGGGTTGTTTATATTGTGATGATCCTCATATCATTTATATCAGGAATTCAAGTGTTATCCAAACGTAAGTGATGAAATTTGATTTCTTGTGGAGGATAATGGGACTTTATATTTCAAAATGCAGATACAGTCATCCTAAAATGTAGTTGTGAATGACTTAGAAAGAGAAAAATATAATTACAGTCATCTCAAAAAACGACTATGGGTGACCTAAACTAAGAAAAGTGAAATTAAGGTCATCGAAAGAAACGATTAGGAATGACCTAAATCAAGAAAAGTAAGCTTAAGGTCATCGGAAGAAACGACCAGAAATGACCTAAACCAAGAAAAATAAAATTGCAGTCATCGAAAGAAAACATTATAAATGACTTAGAATAAGAAAAGCATGATTACAGTCAAGCCAGAATAGAATTATGATTGACTTAAAGCGAAAAAACAAAATTACAGTCAATTCTACCAGCGGTAGGGTGACTTTTCCCATGGTCTATGACATAATCAAAGTAAAAAAGTACAAGAAAGACATACAAGGGAGGGCACACTATGGTAGACATACAGAAAGTCGGAGCATTCATTGCACAGTGCCGCAAAGAACATAACTGGACACAGAAAGAGCTGGGTGAGAAATTGGGAGTTACAGACAAGGCTATCTCAAAATGGGAAAACGGAAGATCATTCCCTGATATCACTCTCCTTGAATCCTTATGTGAAACATTTGACATCACCGTCAGCGAACTTCTGTCTGGAAAGAAAATAGAACCAAAAGATTATAAAAGAGAAACTGAACGCCTGCTGATTCAGTCCATTGGCGAGAAACGCCTGAGAGGATTTCAGATAGGAATTTACTTTCTGGGGCTGGTAACGATTATATTGGGAGGCATTGGCTTCGGTATCTGGGGCACTCATATTTCATGGAAGATAGGTCAGGTACCCATGAAATGGATTTTGCTTGCAGCAGCCCTGATCATTTTTGGCGTCATGGCATACTTCGACCGAAATCTGCCAGGGAAAAATTACCGCAGTTCCATTATATGGCTTGAGTGTATTGTCGAAGCATTTACTTTAGCCTGCATTTTTGGAAATTCCATAATCAGTTTCTGGGATATTGATAATATGACAGAGAGCATAGTCTTTATTCTGATCATAGCTGTACTTATGGTCTGTACATTTGCTGCACGTATAATCGTAGCCCGCACAAACCGGGAAGAATATGAGATGCAAAAAAATGCAGATAAAGATGAAACTGAACAGTGAAAAGAAGAATTTGTTACATAAAGCAGACAGGCAGAACATGCCTGTCTGTTGCATAACTGGAAAAATATATAGAAAGCAAAAGTACGAAATCAAAACAGAAATAGACTGTAGAAGCAGTTGGGCAGATGGTTTCAAGCGTATAAAGTGCAGAGTTATTTAACATTTTTGATGTCATATTTATATAGTCGAAGAAGTATGCAAAAAGGTGTGCAAGAAAGTACGCAAGTTAATACACAAGATAGCGAATCAATGTGGGAGGGTTGCTATGAAGAAAAAGAATATAATAGCAGCAATTGTTGTGATTATTTTCACTGCCTTGAATGGTACAATGCTGTTTTACAATTACAGATTGACTACAGCTAAAAAAGACAATCAGTCTTATCTGGTACTTGAGGATGAACGCAGTCAAAATAAAAATACAAACATGCAAGTCTGGGATCTTAAAGATGCTGAAACAAACTGGCAATTAACAGAACAGGATAAAGTTCATGCAATGCGCGGACGGGTAGAAAGAATAGAAGAAAATGATAAAACTTCAGCAGTTATCTGGAATGGAGAAGCTGAATACTCTGTAGAAATAAAGGCAGAAGATCAGATTCAGAAAGGGGATGAACTGGTTGTTTTCTATTCAGAACGGGATTCCAAATTAATTTCTCCGGGAACGTTTGCGCATCAATATGGATATGTGAAGATTAAATAGATTTTAGAGGCAAATCTAATAATTATTATAATCATTTTATGATAATTATTAGAATGTAATATATTAATTTGCTTAGAATGTCTATGATTTTAGCAGAATGAGTCTGCAAATTCTAAAAATATTTTGAACATCTTAATAATTGAGACAATTAAAAATGACATATGATCATGCAATACTCAGTTATGCAATGAGTATTCTGGGGTTCCTTGCAGCAATGATAATGTGGATTGTGATGAGAGGTGTACTAAGAGAAGAAGCGCAGTATGTTCCATTGGGAACGGTCATGGCATTGGTACTATGCGGAATCTGTATTCTTTTTTCACAGATCTTTCAGACGAAACTGTTATTTAATCTGGAAATCTCAATGGGAAGTACCAGAAGAACATTCTTCTTATCCTATCTGTTGGTACAGGCATTGTACAATGCAGGAAACTATATTCTTCTGGTTCTTCTGGTACTGCTGGAAAAGAAAATCAGGCCATTCCTGGTAGCTCGTAATGTTGCAGCCGGAAAGAAAGCAGAACTCATCTGGTCATGGACAATACGATATGGATTTCCAGCACTGTTGGTATTTACGATCATATCCATTCTGTTTGGAACATTGTGGATGTATTTTGGAAAAGTGGCCGGAGTGATTTTGTGGACCTTATGGATGGCACTTTGCCTCGGCGGTCCGAATATCGCTGATGCGGTAACAGATGCACCTAATTCTATTCTTGGAAGAATCGGTCTCGGAATCGCAGGTATTGTCAGTTTCTTCTCAGGAGCGATTGGAATCATTACGGGAATCATCATTCTTGCAGTTGTATTTGCAGCGATTTATTATATGATACAAAGACAGGCAGTACAATTTTAACTGAAAGAAGTCCTCTGACTGCCAGATATACCGGCAGCCAGAGGACTTCAGTTTTTAGAGTTTTAACGTTATATTTTACTTAAAGGAAAAGGTGCTTATGCAATAAATTTATTTTGCTTCTTTTTTCTCTTCAGCTTTCTTGAATTCCGGAACATTTCCCTCTCCATAGTAAGCTTTCAGATAAATCTCTTTCAGTTCAGACATTAATGGATATCTCGGGTTAGCACCAGTACACTGGTCATTGAATGCCTGTTCGGTCATTTCATCCAGAGTATCAAGGAAGTATTTCTCATCTACGCCATACTCTTTGATTGTATGTTTAATCTCGATAGTATCCATCAGTTCCTGCAGTTTCTGGAGAAGTTTCTCGAATACTTCGCTGTCGTTTTTGCCTGTCAGACCTACAGAACGGCCAATCTCAGCGTAACGAGCCAGTGTATGCGGATACTGATACTGAGGGAATGTACCCATCTTAGCCGGAACTTCGGCTGCATTATAGCGCAGAACATGAAGCAGAACCAGAGCATTTGCAATACCATGTGGAAGATGATGGAAAGCTCCCAGCTTATGAGCAAGAGAGTGGTTTACGCCAAGGAAAGCATTTGCGAAAGCCATACCAGCCATGCAGGAAGCGTTTGCCATATGCTGTCTTGCTTCTACATCAGAACCATCTTTGTATGCACGTGGCAGATAGTTAAATACCAGTTTGATCGCATTTAATGCAAGACCATCTGTATAATCAGATGCCATCATGGAAGCATAGGCTTCAAGTGCATGAGTCATAACATCGATACCGGAAGCACAGGTCAGTCCCTTAGGTGCGCTCATCATATTATCTGTATCAACAATAGCCATGTCAGGCATTAATTCATAGTCTGCCAGAGGCCATTTGATACCAGTAGTTTTATCAGTGATAATAGCAAATGGTGTTACTTCAGAACCTGTACCGGAAGATGTAGGAACAGCTACGAAGTAAGCTTTTTTACCCATATGTGGGAATGTAAAGATTCGCTTACGGATATCCATGAAGTCCATAGCCATGTCATCGAAATTAGCGTCTGGATTTTCATAGAGAACCCACATGATCTTGCCGGCATCCATTGCGGAACCACCGCCCATTGCGATAATACAGTCAGGCTCGAACATTCTCATTGCAGCAGCACCAGCTCTTGCAGAAGCGAGGGATGGATCTGGTTCTACATCGTAGAAGCATGTATGTACGATGCCCATCTGGTCTAATTTATCTTCAATCTTCTTAGTATATCCATTCTTATAAAGGAAAGAGTCTGTTACGATAAAGCAGCGTTTCTTGTGCATAACAGTGCCAAGCTCATCCAGAGCAACCGGCAGGCAGCCTTTTTTGAAATAAACTTTTTCCGGTGTTCTAATCCAGAGCATATTTTCTCTCCTTTCAGCAACTGTCTTAATGTTGATAAGATGTTTTACACCTACGTTCTCAGATACGGAGTTGCCACCCCAGGAACCGCAGCCCAGAGTCAGGGACGGAGCAAGTTTGAAGTTGTAAAGGTCACCAATACCACCCTGAGAAGATGGAGTGTTGATCAGGATACGGCAGGTCTTCATAGCTGCTGCATGTTTTTCCATCTTTTCTTTCTCTCTTGTGTCGATGTAGAGAGCGGATGTATGTCCATAACCGCCGTCAGCTACAAGCTGTTCAGCCTTAGCGATTGCTTCATCAAAAGTTTTAGCTTTGTACATTGCAAGTACAGGGGAAAGTTTTTCATGTGCAAATTCTTCGCTGATATCTACAGACTCAACTTCACCGATCAGGATCTTTGTTTCAGGAGGAACTGCAACGCCAGCCATTTCAGCGATAGTAGCAGCTTTCTGACCTACGATCTTGGCATTTAATGCACCATTGATCAGGATAGTTTTTCTTACTTTCTCTAATTCGTCTGGTTTCAGGAAGTAGCATCCTCTGTAAAGGAACTCTTCTTTAACTTTCTTGTAAACGCTCTCCAGAACAGTTACAGACTGCTCGGAAGCACAGATCATACCATTGTCAAATGTTTTTGAATGGATGATGGAGTTAACTGCCAGGCGGATATCTGCGCTGTCATCAATGATAACAGGAGTATTTCCAGGTCCTACACCTAATGCAGGTTTTCCGGAAGAATAAGCAGCCTTAACCATTCCAGGACCACCCGTAGCAAGAATGATATCTGCTTCACGCATAACCTGATTTGTCAGATCAAGACTTGGAATATCTATCCATCCGATGATTCCTTCTGGTGCACCAGCCTCCACAGCAGCTTCCAGAACAACTTTTGCTGCATCGATTGTACATTTCTTTGCACGAGGATGCGGGCTGATGATGATCGCATTACGTGTTTTCAGGGCGATCAGAGTTTTGAAGATTGCAGTAGATGTTGGGTTTGTTGTAGGAATAACTGCTGCGATCAGACCGATCGGCTCAGCAATTTTTTTAATACCATAAGCAGTATCTTCTTCGATAACTCCACAGGTTTTTGTGTTTTTATATGCGTTATATACGTACTCAGCTGCGTAATGATTTTTGATAACCTTATCTTCTACAATGCCCATACCTGTTTCTTCAACTGCATCTTTAGCAAGTGGGATACGGGCTTTGTCTGCAGCAGTAGCAGCTGCTTTAAAAATTTTATCTACCTGATCCTGGGTAAATGTTGCGAAAATTTTCTGCGCCTCTTTCATGGCTGCAATCTTTGCAGTAAGGGCTTCAGGGGTGTCGATGATGGTTGGGATGTTGTTCTCTTTTTTTGCCATTTGGGAATCCTCCTGTATTCTTTTCCTTAAAATATTTACCGTGACCTGTTATAGTGACATTATACAAATAAACTGACTATTCGGTCAACAGTAACATTAAAATGAGCGTAACAAAATATTATAGTGAAAATTGTGCATAATCACGTAAATAATGTGGATAAAATATCAATTGTCAGAATATATGAGAAAAATTTAACAAGACCGACAAGACACTGACGACCATTAAAAATCTTCTGTTGGCAACTGAGAGAAAGTTAAAAAAATAACGTTAATAAATTAACAACCTCGATAACGCTATTATATGACTTCGTTAATCATTTGTCAATCTCTAAATACATAAAATAGTTAACAAATACTAACTTACGATTTTGTGAAAATATAACAATATAATTTGTCGAAAAATTTTTAATGAAAAGAAAATAGTTATCTAATATGATAATTTCATGAATATATAGAAAAGTTTGAAGGATGTATGTATATGAGCAGTAAGGCATGAATTTTGTTTAAATGAATAAAACACAAAAAGCTTAAAAATGAGAACTTTTAAGAGAGAACATAACAAACTCAGACCGAGATATAAAGCAATTATTAGAAGATAGTAGATTATAAAGAAAAAATAACTCAAAAAATATAATACTTATGAATAGGTCAGTTTCCAGCTTCGGAGCACTTATGTTTTTCCATGCATTTGCAGGAGTCTTAGAAAAACTTAGCCCCGCGAAATCTGCGTTATTCAGAAAAATGCAACTGTCTGAGCCGACAGGCGAGTTTTGCATTTTTCTGAATGCTTTTAGTAGATTCCGCGGGGCTTAGCTTTTCTTAGGCTCCGAAACCGCATGGAAAAACATAAGTGCTCCGAAGCGTCCCCTTATATTTATCTCAGGCCTTTCTGAAAGCCGCTCTCTTACGTTCTCTGGAATCCAGCAGTCTCTTACGGATACGGAGAGACTCTGGTGTAACCTCCAGCAGCTCATCCTGGTCGATGAAGTCAATTGCCTGCTCCAGACTCAGAACTCTAGGCGGAGTTAATTTCAGTGCATCGTCAGCAGAAGAAGAACGTGTATTGGTCAGATGTTTTGTTTTGCATACGTTCAGCTCAATATCTTCAGCTTTACCATTCTGTCCGATAACCATACCGCTGTAAACTTTAGCGCCAGGTCCGATAAACAGAGTACCACGTTCCTGAGCTGCGAACAGACCATAAGTAACAGCTTCGCCAGCCTCAAATGCGATCAGAGATCCCTGTTTTCTGTACTGGAAATCTCCCTTATAAGGTGCATAACCGTCAAACATGGTATTGATGATACCAGTACCCTTGGTGGATGTAAGGAACTCGCCACGGAATCCGATCAGTCCACGGGAAGGAATGTGGAACTCCAGACGTACAGTGCCGTCACTGGCAGTACTCATACCCTGCAGCTCACCTTTACGCTCGCTCAGTTTCTGGATTACAGTACCGGAAAATTCTTCCGGAACATCTACATAAGCGATTTCCATAGGCTCAAGCTTCTTGCCGCGTTCGTCTGTCTTATACAGAACCTCTGGTTTACTTACTGCGAATTCATAACCTTCACGTCTCATGTTCTCGATCAGAACAGACAGATGAAGTTCTCCACGTCCGGAAACTTTAAAGGCTTCTGTTGTCTCAGTATCTTCTACACGAAGGCTGACGTCTGTATTCAGCTCACGGTAGAGACGGTCACGAAGATGACGGGAGGTAATATATTTACCTTCCTGGCCAGCCAGCGGACTGTCATTTACGATGAAGTTCATGGCAATGGTAGGTTCGGAAATCTTCTGGAAAGGAATAGCCTCCGGATTATCTCCTGCGCAGAGAGTATCACCGATATGGATATCTGCGATACCGGAAATAGCAACGATAGAACCAATGTTGGCTTCCTTCACTTCAATTTTGTTCAGACCGTCAAACTCATAGAGCTTGCTGATCTTAACTTTCTTGCGTTTATCCAGATCATGATGGTTTAACAGAGTCAGTTCCTGGTTAACAGCGATTTTACCATTCTCAACTTTACCTACACCGATACGTCCAACATATTCGTTGTAATCAATTGTGCTGATCAAAACCTGAGTATCTGCATCCGGATCTCCTTCAGGAGCTGGGATATATTTCAGAATTGCATCGAATAATGGAGCCATATCCTTAGGAGTATCATTTAAGTCGATCACAGCATGTCCTGCTTTTGCAGAAGCATACAGGAACGGACAGTCAAGCTGCTCATCAGAAGCACCAAGATCCATAAGAAGTTCCAGAACTTCATCTACAACTTCGTCAGGACGGGCTTCCGGACGGTCGATCTTGTTGATACATACGATTACATGAAGATCAAGTTCCAGTGCTTTCTTAAGAACGAACTTGGTCTGAGGCATAGCACCCTCGAAAGCATCAACGAGAAGAATAACTCCATCTACCATCTTAAGTACACGTTCTACTTCGCCACCGAAATCAGCATGTCCTGGTGTGTCGATGATGTTGATCTTTGTGCCTTTGTAATGAATAGCAGTGTTTTTGGATAAAATAGTGATACCACGTTCACGCTCGATATCATTGGAGTCCATGACACGTTCCTGAACTTCCTGGTTCTCACGGAATACACCGCTCTGTTTCAGAAGCTGGTCAACCAGAGTAGTTTTACCGTGGTCAACGTGTGCGATGATGGCTACGTTACGGACGTCTTCACGTTTTGTTCTCATAAAATGATTTCCTTTCCTCTTTAAGTTTGAATTGATTATTTACAGTTCACAGTTACCTGCAGATTGTTCCACTGTAAAATAGATACCGGAATAATGCAGGTGTATTTATTCCTATTATATGTGATTTTTCTTTTGATTAGTTACCCGAATTTTCAGTTTACCACATTTTCACCAGATTACAAGGTGTTGAAATAAATTTTTTTATTTTTTAAATTCTGGTTCTAAACGAGAAAGCCTGTACATAACCTTATAAAGAACAATACAAGGCACACTAGAGCATACGCAGAAAACAAAAAAGCAGCAGAGGATATTCACGGTCAGTGCTGTGGCGTTTTCAGGGCGAAGGTGCTCTACGAGGAAGGAGAACCACATTATGGCAGATAAAATTATTGAAAACAATCAGGTATCTATGATGGGAAAAATTGCAGCAGGCTTCACATTCAGTCATCAGGTTTTTGGTGAAGGCTTCTATATGACAGAACTTCTGGTCAAGAGGCTCAGTGATTCGGAAGACAGGATTCCCGTGATGGTCTCAGAACGGCTGGTGGACGTAACACAGGATTATATAGGAGAATATGTAGAAATCCATGGTCAGTTTCGATCCTATAATCGTCATGAAGAGAAGCATAATCGTCTTGTGCTCTCAGTATTTACCAGGGAATTGAAATTTGTGGAAGAAGAGGACGAGACCGTTCCGGTAAATCAGATTTTTCTTGACGGATTTATCTGTAAACCACCGGTGTACCGTAAGACTCCGCTTGGAAGAGAAATTGCGGATGTACTTCTGGCAGTAAATCGCCCATATGGAAAGTCAGACTACATACCATGCATCTGCTGGGGCAGAAACGCCCGCTATGCATCCGCTTTTGAAGTAGGAGGTCACGTATTGATCTGGGGACGCATCCAGAGCAGAGAATATATGAAACGGATCGGTGAGAATGAAACAGAGAAAAGGGTTGCTTATGAAGTTTCTGTAAGTAAGCTGGAATATATGGAATAATAAGTACAGCAGGCAACATTATTAATTACTTGCAATTCTTCATAAACTGCGGTAATATAAGCGTATTCAGATGAAAACAGGATACTGTTTATCATGTCTATAATGACACAAAAAAGAAGGTTACTGTTCACTTCGTTCTCAGTAACACGCTTTGCAATGCACAGGATTTATGATGATCACATAAGTCTGTGTCATATGCCGCGGACATTTGGTGTATTTATACCCAAATGTCTTGTGGGATAATAGTGTGTGAACAGTAACGAAAGAATATACAATTTCAACAGCGATAAGAGGAATTGTTTGTTATGAAAAAAGAATTTACAGAGGTTTATTGCGGTGGAGGAAAAGGTAAAACAACATTGGCCATTGGCCAGTGCCTGAGAGCTTCCGCCCAGGGTAAAAGCGTCATTATTATTCAGTTTCTGAAAGGAAGAGAACGCAGAGAGTTGGATTTTCTGGAAGAACTGGATAATCTGGATATCAAAATATTCCGTTTTGAAAAACATGATGAGTGTTATGAGGAGTTGAATGAGCAGGAGAAAGCAGAAGAGAAGACTAACATTCTTAATGCTTTAAATTTTGCACGTAAGGTGATAGCAACGCAGGAGTGCGATTTTCTGCTTCTGGATGAGATTCTCGGACTTCTGGATTATGGGATCACTACCGAAGAAGTAATCGGTGATATTCTCAAGATGAAAGATGAGAGTATGCACATTTTGCTTACAGGACGGACGTTACCTGACAGCCTGCGTAAATATGCAGACAGCATAACTACACTGACAACAGAGAATTTATAGGTTGCCTGACACAGAGTGGGCAGGAACCTGTATAGAAGCTACAGAAGAATAAAGGAGGAGAGCAAATGGCAATTTTTAAAGGTGCAGGTGTTGCAATCGTAACCCCTATGTATGAAGATGGTAAGGTTAATTATGATAAACTGGAGGAGCTCCTTGAGTATCAGATTGCAAACAGTACAGATGCAATCATCATTTGCGGAACAACAGGAGAATCATCTACAATGACACACGGAGAGCATCTTAAGACAATTAAGTTTGCAATCGATAAAGTAAACAAACGTGTTCCAGTCATTGCAGGTACAGGCTCCAATTGTACAGAAACTGCAATCATGATGTCAAAAGAAGCTGCCTCTTACGGCGCAGATGCACTTCTGGTCGTAACTCCATATTATAACAAGGCAACTCAGAAGGGACTTATTGCTCATTATACAGCAATCGCAGAAGCAGTTCCGGAAACACCGATCATTATGTACAATGTTCCGAGCCGTACAGGATGTAACATTCAGCCGGCAACAGCAGTAGCTTTGGCTAAGAATGTTAAAAATATCGTTGGTATCAAGGCAGCCAGCGGAGATCTTTCTCAGATTGCAACAATGATGTCAATGGCAGACGGTGCTATCGAACTGTATTCCGGAAATGACGATCAGGTACTTCCGATTCTTTCACTTGGCGGACTTGGAGTAATTTCTGTACTTTCTAATGTTGCTCCGAAAGAAACTCATGATATGGTCATGAAATTCTTAGAGGGTGATACAAAGGGGGCAGCAGAGATTCAGTTAAAAGCAATCCCGTTGATCCACGCACTGTTCAGCGAAGTAAATCCAATTCCGGTTAAATCAGCTCTGAACCTTATGGGATGGGAAGTAGGACCTCTTCGTATGCCATTATCCGAAATGGAAGAAGCAAACAAGGAGAAACTTGCAGCAGAACTGAAGAATTTTGGAATCAAACTTGCGTAATTCTGGATTGAGAGGGAAATACAAATGGTAAAGATTATTATGCATGGCTGCAATGGTCATATGGGTCAGGTAATTTCCGGACTAGTTGAGAAAGATCCGGATGCTGAGATCGTAGCAGGTATTGATGTAGCAGATCAGGGAAAGAACAGTTACCCTGTATATACAAATATGGAAGAATGTCAGGTAGAGGCAGATGCCCTTATTGATTTTTCTTCTGCAAAAGCGACAGATGCACTTCTTGCTTACTGCGAGAAACGCCAGCTTCCGGTTGTATTATGTACAACAGGTTTGAGTGAAGAGCAGCTTGCAAAGGTTGAAGAGGTTTCTAAGAATGTTGCAGTTCTGAAATCAGCAAATATGTCTCTTGGAATTAATACATTAATGAAACTGCTCCAGGATGCGGCAAAGGTTCTGGCAACAGCTGGATTTGATATGGAAATTGTTGAGAAACATCACAGACTGAAACTGGATGCTCCAAGCGGAACAGCTCTGGCGCTGGCAGACAGTATCAACGAAGCAATGGATAACCAGTATCATTATACTTATGACCGCAGTCAGAGACGTGAGATGCGTGATGATAAGGAAATCGGCATTTCAGCAGTTCGCGGCGGAACAATCGTCGGAGAACATGAAGTGATTTTTGCAGGTCCTGACGAGGTAATTGAATTCAAACATACTGCATATTCAAAAGCTGTATTTGGAAAAGGTGCTATCGAAGCTGCAAAATTCCTTGCAGGCAAACCAGCAGGAAGATATGACATGAGCGATGTCATCAGTGCGAAATAATAAAAAAGTAAAATATAGTATAGAAAAGAAGTGTACCCGGTAATTCGGTACACTTCTTTTTTGTATCAGAAATTTCTTCTGCAAATTTTTTCCAGAATAGTATTGTTTTTTATGCACATATTAAAATTACAATGATAAGAGATAAAACAGTTATATATCTTGTGATTTGCAGCTGTTTTAGATCTCGATATCATAAGACATAAAAATCATAATATAATAAAGCGGAGGGATTCTGCCGCATGAACGGGCGGACTGCTTTCCGGGAACAGGAGACGAATATGAGAAAAAAAGCAAAAAAAATTCTTGTGAGTGCGGCACTTATTATGTCCTTATGTATGTTTACTGCATGTGGAAACACCAATAATGCAGCAGATGAAGTGGACACAACAGAAGATGAAAACATTACTGATGAGAATGATATGAATGATACTGATAATAACACAGCAGATGATAATACTGCCAATAATACAGAGCAAGACAGAGAAAACAATACGAATACACGTAATAATGATGAAATTTCTACAGATAACGGAACAGTAGTTGAGGATAATAATGGAACTGGAAATGGAGCAGCAGAGGATGGTATGACTGATAACGCAGCTGATGTTGAAGCAGGAGACAATGATAATGGAACTGTTTCCGGGGCACTCGGAAATGGAGTCAGAGATCTCGGGGATGGTGTTGGAAATGCAGTAGAAGATGTGGGCGATGCTATTGGAAATGCCGCAGAAGGGCGATAAAAAATAATTCAGAGAGACTGTTGCAGAAGGAAACTTACAGATGCAGCAGTCTCTGAACTTTTTTTTCTATAATTTATTTATAGCGATTTCGTAACTTTTCCGGAAATTTTGAAAGTCAAATATAAAAAACAGGACATATAGAATAATTTATGGTATTATCGTAGTAAAGTTGAAAAGCTTTTGCGGAAAGTATACGCTTATCTGCCGGATATTAGGCAGACAGAAATTTTTATAAAAATAATAGAACACATACGGAGGTTAGATAGTATGAAATTCAGACCATGCATTGATATACATAATGGAAAAGTGAAACAGATCGTAGGAGGCAGTCTTACAGATGTAAAAGATCAGGCAGAGGAGAATTTTGTGTCTGAACAGGATGCTTCTTTTTATGCTGATTTGTATAAAAAAGCCGGGATAAAGGGAGGACATGTGATTCTGTTGAACGGTCAGGACTCTCCTTATTATGAAGCAACGAAAGCACAGGCACTTCTTGCACTTCATGCATATCCTAAAGGTCTTCAGATCGGCGGTGGTGTAAATCCGGATAATGCACAGGAATATCTGGAGGCCGGGGCAAGTCATGTGATCATAACATCTTATGTATTTAAAGACGGCAGAATTTCATGGGAAAATTTGAACAGAATGAAAGAAACAGCAGGAAAAGAGAATCTTGTACTTGATCTCAGCTGTCGTAAAAAAGACGGTAATTATTATATTGTAACAGACCGCTGGCAAAAATTTACAGATGTTCAGGTGACGTTGGATGTTATGAAAGAACTGGAAAATTACTGTGATGAATTTCTGGTTCATGCAGTAGATGTAGAAGGTAAAGCTCATGGAGTAGAGACTGAGCTGGCAGCTCTGCTTGGAGAGTATAATGGAAATCCTGTTACATATGCAGGCGGAGTTGGGTCTATGGCAGATATTGAAGATTTGCATAAGTATGGAAAAAACAGACTGGATGTTACAGTAGGAAGTGCTCTGGATCTTTTCGGCGGTTGCATTCCTTTTGCGGAGCTGATCAAGCTTTAGGAAACACGATCATGCATGAGTATAAACGCGCTATGGCTTCATAAGTTGCCTGAATGAGTGGAAATATATACAAATTTCGGTATAATAGGACAAGAACTTCCGGGTTATTGATAAAGTAAACAGAAAAAATGTGAAATTTTAATAAAATAGTGTTAAAATTCCAAAAGGTGTGTTATAATAGATTCATCAAACAGCAAAGGGGATGGAAGCATGAAATTTATCATCAGCGGAAAAAATATTACAGTTACAGAAGGGCTTAAGACAGCAGTCCAGGACAAGCTCAGTAAACTGGAAAGGTATTTCACTCCTGACACCGAAGTTGTAGTAACTTTAAGTGTTGAAAAAGAAAGACAGAAAATCGAAGTAACAATTCCTGTAAAAGGAAATATCATCCGTTCCGAACAGGTAAGCAATGATATGTATGTATCAATCGATCTGGTTGAGGAAGTCATTGAACGTCAGCTTCGCAAGTACAAAAATAAAATCGTAGATAAACAGCAGGCAGCTGCCAACTTCCAGAAAGCATATCTGGATAAGGACTATGATGAAGACGAGGAAGTTAAAATTATCCGTACTAAGAAATTCGGAATTAAACCAATGTATCCGGAAGATGCATGTGTACAGATGGAACTCCTTGGACATAATTTCTTTGTATTTTACAATGCAGAGACTGAGCAGGTTAATGTAGTTTATAAACGTAAAGGAAATACTTACGGTTTGATTGAACCGGAATTTTAAAACTTATCAGAACATAAAATCATAAAAAGTATTTGTGATAACTAAAAATATCCGTGCAGAACATAATTTTCTGCACGGATATTTTATGCGCTGAGAAAATCGCTCAGCAGTGAAGCGGACTTATTCTGTTAATTCCATTACAATTACTGAAGCTTTTTGATTCGCGGCATAAAAAGCTTGCGAAAATCTGGTTATTATGTATAATAAAGATGAAAAGAATAAAAGTTATTGTTTACAGAGTGAACAGTGATAATAATGAACAACAGGGAGCTTGCGTATCAAGCAGGCTGAGATAGGGATGAATTCCCTGACCTGCAACCTGATTTGGATAATGCCAACGTAGGGAAATAGATGCGTAAGTGTAAGTACAAGCGTAAGTATGAGCAGATATATCAGTCAGGTATATCTGCTTTTTTGTGCCATCAGGACATAAAAACTCTTTGAGCAGGACTTTTCTCTGGATATTTCAGGTGACATTAAAAATAACGAAAAGGAGAAAAATATGAAGTGCGATAAAAAAGATTTACTGCTTTACGCAGTGACAGACAGAAGCTGGTTAAATGGAGAAACGCTTTACAGTCAGGTAGAGAAAGCTCTGGAAGGTGGAGTGACTTTTGTACAGCTTAGAGAGAAACAGCTGGACCATGATACATTTCTTCAGGAAGCAAAAGAACTGAAAGAACTGTGCGCCAAATATCATGTACCGTTTGTTCTGGATGATGACGTGGAACTTGCACTGGAAGTTGGTGCAGATGGTGTTCATGTAGGACAAAATGACATGGAGGCAGGTGATGTCCGGGCAAAACTTGGAGAGGACAAAATTGTAGGAGTTTCTGCCCGAACCGTAGAGCAGGCACTTCTTGCTCAGGAGCGAGGCGCCGATTATCTTGGAGTTGGTGCGGCATTCCCAACCAGTTCTAAAGATGATGCAGCGGAAGTGACTCATGAAACTATAAAAGCAATCTGTGATGCGGTGGATATTCCGGTTATCGCAATTGGCGGTATAACAAAAGATAATGTACAGGAATTATCCGGCTGTGGACTTTGTGGAGTTGCAGTTATCAGTGCTATTTTTGCAAAGCCGGACATTAAGAAGGCAGCAGCAGAACTGAAAGAAGTCACTGAAAAGATGGTGAAGTCACGTTAGAAAAATGATGGAGGACAGTAGAATGAAGACAGCAGTAACAATTGCAGGAAGCGATTCCAGCGGTGGAGCCGGAATTCAGGCAGATATTAAGACAATGATCGCAAATGGAGTATATGCCATGAGCGCAATTACAGCATTGACAGCACAGAATACAACAGGTGTGACTGCGATTATGGAAGTGACACCAGGATTTCTGGGAGAGGAACTGGACAATATTTTTACAGATATTTATCCGGATGCAGTAAAAATCGGAATGGTTTCTTCCGGTGCACTGATTGAAAAGATTGCAGACAAACTGGAAGAATATAAAGCGGAGAATATCGTGGTTGATCCCGTTATGGTGGCAACAAGCGGTGCGAAACTTATCAGTGATGAAGCAATCGGTGTATTAAAACAGCGCCTGCTTCCTATTGCAAGTGTGCTGACTCCGAATATTCCGGAGGCAGAAGTTCTGGCAGAAATGGATATCCATACAGCAGATGATATGATAGAGGCAGCCAGAAAAATCAGTGACAAATATCATTGTGCAGTTCTCTGCAAAGGTGGTCATAAATTAAATGATGCGAATGATCTGCTTTACCGTAATGGTGCTTACCGCTGGTTTGAAGGAAAACGCATTGATAATCCGAATACCCATGGAACCGGATGCACACTTTCCAGTGCTATTGCATCTAATCTTGCAAAAGGATTTGATCTGGATACTTCTGTAGAACGGGCAAAGGATTACATTTCAGGAGCGTTGGCAGCAATGCTGGATCTGGGAAAGGGCAGCGGCCCGATGGATCATGGATTTGCTATCACAGGAAAATATAAGAAAGAAGTCGGGGAGGTATAGATATCATGGAAACAAAACGAACCGGCTTATTTGAAAATGGACTGATCTGGTTTGGCGCAGGTGTTTCAATCGCAGAGATTTTGACCGGAACTTATCTGGCGCCGCTTGGCATGAAAAAAGGGATAGCAGCGATTATTCTGGGACATATTATCGGTTGTCTGATGCTGTTTCTGGCAGGAGTGATCGGTGGAAAAGTCAGAAAAAGTGCAATGGAAACTGTAAAAATGAGTTTTGGACAAAAAGGAAGTGTTCTGTTTGCAGTTTTAAATATGCTTCAGCTTGTGGGCTGGACTGCGATTATGATCTATGACGGAGCACTGGCAGCGGACGGAGTAGTAAATACAGGCCGCTGGATCTGGTGTCTGGTGATTGGAGCTCTTATTATTCTCTGGATTGTTATTGGAATCACAAACCTTGGGAAAATCAACACGGTTGCCATGGCAGCATTATTTATTCTGACCTTGATCCTTTGCAAAGTAATTTTTACCGGAAGCGGTGCGGGAGTACCTTCAGATGACAGCATGACATTCGGTGCAGCAGTAGAACTTGCTGTTGCCATGCCATTGTCCTGGCTTCCGCTGATCAGTGACTACACAAGAGAGGCAAAAGAACCGGTCAAAGCAACTGCAGTCAGTGCAGTTACATACGGCATCGTAAGCTGCTGGATGTATGTGATCGGTATGGGTGCTGCAATTATTACCGGAGAGTATGATATTGCACAGATCATGTTAAAAGCAGGACTTGGAATTGCGGGACTTTTGATCATTGTATTTTCAACAGTTACAACCACATTTTTGGATGCTTATTCCGCAGGAATTTCCAGTGAGACGATTGTAAGTAAATGGGATGGAAAACATGTGGCAATTGTAGTAACTGTTATAGGAACCATTGCTGCAATTGTATATCCGATGGACAATATTACAGATTTTCTGTATCTCATCGGTTCTGTATTTGCACCTATGATAGCGATCCAGATTGCAGACTTTTTCCTGCTGAAGCTGGATAAAAGCAACCAGGCAGTACATATACCGAATATGATCATCTGGGTGATTGGATTTGTTATATATCGTATTCTTATGAATATTGATATGCCGGTGGGAAATACATTGCCGGATATGGTGATTACGATTATTCTCTGTCTGATCGCAGGGAAGATAATACCGGAAAAAAATTAGTGAAAATATAAAAGTTCAGTCAGGTCTGAAGTATGGAGAATTCCAGTGCTTGAGACCTGGCTATTTTTAGTTTCACTTTTTTGACGTAGTACCTGAAATATGGTAAAATATTTAGAAAGTCTTGAAGAAAGAAGGAACAGAATGCTATGAGAAAAGCCGGAGTATTAATGCCAGTTTCCGCACTTCCATCCAGAGTGGGCGCAGGAGAACTTGGAGAGTCAGCATTTCACTTTATAGAATTATTAAAAAAGAACTATGTAAAAATATGGCAGATTCTTCCGCTGAACCCGGTGGGTTACGGAAATTCTCCATACCAGCCATACTCATCCTGCGCAGGTGATGAGTTATATATCAGTCTGGATAAGCTTGCAGAAGAAGGACTGCTGAAAGCAGTGCCGGAAGCTTTTTTACAGAATGCTGATAAGGTAGACTATGAATCAGTCCGCCAGTACAGAGAACCGTATCTGAGAGAAGCGTTCGAAACCTTTGAGCAGAAGAATGGTCAGGACGAACCTGCATATAAAGAGTTTGTTTCACAGGACTGGGTATATGAGTATGGTGTATTTCGTGCATTAAAGAAGGCAAATAACGGAGACTGCTGGAATGACTGGGCGGAAGAAGACAGAAACTGGCCGGAGAACAGACATGAATTATCGCCAGAGGTAGAGGCAGAAGCAAAGTATCAGATGTTCCTTCAGTATATTTTTTATATACAGTGGATGAATGTAAAGAATGCTGCGAATGAAGCCGGAATAGAGATTATGGGTGATGTTCCTTTCTATGTAGGTCAGGATTCAGCAGATGTATGGGGAGGAAAGGATAATTTTCTTCTTGATACAGACGGACGCCCGATTTTCATCGCAGGAGTACCACCGGACTATTTCAGTGCTACAGGTCAGAGATGGGGAAATCCGATCTATGACTGGGAGCATATGAAAGAACAGAATTATCAGTTCTGGGTAGACAGAATCGGCTACAGCAATAAATTGTTTGATATCATCAGAATCGATCACTTCCGGGCATTTGACACATACTGGAAGATTCCGGCAACATGCCCTACAGCTATTGACGGTGAATGGATCGAAGCACCGGGGTATGAAGTTATTGATACATTACAGAAAGAAATTCCGGGATTAAATCTGGTAGCAGAGGATCTTGGACTGCTGCGTCCGGAAGTTCTGGTGCTGAAAGACCATTACCATCTGAAAGGTATGAAAATTCTTATCTTCTCTGTGGATACAAGTGGAAAATATGCCCGTGATACTTTCCATGATGTGGAAAATATGATCTTCTATACAGGAACTCATGATAATGATACTATTATGCAGTGGTATAATGGTATGAGCACTGCAGCCAGAAGAAAAATCCGCCGTATGCTGAAGAAAGCGGGGGCATCACATGGCTCTGTAAAAGACAGATTTTTGCAGTACACTATGCAGAACCAGGCAGAGTATGCGATCATTCCGCTGGCAGACATACTGGGACTTGGAAAAGAAGGACACATTAACACACCAGGAACGATCGGTTCCCCTAACTGGGAATGGCATTTACCGGAATTTGTACAGGCTGAGAAGGAACTCAAGAAATTTGGAAAACTGATCGTAGATACGAAACGTATCTGAAACTAATATATTGATAAGCTTCCGACCAATGCTCAGTTCTTTTTGAAATTGCAGCAGAGGACTTGGCTGATTTAGTTAAATATCCACAATTTTCTTGGTTTGTTCATGAAAAATTCATTGTTTTCCACACCGGAAAGTGTTAGAATAATTTAGTATTGTGTATAAAGAATCGTTTGTACTGTTCACAGGTAATGTTTTGAGAAGCATGTTGCTGTGATGGACAGTAGCAATGCTTTGTAAAAATGAGATATAAACAGGAGTAAAACCTAATATGAATATGTTTTCAAAAGTATTCGGGACCCGCAGTCAGCGAGAGGTTAAACGTATCATGCCTCTGGTCGAGAAGATTGAGAGCCTGCGCCCGGACATGCAGAAATTAAGCGACGAAGAACTTAAAGGAAAAACAAGGGAGTTTAAGAAACGTCTTGAAGAGGGAGAGACATTGGATGATCTGCTTCCTGAGGCATTTGCGGTTGTACGTGAAGCCGGCAAGCGTGTTCTTGGAATGGAGCATTTCCGTGTACAGCTTATTGGTGGTATTATTCTTCATCAGGGTCGTATCGCAGAGATGAGAACCGGTGAAGGTAAAACACTTGTTGCTACACTTCCGGCATATTTAAATGCGCTGGAGGGCAAAGGTGTGCATATCGTAACAGTCAATGATTACCTGGCTAAACGAGATGCGGAGGAGATGGGACAGATTCATGAGTTCCTTGGCCTGACAGTTGGTGTTGTTTTAAATGACATGAAGCAGGACGAGCGTCGTGCTGCATATAACTGCGACATTACTTATGTTACCAATAATGAACTTGGTTTCGATTATCTGCGTGACAACATGGTTATCTATAAAGAACAGCTGGTACAGAGAGATCTGCACTACTGTATCATTGATGAGGTCGACTCCATTCTGATCGATGAGGCACGTACCCCACTGATCATTTCAGGACAGAGTGGAAAGTCTACTAAATTATACGAGGCCTGCGATATCCTTGCTCAGCAGTTAGAGCGTGGTGAAGCCAGCCATGAGATGACTAAGATGGCAGCTATCATGGGTGAGGAAGTTATCGAGACAGGTGATTTCGTTGTAAATGAGAAAGACAAGATCGTAAACCTTACTGAGCAGGGTGTTCATAAGGTAGAAAACTTCTTCCATATCGAGAACCTGGCAGATCCGGAGAACCTGGAAATCCAGCATAACATCACACTTGCACTTCGTGCCCATAACCTGATGCATAAGGATCAGGATTATGTAGTTAAGGATGATGAGATTCTTATCGTTGACGAGTTTACCGGACGTATTATGCCGGGACGTCGTTATTCCGATGGTCTTCATCAGGCAATTGAAGCAAAAGAGCATGTTAAGATCAAACGTGAGAGCAAGACTCTGGCAACTATCACATTCCAGAACTTCTTCAATAAATATGATAAGAAGGGCGGTATGACCGGTACAGCTATCACAGAGGAGAAAGAGTTCCGTGATATCTATGCAATGGACGTTGTAGAGATTCCGACAAACAGACCGGTAATCCGTGTTGACCATGAAGATGCTGTTTATATGACAAAGAAAGAGAAATTCAATGCAGTTGTCAATGCTGTAGTTGAAGCTCATGCAAAACAGCAGCCGGTACTGGTTGGTACAATTACAATTGAGACTTCCGAACTTATCAGCCGTATGCTGAAGAGACAGGGAATCAAACATAATGTATTGAATGCCAAGTTCCATGAACTTGAGGCTGAGATCGTAGCACAGGCAGGTCAGGCAGGAGCGGTTACTATTGCTACTAACATGGCAGGTCGTGGTACTGATATTAAGCTGGATGATGTATCCAGAGAAGCTGGTGGTCTGATGATCATTGGTACAGAGCGTCATGAGTCCAGACGTATTGATAATCAGCTTCGTGGACGTTCCGGTCGTCAGGGTGATCCGGGTGAATCACGTTTCTACATTTCTCTGGAAGATGACCTGATGCGACTGTTCGGTTCTGAGAGACTGATGAAGATTTTTACATCTCTTGGCGTTGCAGAGAATGAGCAGATTGAACATAAGATGCTTTCCAATGCAATTGAGAAAGCGCAGGAGAAGATCGAGTTCAACAACTTTGGTATTCGTAAGAATCTTCTCGACTATGACCAGGTAAATAATGAACAGCGTGAGATCATCTATAAAGAGCGTCGTCAGGTTCTGGATGGTGAGAACATGCGTGAAGCAATCTACAAGATGATCCAGGATACTGTGGATACTTATGTAGATATGTGTTTCTCAGATGATGTAGATTCTGAAGAATGGGATCTGAATGAATTTAATGGTGTTCTTCTTCCGATCATTCCGGTTCAGCCGCTTACTCCTGAGAGTGTAAAAGGTAAGAAACGTGATGAAATCAAGCATGCGCTGAAAGAAGAGGCAGTGAAACTCTATGAAGAAAAAGAGGCAGAGTTCCCTGAACCGGAACAGCTTCGTGAATTAGAGCGAGTTGTACTTCTGAAATGCATTGACAGTAAGTGGATGGATCATATTGATGATATGGAAATCCTTCGCCAGGGTATTGGACTTGCTGCATACGGACAGAGAGACCCGGTTGTTGAATATAAGATGAGCGCATTTGAGATGTTCAATAATATGATCACATCTATTCAGGAAGATACACTTCGTATGTTGTATCACGTACATGTAGAGCAGAAGATCGAACGTGAGCAGGTTGCCAAGGTTACAGGAACCAATAAAGATGACAGTTCTGTTAAGAAGCCGGTTCAGAGAAAAGAGATTAAAGTATATCCGAATGATCCGTGTCCATGCGGAAGTGGTAAGAAATACAAACAGTGCTGTGGACGTAAGAATAAAGCCTGAGACTGTTTGGGGCAATTTCTGAAAAGTAAATAGTGAAAGCAGAATATAACTGCTGATAGGATAAAAGGGCTTAAATTTAAGAGGCCCTTTTCTCGTGCACTGAAATACGTTAATGCGTTGAATTGACATATTAGCCTGATGCAGTGACTCTGCTTTAAATGATGTAAGAATTTGTTGGTATTCTATGCATTATGAAGTGTGCTGCCGGGCAAAAAGTGAACCATATAACATAGAAGTTGGATTGCTTTATGAACGATAACAATTATAAAACCTAAAAGGGGGAAAACAGTATGAAAAGAGAGTCGTTTGGCTCACGACTTGGGTTCATCCTGGTATCAGCAGGATGTGCCATCGGTATTGGAAACGTATGGAAGTTCCCGTATATCTGCGGGGCATATGGAGGCGCAGCCTTCATTCTGATCTATTTATGTTTCCTGGTAATTCTTGGTATTCCGGTTCTGGTATCTGAGTTTACAGTGGGACGCGGAAGCCACACAAGCGTTGCGAAATGCTTCGATAAACTGGCGCCTGCAGGAACTTGCTGGAAGCCGCTGAAATCCATTGGTATCATTGGATGTTACATGTTAATGATGTTCTATACAACAGTAGGCGGATGGATGCTTTACTATTGTGTAAAGAGTTTACGCGGAGATTTCGTTGGAGCAACTCCGGAAGCAGTAACACAGTCCTTTTCAGATATGCTTGGAAATGCACCGACGATGATGCTGTGGATGGTAATCATCTGTATCATTGGGTTTGCAGTCTGCTTCATGGGTCTGCAGAATGGAATTGAAAAAATTTCCAAGGTAATGATGAGCGCGCTGTTGATCATTATGGTTGTTCTGGCAGTTCATTCAGTAATGATGGACGGTGCAGGCGAGGGAATCCGTTTCTATCTGGTTCCTGATTTCCAGAAGATCAAGGACGCAGGAATTGGTAATGTTGTATTTGCGGCATTAAGTCAGTCGTTCTTTACATTGTCCATTGGTATCGGTGCAATGCTGATCTTTGGAAGTTATCTGGACAAATCCAGAAGTCTGACAGGTGAGGCTGTAAGCATAACCGTACTTGATACATTTGTAGCCTTGACAGCTGGATTTATCATTATTCCGGCTTGTTTCTCCTACGGAATCCAGCCAGATGCGGGTCCAAGCCTTATATTTATTACTCTGCCAAATATTTTTGCAAAGATGAGCGGCGGAGCTTTGTGGGGATGCCTGTTCTTCCTGTTTCTGACTTTTGCAGCAATTTCTACGATTATTGCTGTATTTGAAAACCTTATTGTATTTAACATGGAATTGTTTAAATGGAGTCGTAAAAAGAGTGTTATCGTTTGTGCAGTTCTGGTAGTGGTTTTAAGTATTCCGTGTGTACTTGGATTTAATGTGCTTTCAGGATTTCAGCCGTTTGGAGATGGAAGTAATATTATGGATCTGGAGGATTTTATTGTTTCCAATAACCTTCTTCCTCTTGGAAGCCTTGGATACCTTCTGTTCTGTACCAGAAAGAATGGATGGGGATGGGACAATTTTATTGCAGAAGCAAACGCCGGCTCTGGCATGAAGTTCCCAAAATCTCTGAAAGGCTATGTATCCTATGGAATTCCGGCCATTATTATCATTATTTACCTGAAAGGATATTATGATAAATTTGCCGGTCTTGGAACAGGAGCACTGGTTGGATGGATGATCGTAGCACTTGTACTGCTGGGATTTGTATTCTATTGTGCAATTGCCAAGAAAAAAACAAAATAAATAAGAAAAGATGCAGTTATGCGTTGAGATTGCTCGGAATAAGAATCTAAACGCTTCTGCATCTTTTTTTATTCAAAAGGATAAGAGCATTCGCTTTGATGTTTGGTTTCTTCGCTGGGGGCAGCTTTAAATTGTTTACGGTAAGCTCTGGAAAAAGTGCTGTACTCTGTGAAGCCGCTTTCTTTTGCCGCTTTTGTCACAGGCATTCCTTCGGAAATCAGTGTCCGTGCCATGAGAAGTCTTTTGTTTACAATATAGTTGTGAAGAGTATATCCGGTTTCTTCTTTGAATTTTCTCATCAGGTGGTATTTGCTTACATAATATCTGGTGGCGAGAGTTTCTACTGACAAGTCTTCTTTGAGATTATGATTAATATACTGAAGAATACTGGCAATTTGTGAGTCGAAGGTGTAGGATTTTTTGTCAAAGATATATTGTTTTTTCAGAAAAATACGGTTCAGATAAACCATAAACTGGAGAAAAAGTGACTGTATGAGAAGATCTTTTCCATAACCGTCGGATTGGGCAGAGGATTCCAGTTCAGACAGAATATCTTTCATTTTTTCCTGAAGGATTGGATTCAGACGAACCAGATTATAGCTGCGATCGTTTGCCTTCTGAAAGCATTTCAGAAGCTCCTGCCAGGGAATATCATTTTGAATCCAGAGGATGAAACGTTCATAGGGTACGGAAGGATCAATTTCAGGGCGATGGATTGCGTGACGGTTCACTAGAAGAATATCCCAGGGGTTCAGCTGATAAGTTTTTCCTTCTATATGATAGGCAGCCTTGCCGGAAATAAAAATTACGACTTTATGGAAATCATGGTAGTGATAAGTAAACTCTTTCTGGGTCTGGTCTTTAATGTGAAAAAGACGAAATTCTTCATTCAGATATCCGGTTTTTTCTGTCTGATAGAATTGTTCTGAAAATAACATGTTATCCTCCGATCGATTGAAGTCAGCTGGTATCTTCTGACATGGCACATCGCATTTTAACCAAGTCAAGTAAATCCCCTGCTTCAATTGCGAATATCCGTTTGACTCTGCATCCTGCATGATGGGTATAATTATTTACGAAACAAAGTACCAGATTATCATAACATTTTCTGTGAAAATATGCTATAAGTACAAAAGCATTTTTTGCAATATTATCCGCATTTTAATCTATATACATGGTAAAAATAATAGAATATAATAAATTTAACCAAATCAAGTAAGTCCCCTGCTTTAATTGCGAAAAGTAATAAGCAGTGGGTGGAGACTTGCTTGTGTCAGGAAGAGCGCAAGCTCTTTCTGATAAACTGCGGAGCAGTTATTTGGTGTAGAGCCACGTAGCGAAGCGGATGATTTTATCCGCTTGACATGAATCAGGCAAGTAGTGAAGCGGATGTTTTATCTGCCGGACATAAATGAGAATAAAATAATTGGTGATAGAAATAAATGCAGAAAATATAGAGAAATAGGAGAGATGCAACTATGGCAAATACAATTATCATGAGCAAATATCAGGGACTTGGAAATGATTATCTGATTCTGGATCCGAAGAAAAACAGAGTGCAGCTTCAGGGAAAGAAAATTGCTCTCCTTTGTCAGAGAGGATTCGGGCTGGGTGCAGATGGCGTGCTCTATGGACCTGTAGAAATTGAAGGGAAACTTGGCGTGCGTATTTTTAATGCAGACGGAAGTGAATCTGCCATCAGTGGAAATGGTGTGCGTATTTTTGCCAAATATCTGATGGATAATGGATATATTACAGAAAAGAAATTTGATATCGAAACTATGGCTGGTACCATTCATGTGGAATGTCTGAACAGCCGTGCAACAGAATTTAAGGTAAATATGGGAAAACCGTCTTTTATTTCCAGTGATATTCCTGTTTCAGGTGAAGTTCGTGAAGTAATAAAAGAAGCATTTGTATTTCACGGAAAAGAATACAAAGCTACCTGCCTGACAGTGGGAAATCCACATTGTATTATTTTTACGGATAATGTAAGTGCAGAAGCAGTAAAGAATCTGGGACCTTATGTGGAAAACGCGGACGAATTCCCGGAAAGGATGAACCTGCAGATCTGCAGACAGATTGATAAAGGAAATCTGGATATTGAGATATGGGAAAGAGGATCCGGGTATACAAAAGCTTCGGGAACCGGAAGCTGTGCAGCAGCTGCAGCAGCATATAAACTTGGACTGGTGGAATCCCGTATCAATGTAAATCAGCCGGGAGGAATGATTCAGATTGATATTGAAGAAGACGGAACTATTTATATGACAGGGACTGTTGGATATATTGCAGACATGAGTGTTGCGGAGAGTTTCTTTTCATAAAAATTTATAATTACCCGCAGTGGAAGCGAGATAATATTTCCGCTGCGGGTAATTCTTTGTTTGTATTTTGAGTGAAGATATGCTATTATTTTAAGCGAGTCAGATTATGCAGCAGATACTGGAAACTGTACCGGATATTTGCTTGACCGGAGAATTCAGCCGGATATCAATAAAACAGATCCGGCAGGAAATATTTATAATTAAAAATAAGAAAGTGGGTGAAGCTGTGGTTGAATTAGACCAGTTCAAGAGCATTCTTGCAACTTATACAGAACCATTAGTGGAAGTGAGGGATTCACTTTGACCTCGCTAACAAAGAGCAGAAGGTCGAAGAATTAGAGCGCGAAATGGAAGCGCCTGATTTCTGGGATGACGCAGAAGTTTCCCAGAAAAAAATGAAAGAATTAAAAGATATGAAAGATGATATGGAGACATATCAGAATCTGATCACACAGATGGAAGATATGGAAACCATGATCGAAATGGGATATGAGGAGAACGATCCTGCACTTATTCCTGAGATTCAGGAAATGCTGGATGAGTTCCAGAGAGATTTCGACAATATCCGTATCAAGACACTTCTTTCAGGAGAATATGACAGTGAGAACGCTATCATCAAGCTGAATGCAGGAGCCGGTGGAACAGAAGCCTGCGACTGGTGCGGAATGCTTTACCGTATGTACAGCCGCTGGGTAGATAAGAAAGGATTCAGTCTGGAAGTACTGGACTATCTGGATGGCGATGAAGCTGGTATTAAATCTGTTACTTTCCAGGTAAACGGAACAAATGCTTACGGTTATCTGAAATCAGAGAAGGGAGTTCACCGTCTGGTTCGTATCTCTCCTTTCAATGCGGCAGGTAAACGTCAGACTTCTTTTGTATCCTGTGATGTTATGCCGGATATTAAGAAAGATCTGGATGTAGAGATCAATGATGATGATATTCGTATTGACACTTATCGAAGCAGTGGTGCCGGTGGTCAGCATATCAACAAGACATCATCTGCTATCCGTATTACACATTTTCCAACAGGAATTGTAGTACAGTGCCAGAATGAACGTTCTCAGCATATGAATAAAGATAAGGCCATGCAGATGCTGAAAGCAAAACTGTATCTTCTCAAACAGCAAGAAGCAGAAGAAAAGCTTTCCGGTATCCGTGGTGAAGTAACAGATATCGGATGGGGTAATCAGATCCGTTCTTATGTAATGCAGCCATATACTATGGTCAAGGATCATCGTACAAGCGAGGAGACCGGAAATGTGGATGCTGTGCTTGACGGCGGAATAGATATCTTTATTAATGCATATCTGAAATGGATCGCATTGAAGAAATAAAAAATATAAAAGGCTGTCTGAATTTGCGACAGCCTTTTTCGCGTTATAAAATAATAACATATTTCTTGCGTATTTTTATTTGTTGTGATAATATATCCATTGTATGAAAACAAATGTCTTTAAGAAACGGACAGGTAAATAAATATGCAGAAATCAGTATCAGAAAAAAAGAAATATTTTGTAGTAAGGGAAAGAGCGGTCCCGGAGGTGTTGCTTAAAGTCGTGGAAGCCAAGAAGCTTCTGGACTCCGGAAAGGTAGATACCGTGCAGGATGCAGCAGAACGGACAGGAATCAGCAGAAGCTCTTTCTACAAATATAAAGATGATATTTTTCCATTTCATGAAGAAACCAGGGGGAAGACTATCACTTTTATCATCCAGATGGATGACGAACCGGGGCTTTTGTCGGTTGTCCTGCAGACGATTGCACGGTTTCATGGAAACATTCTTACCATTCACCAGAGTATTCCGATTAATGGAGTTGCAACTCTTACCCTGAGTGTAGATATCCTTCCGGGAGAGGGAGACGCAGAAGCAATGGTGGAGACGATTGAGCAGAGTGAAGGAATTCACTATCTGAAAATTTTAGGCAGGGAGTAAAAGAAAATGATCAATGTAGCAATTTTAGGATACGGCACAGTAGGAAGCGGTGTATTTGAAGTATTAAACACAAATAAAGAGAGTATTGCAAGACGTGCCGGAGAGGAACTCAATATTAAATATGTTCTGGATCTTCGTGATTTTCCGGGACAGCCGGTAGAGAAAGTTCTGGTTCATGATTACGAACAGGTTGTCAATGATCCGGAAGTGGATATTGTTGTAGAAGTGATGGGCGGTGTGGAGCCGGCTTTTACATTCGTAAAGAAAGCCCTTCTGGCAGGAAAGAATGTATGCACTTCCAATAAGGCTTTAGTTGCTAAACATGGCCGTGAACTGATGGATATAGCAAAGGAAAAGAGCATTAACTTCTTATTTGAAGCAAGCTGTGGGGGCGGAATCCCAATCATTCGTGTGATCAATTCATCCCTTACAGGAGATGAAATTGATGAAGTAACAGGTATCCTGAACGGAACAACCAACTATATGCTCTATAAGATGAGCACGGAAGGCTGCGAGTTTGATACAGTATTGAAAGAGGCACAGCAGAAAGGATATGCAGAAGCAGACCCGACTGCAGATGTAGAAGGTTATGATGCATGCCGTAAGATTGCCATCCTTTCTTCTCTTGCTTATGAGAGATATTTTGATTTTGAGGATATTTATACAGAGGGAATTACAAAGATCACACCGGAAGATATGGAATATGCTGCGAAACTTGGCAGAACTATTAAGCTTCTGGGAACCAGCCGCAGACTGGAAGATGGAACATGCTATGCAATGGTTGCACCGTTCCTGATTGGACAGGACAGCCCTCTTTACAGCGTTAATGATGTATTTAATGCAGTATTTGTCCATGGAAATATGCTGGGAGATGCTATGTTCTATGGAAGCGGTGCGGGTAAACTGCCTACTGCAAGTGCTGTAGTCGGTGATATCGTAGATGCTGCCAAACATCTCCATACAAATATTGCAACAAACTGGAACAGCACTCCTGCAGTACTGAAACCGCTGGATGACGTGTCTGGAAGATTTTTTGTGCGAATCAAGAAAGATGCAGCAGAAGAAGCGAAGAAGGTATTTGGTGAGATCGGACTGATCAGCCTGGATCAGCTTCCTGAAGAATGCGCATTTATTACTGCTGAAATGACGCAGGGTGAATTCAATGAAAGACTGGCTCAGATTGAAAGCCAGGTACTTGCAAAAATCCGCGTAAAAGATTGATAAATTGACGGATTTCGTGTATCATATACGTTACTGGATAACAGGAAAGGGAAGGCGTTAAGTCTTTTCTTTCCTGTAAACTTATTATGGAGGAAGCAAAGAACAATGTTAATTGTCAAGAAATTTGGCGGTACATCGGTTGCGAACAAAGAGCGTATCTTCAATGTTGCAAAGCGCTGTATCGAGGAATACAAAAAGGGAAATGACGTGGTGGTTGTTCTGTCTGCAATGGGTAAATACACAGACGAACTGATCACTATGGCAAAGGATATCAACGAGAAACCTCCGAAAAGAGAGATGGATATGCTCTTTACGATCGGTGAGCAGATGTCTGTTGCACTGATGGCTATGGCTATGGATGAGCTGGGAGTACCGGCAGTATCCCTGAATGCTTTTCAGGTTTCCATGCATACCACAAGCACTCATGGAAGTGCGCGTTTAAAGAGAATTGATACTGAGCGTATCAAGAGAGAACTGGAGAATAAGAAGATTGTAGTTGTTACCGGATTCCAGGGAGTTGATAAATATGATGATTATACAACTCTGGGAAGAGGCGGTTCCGATACAACAGCAGTAGCTCTGGCAGCAGCACTTCATGCAGATGCATGTGAGATCTACACAGACGTAGACGGCGTTTACACAGCAGACCCGCGAAAAGTTCCGAAGGCAAGAAAGCTGAAAGAGATCACTTATGATGAGATGCTGGATCTGGCAACTCTGGGAGCAGGTGTACTTCACAATCGTTCTGTAGAGATGGCTAAGAAATATGGTGTGCCGCTTGTGGTACGTTCAAGTTTGAATAACAGTGAAGGAACCGTGGTAAAGGAGGAAGTTACAGTGGAGAGAATGTTGATCAGCGGTGTTGCTCTGGATACAGATGCAGTGAGAATCGCGGTAATCGGATTAAAAGATGAGCCAGGTGTGGCTTTTAAATTATTTGATACACTTGCAAGGAAGAATATTAATGTAGACGTAATTCTGCAGTCTATCGGACGTGCCGGAAAGAAGGACATTTCCTTTACAGTAGACGGAAATGATCTGGATGATGCAGTTGCAACTCTGGAAGCAAACCAGGCAAGACTTGGATATGCAGAGCTTCATTCCGAGAGAAACATTGCGAAGCTTTCCATTGTAGGTGCGGGAATGATGAGTAATCCTGGAGTAGCTGCAAAGATGTTTGAAAGTCTTTATAATGAAGGAGTAAATATCAACATGATCTCTACATCTGAGATTCGTGTGACAGTTCTGATCAGTGAGAAAGACGGTGTACGTGCAATGAATGCGGTACACGATGCGTTTAATCTGGCAGACTAAAGAAAAGAGAAGTAATGAAACCGGGGTGCGCGTTATGATTGAAGAAGCATAACGTGCACCTTGTAGTAAGTATGTATAAGCGTACTGAAATTGAATTGTAGGAGAATTTCATGACACCAAGACGTGAACTAAAAAAATATGCAAAACAGGCAATGTCCGGAAAGTATGGAACGATCATCCTGGCATTTGTGGCAGTACAGGCACTGTCACTGATCAGTGGGATGGTTTCATCTTCCCTGTTTCCTGGGACAGAGACACTTGATATTGTGATGGGATATGCTTTCTCATTTATTTTAACTCTGCTGATCAATGTAATTTCAGCAGGATTAAATTACATGTATCTGAACATTGCCAGAGGAAGAAAGTATTCCCTGAATGACCTGATCTATTTTTACAAAAATCATCCGGACAGAGTGATCGTTGCCACATTCTTCCTGGCAGTATTGAATTTCCTTACTATGCTGCCATATACGATTTATGGCAACACTGCTGAGATCGGAGAGACAATAGAAGCTCAGATTACCTGGCTTTACACAAGCCTTGTGCTGATGCTTATTGGTATGATCGTTTTTCAGATTCTGATCATTCCGTTGGAAATGACATATTATATTTTGGCTGACAAACCGGAGATTAAAGGTACAGAAGCACTGAAAGAGAGCATCGAACTGATGCATGGAAACTTCGGAAAATATCTGGTGCTTAAACTGAGTTTTATTCCGCTGATGTTTCTCTCTGTTTTTACATTTTATATTGCACTTTTATGGATTCTGCCATATATGGAAATGACGGAAGTAATGTTCTACCGTGATCTTCTGGGAGAACTTACTGCACAGAAAGAGGAAGAAGAACGCGCGGCACAGGAGTATGTAAATCCAATGTTTGGTGGACAGCCGCAGGAAAACCAGCAGGATCAGCAGAATCAGCAGCAGTTCTGGAGTGCATCGCAGAAGCCGGCGTTCGATTCTTACGAAAGCAGAGAAGAACAGAATACTGCAGACAACGAAGAAATGCAGAATAATGTGTACGATACAGACAGTACAGAAGATTGGAACAGCCAGGCAGATACTGTAAATAAAAAAGAGCAGAACACTCCACCAGCCAAGGAAGAGGAAGAAGATAACGAACCGAAACCATGGGATGAATATTTCAACAATCTAAAATAAAGAACACAGACGATATAAGTTAGGGACCTTTTTTGATACGATAAAGATTATTGGCAGAAAAGGTCTTTTGATTTGTCCGGAGGATAAAAGTGAAGGATAAAAAATTAAAGTTATTTATTTTGTTATGTATAATTGTAATAATAGGGAACTTTATTATTATCTGGAATTTTGAAGAACTTTTTTTCAAAGGTTTATGGTATGTTATTTTTATTTCGTTTATTTTGCTTCTTATATGTATGATGCGGAGTTTTATTTGTTTAAAAAATATTCGCATATCCTGGTTTGCAGCAATACCGGTTCTATTATTTGGAATATACTTGATATTCCTATTTAGCGACGGAATGAAGAAACTAAATTTTCAGGTATATAAAGAGAAGAGAATCGAAATAGTTCAAATGGCAAAAAAGCATCAGATAGATATAGAAAAAAATTCAGGGATAATTGAATTACCGGAGTATTATCACAAATGTTCTTCGGGTGGAAAGGCTATCGTATGGCAGAATAATGATGATTATGTAGTAGGATTTTGGTATACACAGGGCTTTTTAAATAGTGGTTTTTCTATGTTTGTATATAGTTCGGATGACAATCCGGCAGATGTGGTTCAGATGATGAAAGAATATATGGAGATGGAATATAAAATTGATCTGCCAGAGAAAGAAAAGTGCTGGTATTATGTTGTGGCAAAAAACTATGAATAAATGATATAATAAAAATACTTGTTGTTAGTATGACAAATAGAATATGGGAAGGCTTTTAGGATTATGAATACAAATGAGATCAGCGGAAAACGCCAGATGGAATTTCTGGCAGGGTTTGATTATATCAGAGAGGCAGGTACTGCAGGTGAAGAAAAAGCGGCGGCACTGCTTCAGGAAACATTACGCAGTTTCGGCGTAGAGAGCCGTCTGGAAGAGTTTAGTTTCGATACTTTTCAGATCAAGAAAGCAAAGCTGACAATTACAGAACCATACACAAAAGAATACACAGTAACCGGATATGGCAGATGCGTCAACACTGCGGAGGATGGACTGAAAGCATCATTTGTGTATGTGGAGAACGGTGATGATATCAGCCTTGCACAGATCAGGGGAAAGATTGTTATGGTAAACGATCCGGTAAGAAAAGATATGTACCAGAAGCTGGTGAAAGCCGGAGCAGTGGGCTTTATCAGTATTGCAGGTTCTCCATTAGATGAGGGTGTGGATCTGATCCCACGTGCATATGCTTTGCCGAAGAATCTGCCGGGAGAAGAGAAGAAAGCGGCAGGAAAAGAGGCACAGAATTATGATAACAGAATTCCTGGCGTAAGCATTCATTATAAAGATGCCATCGAACTGGTGACAAAGGGGGCATCTCAGGCATGCTTAGTTGTGGAACAGGAGACTGTAACACGTACATCACGCAATGTAGTGGCACGGATCGAGGGAACGGATAAGACAGAGGAAATTCTGACGCTGACTGCACATTATGATTCTGTTCCAGAGGGACCGGGGGCATATGATAACATGTCCGGCGGTGCGATCATTATGGAACTCTGCAGATATTTCCAGACACACAGACCACGTAGAACGATGGAATTTGTATGGTTTGGCGCAGAGGAGAAAGGTCTGCTGGGAAGCCAGAGTTATGTCAAAGTTCATGAGGCAGAACTTTCTGCGCATCGTTTCAATATGAATGTAGACCTTGCAGGACAGCTTGTCGGTGGAACTGTAGTTGGGGTTACCGGTGATGCTTCTATCTGTAACATGATCACGTACATGGGTCATGAGATCGGCATCGGAATGTCAACCAAGAACCAGATCTGGGGAAGTGATTCTAATACATTTGCATGGAAAGGAATTCCTGCGATGACTCTGAACAGGGATGGTTTTGGCATGCATACACGTCATGACACCATTGCGCTGTTGTCAGACTGGTCATTGGAGAGAAGCGCGATTCTGCTGGGATACATTGCAGACCGACTGGGGAATATTGACAGTTTTCCATTTGAACGGAAAGTGCCGGAAGAATTTATTGCGCAGCTAGATGAATACTTCGGCTAAATCAGTTATATTTTTTACTGCAATGGTGAAAGGTGCTGGATAATGCCGGAGAAAAACAATAGTGGAAAATCACACACTTGACAAATGAACTCTGGATTGATACCCTATCACAAGAGCGTTTTATTGATAAATGAAAGAATCCAACGCAAGAACAGAAGTTTTATACAGATGTGATGAAAGTTCAATCTGTATTCTGACAAGCAACAAGAGGAGATAAAGAAATAATGGATATTATTCAGGTAATCACACAGGAATTGAAGGTGGAGAAATGGCAGGTAGAAGCCGCTGTCAAATTAATTGACGAAGGCAACACCATCCCATTCATTTCCCGATACAGAAAAGAAGCAACTGGTTCTCTTAATGATGAGCAGCTTCGTGCACTCTTTGAGAGACTGACCTACTTAAGAAATCTGGAAGATAAGAAGAACCAGGTATTAAAGAGCATCGAAGATCAGGGCAAGCTGACAGAGGAACTGAAGAAACAGATCCTGGATGCACAGACACTGGTAGTAGTAGAAGACTTATACAGACCATATCGTCCGAAACGCCGCACCCGTGCGACAATCGCTAAAGAAAAAGGTCTGGAACCTCTGGCAGATATCATTCTTCTGCAGATGACAGAAAAACCTGTAGAAGAGGAAGCCAAAGCATACGTTTCTGAAGAAAAAGGCGTTAAGAATGTCACAGAAGCATTAAATGGAGCCAAGGACATCATCGCAGAGCGTATTTCCGATGAGGCAGACTATCGTATCTACATCCGTAACCTGACAACAAAGAACGGGAGCATTTCTTCCACAGCAAAGAATGCTGACACACAGTCTGTATACGAGATGTATTATGAATTCGAAGAGCCGATCAAGAAACTGGCAGGACACCGTGTCCTTGCATTAAATCGTGGTGAGAAAGAGAAATTTATCACTGTTAAAGTAAATGCACCGGAGGAAGACATTCTTCGTTATTTAAATAAGAGAGTCATCAAGAAAGACAACCCGAATACAACTCCGATCCTGAAAGCAGTTGTAGAAGACAGCTACAAACGTCTGATCGGACCGGCTATTGAGAGAGAAATCCGCAGTGACCTTACTGACAAGGCAGAAGACGGCGCAATCCGTGTATTCGGCAAGAACCTGGAACAGCTTCTGATGCAGCCTCCAATTGCCGGCAAAGTCGTACTTGGATGGGACCCTGCGTTCCGTACAGGATGTAAACTTGCAGTAGTAGATGCTACAGGTAAAGTACTGGATACTACAGTTGTTTACCCGACGGCACCGACTACAGAGAAGAAAATCCGTGCAGCTAAAGATACAGTAGAAGCAATGATTGAGAAATACGGCGTATCTCTGATCTCTGTAGGAAACGGTACTGCGTGCCGTGAATCCGAGCAGGTTATCGTAGACATGCTCAAAGAGATCCCGGAGAAGAAAGTACAGTATCTGATTACAAACGAAGCGGGTGCATCTGTTTACTCTGCAAGTAAACTGGCTACCGAAGAGTTCCCGAACTTTGACGTAGGACAGAGAAGTGCAGCTTCTATCGCAAGACGTGTGCAGGACCCGCTTGCAGAGCTGGTTAAGATCGATCCGAAGTCCATCGGAGTAGGTCAGTATCAGCACGATATGAACCAGAAGAAACTGGATGAAGCATTAAGCGGTGTTGTAGAAGACAGTGTAAATAAAGTTGGTGTAGATTTAAATACAGCATCTGCATCTCTGTTAGAATACATTTCCGGTATCAGCAAAGCAATCGCCAAGAATATCGTAGCTTACAGAGAAGAGAACGGTCAGTTCACAGACAGAAAAGAACTTCTCAAAGTAGCAAAATTAGGACCGAAAGCATTTGAGCAGTGCGCAGGTTTCATGCGTATTTCCGGCGGAAAGAACCCTCTGGATGCAACAAGTGTACATCCTGAGAGCTATGAGGCAGCATCTGCACTTCTTTCCAAACTTGGATATAAGCCAAATGATGTTGTAGCAGGAAATCTCCTTGGACTTTCCCTGCAGGTAAAAGACTACAAGAAGATGGCAGCAGAACTGGGAATCGGTGAGATCACACTTCGTGATATCGTAAAAGAACTGGAGAAACCGGCCCGTGACCCTCGTGACGACATGCCGAAACCAATTCTTCGTTCTGATGTTCTTGAAATGAAAGACTTAAAAGAGGGAATGGTTCTGAAGGGAACTGTCCGCAATGTTATTGACTTCGGTGCATTCGTAGATATCGGAGTACATCAGGATGGTCTGGTACACGTTTCCGAGATGACAGAGAGATTTATCAAACATCCTCTGGAAGCTGTAAGTGTTGGGGATATCGTAGATGTAAGAGTCATTGGAGTTGATATGAAGAAGAAACGTATCAGCTTGTCTATGAAGGGATTAAATAAATAATAGAAGGTGTCAGACACTTTCTTTGAAAACAATAACAGGGATTACTCATGACGGAAATATGTTCTGCCAGGGGACTCCCTGTTTTATTGAATCATTGTAACTATTCAGCAGTCTGTTGTTCCTCAATGTGTTTTGGCATACAAATCAAAATCCCATCGTCAGAGGTGATCTTTAATGGATTTTGACTCGTAACTGTGAAGGTACTGAACAATTACGAATCATTTGAATTCCACAGCATGTTTCCGTTTCCATATCGGAAACAGATTTCTCTGGCAGACATAATTCTCCCGTTGTTTAATACTGATGGCATGGAAAAATGTCTTCCACATATCTGTGAATTCATCTTCATATTCTTCGGTTTTGCGCAGTGTCTGGAATTCTTCATCTGTGAGATAGCGAAGATAATTCTCGCCATCTTTTGGATGGACACAAGCTGTTTTGCGGTTGTCGTCGATGATCATCCAGTGTTCCGAAGGCATCCGGTCAGAAAAATGCGTGCCAACCAGCATGATCACATCGCTTCGTGGTTCCAGATGGCTGACATATATCTGAGAATCCAGACTCTGAAAACGGGCAAACTCCTGAAAGTGGTGTGCCTCGTTAGATACTCTGCGGCGGATTTCCAGGAGCTTTATCACATGAGGGTTAGAGTATTGACGAAGTATGGAGCCGCCAGCTGCAAATCCTGTTCTCAGAAAATTATAAATTGCCTGTAAAGCATCTTCCTCCGCAGATAATGTGGCATAGTAGACATCCAGATATGCCTCCTCTGAAATATTTCTGCGGATAGAGCGGATCACCTTTTCCGCCTTGGAAGGATCGCCGTCCACATGGATGTATTCATCGAACATTGTCTGTTGAAATATAGGCTCTTTCTTTAATTGTATCTGGCTGTGGCCAATCTTCAGAGCTTCTGCCCAGGCATCATAGATGCAGGTCATAATGTCCTCCAGACGGTCTTTACAGGTGAATATTTTCATAATTTTATCTCACTTCTTATAAATAGGTATCTATCGATCAGCTAATTCCAAAATCTGCCAGTGTCATTTGTGAATAGGATTCATTGGAATGCTGTACTTTCCACAGATCTTTCTTATCTACAGTAATTAACTGTCTTGTAATATAACCTGCCTCAATCGGTGTATGGAACATCTGCCGTCCGCCGCAGGTGATGAAATAATGTGCCCGCTTCAATACAACACCCATCTTCTTTAAGCTTGCAAAATCAAGTCTTCCGTATCTCCTTGCATGGGTAATACGACTGGCAGATTTAGGACCGATGCCAGGAACACGAAGCAGCAGTGCATAACTGGCGTTTTCTACCTCTACAGGAAACTGTTCCAGATGACGCAACGCCCAGTCACATTTCGGATCGATCAGCTCATTGAAATTGGGCTGGGTTTCAGATAACAGTTCATTTGCCTGAAAACCATAGAAACGAAGCAGCCAGTCTGCCTGATACAGCCGGTGTTCCCTGAGAAGTGGTGGTGGTGTTCCAATCTGTGGCAGAACTTTGTCCTCATTCAGCGGAATATAGGCAGAGTAGAAAACTCGTTTCAGATCATATCCCTGATACAATGCCTGAGTAGTCTGCAGCAGGGTATAATCGCTCTCGCCGGTAGCTCCGATGATCATCTGTGTACTCTGACCTGCGGGTGCAAAGCTTCGTTTCAGATCAGACATATTAAGGGGAGACAACTGACAGGCATTTTCCCAGGTGAGAATACGACTGGCCATGCTATTTTCGCTTCGGGAAAATCCAGTCGGAATATCTTTCGGTGTTGTGGTGCTATCTTTAAGCTGTATGTCCGGATTTGTTTTTTCGAGCTTTTCTCTGAACATTTTGTGAGAATGATCTGAGAAAATTCCCTGATTTAAAAACTGGTTTCCACGGCTTCGTTCCATGTATGCGGATTTGCCGATTGCCATTCTGTGAGAGGCGATAGTGCTCTGTACTTTTCCCATAGGGTTCAGGATATTCTTCATGGTTTTGTTCGGTGCCAGTGTACGCAGGCTTTCCTGAGTGGGAAGTTCCATATTGATACTGATGCGGTCTGCCAGATATCCGGCTGCTGCAAGGAGCTCGTCAGAAGCACCGGGGATTGTTTTCACATGAATGTATCCGTTGAAATGATATTTGGTACGGAGGAGGAGCAGAGTTTCACACATCCGTTCCATTGTATAGGTAGGATTTTTCAAAATTCCGGAGCTCAGAAACAGTCCTTCAATATAATTGCGTTTATAAAATTCGACAGTCAGCTGACAGATCTCTTCCGGTGTAAAAGTTGCTCTTCTTACATCATTGCTGACGCGGTTGATGCAATATTTGCAGTCATAAGCGCAATGATTGGTCATCAGGATCTTAAGCAGAGAAATACATCTTCCATCTGCTGCAAAACTATGGCATATGCCGCATGCCTCAGTATTGCCGAGTTCTCCTTTCTTTCCCCGGCGGCTGGAACCACTGGAGGTACATGCGACATCATATTTCGCGGCATCTGCAAGAATCTGTAGTTTCTCCTGAAGTGTATAGTTATTGTTGGTGATTGTTGTATTCATAAGACTATTATACAAACAAATGTTCGATATTGCAAGACTTTTCCAGAACTTATGTTCTGAAAAAACTGTAAATTACCAGAACAGAGCATGGTGTCAAACATGGAGTATAATGTAAATGAGCCGAAAAATACCATACTTACAGCATTTTCGGCTCATTTTATGTTTAAACAAAAGCTATATGATTATTCTGTTTCACGATGTGCAGTAAGGTGCTCTTCCAGACTGCGGGCGGCAATGCTCTGTGGTCTTTTTACATTACGGATCAGACAGATCTTGCGTTCAGGAAGCGGCTCTTCAATCGGAATCTGAACCACTTTGCCGATAGCGATATGTTCTGCGGCTAGTTCTTCCGGGAAGAATCCGATGCCCAGATTGTGGTGGACCATAGGAAAAATCTGATCGGTAGTTGCAACTTCCATATCCGGTGAAAATGGCAGATTGTGACGCATGAAATATTGTGTATATAATTCTCTGGTACTGGTGCCCGGAGCAACTCCAATCAGTGGAATATCCTGCAGTTCCTGCAGACTATGTTTTCTGGAAGCCATTTCTGCGTATCCAGGTCCGCCGATCAGGATCTCGCGGAAAGAATAGAGAGGAATTCTCTGAAGTGGCTTCTTCAATGCAACAGGAGTTGTGACTACAGCAAAGTCCACCAGCCCGTTTTCCAGTGCCTGAACTGCCTGAGGTGTGGAATGATTGGAAATTCTGAGCTTTACATGTGGATAATGGTGATGAAATACTTCCAGCTCATTTAATAAGAAGAGGCGCAGTGCGATTTCACTGGCTCCGATATTTATCAGCCCGCTTTCCAGACCTTTGTCCTTGAGAAGTTCATTTTCGCCGGATACAAGCTGCTCAATAGCAATGGAAACATGTTCAAAAAGTCTCTCACCCTCGATCGTCAGCTGAACGCCGCGGTTAGAACGGATAAAAAGTTTACATCCCAGTTCGTTCTCAAGGATGTTCATACAGCGGGTAATATTAGGCTGATTATTTCCCATAACGTCGGCTGCCTTAGAAAAACTCTTATACTGAGCTACATAATAAAAAATACGATAATAATCCAGAATCATAAATCAGTCGGCTCCTTGTGTTATATAAAAATACAATATCAGATATAGAAAATTTATGTTTGTATATCAATGTGTGAACAAGTATAATACGACTTGGTCGAAAAATCAACACAAAAGTCCTTACAATGGGACGGCATTTTGTTACTGAGACGGATGGGACAGTAACGGTATTTTACCTGCCAGGCTGCGAAATTGTGCAGCAGACAGTATATGCGGAGACTAAAAAGGGAAGGAGATTACCGAATATGACAACAGCAAATAAGACAATTAAGATTAATGATGTGGAGGCAGCTAAGAAACTGGTCAGTGCGGCGGTCAGATGTCCATTTGATATTGATATTGTATCTAAAGGAAAAATTTTTATTGATGCCAAATCTATTCTTGGAGTATTAAGTCTTGGGGTGGAAGAGCCGCTGGAACTTAAATATGAAGGATACGATGAGGATTTTGAATCAGTGGTTGCGGGTTTGGCATGTTAAGATTGAAGAAAGGAATTCGCAGATGCAGATAACATCTACAAATCTTCTATATATTTATGTGATCATTATTAATGTAGTCACATTTTTTATCTATGGCTTAGATAAAAGTAAAGCAAAAGCCGGACAATGGCGTATCCCGGAGGCACAGCTGATATTTCTGGCAGTGATCGGAGGTTCGGTGGGAGCTTTGGCTGGGATGAAGGCATTTCATCATAAAACAAGAAAGCCGAAATTTAAGATAGGAGTGCCGGCAATCCTGATCATTCAGCTCATTATTATTTATTTTCTGTTTTCAGGAAATGAAGAGGTTTATTCTGTAATTAATGAAATTGTGCAGATGTATAATTTATAAGAAAGACGGCAGTGTAATGTTGTATTCAGTAAAGCGGATATATTGTCCGCTTTCTTTTTTTGCCCGGATCAAGCGGATATTTGCAATTGAAGCAGAGGATGTACTTAATTTAGTTAAATTGTTTGTTACAGTGAGTGAGGTATGTTATGCTATTCTTATATGAAAAGCTGTTTGTTAAGTGAAAGAATGGCAGCAAATTAAAGAGTAAATCTATGACAAAAATATAAGAGAGCAGGTGAAGAATATTGGAACAGGAAATCCAGGAGGCAAAGAACATCTATTACAGCTATAAACAATATTTCTCAGACTATCTCCCGGATCTGACGAGACTTGGGCTGAAAGTAGTTATGGCATTGCTGGTATTTATTGGCGGACGTAAAGTTATTCAGTGGTTTGTATCTTTTATAAAAAAATCCATGGACCGTGCGTCTGTAGACAAAGGTGTGATCCAATTTACCGGATCACTGTTGAGAGTTGTACTTTATATCTTGTTGGTATTTAACATTGCGACTCATTTCGGAGTAAGAGAATCCTCCATTGCAGCGTTACTTGGTACTGCCGGTGTAACTGTAGGTCTTGCATTACAGGGTGGTCTTGCAAACATCGCAGGCGGAATCATGTTGCTGATCTTCAAACCGTTTCAGGTTGGAGACTACATTATTATCGCCCAGCAGAATGAATGCGAAGGAACCGTATATAAAATGGAAATCTGTTATACAACTCTGATTTCCATAGATAATAAACACATCGTAATCCCAAACGGAACTCTTTCCAGCAGCATTATTACAAATGTAACTGCCAGAGATCTCCGTAAACTGGAAATCAAAGTAGGCATTTCTTATGATTCAGACATTAAGAAAGCCAAAGCAATTCTGGAAGAAATTCTTCATAATGATGAGGATACAAAAGATGACCAGGGAATGGTGGTATTTGTAGATGAACTTGGAGAAAGCTCAGTGGTTATGGGGCTGCGTGTATGGGTTGCTACAGAGAAGTACTGGCCTGCCAAATGGAGGCTTAACGAATTGATCAAAGAGGCATTTGATGCAAATGGAATTGAAATTCCGTATAATCAGCTTCAGATCCATGTAAAAAAACAAGTGAAATAATAAGCTGGTATCGAAGCGGATGATTTTAGCTGCTGGATTGCAGGAACTGTGGGATTAAAAGGAAAGCCAAATTTACAGGCTTTCCTTTTTTAAACTTACTATGGTGGAGAAAACAGGAGATAAGCAATATGTAAATAATACCAAATAAGAGTAAACAATCCTTAATTCATAGTGATTTATACCAATTTCACTGGGAATTATTGGTATAATACGACTAAAATAATATAAAATACGACAAAATAATTGACAATACGACAACAGACTGCTATACTAAAGTCAAGTTAAACAACGAAGTGTTTTTATGAGGATGCAAAGGTGCATGTAAGTAAATGGATTGCTACACAATTTTTATACATTGCAAAGATGCAAAAATATAAAAACGCTTTTTTTGTACCCAAAATTAACTTCGTGATTGTAACTAATTAACAACGTACAGAAAGAAAAGGAGAGAAAACTATGAAAATGTACAAAAAAGTTATGGCAGCAGCACTTGCAGGTGTAATGACAGTTTCCATGTCCGCAACAGCATTTGCAGCAGATGATGACGGCTACATCCTCAAGGCCACAAATGAAGATTCCAAATCATCCGATAATGATCTGGTAATTGCAATTGAAGGAAGCGTAAGCTCCATGGATCCGGCAAATATTCCGGACACAAACGCAATTTCCGCTACACGTGGAGTATATGAGACACTGGTTTCTTTTGATGAGAACCAGCAGTTAACAGGCAAACTTGCTGAATCATGGGAAGTTTCCGATGACTCTCTTACTTATACTTTCAAACTTCGTCAGGGTGTTAAATTCCAGGATGGAACAGACTTTAATGCAGCAGCATTTAAAGCAAACTATGACCGTGTAGTTGACAAAGACAACAACCTTCGTCAGAGAAGAACTTTCATCGTAACAAACGCCGACGGATCTGAAACACCTCGTGTAGACAGCATTGAGACACCGGATGATTACACACTGGTGATTAAACTGACACAGGCATGGGCTCCGTTTATCAACCGTCTGACACAGTTCTGTATCATCAGCCCTGCAGCAATCGAAGAGTATGGTAATGATATCATGAATCATCCATGCGGAACCGGCCCATATGTATGTACAGAATGGGAAGAGGGCGACCACACAAGTTTTGAGCGCAACGAAGATTACTGGGGAGACAAACCAGGCGTTGACACTGTAACAATCAAAGAAGTTCCGGAAGCAGGTGCTCGTACAGCTATGCTTCAGACAGGTGAAGCTGACTTCATCTATCCTACACCATCTGATCAGATCGAAGCGATCAAAGGAACAGACGATGTAAATATCCTTACAACAGATTCTAATATCATGAGATATGTAACTCTGAACATGGATCTGGAGCAGCTTTCTGATGTAAAAGTACGTCAGGCTATGAACTATGCAATCGATAAAGATGCATACATCCAGTTAATGTATTCCGGATACGGAAAACCAGCTACATCTGTAGTTCCGTCTATCATCGGTGGATATGAAGAACAGGAAGCTTACACATATGATGTAGACAAAGCAAAAGAACTTATGAAAGAAGCCGGATATGAAGACGGATTCAAACTTACTCTGTGGGGTGACAACACAACACAGGAAATCAAAGGTATGACATTTATCTCTCAGCAGCTTGCTCAGATCGGTATCGAAGTTGATGTTCAGCCGATGGAACCTGCAACTGTAAGTGATAAGATCTATGTTGACAAAGAAGATGCTGAGATTAATATGTGGTATGTAAACTGGTCTGCATCTGACTTCACAATGGACGGTTCCTTACGTGCTCTGCTTTACAGCACAATGTGTCCTCCAACAAGTGCAAACACAGCATACTTCAACAATGCTGACTTTGATAAAGATATGGATGAAGGTCTTGCAACAGCTAACGAAGAGGAGCAGGCTAAATATTATGGCGACGCTCAGAAAATCGCATGGGAAGAGTGCCCATGGCTGTTCCTTGGCAATGACCAGATCATTTATTCTACAAAATCTTATCTGTCTGGCGTATATGTATCTCCAGACGGAGCATTTAACTTTGCAAATGCAACTTTAGCACAGTAAGTCTGAACTAAAAACAATACGCAATATAGAACAATAAGTTGCCGTTCACAAAGTGGACAGTAACAACAATGATATTCAAATCAGAGGACTGCCATAAGCACTACTATGGCAGTTCTCTGAATATTAAGCGAAAATCAACTGAATTTTTAGAAAAAAGTAACTATTCAGCAGTCCGCTATTCTGCGAGGGACCGAACAGTTACGAATATTAATTAAGGAGGAAAAATATGGGACGTTATTTAGGGAAGCGTTTGGCAAGTACAATCCCGCTGCTTCTGGTTATCTCATTCGTAGTATTCATGTTTATCCATATGATTCCTGGTGATCCTGCACGACTGATCGCCGGTCAGGATGCAACAAAGGAAGATGTAGCAGTTGTACGTGAACAGCTGGGACTGGATGAGCCATTACTTGTACAGTACGGCAAATACATGAAAGGTCTTTTCACAGGAGACTTAGGAAACTCTATCAAAAATGGTAAAACAGTAGCAGAAACAATTGCACCAAGACTGAAACCAACAATTATGCTGACATTTTCATCCATGATCTGGGCAGCTATCATCGGTATCGCAATCGGTATCATTGCAGCGGTTTTCCATGGAAGAATTTTAGATTATGTAGGTATGATCATAGCAATTGCAGGTATATCTGTTCCAAGTTTCTGGTTAGGTCTGGAATTGATCCAGCTTTTTTCAGTAAGCCTGGGATGGCTTCCGACAAGTGGACTGGAAACCTGGAAGAGCTATATTCTCCCGTCTCTGACTATGGGAGCCGGAATCATGGCTGTACTTGCCAGATTCTCCAGATCTTCCATGCTTGAGACCATGCGAGAGGATTATGTGCGTACTGCACGTGCCAAAGGTCTTTCTGAATCACTGGTTGTTATGCGCCATGCATTCAAGAATTCTCTGATCGAGATCGTAACAGTAGCAGGACTTCAGATCGGTGGTCTTCTTTCCGGATCTGTTATGGCAGAGACAGTATTTTCAATTCCTGGACTTGGACGTCTTCTTGTAGATTCCATTCAGTTCAGAGATTACAAAGTTGTGCAGGCATTACTTCTGTTTTTTGCTACAGAATATATCCTGATCAACCTGATCGTAGATGTTCTTTATGGCGTAATTAACCCGAGAGTACGTTATGAGTAGAGGAGGAGAGAAGATGGCAGATAAGAACACAACATCAAATATCAACCTTGCTGCTGCCGAAGAACTCCCTAAGGCACAGAGCAAGTTCAAAGAATTTGTTAAGAAATTCATGAAGAGAAAAACAGCAGTGATTTCTCTGATTTTTATACTTTTTATTATCCTGATGGCGATCATCGGACCGTATGTAGTTCCATATGATCCACAGGCACCGGATTATACAGCTATGATGCAGGGACCGAGTGCAGCCCACATCTGGGGAACCAACGAATACGGACAGGATGTTTTCTCACGTCTGATGGTTGGTACCAGACTTTCCCTGACATGTGCTCTGACAGCGACTATCATTGGTACAGCTATCGGTGTAGTACTTGGACTGATCGCAGGTTTCTACGGTGGACTTATAGATTCTCTGATCATGAGATGTTGCGACGTACTTTTCGCTTTCCCTGATATCCTGCTGGCTATCGCAGTTGTTGCCATTATCGGACAGGGTATGGTGAACGTTATGATCGCGGTTGCGGTATTTACAGTGCCGTCTTTCGCACGAATCATACGAAGCGCGACCATTTCCGTAAAACAGGCTCCTTATGTAGAGGTTGCACGTTCTCTGGGATGTTCAAACATGCGAATCCTGTTTGTACATATTTTCCCTGGTACTATCCAGTCCATGATCGTTAACTTTACCATGCGTGTAGGTACTGCAATCCTTGCAGCATCATCCTTAAGTTTCCTTGGCTTCGGTGCAAACGTTACTGAGCCTGACTGGGGTTCCATGCTTTCCACAGGACGTAACTATCTGAACACAGCTCCTCACATGGTACTGTTCCCTGGTATTCTGATCTTCCTTACAGTTCTGGCATTCAACCTGCTGGGCGATGGTCTCAGAGATACCCTGGATCCAAAGATGAACTAGGAGGAAGAAACCATGGCAGAAAAATTATTAGAAGTAAAGAACCTCCGCACGGAGTTTAAAAGAGATAAAACATGGGTGACAGCAGTTAATAATGTAAGCTTTTCCATTCAGCCGGGAGAGATCCTGGGTCTGGTAGGAGAGTCCGGATGTGGGAAATCCGTAACGTCCCTTTCCATTATGAAACTACTGGCACGTAACAGTAAGATTTCCAACGGTGAGATCCTGCTTAACGGCAAAGATCTCCTCAAAGAGGACAAGAAAGGCATGAGAAAGATCAGAGGCCGTGAAGTTGCCATGATCTTCCAGGAGCCTATGAACTCTCTGAACCCATGTATGAGAATTGAGAAACAGCTGACAGAAGCAATCCTTCTTCATAATAATTTCTCAAAAGAAGAAGCACACAACAGAGCATTCGAAGTACTGAAATCTGTAGGTATCCCTGAGCCGGATATGACATTAAAGAGCTATCCGCATCAGCTCTCAGGCGGTATGTGTCAGCGTGTTATGATCGCTATGGCAATGTCCTGTGAACCGGAACTTCTGATCGCAGATGAGCCGACTACAGCTCTTGACGTTACCATTCAGGCACAGATCCTGGAATTGATGGAGGACATCAGAGCCAAGAAAAATACAGGTATTCTGATGATCACACATGACCTTGGTGTTGTTGCGGAAATGTGTTCCAGAGTCGTTGTTATGTACGCAGGCCGAATCGTAGAAGAAGCCCCTGTACATGATCTGTTTGCAGATCCGAAGCATCCATATACACAGGGTCTGATCGGTTCTGTACCGAAGCTTGGAAGCGGCGTAGAGTCCCTGCCTTCCATTCCTGGAAGCGTACCGGATCTGTCCGTAATGCCAAAAGGATGTAAATTCGCACCGAGATGTAAATATGCAATGGATATCTGCCATCAGCAGGAGCCGGAGCTTGAGAACATCAATGAAGCAGGCACAAGAAAATGCAGATGTCATCTGCTTAACAAAACCGGAAAGGAGGCGTAACCTGTGAGCGAGCCGTTATTATCAGTAAAGAATATGAAGAAAACATTCCAGGCAAACGGAGGAATGTTCAGCAAGAAGAAATTTGTTCATGCGGTAAATGATGTGTCATTTGACATCTATCCAGGTGAGACTTTCTCTCTGGTAGGAGAGTCCGGATGCGGTAAATCTACTACAGGTAAACTGATCGATCATCTGATCACACCGGACTCCGGTGAAATCTGGTTTGAGGGAAAAGAAATCTCAAAACTTTCCGAGAAAGATATGCGTCCGCTGCGTTCTGATATTCAGATGGTATTCCAGGATCCATACGGTTCCCTGAATCCCAGAATGAAAGTACAGGATCTGATCGGTGAGCCGCTTCTGATCCATACAAATATGAGTGCAGGAGAGCGTCTTAAGAAAGTACACGAACTTCTCGGTACTGTAGGATTAAGCCCATCTCATGGAGAACGTTATCCACATGAATTCTCCGGCGGCCAGCGTCAGCGTATCGGAATCGCCAGAGCACTGACCGTGCAGCCGAAGCTGATCATCGCAGATGAGCCGGTATCTGCTCTTGACGTTTCTATTCAGGCACAGGTACTGAATCTGCTTCAGCAGTTACAGAAAGAGTTTAACCTCACGTATCTGTTTATTTCTCATGACCTGAGTGTTGTTGAGATGATCTCAGACAGGATCGGTGTTATGTATCTCGGTACGATTGTGGAGACAGCTCCGAAGAAAGAACTGTACGCAAATCCGAGACATCCATATACAAGAGCTCTTCTTTCAGCAGTTCCGATCCCGGATCCGGATCTGACAAAAGAACGTATTACTCTGAAAGGTGATCTTCCAAGCCCGAGTAATCCGCCAAGCGGCTGCCTGTTCCATACACGCTGCCCGCACTGCACAGAGAAATGTAAGACACAGGTGCCGACACCTGTTGAGATTGCACCGGGGCATATTGTAAAATGTCATTATCCGGAACTTACAGAATAGAAATTCTGAAATAACAATATTACACCTGAAGATGAACAGTGAAGAAAACAGGATTCACTGAAAGATACAGGTTATCATGAATGGATGAGGAAAGAGGGGCTATGTTTACTGAGGAAAGACAAAGCGCAATAGAGAAATGCCTTCGTGAAAACGGAAAAGTCAAGGTTAAGGAATTAAGTGAGATGTTTCAGGTCACAGAAGACTGTATCCGAAAAGATCTTAAGATTCTTGAAAACGCCGGTAAGTTAAAGAGGACCTACGGCGGCGCGATCCTTTCACAGGATTATCCGCTGAAGAGAGATGTAGTAGACAGACGCCAGTTTAACCTTGACAAAAAGAGAACAATTGCAGCCAAAGCATTTAAACTGATCAAGAATAACGAAACGATTTTCCTTGATATTTCTACCACAAATATCGAACTGGCAAAGCTTCTTGCCACGTCAAATATGCGTGTGGTAGTGGTGAGCAATATGATAGATATCCTGCAGATCCTTGCCACAAATCCGTCCATTACTGCAATCGGTACCGGGGGAACAATGTACCAGACAGTAAACGGATTTATGGGAGCTGCAACGATAGAAGTGATTAAACAGTATAGCTTTGACCGTGCATTTATAGGAAGCTGCGGTGTGGATATGACTGATTGTGCAATTACTACATTGGGGGTAGAGGACGGATTGACAAAGAAAGCAGCCATGCACAGCAGCAGACATAAATATGTTGTTATGGAAAGGGATAAATTCTATTTCAACGATTCCTATAAATATGCATACTTTGATGATATCAGCGGAATTGTTACGGATGAATTTCCGGATGATACGATCGTAAGTACACTGGAGAAGGCCGGGGTGAAATTGTTTTGATTCAGGTAAGTCTTCGGGGGAATTACCTGATCTGGTTAAATCAGTCAGCGGAATGGATGATCTGTCTGGCTTAAATGAAAAAGATGGAGGCAAGTACGTGAAAGAATATATTTTGGAAGCCTGTGTAGATTCTGTAGAATCTGCTATGGCAGCGGTTGAGGGAGGCGCAGACAGGCTGGAACTCTGCGGTAACCTGATCATCGGCGGAACCACTCCGGGACCGTGGCTTTTTGATGAGATAAGAAAGCGTTCGGATATCAGGATCCATGCTCTGATCCGTCCGCGTTTTGGAGATTTTTGCTATACAGATGCAGAATTTTCCATGATAAAGCATGCAGTGGAAGATTTCAGGAAAATGGGTGCCGAAGGTGTTGTATTTGGGGTGCTGAAACCGGATGGCACATTAAACATGGAACAGATGAAAGAGCTGATGGAGGCGGCAGGGGATATGTCGGTGACTCTTCACAGAGCTTTTGATGTATGTGTGGATCCAATAGAAACAATGGAACAGGCAATCTCACTGGGAATCAATACGATCCTTACTTCAGGCCAGCGCAATGTATGTCTGCAGGGGGCAGATCTGCTGAAGGAACTGGTAGAGAAGAGTCAGGGACGTATCACGATCCAGGCAGGAAGCGGCGTGGGAGCAGAAGTGATCCGCCAGCTTTATCCGCTTACAGGAGTCAGGGCTTATCATATGACCGGAAAGAGAGTCATTGACAGTGAGATGCAGTTTCGCAAGGATGGAGTCAATATGGGACTTCCGATGCTGAGCGAATATGAGATATGGCGTACGGATGTAGATAATATCCGTGCCGCAAAGAAAGTTCTGGAGGAATTATAATGGCAGAACCGAGAGTTTTTTTAAAAGAGAACAGGGGCCGAATTGAAGAGAACTACCTGGAGCAGGCAAAGAGCCTGCCCCGGGTTTTTGCGCCTGTAGATGAAAAATTACAGAAATGTACAGAGGAAGTGGCACTTGCATGTAAATATTTATATGCGTTTATGCCGCACAGTGACATTGGCAATTATCCGTTTGAAGTATTTCTGGACTATGCGGAGAATGGTGTAAATCTCTGGAAAGAGAATCCGCAGGTTGCAGACCTTCCGGAAGAAATCTTCCTGAATTATGTGCTGTTTCACAGGGTAAATGAGGAAGAGATCGCACAGTGCAGAACTTACTTCCGCACAGAAATCGGAAGCAGAATACAGGGAATGAACTTCAGAGAAGCAGCGCTGGAAGTGAATTACTGGTGTGCCGAAGAAGCTACTTATCATTGTACAGATGATCGTACGTTATCTGCGATTTCTGTATACCGCAGAGGAAATGGCAGATGTGGTGAAGAGTCTGTGTTCACTGTAAATGCACTGCGAAGTGTAGGTGTACCTGCCCGCCAGGTATATGCGCCGAAGTGGTCTCACTGCGATGACAATCACGCCTGGGTAGAGATCTGGTGTGATGGTAAATGGTATTTCCTGGGAGCCTGTGAGCCTGAAGAAATCCTGAATAAAGGATGGTTTACAAACGCTTCTTCCAGAGCAATGATGATCCATTCACGTGTGTTTGACACCAAGATCCCGGAAGGCGAGGTGATCGGCACAGATGGTATGGTGACCATGCTGAATGAATTGAAGAGGTATGCAGTAACTAAAGAAATTACAGTAACAGTAAAGGATGCGCAGGGGTTACCCGCAGAGGGAGCTGAGGTTTCCCTTGAGGTACTGAACTATTCAGAGTATGCCCCAATCGCAGAGAAGAAAACAGACAGTAAGGGAACTGCCAGACTGACAACAGGACTTGGAAGTCTGCATATTTCCGCAAGAATGTGTTCTGACGGCGAGTGGTTCTATGCGGATACCGTTATGAACACTGAGAAAGAAGATAACTGTGAACTTTGTCTGGTACCGCAGGACGAAAGAAATGACGGCGAATCAGAAAAGTGGACAGCAGCAGATATATTTGCTCCTCATGATGCACCTGTAAACACAGACATGCCGACTCAGGAACAGAAGGCGAAGGGAAATAAGCGTCTGGCAGCAGCCAATGCACACAGAGAGCAGAAAGTAAGAAACTGGTCAAATCCGGAATGTGAACGTTTCCTGGAAAAAAAGGTAAACAGGATAGAAGAAGCCATTGCTGCCTCATACAGAGAAGATCTCCTGAGGGTTCTCACAGAGAAAGACAGAACTGACTGTATCAGTGATGTTCTGGAGGAACACCTGGAACTGTCGATCCCATATCATGGTATGATGAAAAAGGATACCTTTGTATCTTATGTGTTAAATCCAAGAGTGGATGATGAAGTTCTTCAGAAATACAGAAGAGAGGTCAAGAAGCATTTTTCCAGAGCTGAGAAACAGGAGCTGAGAGATGATCCGTCCAGAATCTGGAATCTGATCGAGAAGGCCATTGTTTCCAGACCGGAGAAAGAGCGTTCCAGTGTGATCACAACACCGGCAGGATGTCTCAGAACCTGTACAGGAAGCTTCCTGTCAAAGAAAATCCTGTTTGTTGCAACAGCCAGAACCCTTGGGGTCCCGGCAAGGCTGAATCCACATGACCGTTCTATGGAATATATGGAAAACGGAAGATTCGTTCCAGTGCTTGCAAGAACAGAGAAGAACTGTACCCTGATCCTGAAAGCAGGAGAGACTGCACAGTGGAAATATTTCCAGAACTGGAGTATTGCAAAACTGGAGAATGGAAGATATACATCACTGAAACTGGGAGCAGAGAATTTCGAAGATCAGATCCTGAATCTGCCGTTGGAATCCGGAAACTACAGGATCCTTACTTCAAACAGACTTCCAAATGGAAATATGTTTGCAAATGAATATCATTTTGAAATTCAGCCCGGAGAGACAAAGGAGATTGAACTGGTACTCAGGGAGGCAGACCTGGAGGATATGCTGGAGAATATTTCCATGCCGGAATTCATGCTGAAAACTGAGGATGGTACAGAAGTGAAAGCATCTGATCTTACAGCAGATGGGAAACATATCCTGATGTTTCTGGAAGAAGAAAAAGAGCCTACTGAGCATATTTTAAATGAAATAATGGAGCAGGAGGAGGCTTTTGCAGGATATGCAGAGCAGATCATTTTTGTAGTGAGAAGTAAAGAAGCACTGAAGACACCGACACTGTCCAAAGCACTTGCAAAGTTAAAAAATATTCAGATTTATTATGATGATTTCTCAGAGATCATCAATACTCTGGGAAGGCGTATGTACGTAGATCCGGACAAACTTCCGCTGATCATTGTGACGAATGGAAGCCTGAATGGGATTTATGCGACCAGCGGTTACAATGTAGGAACCGGGGATATGCTGCTTAGGTTAATGTAACAGAGCGATAAATAAGATACCCGGAGATGACGCCTGTGAGCATCTTCTGGTATTGCCGGATTACATTATTGTATAGATGTGAAGGATTGGATCTTGAATTTGCATTTACATAAAGGAGATAAAAAATCATGTATCAGTTTAACAGAAAAGAATATGAAGAACGTATGAAATGGTATCAGGATGCCCGTTTCGGAATGTTTATCCACTGGGGATTATATTCTATTCCTGCAAGAGGAGAATGGGTACGCAGTACAGAAGAGATGCCTGAGGAAGAATACCTTCCGTTTATGAAAGAATTTGATGCCAGAGACTATAACCCGAAACAGTGGGCAAAAGAGGCAAAGGCAGCAGGTATGAAATATGTGGTTCTGACTGCGAAACACCATGATGGTTTCTGTTTATTTGACAGTAAATACACAGATTATAAAGTTACCAATACACCTGCAGGAAGAGACCTGATCAAGGAATATGTGGAAGCCCTTCACGAAGAAGGTCTGAAAGTCGGTCTGTATTTCACCTTACTTGACTGGCATCATCCGGACTATCCTCATTACGGAGACCGAATCCATCCTATGAGAAACCATCCGGAATGCAGTAACGAAAACAGAGATTTTTCACGTTATATAGAGTATATGTACAATCAGGTGGAAGAGGTCTGCACAAATTATGGAAAAATCGATATTATGTGGTTTGACTTTTCCTATGATGATATGCGAGGCGAGAAATGGGGAGCAACAAGACTGATAGATATGGTCCGCAGATTACAGCCGGGAATCATCATTGATAACCGTCTGGAAGTCAGCGGTGAGGGAAGAGGTTCTCTGTATGACTGTAATCCGACACCGTATCATGGTGATTTCGTAAGCCCGGAACAGATCATTCCGCCGGAAGGAATCTGTGACAAAGAAGGAAATCCGATGGTATGGGAAGCATGCTTCACTATGAACAATAACTGGGGCTACTGTGCAAATGACCACTATTACAAACCTGCTTCCATGCTGATCAAGAAGCTGGTAGAGTGTGTTTCCAAAGGTGGAAATATGATCCTGAACGTAGGACCTGATGCGAAGGGTAAATTCCCGAAAGAATCCTCTGCGATCCTGGCGGAAATCGGACGCTGGATGGATAAGAATCATGACAGTATCTATGGATGTGCTCCGGCAGCAGATATCCCGAAACCGGATTACGGACGTATTACCAGAAATGGAAACAAGTATTATGTCCATATTTATGAGAATACATTAGGACCACTGCCGCTGATCGGTTTTGACAAGAATAAGATTGTGAAAGTACGTGCCCTGGATGACGGACATGAAGTGCCGATTTCTACTTTATGGGTGCACAGCGATTATCCGGATATCGCATTTGTTGATCTTGGTCCGGATCCTGTACTGCCGGATCCTGTAGACTATGTGCTGGAAGTGGAGATGGCTGAATAAAGATATAGAATACAAAAAAGCTGCCGGATGGCAGCTTTTTTGCGCTTCTTAACCGAACTGAGGTGCAGTTGTCCGTCTGGCTCAGCAGCGGTTTCTCTTATTCACAAAATAATTCAGAATCCCGCCGCCTATGATAATAACAAGTGCAACAGCAACAACACGTTTGGCGGCTTCCTGCGGCATCTGGCTTTTGGAGCCGATGGAATCGGAATAAAAAGTCAGGGTATAATTGATCTCATGAGGGGTACCCATGGCAGTAGTGTCTGCGATTACCGGCATGCTCTCATCCATAATGGTAACCGGAATCAGGAATTCAGAATTCGTTCCTTCCTCATTGACAGGGAGATATTTTTCACCGTCAACGATCATGTAATCATAATTAGAACTGCTCCACTGGATATCGGCAGTTACTTCACCGTTTTTTACGGTGATCAAAGTCGGTGAAGTGACACTGGCTTTGCCGCTTCCTCCCTCCAGCTCCACCTGGATGGAATATTCCCCATCTTCTTTATCAAGAGTGAAAGCCTGTGCAGCAGGAACAGAAGTCCATACTGACAGACAGCAGATCAAAGCTGCCAGAACTGCAAAAATCTTTCTCATATTTCTTTCCTCACTTAAATTCGATAATTTTCATCATCCCACAATTGAAATTAATTGTCAATACTTCGTTGAAAAAGTTATCCTGTTTTAGTATAATGAAAGGTACTGTTCGCACGCAACATTATTGAGAACGTAGTGAACAGTGATCACAATAAATGAATATCTGTGAATTGCTTTGCTGCGAAGCAGCTCATGCAATTCTGATATCATAAAAATGTATATGGAAATCACAGGAGGATATGGTAATGAGAGGAATTTTATATGGAGTAGGAGTTGGCCCAGGAGATCCGGAACTTATGACATTAAAGGCTGTACGTCTGATAAAGGAAAATGATATTATTGCGGTACCGGGTGCAGAGGTGCGTGAAACGGTTGCATATAAGATTGCAGTACAGGCAGTACCGGAACTGGCTGAGAAGGAACTTCTGCCAATCTATATGCCTATGACACACGATAAGGCAGAACTGGAACTGAACCATGAAAAAGGTGCCAAGGCACTGGAAGCAGCACTTGATACAGGTAAGAATGTAGTATTTCTGACACTTGGAGATCCGACTATCTATTCAACATTTTCATATGTGCAGAAGAGAGTAGAAGCAGATGGATATGAGACAAGACTGGTAAGCGGCATCACTTCTTTCTGCGCAACAGCAGCACGCCTGAATATCCCGCTTACAGAGTGGAATCAGCCTCTTCATGTACAGCCTGCAGTCCATCGTCTTGACAGTGAACTGGATCAGCCGGGAACCTATGTGCTTATGAAATCCGGAAGAAAGATGAATCAGGTAAAGGAAATCCTTGAAAGAAGCTGCCGCGAAGTCCGTATGGTAGAGAATTGTGGTATGCCGGATGAACATATTTACAACAGCGTAGAGGAAATTCCGGATGATGCAGGATATTATTCCCTGATCATTGCCAAAGAGAAAGCCGAAGAGAAATGATAGAGACAAAAGATCTAACGAAAACTTTTGACAATTTTACAGCAGTGGATTCCCTGAACCTGAAAATTGAAAAAGGTGAGTTTTTTGGTCTTCTCGGACCAAACGGAGCAGGCAAGACAACGACCATCAGCCTGCTCTCAACCCTTCTTCTTCCGACAAAAGGAGAAATCCTCATAGACGGTCAGCAGCTTACAAGACAACGTCCTGATCTGAAAAGAAAGATCAGTGTGATCACCCAGGAATATTCCATGCGTCAGGATATGAATATGGATGAGATCATGGAATATCAGGGCCGTCTCTATTTTATGCCCAGAAAGCAGATAAAGGAAAGAACAGAGGAGCTTCTGGAATTCTGTGACCTGCTGAAATTCCGCAAGCGTACAGTCCGTAAGCTTTCAGGTGGAATGAAGCGTAAGCTGATGGTCTGCCGGGCACTTCTGACAGATCCGGAGATCCTGCTTTTGGATGAACCCACAGCAGGAATGGATGCTCTTTCCAGAAGACAGATGTGGAATCTTCTGCGTAAGCTTAACGAGAAGAATCTGACGATCCTGCTGACTACTCATTATATGGAAGAAGCACAGAGTCTCTGCAATCGTGTGGCACTGATGGATCATGGTAAGCTGGAGGAGGTAAGTACTCCGTCTGCACTGATCGAGAGTCTTGGTGCTTATGCAGTGGACGAGATGACAGCGGATGGAACGCAGAATCACTATTTCCATACACGACAGGAAGCAATCCGGTATCTGGAAGAGCTTACAGGGCAGGCGTCTCTTCGTGAGACAACACTGGAAGACGTCTTTGTAGAAAGAGCCGGGAAGCATTTGATTTTAAAATAGCAGATATTAATGCGTATGAGCAAGTAGCGAAGCGGATGATTTTATCCGCCTGACTTATTGCGAGAAAAGTTAGAATAATCTGGAGAAAAATGTATGGGAATTATAACAATATTATGGGAGAAGTGGGTAGAATTCCGCCGGGACTTCTATAAAATCACGCTGGCGGCAATGATCGCACCGCTAATGTATCTGATCGTATTCGGAATGGGAATCCAGACCACTTCTCATGGACAGCCATACCTGAACTTTCTGATTCCGGGTGTGGTATCACTGACAACTATGAACGGAAGCTTCAACGCCATTGCGCAGAACCTGAACGTGCAGAGACTGTATGAGAAGGCTTTTGACCAGGTGATGATCTCCCCCACACCATTATGGCAGTTTATTGCCGGACAGATCATCGGGGGAAGCTTGCGCGGTCTGTATGCAGGAGGAATCATACTGCTTCTTACAGCACCTATTGAGACAGGACTGATCTTCAACGGATGGTCCTTTCTGGTGATGTTCCTGAACGGAGCAGTATTCTCAGCCATCGGTGTGGTGGTATCCTTTCTGGCAAAAAACCACGCAGACGTGCCGCGGTTTTCAAACTATATCATTATGCCTATGGCATATTTGTGTAACACCTTTTTCTCAACAGAGAAACTTCCGGGATTTGTAGGCAAGTTTGTATCAGCCTTGCCATTATCCCAGACCAGCCATCTGATGAGAAGCATTTCATCAGGTGAGGCGGTGAATTACACTGGTATTGGGATTCTGCTTCTTTATTTGCTGGTGTTTACTGTAGCAGCATCATGGTTTATTTATAAGAAGAAAAATCTGTAACTGACTGACAAGGAGGAGCCTGTGCTTCTCCTTGACTTATTTATGTATTCGCAAAATCAAAGTGCAATAACCAACATTCGCCTGACTGCTACTCAGAAGTATCAGTGGTATTTGTGAGAACATGAAGATTATCAATTTTCCTCTTTTTTTTAGTCGACAGATAACGGTTATATATAATAGTCTCGCACAAACTGAACAAACTGCTTTACATGAGGTTTCAGAATCCTGTTTTTGCTGTAGACAATATAGAAACTACGCTTATGAGCAGATTCCTCCAGCGGAAAGACAAGAATCTGTTTTGTTCTCTGCAGGTCATTGACAGAGCGTGATGAAAGAATAGAGATTCCCAGACCATTAACAATGGACTTTTTGATGCTTTCCAGGTCATTCATGCGGGCGATCACATTCAGATTGCCTGTTGTGATGCCTATACGTTCCAGAAAAAGGTCCATTTCTTTTTTTGTGCCAGAGCCTTTTTCCCTGAAAATAATAGGATCTTTCAGGAAATCATGAAAAACAGCGGGTGTTTCTCTGTCCTTGAGTGCAAGATAGTGATCTGTTACAGGAGTTGCTATGACCAGCTCATCATGGCAAAAAGGAATAAACACGCAGCTCTCATCACGTGTATTCTGGCCTACCAGAGCCAGATCTACAGTTCCGTCCAGTACCCGGCTGATGGATTCAGAACTGTCTGACTGTATGGAGTGAAAATAAACATCAGGGTGCGTTTTTCCGAAAGCAGCAAGCAGTTCCGGCAGCAGATAAGAAGAAGGAATGGTAGATGCAGCCAGATCTATCATATGTTTGTGAGCACCTGTAAAATTTTCAAGCAGATTATTTCTGATTTCCAGCATACGGACTGCACTGTCATAAAGCTGGTAGCCTTTGGCTGTGATCGTTGTTTTTTTTGTAGTACGGATGATCAGTTTCATATGCAGTTCATCTTCCAGAGAACGTATATGCGCACTGATTGTGGGCTGTGTCAGATAGAGGCGGCGGGCCGCCTCTGAGAAGCTGCCGTAATCCACGACAGCGACAAATGCTTCTAATTGTTTAAATTCCATTGTGAAAATCTCCTTTTATAGCAATCCTCTTTAATGCATTATTTAAGAGGATTGCTATAGTAATGCAGATAATGCATCTAAAGCAATATCCAGTTCCTGTTTTGTATTCTCAGGTCCGAAAGAAAACCGGAGAGTACCTTCCGGGTATGTTCCAAGGGTTTTATGTGCGTTTGGTGCACAGTGAAGGCCGACTCTTGTCATAATTCCATAAGTACTGTCCAGCTCAAAGGCGGCCTGAGCCATATCCATATGTAAGGTCTGGACAGATACAACTGCACAACGGTTTTCAGTATTTTTTTTACCGATAATACGCAGAAATTTTTCTTCAGGATCCAGATTCAGGATACCATCTATAAAGTATTGTGTCAGCATTAATTCATGTTGGCGGATTTCTTCCATGGACTGTTTCTCCAGATCACAGAGTGCGGCATGCAGTCCCAGAATCCCCGGTATATTGGGAGTTCCGGGCTCGAAACGATCAGGAAGAAATGCCGGTACTTCCTCAGAATGAGAGGCACTTCCTGTTCCTCCGCTGATAAGGGGCTCGATCTGCGCTGCCAGTTCATTGCGGATCAGAAAGCCACCTGTTCCCTGCGGTCCTCTGAGTCCCTTGTGACCTGTAAATGCCAGTGCGTCTATGTGATATTTCTCCATATCAATGTCAAGCGTTCCTGCCGTCTGTGCTGTGTCCAGAATAAAAAGAAGCCCATGTTTTTTGCAGAAATTTCCGATTTCCTGTGCCGGCATGACTGTTCCGCATACATTGGAAGCATGAAGACAGACCACAAGCTTAGTCTCAGGACGAAGGAGTGACTCTGCCTGTTCTAGCAGAAGACTGCCGTCAGAAGTACAGGGGATTCTGTCAAAAGAAATGCCCTGTTTTTCAAGTTGAACCAGTGGACGCATCACTGCATTATGCTCCATGGCAGTTACAAGTACATGATCGCCGGGTTTCAGAAGTCCTTTCAGAAGAACATTCAGACTGGCGGTGATATTTTCTGTAAAAATAACATTCTTACCCTTTCCGGAAGTAAAGTGAAAGAGCTTTAGAAGCTGTTCTCTTGTCTCAAAAATCTGCTCCTCCACAGAATAAGCTGCCCGGTATCCTCCCCGGTTCACATTCACAGCAGAGCCTGACAGATAATCATAAACTGTCTGTGCCACAGATGGTGCTTTTGGAAAAGACGTACTGGCCTGATCCAGATAGATTTTATTCATAGTAACAAATCCCCCGATTTTTATATAGTTAAATAGGGGCAAAATACCTTTTGACCCTAACATCATTATAGTATAGCACGACTTATAAAAGATTTCTATAAATAACTATAAAATACGGCTATAATGAATTAGTGATTTCAGCATAAAAATGATAAAATAGATACAAAGAAATTGTGCTGACAACAAAAAAAGTCAGTGTAAAAGGAGGAAAGAAATAAATGAAAAACGAAAAGGGAACCATAGTTCTGGCAGGAGGCGTGATCGGTCTGATCGCTACAATTCTGGTGTTTTTTGGAAATCCGGCAAATATGGGCTTCTGTATTGCCTGCTTCCTGAGAGATACCACAGGTGCGCTGGGACTTCATTCAGCGGCAGCAGTTCAGTATATCCGTCCGGAGATCATTGGTCTGGTGCTTGGAGCATGTATCATTTCACTTGCTAAGAAAGAGTTCCGTCCAAGAGGCGGCTCTGCACCTGTGACCAGATTTACACTTGGTGCATTTGTTATGATCGGATGTCTGATGTTTCTTGGATGTCCATTCCGTATGATTCTGCGTCTGGCAGGCGGAGACGGAAATGCATTGTTTGGACTTGTTGGATTTGTAGCCGGTATTCTTACAGGAACTGTTTTTCTGAAGAAAGGTTACACACTGAAACGTTCTTATAAAATGCCGAAGCTGGAAGGTGGTATTTATCCTGCATTTCAGATCGTGATGCTTCTGTTACTGGTAGCAGCACCTGCATTTATCCATTTCACAGAGCCGGAAGGCGGACCCGGAGCAAAACATGCTGCAATTATTATCGCACTGGCAGCAGGAATCATCGTTGGTATCCTGGCTCAGAGAACACGTCTGTGTATGGTCGGCGGTATCCGTGATGCGGTACTTTTTAAAGAATACAAATTACTGTTCGGCTTTGCTGCAATTCTTGTGACAGCACTGGTAATGAATCTGATCCTCGGTGCAGTTACAGGAACATCCTATTTCAATCCGGGATTTGCAGGACAGCCGATCGCACATACAGACGGACTGTGGAACGCACTTGGCATGTATCTGGCAGGCTTTGGATGTATTCTCCTCGGTGGATGCCCGCTTCGTCAGCTGATTCTTGCAGGAGAGGGAAACACAGATTCAGCTGTAACTGTTCTCGGTCTGATGGCAGGTGCTGCTTTTGCCCATAACTTCGGACTTGCATCATCCGGTGAAGGCCCTACAGCAAACGGAAAGATCGCAGTTATTATTGGAATCGTGGTAGTTGCTGTAATTGCGGCAGTGAACTCCATGAGAAAAGAAGAAGCCTGATTGTCGGAATGCAGACATCATTTCCGCAATCAATACGCTCACTTTGCGGAAAGTATTTTTTTAGACACACTCTAAAAGGAGAGAAAGACGAATGAAGAAAGTAGATGCAAGAGGTTTATCCTGTCCGGAACCTGTGATCCGCGCAAAGAATGCAATGGAATCCGGAGACAAAGAATATGAGATCCTAGTTGATAACGTAGTTGCAAAAGAGAATGTATCCAGATTTGCAACACATCAGGGATATCAGGTACAGGCAACAGAGCAGGGAGATGATATCCTGCTGAAACTTACAAAATGATCACATATATAGCAACCTTCTATTCCCATTATGGAGCTATTCAGTTTCGAAGAAACTGCCAGGCAATGAATCTGAGTGCAGAAGTCATGCCTGTCCCAAGAGATTTAAGCTCCTCCTGCGGAACCTGTGTGAGATTTCATACAGAAGCGGACTTCCCGGAGAAAACAGAGGAAGTCGAGCAGATTGTCAGAGTAGAAACGCAGGGATATGTGAAGATTTATCATGCGGATGAAGAATAAGGTTACTGTGAACGGAGTGAACAGTAACAGAATAAGAGAACCCTTCTGTGGACAAATTGTTGGCAGAAGGGTTCTTGTTTATTTTATAGAGATACAGGCATAAAATATTACTCCTGTGTAAGTTTCAGCAGTGCTTCAGCAAGATTGGAGTCCAGGATCAGCACATCCACCAGACCACCTTTTAAAGCACTTAATACAGCATTTGCTTTGGACACACCTGATACAAGGGAAATCTTGCGGTCAATTTTTTTGAACTGATCCATGCTGATCGATATCATGCGCTCTTTAAGCGTAGTGTTACATTCCTGTCCGTCATGGTCAAAGAAGCGAAGGGCAATATCTCCGGAAACATTTTCCTGTTTCAGCATCTCCAGATCCTCTGTGGACATAAAATCCGGAGATGCAAGAACGGATTCTTCTGTTGGATAGAAACTTCCGATACCGCTTACAGAAATTGTAACGTGGTCAAACATCTCGAACACCCGCTGATTATTTTTCTCTTCCTTCATGATCCGGGAGGCTTCTTTGCTGCTCATAAGAGCGTCTGTGAGAAGATAATAGTTCTCTCCGAAGAATGCCTTTGCCATACGGGATACCAGAGTACGCACATCCAGTTCATTTTCACAGCAGGCAATACTGCCATGAAGAGTAACGAACTTCGCATTTACCTTCTGGGAAGGATTGAGATAATTGATCATATGGTAAACAGTACTGCCCCAGGTGACGCCCAGAATATCACTTTCTTTGATCACACGCTGAAGATAACGGGCTCCCTCCATGGCTACCAGTTTTTTGGCATTTTCCTCTGCCATTTCTGATTCTGAACCGTCATCATTGGAAATTACAGGTGCAATGATGATGTCTTTTAAATGAAAACGGTTTCTTAACTGTTCTTCAAGACGGATACATTCGATATATGGATCACGTATTACAAATTCAACGATTTTATCTTCTCTTGCTTTATTAAGTAACCGGGAAACGGTTGTTACAGAAATTCCCAGCATGGAAGAAATCTCATTCTGAGGTTTGTTTTCAATATAGTAAAGGTATGCAACTTTCAGAACCAGTGAAACAGATTGATGATATTTGTCAATAGCCATGGAAATCACCTCGTAGTATTATTTTTCTTTTCCTGTAAATGACAGGGCATATTTGGAAGCAACCAGAATCGCCTCGATCAGGCTGACTGCGCTTGCCTTTCCGGTTCCTGCAATGTCAAATGCGGTACCATGGTCAACAGAAGTACGAAGGATCGGCATACCTCCTGTGATCGCAACGGTACGGTCAAAGTCCAGTGTCTTGGCAGCAACATGTCCCTGGTCGTGATACAATGATAATACACTGTTATAACGTCCCTGTAAAGCCTGATGGAAAACAGAATCAGCTCCGATCGGTCCTGCTACAGGATAACCCTCTGCCTGAAGTTCCTGCACAGCAGGGATTACTTCTGTCTGTTCTTCGGTTCCGAGAATACCATGTTCGCCGCAGTGAGGATTCAGACCTGCAATTGCCATGGTTCCGTCTTTGACTCCTAATTTTTTGAGTACCTCAAGACTGCGTTTTACATAGTCTTTGATACGTTCTTTGGTTACCATATCACAGGCCTTTCTCAGAGATACGTGACGGGAGAGGAAGAAAATTCTCATACCATGAACTTCAAACATAGTAAGGGGATCTTCTGTACCTGTGAGTGCACCGAAGATTTCGGTGTGCCCGATGTACGGAACACCTGCCAGCTTCAGGGCTTCTTTATTAATGGTAGTGGTTGTGACTGCATCTACCTCGCGGGCATTTGCCAGCTGAATAGATTTTTCCACATATTCGTAAGCTGCCCTGCCACACATAGGATTTACCTTGCCAAATTCAAATCTGCTCATATCGATATTGTCAAGATCAATAAAATTCATGAGCTCAGCGTCGTCCACCGCTTCAGCAGGAGACTGGATCACATGAAGCCTCATGTTGCTTCCGGTGATCTTCATGGCATTTTCCATAATCTTTCTGTCACCGACTACGATACAGAGTGCTTTTTCAAATACTTCCGGCTCACAGAGTGCTTTTGCTACAATTTCAGGACCGATACCGGCAGGATCGCCAATCGGTACAGCTATCAATGGTTTCATAAGATATAACCTCCATAATCAATTCTACATATTTAATAATGTTTTCAGACGGGCAATACAGGTATTGATCGCATCCGGATCACCGGTCATGCCGCCTTTGGTGACGATCAGCTTATGTGGGAAATCTCCCTTCATAAAGGAACCACAGGCTGCCAGTGGAATAACTTCATCGATCAGGTTCAGTCCTACAGCATTACACTTCTTACATACAGCAGCAGTTACATCTCCGCCGCTTGCATAGAGTCCTGTGAAAGAATCATCTGCCTTTAAGATATTGTAGGCAATATCAGCCATAGACTGATTGATGATATCGCTGACATCATCCACGCTGATCTTCAGTTTCTTAGAATATTGTTTAAAATTAAGACGGTTCTCCGGGTTGATACCATCACCGGTTACACTGAAAAGCCGTCCCTCATTTCCATGTGATAAGATATCCTGCACAACTCTGTCAATCTCTGCCTGACGTGCTTCTTCGCCCTCCAGAAACTGTTTTGTTTTGACAAAAACATTATAGACGGGCTGAGACAGCCATAAGTTTTCCATCTGTACTTTGGCTACAGGGTTAACACTTCCTACTACAGTGAGAATCTTCTGAGAATGTTTGGCTTCTCCCGGAATGATCATTTTCTGTGTCAGTGTGGCAATGAAAGCACCAGGGTCAACAGCGATAAATTTGATTCCGCTTGCGATCACAGAATCGCTGAGAAGATCAATATCTTCCTGTGTGATGGCATCACAGATAATGATCTTGGTTCCGGAAGCCGCGTATTCTTTAATCTTCTGTACAAGATGATCTTTGCCAAGGCTGAGATCCTTCATATAGAGAGAAGCAACGCGGTACTTTGTCTGTTTGAGGAAAAGCTCGGCAACCTGTGCATCCTGGATAGGTGTTTTCGGGTCCAGAGCTACCTCTGTCTTGTTAAGAATTGTTCCATTTACCTGCATATAACCTCCGACTGTGATTCTGCCGGAAGCAGGTGCGCATGGAACAACGACAGCAACATAATCCGGGCCCATTGCATCCAGGGCTGCATCTGTCTCACATCCCAGGTTGCCGCGGAGAGTGCTGTCAATTCTTTTACACAGAATCGTAAGATTCAGATCAGTTAACATTTTGGTCAGATTGTAAACCCGATTGTAAGCGGCTTCGCCGTCTACACCGCGGCTGTCTGTTGTGAATGCAATACATTCACAGTCTCCAAGATTGGATAATTCACTTTTTACAAGATTCATGATCGTAGATGTTACATAGCCTTGTTTTTTAAGCATAACCCCTGTTGCATTTGCACCGGTCAGATCATCTGCGATTACTGCACATTTAACCATAAAAACCTCCTGATTTCTTTTGCTTGATGAAATACCTTGTTTAATGAAATATCTGCAGCTGCAAGGCGCCTGGTGTGGCTGCAGATATTAATAAGATATTGTGTGACTGTGTAATTGTTTTGCGGTCTGTAGCAGATATGTAAAACAATTACGGTATTCGAATCATATTGATGATACCTATATGATATAAGAAATGAAAAAATATTTCAATGTTGAGAATATTTTCCAACAGGAAAAGAGTGAAATTATTTTCAGTATTGAAAAATATGCCGCAATTCAGAGAAAATAGGATTATGAGGAATGGATATCCACTTGATATGAAAATATTTTCAATGTTGAAAATACTTGCGGAAGCGATTATAGTAAAGACATCAAGAGGAACACAAAAACAAACAGCCCGGAACAAACGGGCTGGGGCAATAACAAAAACTAAGAAAATTCAAATCACAGGAGGAATTTACGATGATTAAACAGAACAGAATGTATGGAACACTTTTAAACCCATTATACGAAGGTGTTGATCTGGACGAGCTTTGTGTAGCCACATACCTTGTAGGCGCAAAGAAAGACGAAGAGATCGTGATCAAAGCACAGAGCATCGGTATCGAGCAGACAACAGGTTCCTGGGTAGACGTACCGGAAGAAACAGATGAGGTAAGAGCAAAATACGCATCTAAAGTAATCGGTATCTATGAAGTACCTGCTTTCGAGAACCAGACAAACGTAGATATCCAGGTTGCACCGGACGGAATGCGTTTCTACATCCTGAGAATCGGATATCCGGTAGTAAACATCAAGAACAACATCCCGCTGTTACTTGCAACAATCACAGGAAACATCATGTCAATGCCATTCCTGAAACTCCTTGACATCGACTTCCCGGAAAGCTTCGTAAAAGACTTCCAGGGACCAAAATTCGGTATCGAAGGAATCCGTAAATATCTTGGCGCAGAGAACAGACCGCTGTTAAACAACATGATCAAACCATGTACAGGATATACTCCTGAGGTTGGTGCAAAACTGTTCTTCGAAGCAGCAGCAGGCGGAGTTGATATCATCAAGGATGATGAGCTGATCGGCGGAGACCGCGAGTTCAACAGAATCGAAGACAGAGTAAAAGCAAACATGGAAGCAGCAAGAAAAGCACAGGAGATCAAAGGAGAACCTACATTATACGCTTGCAATATCACAGATGATGTGAGCAAACTGAAAGAAAACGCTATGAAGGTTATCAACAACGGCGGTAACTGTATCATGGTTGACGTACACGGTGTTGGATATGCAGCAGTGAGAATGCTTGCAGAAGATCCTGAGATCACAGTGCCGATCCTCGGACATTCCTGCTTCAACGGAGCATTCACCTGTTCCCCATACCAGGGTATGAGCTCCAAGGTTGTAAACAAGCTGGCAAGACTTTCCGGATGCGATATCTACCTTACACAGCCGCCATACGGAAAATTCGACAACACATTTGACAACTACATCATCAACATGATCACATCCAAGGCAAAAATGTATGATGTGAAACCAATGCTTCCATTCGTTGGCGGCGGAGTAGTTCCGGGTCTTGTTCCGAAATTCATGAACGATGCAGGAAACGATGTACTCCTTGGCGTAGGTGCCGGTATCCATGCTCATCCAATGGGACCGAGAGCAGGTGCGATCGCTTTCAGAGCAGCAATCGATGCATGCATGAACGATGTACCGCTTCGTGAAAAAGCAAAAGAGTGCAAGGAACTTGAAGTTGCAATCGAAAAATGGGGTATCTACGGAGAAGATCACAGCAAGAACTTATATGCAATCTAATTAAAGCTTAAATGATAAATTCAGGCAGAAGGCAGGCGATTCCTGCCTTTCCTGCCATGAAAAAATACGGATCTAACATTGCAAACCGCAGAAATGCGGTTTTTTTGCGTTGCCTGATACTATTGAGCTGATACTGTTGAGAATATTTTCCGATAAGACAGGAACGAAAATATTTTCAATATTGAAAAATGTACCGTAATTAGGAAAAATAGAGTTATAAGATTGGATTACACATGGAAAGGAGGCAAAACAATGATAAAGCTGGTAGTGACAGACATGGATGGTACACTCTTACATGATCATGCCACCAGTGTAAACCCGGAATATTTTCCGGTGATCAGGAAACTGCGGGAAAAGGGAATTTATTTCTGCGCAGCAAGCGGAAGGCAGTATGACAGCCTCAGGAGACTCTTTGATCCGGTGAAAGATGATATGGTATACATCACTGAAAATGGAACAGAGATTATATATAAAGGCAAAACATTGTTTTCCATGCCGATGTCTATGGAAGTTTCCAGGCAGCTTGTACTTGATACAAGAGCAATTCCGGGGGCAGAAAGTATGTATTGTGTAGGAGATACAGCATTCTTCGAAAAGGGTGACATCAATGTTTACACTCTGATGAAAGATGAATATCACTTCAAATGTACAATGGTAGATGATCTGTTAAAGCTGGATCAGCCATGCCTGAAGTTTTCACTCTACCTGAAGGAAAACGTTGATGAGATTACAGCACAGGAGTTCACACCGAAATGGAAAAAGACACATGAGGTAGCCTGCGGTGGAAAATATTTCATGGATGTAATGGAAAGAGGCGCAAATAAAGGAACTGCATTACATAAGGTGCAGGAACTGCTGGGAATCAGTAAGGAGGAGACAGTTGCTTTCGGAGATAACCATAATGATCTGGAAATGCTCGCAGAAGCCGGAGACAGCTATGCAGTAGCAAATGCCAGAGAAGAAGTAAAGCAGGAAGCCAGATTTGTGATAAAGTCAAATAATGAAGATGGGGTGCTGTGGCAGCTGAAACATATACTGGAAGTTTGTGAATAAGATTACGACAAATGTCTATCGTCCCAACAAGTAGTTTGAAAGAGCTGGTAAGAACAGATATGAAAATATTTTCAGTGTTGAAAATAGTTGCACAAAGGACTATAGTAAAGACATCAAGAGGAACACAAAACACGAACAACAAACAGACCGAAACAAACGGACTGGGGTAAAAACAAAAACTAAAAAACTTTAAATCACAGGAGGAATTTACGATGATTAAACAAAACAGAATGTATGGAACACTTTTAAATCCGTTATACGAAGGTGTTGATCTGGACGAGCTTTGTGTAGCCACATACCTTGTAGGAGCAAAGAAAGACGAAGAGATCGTGATCAAAGCACAGAGCATTGGTATCGAGCAGACAACAGGTTCCTGGGTAGACGTACCGGAAGAAACAGATGAGGTAAGAGCAAAATACGCATCTAAAGTAATCGGTATCTATGAAGTACCTGCTTTCGAGAACCAGACAAACGTAGATATCCAGGTTGCACCGGACGGAATGCGTTTCTACATCCTGAGAATCGGATATCCGGTAGTAAACATCAAGAACAACATCCCGCTGTTACTTGCAACAATCACAGGAAACATCATGTCAATGCCATTCCTGAAACTCCTTGACATCGACTTCCCGGAAAGCTTCGTAAAAGACTTCCAGGGACCAAAATTCGGTATCGAAGGAATCCGTAAATATCTTGGCGCAGAGAACAGACCGCTGTTAAACAACATGATCAAACCATGTACAGGATATACTCCTGAGGTTGGTGCAAAACTGTTCTTCGAAGCAGCAGCAGGCGGAGTTGATATCATCAAGGATGATGAGCTGATCGGCGGAGACCGCGAGTTCAACAGAATCGAAGACAGAGTAAAAGCAAACATGGAAGCAGCAAGAAAAGCACAGGAGATCAAAGGAGAACCTACATTATACGCTTGCAATATCACAGATGATGTGAGCAAACTGAAAGAAAACGCTATGAAGGTTATCAACAACGGCGGTAACTGTATCATGGTTGACGTACACGGTGTTGGATATGCAGCAGTGAGAATGCTTGCAGAAGATCCTGAGATCACAGTGCCGATCCTCGGACATTCCTGCTTCAACGGAGCATTCACCTGTTCCCCATACCAGGGTATGAGCTCCAAGGTTGTAAACAAGCTGGCAAGACTTTCCGGATGCGATATCTACCTTACACAGCCGCCATACGGAAAATTCGACAACACATTTGACAACTACATCATCAACATGATCACATCCAAGGCAAAAATGTATGATGTGAAACCAATGCTTCCATTCGTTGGCGGCGGAGTAGTTCCGGGTCTTGTTCCGAAATTCATGAACGATGCAGGAAACGATGTACTCCTTGGCGTAGGTGCCGGTATCCATGCTCATCCAATGGGACCGAGAGCAGGTGCGATCGCTTTCAGAGCAGCAATCGATGCATGCATGAACGATGTACCGCTTCGTGAAAAAGCAAAAGAGTGCAAGGAACTTGAAGTTGCAATCGAAAAATGGGGTATCTACGGAGAAGACCACAGCAAGAACTTATATGCAATCTAACTGAATCAGAGAAGTCTCCTGACAGACTGCGAAAAAAATAAGCAGCAGCTGGGGACATGAACGGAAAAGTTTTCTGATTGATTATAAAAAATAAAGCAGTTAAGAGAAGTGGAACAGCAGGCAGGTTACAGACTGTCTGCTGAAGCCACACAGTTTCATAACAGGAAGCTGGGTATTATGTATGAAATATGTTGCGGATATGCATACACATACACTGGCAAGCGGGCATGCATACAATACAATCAATGAAATGATACGTGCAGCTTCAGAAAAGAAGCTAGAGATAATAGGTATTACGGAGCATGCACCGGCTATGCCGGGAAGTACAAATGTGTATTATTTCCAGAATCTCAATATTCTGGAAAGAGAAAAATATGGAATTGAAGTGCGATATGGAGCAGAACTGAACATTATCGACTTGAAAGGAACAACAGATCTGGATCCAAGAAGTTACAGAGATCTGGATTACTGCATTGCAAGTCTTCATACCACATGTCTGGTACCTGGAACTAAAAAAGAAAATACCTATGCATTGCTTCAGGCAATGCAGCATCCAAAGGTGCGGATAATCGGACATCCGGACGATGGACATTTTCCAACAGATTATGAAGCCCTGATAAAAGAGGCAAAAGCTCAGGATGTGCTGATCGAACTGAACAATGCTTCTTTTAATCCACGGGGATTTCGTATTCAGGCATATGAAAATGATATACAAATCCTGAAATTGTGTGTAAAATATGGGGTAGAGATTATGCTTGGAAGCGATGCACACAGAGAAGAGGATGTAGGTGATTTTACCAGGACAGAAAAAATTCTTAAGGAAGTAGATTTTCCGGAGGAACTGATTGTGAATCGTTCCCTTTCATATGTGAAAAACCGGCTTCGGGTGTAGAAAGGGAGGTTTTTATGTTTTCAGTACTAATGAGGGCTTTTTCATTTACCCTGATCATCATCATCGGAATTGTAATGAAATCTACAGGCTTTGTGCCGAAAGATGCAGGTGCATCAGTTAAGAAATTTCTGATCTATGTAACACTTCCTGCATCTATTATCGCCAATTTCTCTGCAATAGAGGATATGGGATTTAATATGCTGATAATAGCAGTACTTGGAATTCTTCTGAATGTAATTATGATTGCAGTAGGTGCATTGATTACACGCAGAAAATCCAAAGGGGAACAGGCGTTAAATATGCTCTGTCTTCCGGCATTTAACATCGGGGCGTTCTGTCTGCCGTTTGTGCAGAGCTTCCTTCCGGCTATGGGAAGTGTTACTGCCTGTATGTTCGACGTAGGAAACAGTATCATGTGTACCGGAGGTACTTATGCATTCGTTGCAGAGTATACAGCAGCTTCCGGCTCCAAAAAAGGAATGGATCTTAAATCCTTTGCAAAACGTCTGATTACCAGTCCTCCGCTGGTAGCCTATGTAGTTATGTTTATTTTAGCTGTTGCAAATATTGACACACCACCGGTTATTCTTACATTGATCGAGCCAATGGCAAAGGCCAACACATTTGTTGCCATGCTGATGTTAGGTCTTCTGTTCCATATCGAATTCAAGAAAGAATACATGGGTGAGATTTTCAAACTGATCGGAATCCGTCATATCTTTGCTGCAGTCTGTGCTGTAATCTTCTATTTTGTTTTACCGTTTGATCTGGTTATCAGACAGACACTCGTTTTACTGTGCTTCGCTCCTATGAGTGCAGTGGCACCTGCCTACACCGGAATGTGCGGCGGTGATGAAGGAATGGCAAGCTGTGCAAACAGCGTGAGCATTCTGTGCAGCCTTGTAGTGATTACTGCTTTGCTGGCGATTATGGGGCTGTATTAATGTTGATGGATATACATATGGAATAAAAAATTTTAACTGAATCAGGCAAACCGTAAAATGGATTGCAAATATATGTTTAGAAAAGGATATTATCCGGGATGAAAATCGGAAGGTAATATCCTTTTTTAATATCCGTTTTGTTGCTTCTTCGGACCTAATTAAAATATTTAGTTCATTCATTTTTGAGTCTTGACGTCTGGAGAGAAATGCGGTATAGTGCTCGTTGCTAAAAAAGGAGAAAGAATTTTATGACATTTTATCAGGAATTACAGCTGAGTTCTGTTGGTTCGAAACAGCTTATTAAAAGTACAACAGACTCAAAAGAAAAAAGACGTCACATACTGATCTATAATTTCAAAGTTTATCTGGTTATGGCATTTTGTGTTGCAGTAGTAAGCCTGTACAGCAAACTGACCGGGAGTAATAACAGCGTAGTCGGTGTTACAGTTCTGCTTGCAGTTCTTGTACTTCGCCAGGCTGATTTCGGGATCAGGACATCACATGGGCTGCTTTCTATTGCAGGAATTTTTGGAATCCTCATGGCAGGACCAAGACTTGCAAACATGGCAGCGGGGGGTCCATTTGCAGCATTTTTTATCAATGTGGTTTGCATCCTGTTGTTAATGATTCTGGGATGTCACAATGTGATCATGTATAATCATTCTACATTTGTTCTGGGGTATTTACTGCTTTTGGGCTATGATGTAACAGGAAAGGAATATATTCTTCGTATTGAAGGTTTACTTGCGGGAATGCTGATCTGTATGGCAGTATTTTACAAGAACCAGAAGAACAGACCGTATCGCAGAACGTTCCTGGATCTGTTCCGTGAGATTGATATTCACTCTGCAAGAACCAGATGGTATCTGAAACTTACACTGATCGTATCAAGCGCTATGCTTTTTATGAATTTGCTTGGACTGCCAAGAGCTATGTGGGCAGGAATCGCCTGCATGTCTGTATGCCTGCCATTTACAGAAGATTGTACTACCAGAGCAGGAAACAGAGGATTGTTTAATATAGTAGGGTGCCTCCTGTTTATTGTCCTCTATCTGGTACTTCCGGAATCTATGTATCCGTACATTGGAATGATTGGTGGAATCGGAGTGGGATATTCCGCTGGATATGCATGGCAGACTGCATTTAACACATTTGGAGCATTATCTATTGCTTCGGGATTATTTGGAATGCCGATGGCAGTGGCACTGCGTATTGGAGCGAATGTGTTTGGAGCGGCTTATACTGTGATTTGTAATAAAGTAGTGGATAAAATTGCGGAGCGTATGTATATAAGAAAGAATCTTACTGCATAAAATATGTCAGTATTGCGCAGACAGTAATAAAAAAATTCATTAAAAATAAGAAACTATATTGAAATGAAGATTTGCATATAGTATAATCAAATACAGATAAAAGAAAATTCTTCGGGGTTGTGGTGATCAGCATTAGCTGAGATTCCCTACCGGCGGTTATAGTCCGCGACCCGCTTCGGCGGCTGATTTGGTGAAATTCCAAAACCGACAGTATAGTCTGGATGAGAGAAGAACACGCGATATTTACCATACGTGCTCAGTACCCCGGATAATTTATCCGGGGTTTTTTATGTTATGGAAACATTTCAGATATATAGAACAACTGGAAGTTGTTTGAAATGAACAATCTGAAGATGTTTTGGGGCATAAGAAGCTTGTGGAATTTTCTTTTAAATAGGATATGAGATATATCCGTAAAGAATAATTTCAAAGGAGAGAAACAGTATGAGTGAACAGGTATTAAGAAACGGAAACGTAGCAGCGAGAAGTAAGACGAGGACGATCACGCAGGTTGCCATGCTTGGTGCAATCGCGGGTATTCTGATGAATCTGGAGTTTCCAATTCCTTTCCTGGCACCTACTTTTTATCAGTTGGATTTCTCTGAAATCCCGGTACTGATCGGTTCTTTTGCAATGGGACCGGTGGCGGGTGTGCTGATAGAACTGGTAAAGATTCTGGTGCATCTGGTATCTAAAGGAACAATGACAGCAGGTGTCGGTGATGTGGCAAACTTCATTTTCGGATGTACATTTGCGGTACCGGCCGGACTGATCTATCGCTACAAATCTGTTAAGAGCAGAAAACACGCAGTGGTAGGTATGGCAGTAGGAACCGTGCTGACAGCAGTAGTTGCATGTTTTATTAATGCGTTTATTTTACTTCCAGCTTATGGCAAAGCTTTTGGAATGCCGATTGAAGCATTCATCGAAATGGGAAGTGCAGTACACAGCTCCGTAAACAATCTGCTGACATTTGCAGCAATCATTATTTTCCCATTTAATATTTTTAAATATGCACTGACATCCCTGATCGTATTCTTTATTTATAAGAGAATACGTGTGGTTCTTAAAGGGGACTGATAGATAATAAAAACGAATGAGAGAAGCAGTCGTAGAATTAAAATCTACGGCTGTTTTTTTGCGCTGACGGGCTTAAAAAAAATACAAGAATATGGTAAGATAAAACAGATAAGATAGATAAGACAGACATCAGAACGTGAGGGTTATAAAATGAATAACACTGGTATTAAAGCAGAAGTTATAGAAGAAATTCGAAAACTTGCCAGAAAGTATGATGTTACAAAAGTAATCCTTTTTGGTTCAAGAGCCCGTGGGGACTTTAAAAGGACGAGTGATATAGATATTGCTGTTACAGGTGGTGACTTTGTGAGATTTGCATTGGATGTAGATGAGGAGACAAGTACTCTTTTAGAATATGACATTGTAGATCTTGACAATGATATGCAGGATGAACTGCGGGATTCAATAAAAAAGGAGGGAAGGATTCTATATGAGAAAGTATGAGAATTTTTGTGCTTCATTATCAAATATGAAAGATATTTATAACTATAAAGAACCGTATGACAATGTTGTTATAACTGGTCTTGTGGGATTATTTGAAATCTGTTTTGAACAGTCATGGAAAATGATGAAAGAGATATTGGAAATGCACGGATACGCAGAAGGAGCAACCGGCTCACCTAAAATTATCTTAAAAACAGCATATAAAGCTGGAATGATAAAGGATGAGAATCAGTGGCTTCGCGCATTACAGGCAAGAAACAATATTACACATTCTTATAACCAGAAAATTGCGTTAGGGATTATTAAAGAAGCGAAAGATGAGTTTTATCAGATGTTTGGTGAATTAAAGACGGAAATAGAAGAGAACTGGTTATAATGAGAAAATAGAAACGTGGAAAGGAAGCAAAATAATGGGACAGATACATGATATTGAGAAATTGACAGACTGTAAATTTTTGAACTTATATCATTTAAATGCGACGAGCATTCACAACACCCCGGTGTCATATTACGTGGCATCCCGTGCGAAGAGCATTGATAAATTAAAGATCAAAACAGGTAAAAACACTCCGGACGGTGTGATCATTTACAGTCTTTATGGAGAAAAGAGAGATAAGGTTGTGTTAGTACGTCAGTACAGATATGCAATTGGGGGATACATCTATGAATTCCCGGCAGGTCTTGTAGAGCAAAATGAAGAATTCCATGAGGGTGCAGTAAGAGAAATGTACGAAGAAACCGGACTGAAATTCACACCTCTGAAAGTAGATCCGGCATTTGAGAAACCATACTTTACTACAGTTGGAATGACAGATGAATCCTGTGCTACTGTTTATGGTTACGCAGAAGGTGAGATCAGTAAAGATGCTCAGGAAGATACAGAAGAGATTGAAGTTGTGCTTGCAGACAGAGAAGAAGTAAAGAGAATCCTGAAAGAGGAAAACGTAGCAATCATGTGCGCATATCAGCTGATGCATTTCCTGCAGGATGAAGATCCATTTGCATTTTTGAAAAAAGAACTTTGATAAGGGAGGATTTAGATAATGGCAAAATGGCAGAGAAGCTTTTTTCAGCCGGTACTTCCGCTGGGAGAAGACGGACGAAAAGTTACAGGAAGTAAGGAACACATTGCACTTTCCAGAATGGCAGCAGGAGAAGGAATGGTTCTTCTGAAAAATGAGAAAAATACACTTCCACTTCAGAAAGGAACAAAAGTTGCACTTTTTGGTAAAGGCACCGTTGATTATGTAAAAGGCGGCGGTGGAAGCGGTGATGTAACTGTAGAATATATCCGCAATCTTTACGAAGGAATGAAGATTAAAGAGAATGAGGGAAAAGTAGAAGTTTTCGATAAGCTTGCGAAATATTACGAAGAAGACATCCAGAAACAGTATGCAGACGGTGCAGTTCCTGGCATGACAGTTGAGCCGGAACTTCCGGCTGAACTTCTGAATGAAGCAAGAGAATATACAGATACCGCAGTAATTACTATCTGTCGTTTCTCCGGCGAAGGATGGGACAGAAAATGTGAAGCTGCACAGGATGGATATGTTCTTGACGGTGATGAGAAAAAGAACTCTGAATTGTCTGCAAAGATCTTTGAGGATGGCGATTTCTGCCTGACAAATGCAGAGAATGCCATGGTAGAGAAAGTAAAAAAAGCATTCCCACATGTGATCGTAGTCATGAATGTCGGCGGTATCGTAGACACCAAATGGTTCAAAGACTGTGATGAAATTCAGTCAGTCCTGATGGCATGGCAGGGTGGAATGGAGGGCGGTCTTGCAACAGCAGATATACTCTGCGGTGATGTAAACCCGTCCGGTAAATTATCTGATACTTATGCAAAAGACCTGGAAGATTACCCATCTACAGCCAATTTCCATGAATCTGCTTTCTATGTAGACTACACAGAAGATATCTATGTAGGATATCGTTATTTTGAGACAATTCCAGGCGCAGCAGAGAGAGTAAATTACCCGTTCGGCTACGGACTTTCCTATACCGATTTTGACTGGAAAGTAACCGGTGCTTCCGAAGAAAACGGTGTGATCACAGTTCTTGCAGAAGTAACTAATACTGGAAAAACAGCCGGAAAAGAAGTTATCCAGCTCTATTACGGAGCTCCGCAGGGTAAACTTGGCAAGCCTGCGAAAGTACTGGGAGCATTTAAGAAAACAAGTCTTCTTCAGCCAGGCGAACGTCAGATCCTTACCATGAAACTTCCGGTAAACCAAATGGCATCCTATGATGATCTGGGAAAAGTATGTAAGTCTGCCTATGTTCTGGAAGCAGGAAAATACGTGATTTATGTCGGTACAAACGTGAGAGATGCAGTGAAGATCGACTTTACATATGTAGTAAAAGAGGACACAGTTACTGAGCAGTTAAGTGAAAAAGCAGCACCATATCATCTGCCGAAACGTATGCTGGCAGACGGTTCCTATGAGGAACTTCCACAGCGTGAATATGTAGAAGAAGAGGGTCTGCCAAGACAGGATAAATATGTCATCGGTCTTCCATGCCCTGACACAAGAATGCAGAAAGGAATTGATTTCCTTGACTTTATTGATCCGAAGGGAGTACGTTTTGAGGATGTTGCAGAGGGTAAAATGACGCTGGACGATTTCATGGATCTTCTGACGCTGGACGACTGCATCAATCTCCTTGGCGGGCAGCCAAACACAGGATGTGCTGATACCTTTGGAATGGGAAATATTCCGAAATACGGTGTGCCGAATGTAATGACAGCTGATGGCCCTGCAGGTCTGCGTATCCGCCCATGGTGTGGTGTAAAGACTACAGCATGGCCATGTGCAACTCTTCTTGCAAGCACCTGGGATGAAGAACTGGTAGAGAAAGTCGGCAAGGCAGGTGCAGAAGAAGTAAAAGAAAACAACATCAGTATCTGGCTCACACCTGCCTGCAACATCCACAGAAGTCCACTCTGCGGACGTAACTTTGAGTACTATTCCGAAGATCCATACCTTGCAGGTAAGACTGGCGCAGCTATGGTACGAGGCATTCAGTCCCAGCATATCGGAGCAAGTGTGAAGCATTTTGCTGCAAACAATAAAGAGACAAACCGTAAAGATTCTGATTCCAGAGTATCCGAGAGGGCACTCCGTGAGATCTATCTGAAACAGTTTGAGATCATTGTAAAAGAGGCTCACCCATATACAATTATGTCCTCCTATAACCTGCTCAACGGCATCCATACTTCTGAGCACAAAGAACTCCTGACAGGTATTCTCCGTGATGAATGGGGATTCGATGGACTGGTCACAACAGACTGGTGGACTTTTGGAGAACACTACCGTGAGACAAAAGCAGGAAACGATATCAAGATGGCAGCAGGATATCCGGAACGTGTAAAAGAAGCCTATGAAAATGGCTTTATCAGTGAAGAGGAGATTCGACTCAGTGCAAGAAGAATCCTGAGCGTGATCCTGAGAATTGACTGATGAGTACATTATCTATTCTGATCAATCAGTTGGGAATGTTTGTAATCTATGTTCTCGCAGGCATCATTCTGATCCGCACAAAGGTTCTGAACAGAGAAAATATGGAAGTTGTTTCCAGGCTGGTGATCAAACTGGCTCTGCCGGTTATGATCTTTACAAACACGGTTAATGGAGTGGATAAGGAGATGCTTTTCCTCTCCTTATCCATTCTTGGGATTGCGTTCTTTATGTATATCTGTCTGTTTGGACTAAGCTTCCTGTCAGGAAAACTGTTTCATCTGCAGGGAGACCATCAGCAGTTGTATTCTGCCATGAGCGCATTCGGAAATATTGGATTTATGGGGATTCCGATTGTTACGAGTATTTTTCCTGAAAGAGGGATGCTGTACATATCTGTATTTACTATGATCGATCAGCTGATGCTGTGGACAGTTGGGGTAAGACTCACATCAAAAGCAGGGGACAGAGTGGAAAAAGTTTCCGAAATTCAGTCATCATGTGGACAAGTGAAAGCAGATAGAAAGAATGTAGCTGTCGGGCGGTCAGCAACAGATAGAACAGTGGATAAACGTGTTAGTTTCGACTTTAAGAAACTGATCAATCCTGTAACAGTTGCCATTGTATTATCACTAATTTTTATCCTCGCAGGAATTCAGCTACCGGAAATTCTGAATACAGCATTCTCAAAAATCGGAGCAACAGCAACTCCTCTGGCGATGATCTATCTTGGCGGAGTATTTGCCTGCATGGATGTCAGGAAATATGTCTGCAAGTTGGACTATTATGGAATCGTAGTGATAAAAATGCTGATTTTTCCGGTGATCTTTTATCTGATCCAGGGTCTGCTTCCGATTTCTGCTGAGATCCGCATGACCATGACACTCACGTCTGCAATGCCTGTTATGTCGTCAGTAGTTATGATGGCAAACGCATATGGCACAGATGGCGATTATGCTATGGGCGGAATTCTGGTGACAACTGTCTGCTCAATCGTGACACTGCCGTTGGTATACTGGATCTTACAATTTATATAGGAGTAAAAAATGATGAATGAGCGTAAACAAAGTTTACGAAATGAGATAGTCCGTCTGGCATTGCCAATGGCTCTTCAGCAGTTTATGACTGCACTTGTAGGAGCCTGTGACGCCATTATGCTGGGAAAATTAAGCCAGAATGCAATGTCAGCAGTATCACTGGCAACACAGGTCACCTTTGTTTTTAACCTGTTCATGTATGCATTTATAACAGGCGAGAACATGTTTGTCGCGCAGTACTATGGAAAAGGCGACTACAAAGGCATTTCCAAAATCTTCAGCCTTGTAACAAAAGCATGCGGAACGGTAGCGATCATCTTTCTTATAGGAACTTTTTTCTTTCCACAGCAGATCATGGCGGTTCTGACCAATGAAAAAGAACTGATCGTGTTGGGCGGTGAATACCTCAGAGTAATTGGTATTTCTTATGTGCTTTCCGCTATTGCACAGACATTTCTTGCAATTATGAAGAACTGCAATGCAGTAAATATAAGTACACTGATCAACAGTGTAATGGTGATCCTCAATATTATATTAAATGCAGTTTTGATCTTCGGACTCTTCGGATGCCCGGAAATGGGAATCCGCGGGGCAGCTCTTGCTACAGTTCTTGCGACCGTTGTACAGGTTGTCTGGAGCGTCAGCTATGTGTTGTGCAAAATCAAATCAGTAAAATTCAATTTGAACAGATGCGAGAAAGAAATTCTCTCCCATTTCTGGCAAAAGGCAATTCCACTGCTTATCAATAACCTGGCATGGGGAATTGGATTTTCCATGTATTCTGTAGTGATGGGACATCTTGGAACTGATGCGGTTGCGGCAAATGGAATCGCAAATATTTCCAAGAATCTGATCGTATGTTTCTGCCTGGGACTGGGAAATGCGGGCAGCATTATCGTAGGAAATCGTCTTGGTGCAAACCGCCTGGAAGAGGCAAAAGAAGCAGGAGGACTTCTGACAAAAACTGCAATTATCGCCGGAATTCTGTCAGGCGTAGTTCTGATCATTTTGTCCCCGTTTATCACAAGAGTGGTAGACCTGACTCCAACAGCTCGTGGCTATCTGCAGAAAATGCTGCTGATCTGTTCCTATTACATTGCAGGAAAATCTGTCAACTGTATGACCATAGGCGGTATCTTTGCAGCAGGCGGAGATTCCAAATTTGGAATGATGTGCGATTCTATAACTTTGTGGTGTATCACTGTTCCTCTGGGATGTATCTGCGCATTCATTCTGAAACTGCCGGTGATGGTTGTTTATTTCGTACTCAACCTGGATGAGGTCATTAAACTGCCGGTAGTTTATAAACATTATAAGAAATATAAATGGATTAAGAATCTTACATAAGTTTTAGAATTATTATAGAAAAAGAATTCTGAATTCTTATTATTTCTAATAGTTGCTATGATAAGAGCGAAAGGGTTCTTTTTTTATGGGGAAGTTTAACCAAATCAAGTAAGTCCCCTGTTTCAATTGCGAAAAGCAATAAGCAGTGGGTGGGGACTTGCTTGTATCAGGAAGAGTGTAAGCTCTTTCTGATAAACTGCGGAGCAGTTATTTGGTTATGAGAAGTAGCGAAGCGGATTGCTAATATCCGCTTGACTGAAGTTGACAGCTAAAAAACCATTTGTTACACTAAATCTACATATCTGGGAAAATTCCAGACCAGTCGGTCAATTAAATCCCCCTTATGAAAAATCAATTCAAAAGATAAGGCTTACTCAATCTGTTACATGTTTGGTGCAAAGATTGAGTATTCAAATACTGTTGCATCATGTTATAATATGAGCGTCGAAAGGAGTATGAGATGAGTCGTACAATTTTTGATGATGTTTTTCGGACAATGGTAGAGAAACTGCCTTATCTGGCCGTTCCATTGATCAATGAAGTCTTTGAAATTTCTTATCCGGAAAATGTGGAAATTACACAGCTTCGCAATGAACATCAGCAGGAAAACGGAGAAATCATCACGGATTGCTGCCTGAAAATCGGAAGAAAGCTGTATCACATCGAATGTCAGAGTATCGATGACACAACAATGGCAATCCGAATGATTGAATATGACTTTGCCATTGCAATTGAAAATGCACAAAAGATAAACCGCAGATACCGGATAGAATTTCCGAGATCCTGCGTAATATACTTAAGAAGTAATAAGAATACACCGGATTCACTGGAAGTTGAAGTTATCTTTCCAGACGGAAAAATGCACTTGTACGAGATACCAACGGTAAAGATGGAAAATTATACAAAAGACAGCATCTTTGAGAAAAACCTGCTTATGCTTCTGCCGTTTTATGTTATGAGATATGAGAAAGAAGCACACAATTTCAGTGAAAATCCGGAAAAGATGCAGCAGTTACTGAATGAATATGAAGAAATTCGTCGGAGACTGAACGAGGAACTTGTGGAAGAGAGAAAGTCAGATCTTTATGCAGATCTGACGGACTGGATAGTAAGAATAGCAGATTACATTTTCAGAAATGAAGATGCAGCGCGGAAAGGAATTAATGGTATCATGCGGGGAAAAGTATTAAAGCTGAAATCAGAGGAGCTTCGGGAAGAGGGACGAGAGGAAGAAAGAAAGTTAACCGCCCGTTCTCTTGCAAAAGAGGGAGATTCGATTGAAAAGATTGCCCGGGTGCTTCATGAAAGTGAAGAAACTATAAAGAAATGGATAGATGAACAGGCGATAGAGGAAGAAAGGAGACGGAAAGAAGCAGAGTCTAACTGATATAATAAAAGCCGACGAATGGCAAAGAGCAAACGTTTTCTTGATAAGTAAAAGGGCGCTGGCAAGCGTTTTTTTCTTGACTTAAAGCAATGTTTAAGGTCTATACTTCCTGTAAGAGATAATGATAAAATTATGCAATAAAGAGCAAGTTGCTACTCACTTCTTATTGCTTTTGGCAGTTGAAACAGGGAACTTGCCTGATTTGACTAAATCAGAAAATCTAAAATCATAAAGCAAAAACAAAAACAGGGAGGAAACGAAAAAAATGGAATACCGTAAATTACCTCATGGCGAGGAAATGATCAGTGTGATCGGAATGGGTTCTTCTGTAGTGGGAGAGCAGAAAGAAGCAGACATTATCAAAACAGTGGAATATGCACTGGACGCAGGAATCAATTATTTTGACATGGCAGGCGGTCACGCCACGATTTTCCCGGCATACGGAAAAGCACTGGAGGGACGCAGAAAGGATGCTATGCTCCAGGTACATTTCGGAGCGAACTATACTACAGGAGAATACGGATGGACCACAAATCTTGACACTGTAAAGAAGTCCATAGACTGGCAGCTTAATAATCTCAGAACAGATTATATTGACTTCGGATTTATCCACTGTCTGGATGAAAAATCCGACCTGGATGCATATGAGAAACATGGAATCCTGAATTATATCATGGATCTGAAATCCCAGGGCGTTGTGAAATACATCGGACTCTCCACTCATGCACCGGAATTGGCAAACAAAGTTCTTAATATGAAAATTCTTGATATGATGATGTTTTCCATCAATCCAATGTATGATTTCGGTCACGGAGACTTTGCCATTGGCAGCAACAATGAACGTCAGGATTTCTATCGTCGCTGCGAAAAAGAGGGCGTGGGTATTTCCGTAATGAAACCATTCAATGCAGGACAGCTTCTGGATGCAGTCAAATCACCATTCCATCAGGCGCTCACAACCAGCCAGTGCATCCAGTACGCCCTTGACAAACCAGGCGTTCTTACTGTAGTTGGTGGTCCGGGAAATGTAGAACAGTTAAAAGAAATCCTGACATACCTCGATACTACAGACGAAGAACGGGATTACTCAGTGATCGGCTCCTTTACCCCGGATGACTCCGTAGGAAAATGTGTTTACTGCAAACACTGCCACCCATGTCCGGCTGGCTTAAATATCGGCCTTATCAACAAATACTACGACCTCTCCAGACAGGGCGATCCTATGGCAGAAAACCACTACCTCACTCTGGAAAAAACAGCCTCCGACTGCATCAAATGCGGACATTGCAACAAACGATGTCCATTTAAAGTACAGCAGCAGGAGAGAATGGAAGAAATCAAGAACTATTTTGGTAAATAAAAATGATAAAATAAAAGAGTTATAACAAAATTTCTCTTAAACAGAAAAAATGTTATCCAACAGGCGATAGCATTCTGTTTCAGGGGAATTTTTGTTGTATTTTTCAGAAATATAGGTATAATGAAAAGACAGGTTTTATGGAGGACGACAGTATATTATCTTACTGTATTTATAAAAAAATGATACAAGATAAACGAAACATACCTATATTAGATTCGTAGAGTAAATAGAATTTATCTGAATGATATTAGAGAATTGTTCTGCGATTAGAGTAGAGAAATTCTCCAATTTGACTAGCAAATTCGGAATCAGTGTTTAACCAAATCAATTGCGGAGCAGATATTTGGTTATGAGCAATAGCGAGGCGGATTGCGAATATTTGTTTGAATATATTTACATTACGGAGGAAATAAAACACAAATTATGTTAAAAAGATTTATCAAATATGTAACCCAGAGCGTAGCCGGAATGATCGGAATCTCCATCTATGTTCTGGCAGACACATTTTTCATATCTGTATATTCCGGAGCAGATGGATTGGCAGTCCTTAATTTAATCCTGCCTGTATACGGACTGATTTATGCTATCGGTTCCATGATTGGTATTGGTTCTGCGACCAGATATGCAATAAGCAAGGCAAAAGGAGAAAATACAGACCATTATTTCGTACAGTCAGTGACCTGGAGCATATTGATTGCTATACCATTTATGTTGATTGGAATCTTTATACCGGACAAAGCGCTAACATTGCTTGGCGCAGATGCAGGGCTGATCAAACTTGGACAAAACTACCTGAGGATTATCCTTATCGCAACTCCATTTTTCATGTCAAACTATACATTCACAGCATTTGTAAGAAATGACGGTGCACCATCCACTGCAATGATTGGTTCCATTAGTGGAAGTATGTTTAACATTATATTCGATTATGTATTCATGTTTCCGGCAGGCCTGGGATTTTCTGGCGCAGCACTTGCCACTGCAATCTGTCCGCTGGTTACCATGAGTATCTGCACCACTCACTACAAAAGCCATAGTAATCATATAGGATTTTGCTGGAAAACTCCATCTTTCAGACACTTGGTTTCTTGCTGTCAGCTCGGCGTTTCTGCTTTTGTAGGTGAAATGTCTTCTGGCGTAACAGCCATCGTATTTAACTTTCTGATTCTTGGAATCGCAGGAAATGTAGGTGTAGCAGCCTACGGAGTTGTGGCAAACCTTTCCATCGTAGCAGTAGCAATCTTCAACGGCCTGGCCCAGGGCGCCCAGCCACTGATTAGTGAAAGCTACGGAAAAGGCGAATCCGCACAGGTAAGAAAACTTCTGAAATGGAGCCTCAGCGTATGTCTGGCAGTAGAAGCTCTCATCCAGCTGGTCATCTGGACAGCAACTGACCCACTGATCAACATCTTTAACAGCGAGAACAACATCCAGCTCCTAAATTATGCACACATAGGAATGCGCCTGTACTTCCTCGGTTTCCTTATTGCAGGGATCAATGTAGTTCTGGTTGCGTATTTCTCAGCAGTAGATGAACCAAAGATTGCAATCGCAGGTTCCATGATGCGTGGCGTTGTGGCAATTGTTATTTGTGCAATAGTACTGGCGAAAGTATTTGGCCTGAATGGAGTCTGGATCTCTTTGCTGGTCTCAGAAGCCATTACGTTTCTGATGATTCTGATTCTGTCATATAAAGACAGAAATGTAAAAAAATCAGTCAAAGGATTTGACCTATAAAGATTCTGACAAGAAAGAAATGCCTGTGAACAGCAATTTCTAAATATTGTCAGTAAAAAACTATCCTGGTAAGTACGAGGCCTGGAGACCTTGCTGCTTTTTCAGGATAGTTTTATTTTGAGAAAAGGATTTCATTGTCTGGTATAAACTTTTTCGATTCATTTATGATTCATTTACTAATTTTCCCGTCATATGTTCAGGAGTCAGCTCCAAAACAAGTACTCTGGGGCCAAAATGAGAAATTTCTTTTTCAAGATATTCCTTATCATCCGTAAACTTCAGACACAAATTTGTACAGGCCTCCATAGCCTTATCTAAATCAGTAACAGGACGGAGTCTGCCAAAAACAATCACACTTTTAATATTTAAAGACCATTCGCCTTCTTTTCGATATCCCTGGTCATATACACAATAAGAGACCTTATCACAGCTGTGAATTGCGTCAATTTTATGTCCTTCCACAGCACCATGAAAATAAAGTTTACCAGTTACTTCGTCATACCAGTGATCCATAGGGACTCCATAAGGATACCCATCATCTCCCAGCACTGAAAGTACACCACGCGGCTCATTCTTCAGAACCTCGATACATTCCTCCTTGCTCAGCTCCTGTTTAAATCTTCTCATCTTACGAAACATAAGTCAAACCTCCTACACGAACGATTCTCATCCAATATACCCTACATTATAAAATTCCTTATTAATAAAATCAATCTTATTTATTTGTATGAACATTTTTTACGGTTGCTATCTGCTGTAAACAATAATATAATAATCATTATGAGCAGGGAGTAAATGCGGATATTCAAAATCCATATTTACTGCTTGATTCGGTTAAAAACATGACAGATTTAGCGGAGACATAAAATGGATTATAGAAAGTTCGGCGAACGCTATTATATAAGAATGGATCGCGATGATGAGATTATCAGTGGAATTCTTAATATTTGTAAAAAAGAAAACATCAGATCAGCCATTTTTTCCGGTATTGGAGGATGTAAGGAGGCAGAGATCCAGACATTTGTTCCGGAAACCGGCAGTTTCGAAGAACAGCATATTTCAGGAATGCTTGAACTTGCATCTTTGAACGGAAATGTAGTTACGGACGAAACCGGCAATTATTACCATCACACTCATGCAGTATTCGCATACAAAGACGGTATAAAGCACTGCATGGCGGCCGGTCATATGAAATCGATTACCGTATTATATACCGCAGAAATCGAATTACGCCCTGTAACAGGAGGAACCATAAAGCGGAAATACGATCCCGAAACAGGAACTGGATTCTGGGATTTTGAAGAGAGGAGCAAATAAAGAATGCTGGGACTCAAACCGATAAAAACATTACCGATAAGAGAAAAAATTGCGGCAAATCTAAGAGAGGCTATCCTCTCAAAGAAAATCCCGGCAGGGGAAGTACTAACACTTGAGAGCACAGCACAGGAGCTGGGGGTATCCATCACACCGACGAGAGAGGCATTCCAGATTCTGGCAAGAGATGGCTTACTGGAACTGGAACGAAACAAGAAAGCAGTAGTACTCGGTGTAAACGAAAAAACGATTCGCGAACATTTCCAGATTCGTGCAGCACTTGAAAGCGAAGCCTGCGTTTTATGTTGCAGAAAGAAAATCGACCTGCAGCGAATCGACCAGATTCTGAAAGTATCCAGAGAAGTGATCGAAGAGGGCGATTTTGAAAGCTATTCCAGTCTAAATCAGACTCTGCACATGGAACTCTGGACATCAGCTGGCAATGACAAACTCAAGAACATGTTGTCCGAACTCTGGAACGGACTTTCCAGAGGCGTACTGGTTAACGAAGAAGAATACGTCCGGAAATCCCTGAAAGAACATGAGGCAATTATTGAAAGTATCCGAAAGGGTGATGCAGTTGAGTGTTATCTGAGAATGCAGGAACATATAGAGAACAGTTGCGAAAACTTTGTGCAGCGTTATCAGTAGTATTGTAAAAACTATACAAAATTACTTTATCAAATTTTAACAAAACGTCGAAAATGTTAATTATTATTGACAATAGCGGCGTTTTTTATTATTCTTTGTATTGTATACAATATAAAATATAAAAAATAATATATAAAAAGTAAAGGAGAGGTAAAATCAAAATGAGTAACAAGAACATTATTGTAAACAAACCAGAGCCAAAACCCGGCATACTGGAACGGGGGGATTTATTTGCCATAGCAGTAGGAATGGTAATCGGCTCAGGAATGGTAACTCTGATCGGACCAGCCATGGCATATACCGGATACTCTGTATGGCTTGCATATCTTACAGCCATTGTCATGGGATTTTTCATGGTATTCCCGTATATCATCCTCGGCGGAACCATGCGAGTAGCAGGAGGACCTTACTCCATTGTCACGAATCTTTCCGGCGTCAGTACCGGCGGACTGGTTGCATATACGAAACTTGTAACTCCGATTCTGAACAGTTCATTTGCACTTGCACTGGGACTGTACCTGAACAACCTGCTTCCGGGCATCACAGTCAAGGCACTGGCTATTGCAGGCGTTGTGGTTTTATTTGTCCTGAACCTCCTGGGAATGGATATTTTTGCAAAAGTAAGCAAAATTTTATCAACCATTCTTCTGATCACAATGGTGCTGTATGTAATCTTTGGACTTACCCAGATCCGTCAGCCGATTTTCAACTTCTCAGGTGATAAGATGTTTACCGGCGGATTCAAAGGATTCATGCTTGCGGCATTACTTCTGATCAATTCCGCAAACGGTTACTACAACATTCTCTGGTATGGAAAAGACGCAAAGAGAGCAACCAAAGATGTTCCGTTTGCAGCAATGTCATGTGTGCCGTGTCTGTTATTCATCTATGTAGGACTTGCAATGGTTACAGGCGGTGTACTTCCACATGATGAAGTAGCTGGAGTAGAAACTATCCTTCCGGCAGCACAGGCAATCCTCCCGGGAATTGTATACAAAGTATTCATGGTCGGCGGTCCGATCATGGCAATCATCACCACATTGAACGGTGTATTCAACGATGTGAGATATCCGATCGCACAGGCAGCAAAAGACGGATGGCTTCCAAAGGGAATCCTGAAAGAGAACCGTTTTGGTGCGCCATATCTGATTTATACATATACACTGATCGTAGTGCTTCTTCCGATCATCTTCGACATGAGCATTGTAACGATCACAAACATTTTCCAGGTAATCACATTCTTCATGAATGTTACGGTAGTATACGCAATCTCACGTCTGCCAAAGAAATACCCGGACACATGGAAAAAGAACAAATTTCATCTTTCAAATGCAGGCTTGTATGTATTCTGCACAATTAGTATCATTATCTATACCATTATCTTTGTAAAAGGAATCTTCAGTATTAAGCTGGCATATGCAGTAGCTGCAGTAGTTGTTATGGTTGTTCTGATCCTCATTGGAATCTATCTCACAAAGAAAGGCGGAATCCGCATTGAGACATCTATCTGGCAGCCATCAGAGGAGGAAAAAAATGTCTGAGAAATTTATGAAAACAGAAAATACTGATTTAAATCCATATAAACTGGCAGAAATGCTGGAAACCTTGGAGAATACTGTAGAATTACACAGTATCTCTGTACGCTACAAAGGAGAACCTGTTCTTGAGGGCGCATGGGCACCATTTTCCCTGGACGAGCCGCAGATGATGCACTCCCTGTCAAAAATCGGAACAAGTATCTGCGTAGGTTTCGCAGTTACAGAGGGAAAGCTTCATCTGGAAGATAAATTTCTGGATTATGTAAGAGAAGATCTGCCGGAAAATTATGATAAAGCGTTGGAAGAAGTAACTGTTTATGACCTGCTCACCATGCAGGCTGGTTCAAAAGAATGCTGCAACAACGTATGGTTCTCCAGACTGGAGAAAGACTGGGAGACTAACTGGTTAAAACAGCCAAAGATTGGTGAAGACATCGGAAAAGCTTTTCATTATGATTCCGGTTGCAGCTATACACTTTCCAGAATCGTGTCAAAAGTTATGGGTGAGAACTGCCTGTCCATTATGCAGAAACGTGTCTTTGATAAAATGGGCTTTGAAAAGATAAACTGGCTCACAAGTCCTGAGGGACACAACACAGGCGGATGGGGCATGTATCTCACAGCCAGACAGATTTCCGCACTTGCACAGCTTCTGCTGCAGAAAGGTAACTGGAATGGCGAGCAGCTTGTACCTGCTGAATGGGTAGAAGAGATGGGTAAACAGAGAGTAGTGATCCCAGGAGATGAGAAGAAAGCCTTAACTCACTACGCATATCACATCAAAGCAGGAAAAGAAATCTTCGCAGCAGAGGGCGCTTTCGGACAGTATCTGATCTGTTTCCGTGATCTTCCTGTTGCAATCGGAATTACTTCCGGAGCAAGGGAATATCTGGCAGCAGATATCTGCCTTAAATATATGAAAGAAGCGGTAACTGTTCCATGTTCTGAAGAAGAACGGGCAGAGGCACAGAAGTATCTGGAAGCCAAGATAAACAGTCTCTCCCTGCCACAGCCAGAGGGAAGATTTCGAACTCCAAAGAAAGCAACAGAGAAATTATTTGACAGAGAAATGGTATTTACCGAAAATCCGAGAAAGATTGAACGTGCTAAGATCACAAAAGAGGGATACAGACTGAAACTGGAACTGGTAATTGACGGCGAAAAGAGAGAACTCTATGCAGGATACAAAAACTGGAAACAGAATGACCTCTATCCGGAAGACTTTACAAGGAGATATCACTGCGTAGCATATGCGATGGATGAAGAAGCACTGTATCTGTCTGTTGGACTGATCAATACTTCCTACAGAGAAGAATACTGCTTATGGGTAAACTCCAAAGACAAAGTAATCGGAACCTGGCGACCAAATGTAACATACCTCCCGGAAGAACCGGATCTGGTATGGAAATTTACAGGTGAGTTTGTAAACAAATAACAGATGGTTACAAATTAAAAATTTTTTGCTGAATGATTGGTGGAACATAAAGACAGAGCCACAATACAAAACACGATAAAAATGTTTCTATAATAATATGGAAGAAACAATATTATAGAGACAATTCTTGTACAAACCTCCAAACTGATGTAAGATAAGATTACTCAGTTTGGAGGTTTTATTTTTATGTTTAACGAAATAAGAGATTTCGCTGCGCCGGAACTGGATGTATATGCCAGAACATCCGAGGTGCAGCTTTTAAGATACTATGAACCGGAGCCGGGAATTTTCATTGCAGAGAGCCCGAAAGTAATTGAACGAGCCCTGAATGCGGGATACCACCCCATCTCTTTTCTGGTAGAACACAAAGATCTGGAGGGGGAAGCAGAGGAACTGCTGCAGCGTTTTCCAGAAGTCCCGGTCTATACGGCAGAATATGAACTTCTGGTCAAGCTTACCGGATTTGCTCTTACACGCGGAATGCTCTGCGCAATGCGCAGAAATCCACTGCCATCCGTAGAAGAAATCTGCAAAAACGCCAGCCGCATAGCAGTACTTGAGAATGTGGTAAACCCTACGAACATCGGAGCTATTTTCCGTTCAGCGGCAGCACTCCATATGGATGCAGTGCTTTTAACCAGCGGATGCAGTGACCCGCTCTACCGCCGCGCAGCCAGAGTCAGCATGGGGACCGTATTCCAGATTCCCTGGACCTACTTTGACAAAAAATCCGCCTGGCCGCAGGATGGAATGCAGACTCTGCAAAAACTTGGATTCAAAACAGCCGCAATGGCCCTGCGTGACGACTCCGTAGGAATCGATGACCAGGCACTCCAGTCAGAGGAAAAACTGGCAGTCATTCTCGGAACCGAGGGCGACGGCCTCGCATCACAGACCATCGCAGACTGCGATTATACAGTAAAAATACCAATGTCCCACGGAGTAGATTCATTGAATGTAGCTGCAGCAAGCGCAGTGGCATTCTGGGAGTTGGGACAGAGAGGAGAAAATTAAAAATGTCCTTAGAAAAAGCAGAAAAATATTTGAAAGAGAAAGGCTTCCTTGACCATGTGATCGAATTGGAAGCGTCCACTGCTACAGTAACAGAAGCTGCGGCAGCACTCCACGTAGAACCTGGCATGATTGCAAAAACTATGTCATTTCTTCAGGGAGACAAAGCAGTGCTGATCTTAACAGAGGGCACAGCCAGAGTAGACAACAGAAAATATAAGGATACATTTCATATAAAAGCAAAAATGATCCCCTTTAATGACGTGGAAACAGTAATTGGTCACGCTCCAGGCGGCGTATGCCCATTCGGAATTAATGAGGGGATTGAAGTTTACCTGGACGAAAGTCTGAAACAATTTGATACTGTATACCCGGCTGCCGGAAACGACCACAGTGCCGTAAAACTCACAATCCCTGAACTGGAGCAGGTATCAGAAGCAAATGGATGGGTAGATGTGTGTAAAGAAGTTTAGATTTCGGAGTGATAAGATAACTGTTAGGAAAATGATATAAAAAGTAAATGACATTTCATTATAGCAATTTAACCAAATCAAGTAAGTCCCCTGCTTCAATTGCGAAAAGCAATAAGCAGTGGGTGGGGACTTGCTTGTATCAGGAGGCGTGCAAGCGCCTTCTGATAAACTGCGGAGCAGTTATTTGGTGTAGAGCCACGTAGCGAAGCGGATTGTGAATATCCGTTTGACATTAATCAAATCAGGTAGTAGCTGCGAATTGTGACAAGTTTGCGTATAGTGCGGTTGTATAAATGTAAACTTTGTCATGCGTTAAGGTTGACATTCGTCTCCTGTTATGATATAAAAAGAAAGTCATAACAAATAAATAACAGGGGAAGAGGAGAGTATTATTATGAGTCAGACTTATGCAAAAAACCCTGCCGCAGAAAGAAAATTTACAACCAGAGAAATGGTACTGGTTGGAATGTTTGCAGCAGTTCTTGCCGTAATTTCACAGATTTCACTGCCAATGCCGACAGGTGTACCGATTACAATTCAGGTATTTGGTGTAGCACTTGTAGGCGCAGTTCTTGGTTCCAGACTTGGAACGACTGCAACACTGGTTTACGTTCTGTTAGGAGCAATCGGACTTCCTATCTTTGCCAATTTTTCAGGAGGAATCAGCAGTATCGTGGGAGTTACCGGAGGATATATCTGGGCATGGCCATTTATGACCTGGCTCTGCGGAATCCGTCCAAAATCAGAAAATAAAACAAAGAATCTTGTGATCTCAATCGGATTTGCTTTGATCGGACTTCTGATTGTAGAAACCATTGGTGGTTTACAATGGCATTTCGTTGGAGGTTCTATGAGCATTCCGGCAATCGCAGCATATTCTTTAACTGCTTTTATTCCGAAAGATATTGTGATTACAGTTCTTGCAATTTTGATTGCAATTCCGATCAGAAAAGGAATCAACAATGCAGGAAATCGCTGATAATAAGCCCGAAGATAAAGCGGACACACAGAAAAATGTCAAGATTCATGGAATCGGACTGGATAAAGCAGGTCGATGTATACACTACCATACCGGACTTGACATAGCTGCACTGCTCTGTGCGAAATGCAGAAAATATTATGCCTGCTATTCCTGTCACGATGAATTGGAGAATCATCCTTTCACAGCAACAGAACCTGAGGAGACTTATCCCGTTTTATGTGGAAACTGCCGCAGAAAACTTACATATCAGGAATATAAAAAAGGCAGCTGCCCTTATTGCCATGCAGGATTTAATCCAAAATGCAGTTTACATGAGAATATTTATTTCCGTTGTACCAGTACATCGAAAGTATAAAATAAGAAAGAAAAGACTTCTGAAAATCAGGTAATGGCTGATTTTGGAAGTCTTTCTTTGGTTTATGCATAAGAATTATGGAAACCCTATAATTTATTATGCTATAATTAGAAAATAATGATGTCAGGGTCCAAGGATATTATGCTTCTAACCTGATATCTAAGAATTGCCCGCTGTAAAGCAGCTCTTACAATTCTTAAAATTCTCAAAATAAAGCAGATATGATAAAAATAATGAGGTGACCAATGCAAAACAAATTGAAAAGTGTATTAACTACACACTGTTATCTGGAAAAAGATGGAAAATATCTTATGCTTCACAGAATATCAAAGAAAAATGATGTAAATAAAGACAAATGGATAGGGGTAGGAGGTCATTTCGAAGAGGGAGAAAGCCCGGAAGAATGTCTTTGCAGAGAAGTTTTCGAAGAAACAGGATATCAGCTGATTTCGTGGAAATTCAGAGGGATTGTTACATTTACTCAGGAGGGATATGGAACGGAATACATGTGTCTGTATACTTCTGATGAATTCACTGGTATTCAGAAATCATGTGATGAGGGTGAGCTGGAATGGATCCCAAAAGAAAATCTCAAAGATCTTAACATGTGGCCGGGTGATCGGATCTTTAATAAACTGATCATGGAAGATGCACCATTTTTTTCTCTGAAACTCAGTTACAAAGGGGACGAGCTTATAGAAGTGGTATTAAACGGATGCAGACAGAATATATCAGAATAGAATAATAACTGAGAGCATACAGAACTTAAGCAGATTAACTAAGCCTTTTACTTGACTTGATAATACCTGCCTTACAAAAAAGTTCTGTATGCTCTTTCTATTTGCACGCAAATCTGATATACTTATTTGAGTTAGATAAAACTAACTAATATGAACATATTTTAATTTGGGGCATATAAATAAAAACAGGAGGTACAATTTAATGGATATAAATGTATTCTATGGAATTCTGATTCCTTTTCTTGGAACTTCTGCAGGAGCTGCCTGCGTATTTTTCATGAAGAAGAATCTGAATGAACAGATTCAGAGAGCACTTACCGGTTTTGCTGCCGGAGTTATGGTTGCTGCTTCGGTGTGGAGTTTGCTGATTCCATCGCTTGAGCAGTCTGCGGGAATGGGAAAGCTCTCTTTTATACCGGCAGCAGTGGGATTTTGGGTAGGTGTGCTTTTTTTGCTCTTGCTGGATCACATGATCCCGCATCTTCACCAGAACAGTGACAAGGCAGAAGGTCCGAAGAGCAAACTTCAGAGAACTACTATGCTGGTCCTTGCAGTAACCCTGCATAACATCCCGGAGGGAATGGCAGTAGGAGTTGTATACGCCGGTTATTTAGCCGGACAGACTCAGATTACTATAATGGGGGCTATGGCTCTCTCCATCGGAATTGCCATTCAGAATTTTCCTGAGGGCGCTATTATTTCCATGCCCCTGCGTTCTGAAGGAATGGGAAAAACCAGAGCTTTTACAGGTGGTGTTCTGTCCGGAATCGTAGAACCTATCGGTGCAGTTCTGACAATTCTTGCTGCCGGCCTCGTTGTCCCGGCACTTCCATATCTTTTGAGTTTCGCTGCAGGAGCTATGTTGTACGTAGTTGTGGAAGAACTCATACCCGAAATGTCTGCCGGAGAACATTCCAATATCGGAACCGTCTTCTTCGCAGTGGGCTTCTCACTGATGATGATCCTGGACGTAGCACTTGGATAAAAAAACAGGTGGAGACACCAGCCTGACACATGACTGGTGTCTCCACTTCAAAATCTAACCGAATCAATTAAATTTTCTGCTCCAGTTGCGAATATGCGCTTAACTACTTCTTTTTTTCTTCAGCACAATCCCCACAATAAATACAATAACTGCAGGAAGCAAAAAAACTATGGCATTGAGTATGATTGTTAAAGAAAAAGGTGCAGAATCTGCAATAGAATAACGTGTATAATCAATCAAAGTATTAACAAAAAAACAGGCTACAAGAATGACACTTATCAAATTGCATGTCTTTATAAGTATTGTTTTATTCATATACATCCCTCCAGGTAGTGAAATCAGATTTTGCCGATCAACATAACAATGCCAGCTGAAAAATATTAGTATTTATCAATACTTTAAATCTTATTGACAAATATGAAGTTAACATATCAATTATTAAATACCAAGTAAAAAAATAGTATCAAAGAAATAAGGAAGATCATCACACTAATAGCCATCAAGAGTACGATTGCTGAATTATTATGTGATTGAGTGTGAGAGGAGTTCTCGGTAGATTGCGGCAGGGAATAATTATGTGGATGAATTTTTCTTTGTTCTACATTTCTTAAACGTGCAAATGGATCATTTTGATTTATGATCCGATTATAAAATGAGTTTGTAAATTTTAAATCAGCTTCCGTGCTGACGGGAGAGTTCGAAATATCATGTGCTATTTGATTTCTAACCCAACGTATATGCTTTAACATTTTATAATCTTCCGTCCATTCAGAAACTTTATACCGTAATTGGTTAGATTCTTCCATTTGTTGTATGTATTCATTAATACCGTTTTTGCAGTTAAGAATATCTCCACAAAGTCGATCAAGCCGTTTATAAGCTTCAAAAAAATTATTATCTCTTTGATTCAAAATTATCCTCCACTTTAAATATTTATTTATGGAATTTACAAAATCCGTTTTGTTGAGTATGTAATATTATTATCATAATAACATAGACTTAATTTGAGGTATATTCAAAAAATAATTATTGAAATATCATACAATGTTTGTTCTTACTTAGGCAGCAAATTAAATCCTACATTGATAATATGTATCTCCCAATTTACATTCACAGTTGCAATTTTTCAAAATGATAACGAGGTTTCCCAACACTTTTTTTACCATATTCAATAGCTTCTACCGGACAATAGCAGATACAAGCCATACAGTGAGTACAGTTTTTATCCCAGACAGGTTTTCCGGATTTAAGCTGGATATTATTCGCAGGACATTTCTTTACGCATTGTCCACATCCTATACAGGCATTGCTTGCCTGAAATGCATTTGCTTTTACAAAAAAAGTATAGAAGACAGGATTTACCGGGCCGCTCATGAATCGGTCATAAATGTTGCTTCTTGGTATGGGCAATGCTTGTTCTTTTCTAAGATGTTCAATAACATTTGCAATGACAGGTTCAGCTTTGGCGACAACTTTTCGAGCTTCTTCCACTTGCGGGGCGTTAAACATAGCAATATAGTTTTCTGGCATAATAATTTGTGCGGTACCCATATAATGAAGTTTCTTCTGCGCTGCGATATCCCGATTATATATTGCTGCATTACCAATCTCGCTGCCACAGTCCATCACAAACCAGACACGTTCAGCACCAATAAATTCTGTTTTAAAAATCCATTCCGATACAATCCGCGGAATACGCCATGCATAAGTAGGCGTGACAACTATCAAATTGCTTCCTGTCTGTAGCGGCGTGGTATCATGGGATTTAATCTTTGCATTTAAATCTATGACTTTTTCCTGTAATGCTTCTGCAATTTGTCTTGCAATATATCGACTGTTTCCAGTTCCTGAAAAACAACAGATCATATAAAACACCTCCGATTTTAACCGAATCAAGTAAGTCCCTTGCTTCAATTATGAAAAACAATAAGTAGTGGGTGAGGAGTTGCTCGTTATTATTGATAATAACACACTATGGACAGAATATATAGAGTGTAATATAGTAAGCATTATACTTGTAGTTACTGTTCGCTCCGTGCCCAGTAACACTTGTATTAACAAAAAATAAGTAGGTGGCAGACAAATGAAAACAGCAGAAACTCCCGCAGGGACATTTACGATCAACAGATCAGAAATCCCCACAAACTACACATGTGCAGCAGAACAGAAAATAGAACATATAAACGAAAACCATATACGGATCGTCACTATGGATCAGGAAGTATCATTCGAAAATCAGATACTTTCCCCAAGAATCCACCAAAGCTGCATGAATCCCGAAAAAATTACAATCTATCCATTGGAAATAGAATATATTGGGGAAAAAATGCTTTTTAAAGACCATTATGGTGTAAAAGAATGGAAAAAAAGTGAACCACTGCCAGAGATTCATGAATGGTATCCGCATATAAAAAAAGCAGGATGCTTTCCTTGCAGAAACTGTGGAAGATGTTAAAAATTTAAGGAACAGATTCAAAATAAGACTTGTAATCCGGAACAAAATGCACTAAACTATAATCAAAGTGAAAATCTCATTATCTGTTGCCAAATCTGGCATTTCAAAACAGGTTCATCTGGCATTCGCCAACATTTTCACCAGAACAAAACAAACTTTATTATGTTGGCAAAACCGGATGACAGCAGCAGGAATGCTGTTTTACGTTCCGCATTTCCGGTTTTGCCGGAAAAGGACCTGGACTATCCCAGACATAATCGTTTTTATCAGGCAAAGATAGACAACCGCTTTATGAAACGGGGAGAAAAAGATTTCGGGAAACTTCCTAATTTATTTGTTATCACGATAACGAATTATGACATCTATGGATATGATTATATGATGTATACTGTACATAACAGATGCGATGAAGTGCCAGAACTGGAATATAAAGATGGATTATGGTTCTTCTATTTTAACACATCAGGAACGAAAGGCGGCAGCCCAGAAATCAAAGCTATGCTCAATTACATCCAAAACAGCACCGATGAGAATGTCACAAACGACGCAACCAGAAAACTGCATCAATATGTAGAAGATGTAAAAGTCTTACCGGAAGTGAGGCGGGAATATATGACATTTGAAGAGTATTTATCTTATTGGGAACGAGATATAAAGACCGAGGGAAAAATAGAGGGCAGACTAGAGGGAAAAATTGAGAGTAAAATAGAAGACATTGTAGAAATTTTAGAGGACCAAGGAGAAAAGATTCCAGAAGATCTCCGACAGCGGATTAATTCAGAAACAGATCTTGAAGTCCTGAAAACATGGCGAAAAGCAGCATCCAGGAGTAACAGTATTGCTGAATTTCGTAAAGCGACCGATATTTGATCGAACAAAGCAGATGATTTTATCCGCTTGACTTTTGGAAGCATAAAACACTGTATATAATGAAAAGGATATGGGAAAGCAGCAATGGAAGACATGAAAATATGACCGTCCAGGAGAAATGGAGTATTCTGGCCACGGTAGCGAATTTATATTACAATTCGGAAATGACACAAAACGAAATCGCAGACAAAATGTATACGTCCAGATCAAAAATCTCCAGAATGTTGAAAGAAGCAAGAGAACTCGGCATTGTAGAGATATCCATCAAAGAACCCTGGGAACGCGATCTGGATCTGGAACACAGAATCCAGCAGACCTACGGTGTCAAAACCAAAGAACTCAAAGAAAGTCTGATCCAGGATGACACTATCAAAACTGCTCTTAATCTGGCACAGAATGCTGACGTGATTCTTACCAGCGTCGGTTCTATAGAATATAAAACCTGGGAGAACTATCTTGGTGAAAGCACATTCCAACTGTTAGGAAGTAAAGGTGCCATCGGCCACATTGGAGGGCATTTCTATGACATCAACGGAAAGGAACTCAACACTTCCTTAACCGACAGAATGATAGGAATCACCTACAATGACCTGGAAAAATGCAAAAATGTGGTCTGCGTAGCCTACGGCGAGGCCAAAGCAAAACCAATTGCCGGAGCTCTTCGCGGAGGCTTTATCAACACTCTCATCATCGACTCTGCCTGCGGAGAAAAACTACTGGAACAATAAACAAAAGGGGCTTTAAAAGCCCCTTTGTTTATTGTTCCAAATCCCCGTAATCACAGATCTGCATAGCAACCCCGTCTTTCATAACCTGGAATCCAAACCGCTGGTAAAACGTAGCATTTTTACTTTCCTCAGGCATAATTTCAATGTAAAGATAATCCTTATATTTTTCTTTGACCATTTCCACCATGGTACCGGCAATTCCGTGTCCCTGATAATCAGGATTTACAAGTACATAGTGCATATAGGCGACCATTTCAGAATCATCCAGCACCCGGACAAGACCAACGAGATGTTCTCCGTTCCAGGCAGTAATGACAGTAGAAGAATGCATAAGTGCTTTATATAAGCGTTCCGGATAGTTGCCGGAAATCCATCCAACAGACAGCAATAAATAAAAGTGGAGGAATGAATCATGAGTATGAACGAAAATGTAATCAAAGTTTTAAAAGAAAATATGTGGGATCTGGCTACTTGTTCCGGGAATGAACCGAATGTAGTTCCGGTTGCATTCAAAGATGTAACAGAAGATGGCAAACTTGTAGTCGGAGATGTTTTCCTTGCAACAACTCTTGAGAATATCAAGGCAAACAATGGAAACATTGCAATTTCCGCATATGATGCCAAAAGCCTGGAAGGTTATCAGATTAAAGGAAAAGCGGAATATATTACAGAGGGAGCAATCGTGGATACTTTTAAACAGATGGTAGAAACAATGTTCAAAGGTGCAGCAACTGCCAAAGGAGCACTTGTTATTATACCAGAGAAAGTAATCGTTGCAACTCCGGGAGCGGACAACAAAAAAGAACTGTAAGTAAGAAAGGGGCCTTTTATTAAATAGAAACTTATTGCGATTAAGCAGATATTCGCAATTGAGGCAGAGAACTTGATTGATTTGAGAAACATCAGATAAATATTATATTTTATAGTAAAACTTGTTTGGAAAAATAATTCATGTTAAGATAGGAAAAACGAATCAAGCAGTAAGGAGAAAACTAACATGGAGAATATTTTTCACAGAGTAAGCATCAGAAAATATCAGGATAAACCCGTAGAGAAAGAAAAAATTATGCAGATCCTCAAAGCCGGTATGCAAGCTCCGAGTGCATGTAACCAGCAGCCGTGGGAGTTTTATGTAGTGACCGATAAAGAAAAAATCCAGGAACTGTCAAAAGCAACTCCATATTCAGGATGTGCAGCAGGAGCACCTGTTGTAATTGTTCCGGTATACCGCACAAAAGGGCTGGCAGTGCAGGAGATGGCACAGATTGACATGTCTATCGCGCAGGAAAATATCTGGCTTGAGACCGATGCACTGGGACTTGGCGGTGTCTGGATCGGAATTGCACCAATGCAGGATCGCATGGATCTGGTTCACGAGATGCTGAATCTTCCGGATAACGTGGAAGTATTTTCTTTATTTGCACTGGGATATCCGGCACAGGAAAGAGAACAGCAGAACCGATTTGATGAGACACGAATCCACTTTATGGAGAAATAAGAAAACAGTAGAAAAATCAGCATTTTCTGGTTACAATGTATTGGATGTGTAATTCTGGAAACTGCTGATTTTTTGTGCTTTTTGATAAAAACAGACTGTACAAAGTGTAAGCCAACTGAAATCTATAATGCCTTACTTCTATTAGGTAATACAATAAGCAGCAGAGATTTATACAAATGATAAACCAGAAGAATACATTAAAAACAAACAATTTTACATAAAAGGAGTAATCCATGAGCAATCTATCAGAACAGATAAAACAAAACAATGCTACAGCTTTCACCCATAGCGGGAAATTCCATGCAGATGACGTATTTTCATCAGCCCTGCTCTTATACTTAAATCCTGAGATTTGTATCACCAGAGGAAATAAAGTCCCGGAGAATTTTGACGGAATCGTATTTGATATCGGCAGAGGCAAATACGACCATCATCAGAAAGATAGCCGCATCCGTGAAAACGGCATCCCATATGCAGCCTTCGGACTTCTCTGGGAGGAGCTTGGTGCAGAGATTCTTGGTGAAGAACTTGCGCAGAAGTTTGACGAGTCTTTTGTACAGCCGCTAGATAACAATGACAACACTGGAGAGAAAAATGAGCTTGCAACCCTGATCGGAAACTTCAATCCAACCTGGGATGCCCAGGGCGGCAATGATGAAGCGTTCTTCCAGGCGGTCAGTGTAGCAGGAATGATCCTTGAGAACAAATTTGAACGTTATCTGGGAAATGAACGTGCGGATAAACGTGTAGAAGAAATCCTGGAGGCACATCAGAAAGCAGTTTATTCGGGAGAGAAATCAAAAGAAGAAGCAAGAATTCTGGTTCTGCCAGAGTTTGTTCCATGTCAGAAACGATTGTCAGAAACAGACATTGCATTTGTTATTTTTCCATCTAACAGAGGTGGCTATTGTATCCAGCCTCAGAAGAAAGAATATTCTCTGAACTATAAATGTAGCTTCCCGATAGAATGGCTTGGCCTGGAAAATGAGGAACTAATCTCAGCAACTGGCCTGTCAAGTGCAGGATTCTGTCATAAAGGCGGTTTCCTTATGACAACAGGAACATTAGAGGACGCTGTAAAAGCCTGTGAGATCAGTCTTGCAGATTTCCATGAGAAACCTGTAATTGTAAATTTCGGCGGTGACGAGATGGTAGATGAACTTCTTAGCCAGATGCCAAAGTTACAGTCTGCAAAAATCGTTCATATTGATTTTCCATCGGTCCCGGAATTGGAAATTCAGGGGATTTACGGTGAAGTATCTATGGAAAAACAGGAATGGAAAGCAGCAGTGAAAGAGCAGGTTAAAAAGATACTTAAATACAAACCGGAAGCAGTATATGTAGGAAATAACACGTTTGCAGCATATCCGGTCGTTCATATGCTGCGAAAGAAACACATCCCGGTTTTAACTATGGCAGAAAAAGATGGAATGAAATTATTGGTAAGAATTCCATCTGGTTCTTAAAGAGTAAAAAGAACAGGAACAAACAAAATGACACAAGACAAAAAACAAATCCTGGGACATGTCCTTGCATGCGGCACTCAGATTATGTGGGGCGCAACTTTTGTATCTACAAAAGTCCTGCTGAACTACTTTCAGCCTGTAGAAGTTCTCTTTACCAGAGCAGTACTTGCATTCATTGCATTGTTAATTTTTTTTCCACATCATTTGAAACTGAAGAATCCGAAGCAGGAATTTGCATTTGCAGGCGCCGGACTATTCGGAATTGTTCTCTATTTCATGCTGGAAAATACAGCCCTGACCATGACCTATGCGTCCAACGTAGGCATCATCGTAGCATGCGCACCTTTTTTCGTAGCAGTGACAGTTGGGATTTTCTTTAAAAATGAAAAATCCGGAAAGTTTTTCTACATAGGCTTCGTGATCGCAATGACAGGAGTCATTCTGATCAGTATGAACGGTCAGAAAAGCTTCAACCTGAACCCGGCAGGAGATGGTTTTGCATTTCTGGCGATGATCTCATGGGGAGCATATTCCGCTCTTGTCAAAAAGATCGGAGAATGGGATTACCCAACTATCGCAGTGACCCGTCGAATCTACTTTTATGCAATACTTTTCCTGATTCCGGTATTGATCAAGCAGAAAGCATCCTGGGATATCAGCCTGATTCATAACCCGCAAGTAGTTTCCAACTTCCTATTCCTTGGAATTGGTGCCAGCGCCATGGGCTTTATGCTCTGGAATCTTTCTACCAAATGGATAGGAGCTGTAAAGACCAGTGTATACATTTATGTATCACCGGTAGTGACAGTCGTTCTGTCCATGCTGATCCTGCATGAAAAAATGACAGTTATCTCTGTGTTTGGTTCTTTACTGATCTTTGTCGGACTTATAATTTCACAGAAGAAAGCACAGTAAAAGAGGGGACTGCCGCAGGCATATAATTGATATTTGTATTACAGGATAGGTATTGCGCAGCACTTTCAGGAATTGTATAATGAACAGGTAAACGTAGCATTATCACAGTAACAGACAAGGTATAGTAAGAGGCAGTCGTAAAGGAGAAGGCAGGGTGTGGGAAAGCTGAATACAAATAAAGAGATCAATACTTTAAACAGGAAGATAGAACTTCTTGAACATGCAGTTGGAGCAAATGCAGAAGTATATTATAATATTAATTTAACCAGAGATTTGGTTCCGGGAAGAATCTACCGTATGACCGGTGATGAGAAACAGGATATCAATAAGCAGATGGGACTTCCGGAAAATGCAGCATTCTCACAGATAGTATCCTACTGGGGTGACAGAATGCCGGAAGAAGAGAAGAATGCATATTTTGATTTTTTGAGCATTTCCAGACTGCTGAAACGATTTGAGAACGGAGAGTACCATGTTACGCATAAGTACTGGACCGGAAATGCGCTATCAGATTCTATTCTTGCGGAGCAGCATATCATTATGTATGCAGATGAAGAAAACGGGGATGTTCTTGGTTTCAGTTATGTTCATAACCTTACAGAACAGTATCGTAAGGAAAAAGAGATTAAGAAAGAACTGGAAAAAAACTACAAAGAGCTGGAGAAGGCACTTCTTACAGCACAACGCGCAAATCATGCCAAGACTACATTCCTTAACAATATGTCCCACGACATCCGTACTCCGATGAATGCAATTATAGGTTTTACATCTCTGGCCGCGTCTCACATTGATAATAAAAAGAAAGTAAAGGAATACCTGGGAAAAATTTCCACTTCCAGTGAACACTTGCTGTCCTTGATCAATGATGTTCTTGATATGAGCAGAATTGAGAGTGGAAAAGTGAAAATCGAAGAAAAACCGCTGCATCTGCCAGATTTGATGCATGATATCCGCACGATCATACAGCCGAATATCGCTTCCAAGCAACTTGATTTTCTGATTGATATGATCGATGTCAAAGACGAGGACATCATTGCGGATAAGCTTAGACTGAATCAGATTTTATTGAATATTTTGAATAATGGAATTAAATTTAATAAAACAGGCGGGACTGTCAGCCTTCGGATCAAACAGACAAAACAGGCACCATATGGTTATGCCAATTATCAGTTTATTATCCGTGACACTGGAATAGGGATGAGTGAAGAGTTCCGGGAGCATATTTTCGAGGCCTTTACAAGAGAAGAGACATCTACGGTAAGCGGAGTTCAGGGAACAGGGCTTGGAATGGCTATTACCAAGAATATTGTGGATATGATGGGCGGAACCATCACTGTAAACAGTGAAGAAGGAAAAGGTTCTGAGTTTATTGTATCACTCACATTTAAAATCAGCGGAGATCCGGTTGTTTATGAAAAAATCGAGCAGCTGCAGGGTTTACGTGCTCTGGTGGCAGATGATGATACAGACACCTGCCTGAACATTTCAAATATGCTCACAGAGATCGGAATGCGTCCGGAATGGACAGTTTCCGGAAAAGAGGCTGTGATCCGTGCCAAGCAGGCAGTGGAGATTGGCGATGAATTCTCGGCATATATTATTGACTGGCTTATGCCGGATATGAACGGAATTGAAACAGTACGCCGCATCAGAAGAGTGATCGGAAACGATAAGCCAATTATTATTCTTACTGCCTATGACTGGACAGATATTGAGACGGAGGCAAGAGAAGCGGGAGTAACCGCATTCTGTGAAAAGCCGCTGTTCATGTCTGAACTGAGAGATATTCTTTCAAGACCTTTCCGTGTATCCGGGGAGAATTATAAGAAAGAACAGGAAATACAGTTTGAGGGTAAGAAGATTCTTCTTGTTGAAGACAATGCGCTGAATCAGGAAATTGCAGTAACAATCCTGGAAGAGGCCGGTTTTGTGGTTGAAGTTGCAGAGGATGGGACCATTGCTGTAGAAAAGATGAAACAGGCAGTTCCAGGGCAGTATGATCTGATATTAATGGACATTCAAATGCCCAAAATGGACGGATATGAAGCAACCCGACAGATTCGAGTGCTTGACAAACCATATGCAGCGCAGATCCCGATCGTTGCAATGACTGCTAATGCATTTGAAGAGGACAAAGAGAAAGCATTTGAGTCCGGAATGAATGGACATCTTGCCAAACCGATCAAAATTCCTGAACTTCTTAAAACATTGAATCAGGTTTTGCGAAAAGAAAAATAAAAACCCCTGTCTGCGAGAATGAAATCTGTAAACAAGGGAATGTTGCAAAATACTATGAATATTCAGAAACAGCTGCCAGAGAAAGTCAGGCAGCTGTTTTGGTCTTAAGTGCTAAATGGGGATCAGCAGAAACTGAAACGTCAGAAAGTGCTGAAGGAGCAGAATGATGACGGGATTCTACTTTATACAGATATAAAATACCGCCAAAGAATCCAAAGATCAGTCCGACATATCCTCCGGAACAAAGGATAACGGTTGCTTTCATAGTTGCAGACATACCTCCGATCAGACAGATCAGAAAGCCCGCCAGAAGACCGATCGTTGTCCACTCAATAAGTGAACCTGCCAGAAATGCGGCAGCAGTATGTGTTTCCTTAACCTGTTTATTGACTGAATTCCATAATGTTTGATACATAATGATCCCTCTTTCCTTTATCTATAAAATACACTGTACTGTGTTGGATATAGTAATCCACTGCAGTTTGAGAATCCTGTTGAAGGACTTTTTCTTATTTCGTTGTTATTATTATAGAAAAATGTTTGTTAAATGCGCATGCATGGTAATGCAAAATTTATGTAAAATTTTTTATTATAATTGTGTTGATTTCTGGAACTTCTATGGTATGTATGCAGAAATGCCGTATATAATAAAGTAAGTATTATCTGGAAGTGAGATCAATATGGCAGATCAGAAAATAGATAATCTTTTGAATCTTGCAATGGATGCTACTCCAGAGGAGCGGAGAAAATCGGAGAATCTGAATGTAGGATATGATTCAGCTACGAGATTGTGGGACGTGATCGTGAAATACAGTGGACCAGAGAGTGGACTGGCGGGAACTGGCATTCAGGTAGTCTCTTTACTGGGCGGCTATGCAGTAGTGACTTTGCCGGAAGCTGAGATAGATGCTTATTCTGACAGAGTGCAGGTGGAATTTATGGAGAAGCCAAAACGCCTGTATTTTGAGCTGTTTCAGGCAAAAGGAGCAAGCTGCATCCGGACAGTGCAGACCGGCAGAAATGGATTGACAGGAGAAGGAGTTCTGGTAGGGGTTGTGGATTCGGGTGTAGATTATTTTCATCCCGACTTCCGAAATGCAGACGGAAGCAGCAGGATTTTGCGTTTATGGGATCAGAATATACAGGGAAATCCACCGCAGGGATATGCAGCAGGAACGGAATATACAAAAGAGGAAATTGATGAGGCGCTTGCACTTGGAGAAAACCAGGGCAGGCGCCTTGTTCCGTCCACAGATTACAGTGGGCATGGAACTTCTGTACTTGGCATTGCAGCATGGAACGGGCGGGCATCTGATGGGGTAAATCAGGGAGTGGCTTATGAAAGTGATTTGCTAGTTGTGAAGATGGGGATTCCCAGAGAGAATTCTTTTCCCAGGACTACGGAACTGATACAGGGGATTGATTATCTGGTGCGCCAGGCATTGGCTATGGGACGGCCGATGGTGATCAATCTCAGTTTTGGAAACAATTATGGATCACATGAACCGTATAATTAAGGGAAAACATAAGAAAACACTGATATTTCCTGTGCTTTCAGGAGAATTAGTGTTTTACTTGGATTATTCTATAGCAATTCCAGAAAATAATGCAAGCAATCCAGCCTATCAGAGCGTGAAGTCCTGCGTCAGATATCTTTGCCGTGCGTCAGCACGCCTGCTGATACCTTCTTTGTCCTTCGCACTCTGCTGAACTGTCTTGATTGCATTATTTTCTGGAATTGCTATAAGTGAAATTATATATGTTAAATATCTTTCTGACAAAATCTTTATATAATCTTAATATAGAATCAGAGACTCTTATACTATCTTTGAAGGCAATTAGATATAATAAAATGCATCATAAAAGCAGTGCTATTAGAATCAATAATAAGGAGTTCTGATTATTTATGCCGGAAAAATTAAGTAAGAAAAAACATCTGACATCTTTTCAATTAATTATTCTGGGATTTGCAGGCGTGATCCTTTTTGGAACCGTTCTGCTGATGCTTCCAGTTTCCTCATCGGAGAAAGTGTTGACTCCATTTCATGAGGCACTTTTTACAGCCACTTCCGCGGTATGTGTGACAGGGCTTGTGATAAAAGACACCGGAAGCTACTGGTCTCTGGCAGGGCAGACGATTATTCTTGTACTTATACAAATTGGCGGACTTGGAGTGGTAACTGTGGCGGCATCTGTTTCTCTTCTTTCCGGGAAAAAAATATCTCTTATGCAAAGAAGTACCATGCAGGATGCGATTTCAGCACCTAAAGTTGGGGGAATCGTCAGACTGACAAGGTTTATTTTAAAGGGGACATTTTTGATCGAAGCTGCAGGGGCATTGTTATTGCTGCCAGTTTTTTTATCGGATTATGGGTTAAAGGGGATCTGGCTGTCAGTTTTTCACTCTGTTTCTGCTTTTTGCAATGCCGGATTTGATATACTGGGAACAGCAGTTCATGCTTTTCCATCTCTGACAGGGTATTCTGGAAACGCCCTTATAAATATGGTAATTATGATGTTGATCATTATAGGGGGAATCGGTTTCCTTACCTGGGATGACATTTATACGAACAAGTTGAATTTTAAACGTTACCGTATGCAAAGTAAGATTATTCTTATGACTACTACATGTCTGATTTTGTTTCCGGCAGTTTTTTTCTTTACCTGTGATCTGAAAAACTTGTCCATAGGGAAGCGACTGCTGGCAGCTGTGTTTCAATCCGTAACTACAAGAACTGCCGGATTTAATACTATAAACATTTCAGAGATGAGCGAGGCATCAAAGGCGGTTATGATACTGTTAATGCTGATCGGTGGATCGCCGGGTTCTACAGCAGGTGGAATGAAAACAACAACTTTTACGGTACTTATTTTAAATGCTATTGCAACATTTCGAAGTCAGGAAAATGCAGGGGCTTTTGGGCGAAGACTGGAATACCATGTGATAAAAAATGCAGCGACAATAGCTATGCTTTATTTTACATTGTTCTTTTGCGGTGGGGTTGCTATCAGTGTATGCGAAGGGATTCCTCTTTTGGACTGCCTGTATGAAGCTGCCTCGGCTGTTGGTACGGTAGGCCTGACACTGGGAATTACACCGGGGCTTCATGTTTTTTCACAGGTCGTGCTGATCATACTGATGTATTTGGGACGTGTAGGTGGTCTGACCCTGATTTATGCGGTATTTTCCGGAAGAAACAAGGGAAATGCAAAGCTTCCTCTGGAGAAAATTACAGTTGGATGAGAAGGAGAAAGAAAATATTATGAAAAATGTATTGATTATCGGGCTTGGAAGATTTGGAAGACATGTTGCCATGCAGCTTAATCAGTTGGGACATGAAATTATGGCGGTTGACTGGAATGAAGAAAGAGTGGACAAAGTACTGCCATTTGTGACCAATGCCCAGATTGGTGACAGTACCAATCCTGAATTTTTACAATCCCTTGGGATTGGAAATTACGATATCTGTTTTGTGACCATTGGAGGAAGTTTTCAAAATTCTCTTGAAACAACTTCCCTTTTGAAAGAATTGGGAGCAAAACTGGTGATATCCAGAGCTGAGCGTGATGTCCAGGAAAAATTTCTTTTACGCAACGGTGCAGATAAGGTGGTGTATCCGGAAAAGCAGGTCGCAAAATGGGCCTCTATCCGTTACACGGATGATCATATTCTGGACTATATGGAAGTGGATGCTTCCCATGCAATCTTTGAGGTGGAAGTACCAGATGAATGGGCTGGAAAAACAGTTGGCGAACTGGATATCAGAAAACGCTACAACATTAATATTCTGGCAGTAAAAAATGAGGGAGAATTCAATATTGCAATTTCTCCGGACACATATTTTGCAGAGAATAATAAATTACTGGTGTTAGGAGAATACAGAGCTCTTCAGAAGTGTTTCCGCATATAGCTCATTTACGGTGAAGAGGCTGGTAAAGAGGTGAAGGTAATGACAGAAGGTATGCTGGCAGTTACTGTATTTTGTATGTTTGGACTGGGTTTTTATATTGCAAATAAAGCAGATAAGTTTTTGGACGAAATTCAGGAAAATGTTGAAGAGAAACAGCATTCATCGAAGATATTCTTACTGGATACGCTTTCGGATGAAGAATTGTTAAGAGAGATTCATGAGTATAAAAGCCAATATAAGAAAGCTGAAATTATAATTTTTGATGGACAGACTGGGGATGAAAAAAAGATTTTTGACCATAATACAGTCGCATGATATAATTTCAAAAACAACAGAAAAAGGTGGCAGGCAGGATGAGTCTGAGAATTGTAGAGGATAATAAAAAAACAGATGAACATATCCTTGTTTGTCTGTCTGCAGCACCCTCTAATCAGAAAATAGTAGATACAGCGGCGAAAATGGCAAATGCGCTGCAGGCACGTTTTACAGCTCTGTATGTGCAGACAGGTACAAAATCAGAAGCCTTAGATAAAGAAAAGCTGGAAGAACATATCCGATACGCAGAAATGCTTGGGGCAGAAATTGTGATGACTCACGGGGAAAACATACCGGTACAGATTGCAGAGTATGCCAGGTTATCCAATGTTACCAAAATTGTGATCGGACAAAGCAATGCCAGACGAAATCATTTTTTCAGCAAGTCAACTCTGACGGAAAAACTGATTGAAATTGTACCGGATATCGATATCCATATTATCCCGGACGCGGTAAAAACCAGGAGTTATCAAAAACGGCCATTTACATGGTATGTAGAAAAACCGTCTGCAAAAGATTATTTTCTGACAGTTTTTATATTTGCGGTATGCACTTTCATTGGTCTGTTGTTTCAGAAGCTGAATTTCACGGATACGAATATTGTAACGATATACATTCTGGGAGTTTTGGTTACTTCAATTGTGACAGATGGTTATCTTTGCAGTGTAGCTGGTTCGTTCTTAAGTGTAGTTTTATTTTGTTTTTTTCTGACAGAACCAAGGATGTCTTTTCAGACATATGCGGTGGGTTATCCGGTGACATTTCTTATAATGCTTATTTCATCTGTACTTACGGGAGCACTTGCGGCAAAGCTGAAGACACATGCAAAGCTGTCCGCACAGCTTGCCTTTCGTACACAGGTGCTGTTTGATACAGATCGTCTGATGCAAAAGGCCAAAGGAGAAACGGAGATCCTTGATGTTACCTGCACGCAGTTGATCCGCTTACTAAATCGCAATATTACAGCGTATGTTGTGGAAAATGGAACTTTATCAGGAGGAAAACTTTTCTCAGGGGAAAAAGAGAATACAGAAGATTTCTTAACACCAGAAGAACAGCAGACAGCCAGGTGGGTCTATGAAAACAGACAGCGTGCCGGTGCATCCACGCAACATTTTCCACAGGCTAAATGTCTATATCTGGCGATCCGAAGCGGGAATAATGTTTACGGTGTAATTGGGATACCACTGCAAAAAGAAGCGTTGGATTCTTTTGAATACAGTATCCTGTTGTCTGTAATAAATGAATGTGCGCTTGCAATGGAGAACGCGCAAAATGCCATGGAAAAAGAGAAAAATGCGGTTTTGGCTAAAAACGAGCAGCTGCGGGCAGATCTTCTTCGGGCAATTTCCCATGATCTTCGAACTCCGCTTTGCTCTATTTCCGGCAATGCGGATATGTTGCTCAGCAACAGCGAACGCCTGGACGAAGCTACAAAGTATCAGATTTACACTGACATTTATGACGATTCTGAATGGCTGATCGGAGTTGTGGAGAATCTGCTTTCCATTACCAGGCTGAATGATGGAAGATTGAAATTCAAATTTACGGATCAGCTTTTAGATGAAGTGATTGCAGAGTCGTTGCGACATATTAGTCGGAAACATGATGATTATAAAATTGTGGCAGACTGTGAAGAACTTGTTCTTGTACGTATGGATGTACGCCTTATTATACAGGTTCTGGTAAATTTAATTGATAATGCAATAAAATATACGCCGCCAGGTTCGGTAATCAGCATTCGGGGAAAGAAAACAGATGGGAAAGCGCGGATAAGTGTGGAAGATAATGGTCCTGGAATTCCAGAAGAAATGAAGCCGCATATTTTTGAAATGTTTTATACAGGGAAAACAACAGTTGCGGATAGTCATCGGAGTCTGGGACTTGGCCTGGCACTTTGTCATTCTATCATAGAAGTCCATGACGGTACCCTGATTCTGACGGATCATGATCCGCATGGATGCAATTTTACTTTTACTTTACCCTTAAGCGAGGTGACATTAAATGAATAAGACATTAATTCTGGTGGTTGAAGATGACAGGCCCATACGCAACCTGATCATTACTACATTAAAAACACATGACTATAAATATCTGGCAGCTGAAAACGGATCTTCGGCTATTCTGGAGGCTTCGTCCCACAATCCGGATATCGTTCTTCTGGATCTGGGTCTTCCTGATATGGAAGGCGTAGAGGTGATAAAAAAAATTCGAACCTGGTCAAATATGCCGATTATTGTGATCAGTGCCAGAAGTGAGGATGCGGATAAAATAGAGGCACTGGATGCAGGAGCGGATGATTATATTACAAAACCATTTTCCGTAGAGGAATTACTTGCCCGTATCCGTGTCACTCAAAGGAGGCTTGCTATAACGCAGACAGGAGAACAACTGGAAACCTCTGTTTTTGAAAATGGTGAATTGAAGATAGATTATACAGCCGGCTGCACATATCTGAAGGAAGAAGAATTGCATCTGACGCCCATTGAGTATAAGCTGCTCTGCCTTCTATCCCGCAATGTGGGAAAGGTATTGACACATACTTATATTACCCAGCAGATTTGGGGACGATGTTTGGAAAACGATGTTGCTTCTCTTAGAGTTTTTATGGCAACACTGCGGAAAAAACTGGAACCTGACAAAAATGGGGTGCAATACATCCAGACACACATTGGAATTGGATATCGCATGCTTAGAATTGAGAAAGATAAATTCTAAGCATGTGATAGGCGTAGTTTTGCTTTATAGCATCTGCATTTTCTTCATAGTTTTTCCGAACAATATAGCTGCAATCAGAATAGACAATACATCGGCAACAGGCTGTGCCCATACAAGTCCGGTCATTCCTATAACAGCCTGCAAAATGAATAATACAGGAATGAAAATGATTCCCTGACGGCTCATGCTGATAAGAAGTGCTGGAGTTGCGGCTCCCATTGCCTGAAGTGCATTGACCAACACATAAAATACACCGAACAGAAAGCTGGTGGAAAGAAGTATTCTTGCAAACTGAACTGCATAGGCAAAAGCAGTCTGATCTGTAAGAAAAGCACTGACAATCTGATTGGTAAATACATAACAGATAGCTGCAAGGACTGTTCCTAAAATAAGAGCAAAAATAATGGTAAATTTAAAAACTTCTTTAAAGCGTTTCCATGTTTTAGCACCTACACAATAACCGAGAATTGGTTGTACGCCCTGACCTAAGCCCATACAGATCATACCGGTGATTGTAATAACTTTCATTGCAACGCCCATTCCGGCAACAGACATATCTCCATAGTGTGACATCTGGCTGTTAATGATAATCTGAGAGACACTCATTAATACGTCACCTAAAGCAGCAGGAACACCAATAGCCAGTACGCTGGCAGCGATTCCCTGTTTTACAGTAAAATCTTTCAATCTGATGGAAAGCATGGATTTTCCTTTCAGGAAATAAGAAATATAAAATCCTGCACCGACAATATTTCCAATCACGGTTGCGATTGCAGCACCTTTAATATCTAATCCCAGGGCAAGGATAAAAATAGGATCTAAAATTACATTGACCAGATTCCCAAGCAGCAAACCAAGCATTGCTTTTCCAGATTCCCCCTCTGTACGGACGACATTTCCATAACAGTTAGAAATAAGTACAAATGGTCCGGCAAATACGATGATGCTCAGATAGCTTTTGGCATATTCATAAGTATCAGCACTGGCACCGATTAAATTCAGAATCGGATCAATAAATATAAGAATCAATGCAGCCAACAGAATACCTACGAATACACATCCCCAAAAACAAAACGCACAGGATTTTCTTGCTTTTTCTTTGTTTCCTTCTCCCAATGCTCTGGAAATCACAGAAGTTCCACCGATTCCAAATAAGGTTCCGAGAGACATAAAGATCAGATATACCGGTGTCGCAAGAGATACTGCGGCAACCAGTAAAGCGTTATGTGTCTGACCGATAAAAAAGGTATCGGCAAGATTATATACAAGTACCATCAGCATAGCTGCCATAGCAGGCAGCGCATTTTTCATTACCGCTTTTGGAACCGGCATATTGCTGAATACCTCCAGGTTTTTATTATTTTCCATGAAAATGTTTCCTCCTTGTTAAACAGATTTTTATATGATACAATTAGCATCTGATACGAATTGTATCACTATCATATAAAACTGAAAATATGAAAACCTGAGACTATTTTCCACTTTTGGTATCAGGTAAAACACTGGAGGATAAGAACTATGAAGCCAAATGATAAACGATATATTGAAAATATGCGTGTTAAAAAAAGCATTCAGACCGCTTTGTTTTCGCTTATGAAAAAGAAAAAATTTTCGGAAATCAGAGTAGCGGATATCATTTCAATGTCAGGTGTTGCTAAAGCATCGTATTACAGAAATTTCTCTTCAATTGAAGACGTTATATATTTTTATATTGATCAGATGAATAAAGAACTTGCTGAGCTGATGCCAAAACAACATGATATCAATATGAAAACGATCCGGCAAAATTTGATTATTTTGTATAAATACTATCTGGAACATAGAGAAGAAATTTTACTGTTGTGTTCCAATGGATTCTATGAACTGATTCAGGATAATACAGATCAGTTCCTTATCAATGCGATTGGAGATATGCCATCAAATTCGATTGACCGTTATAATATATATTTACTGTCAGGTGCAATATGCCATGTCCAGATTGAGTGGTTAAAAAATAAAGCCCCTGAATCACCAGAGGCTTTTGCAGATTTCAATATGACATTTATTGAGAATAATAAAGGGATTTTGGAAAGTATATGAATACTTTTGTGCCTCCTTATTGTTGTATCGGATGCACAATAATGAGATAAACTCGTAAGATAACTGTTCTGCTTAAAGCAATGAAATAACTTACTCAACTTTCCCACCAGTAAAACTGGTATAAACAGTTGATTTTTTAACTAAAATTTTAAAATAATTGGTTCCTTGACATAAAAATAGCACCTAATCTTTGATATAATAAGTTCACCACAAACAAATATAATAAATATAAGTATGTGCATAATTGAAATGGATTATTTATGGCAGATCAGAAAATAGATAATCTTTTAAACCTTGTAATGGATGCTACTCCAGAGGAACGGCGAAAGTCTGAGAATCTGAATGTGGGATATGATTCAGCTATGCGATTGTGGGACGTGATCGTGAAATATAGCGGACCGGAGAGTGGACTGGCGGGAACTGGCATTCAGGTAGTCCCTTTACTGGGTGGCTATGCAGTAGTGACTTTGCCGGAATCTGAGATAGATGCTTATTCTGACAGAGTGCAGGTGGAATTTATGGAGAAGCCAAAACGCCTGTATTTTGAACTGTTCCAGGCAAAGGGAGCGAGCTGTATCCGGACAGTGCAGACCGGCAGAAGTGGATTGACCGGAAAAGGAATTCTGGTAGGTATTGTGGATTCAGGTGTAGATTATTTTCACCCTGATTTCCGAAATGCAGACGGAAGCAGCAGGATTCTTCGATTATGGGACCAGAGCATACAGGGAAATCCACCGCAGGGATATGCAGCAGGAACGGAATATACAAAAGAGGAAATTGATGAGGCGCTTGCACTTGGAGAAAACCAGGGCAGGCGCCTTGTTCCGTCCATGGATTACAGTGGACATGGAACCTCGGTACTTGGGATTGCTGCGGGAAATGGGCGGGCGTCAGATGGAGTGAATCAGGGAGTTGCATATGAAAGTGATCTGCTGGTGGTGAAGATGGGAGTTCCCAGAGAGAACGCATTTCCAAGGACTACAGAACTAATACAGGGGATTGATTATCTGGTGCGACAGGCACTGGCTATGGGACGGCCAATGGCGATCAATCTCAGTTTTGGAAATAACTATGGATCCCACAGAGGAGATTCTCTTCTTGAAACATATATAGATATGGTTTCTGCCACAGGACGTCTGGTTATCTGCACAGGTACAGGGAACAATGGTAACCAGCCACTGCATGAGGGAGGAATCCTGAAACAGGGACAGACCAGACAGATAGAATTATCTGTGAGCAGCAGGGAACCAACATTAAATGTACAGCTCTGGAAATCCTATGAGGATGAGATGAGTATTTATATTGAAAATCCATCCGGAAACCGGATCGGCCCTCTAGATGAAAAGCTTGGTCCTCAGAGGTACAAACTGGGAAATACAGAGCTTTTAATCTATTATGGTAAACCTGGACCCTATCATCTGACACAGGAAATCTACATAGATTTTCTTCCTGTGGAAACTTATGTGGACAGTGGAGACTGGAAAATCATCCTAAGTGGAAAAAAGGTCAGAGGAGGGGAATATTACCTGTGGCTGCCGGGTGGAAATACCCTGAACAGAGGGACAGGGTTTTATGAACCAAGGGCATATGGGACTTTGACCATACCCGCTACAGCCCGGCGGATTATTGCAGTTGGAGCATATGATTCACTGGTTGACTCCTATGCGGACTTTTCCGGAAGGGGAAGCAGGATGCTGCCTTATCTGAAACCTGATCTGGTGGCACCCGGAGTGAATATAGTTGCTCCCGTACCCGGCGGCGGCTACAGGACAGTAACAGGGACCTCCTTTGCAGCACCTTTTGTCAGCGGAGCCGCAGCATTGCTGATGCAGTGGGGGATTGTAAATGGAAACGATCCCTATCTATATGGGGAAAAAGTAAAAGCCTATCTCCGAAAAGGCGCCAGACCATTGCCGGGGTATGAGGAGTATCCCAATGAAGAGGTGGGATGGGGAAGCCTCTGTGTAGCACAAAGTCTTCCCGAAATATGAGAAATATAAACTATAAAATTGCAATACAATACAGATATCTGTTATGCAGATACTTATCTGAAGCTGATACCAATCCCTACTGCGCCGGGACCGGTATGGACACTGATGCTGGCGGAAAGTGGACTGTAAAAGACATCAGCTTCCGGAAATTTATTGCGGAGAAGGGTCAGCCATTCTTCTTGCTGTTCTGGCGTAAGTCCGGCACCGGCTGCTCCAATATGCAATTTCGACATATCCTGATCTGCGAATCTTTTCTCAAGATCGGACTGAATTGCCAGAATCATTTTTTCTTCCGCCCTTTTCATAGAACCCCGTGCTTTGGCAAAAGAGTCCAGCTTTTCTCCCTGTATTGTTAAAATAGGCTTTATGGACAATACTGTTCCGATCAGGGCTGCGGCAGGTGTGATGCGTCCGCCCTTTTTCAGGTATTCTAATGTATTGACAGTAATATAAATACTTGAATTATAGGCATCAGATTCTAAGGCAGCTTTTATTTCCTTTGCAGAAGCCCCGTTCAGGGACATTTCTCTTGCGTGAAGTACGGATTCATACATGGTGACAGAAATCCGGTGATTATCAACAACTTCAACTTTTCCATCATAATCCTGAGAATAACCTATAGCAGCAGCACAGGAGTTAGACAGACCGCTTGACATTGGAATATATACAAGTTCCTCATAGCCTTCGGCTAAAATCTGATCCCATAAATCCATTACATCGCCAGGGGAAGGCTGGGAAGTGGTGATGCGTTTGTTATCGGAAAGAGCACAGAAAAATTCTTCCTCTGTAATGGTATCATTTTCATAAAAGGTTGTTTCTTCAATAATTACAGGCATATGTATTACATATATCCCAAGTTTTTCTGCGGTACTTCTGGTAATACCGCTGTTTGTGTCAGTCATGATGGCTGTTTTCATAGTGATTTTCTCCTGAAAGTTTTAATTGTATAATTTGTATAATAATGAAATGAACGATTGTAAAACAAAATAAAATGCCTTATAATGATGTTACAAATTGTAACATTAAAATAGAAATATTTCAATATTCACAAGAAAAATATTTCATCAAGACTGGAGTTATAACGATGAAGAAAAGAATAAGTCAGACCAATATTCAGGTAAAACAGGATATGTACAAGGCATTGCTACGGTTAATGGGGAACAAGCTATTTTCCTCCATTGCAGTTTCAGACATTACCTCAGAGGCAGGTGTTTCCAGGATGTCATTTTATAGAAACTATAATGCAATAGAAGATATCCTGACAGAGCATTTAGAGGAGGTAGTGGAAGAATATAGGGCAAAAGAATTAGAAGAACCTGATACTGGAAGTGAAAAGGTATTCTACGAGAAAAAATATATGTTGCGCTGCTTCAGGTTCTTCTATTTGCATCGTGAATTCATAGATGCACTGATCACAGCCGGAATGGGAGATTTGTTTTTGGCAAAAATAACAGAACATCTTATTCGAAAATGGGTTGACAAAGAAAAAGAGACAAGAGAGGAAACTTTGAGAATCAGTGCGTTTGCCGGTGCTATTTACAATATGTATCGGGAATGGAGTAAAGGGGATTTTCTTGAACTGCCAGAGGATGTTGCGGCAATTTTATATGATTTAAGAAAACAGACAGATTAAACAAAGAATAGAGGCGGTTGTATGTTAAAAAAACTTATATTGGTGCAGATCATCCTGCTTTCTTTCCAGACAGTGTTGTATTTTGGATGCGAGTTTTTTCAGAGAGGTATCCATGATGTAAAACGTCCGGTGGATGATAAGATTCCATTTCTTCCGTGGACAGTGTTACCTTACTGCTTTTGGTTTCCGCTGATTGCTTTTTATCCGTTGGCTGTTTTCCAGACAGATCCATATTCTTATTGCGGATATCTGATGACTATGGTGGTGGAAATTGTGCTCAGCGTGGTGTGTTATCTGGTCTATCCGACTTCTTTTCAGAGACCGGTGCCTCCGGATGGCTTCTGGGGGAACTTTATGAAATTTATTTATCATGGCAGCTACAGAGGACTGAACTGTGCACCAAGTCTGCATTGTTCCAGTTGCTTCCTTGTAATATATGTTTCTTGCACATGTATGGGAATGAATCTTTGGATTCGGATATTTACAATTTTAATTGCTGTTATGATTGTGCTGTCAACGCTTACAACAAAACAGCACACACTAATTGATGTGCTGACAGCAGTTCTACTTTTTGGGATTAGCAGGTTTCTGGGAATTTTGTTGACAGTACGATATTTTGTACCGATTTTGACATTTATTGGAAATTTACAATAAATAATAATGCATAATGCGGAAAAGAGGAGAAAACCATGATTTGTGGAATGACATATTATCAGATATGCTGGTATTTTTTGATATATTCCTTTGGAGGCTGGGTTGTTGAAGTGATCTTTCATGCAGTAGCCCTGGGAAAGGTTGTGAACAGAGGATTCTTAAATGGACCGGTATGTCCGGTATATGGATTTGGAGTACTATCTGTTTTTGCGATGATAAATATGCTGCAAAGCAATGGTCATCAGATGAATGATGGAATGATATTTTTATTTGGAGTTATTCTGGCTACTGTAGTGGAGTTAATAGCTGGATGGTTGTTAGATGTGTGCTTTCATGCGAGATGGTGGGATTATTCAGATAAACCTTTAAATTTTCATGGATATATCTGCCTGGAATTTTCGCTGATATGGGGTCTGGCAATTGTTCTTGTAGTGAAAATTTTTCAGAAATATGTGGAAAATCATACATCACCACATGCTGATTCGACTTTTGGCTGGATTATACTGGCCATATTATATTGTATGTATCTGGCAGATTTTATCGTGACAGTAGCTGTTATACGAGGATTAAACAAGAAACTTACCAGATTAAATAAAATTCGTTCAGATATGCGGATTGTAAGCGATAAAATCAGTGATACTGTTGCAAATACATCAATAGATACAGCACAGGTTATAGAAGAAGGAAAGGTGCAGACAGCGCTTGCAAAAGCTGAAATTCGTGAAGCTGTTGAAACAAAAAAAGATCAATCCATTGAGAAACTTCTTGAAAAGAGAACTGAACTGCAAAGGGAATTTGATGAACTTTCCAATTCTATAACCAACCATACAATTGTTGGACAGGGAAGAATTATTAAGGCATTTCCAGCGATGAAGCATCGGTATTACCATGAACTGATTCAGGAATTGAGAAAAAATTATAAAGAACGTTTGTGAAATTTATTGGAAACTAAAGAGAAAGGAGAATAACCTGTAATGCAGAAACTGATAGAGAAAGCGCCAGGGGATATTACGGTCGGTCTTCCCAGAGCATTTTTACATTATCGTTACGATAATCTTTGGAAGTCATTTTTTAAGGAACTTGGAATTAAAACCATCAGCAGTCCGCCCACTAATCGGAAAATACTGGAAAATGGATCCGCACTGGCAGTGGATGAAAGCTGCCTGTCAGCAAAACTTTATTTCGGACACGTAAATGTGCTGCTTGATAAGTGTGATTATATCCTGATTCCCAGAGTGGTTGGATTTGGTGTGGATCGTGCAATGTGTACCCGTTTTCAGTCCCTGTATGATCTGGTAGTCAATATATTCCCTCAGTATAAGAATAAATTTCTGGTCTGGAATTTGGATCCGTAGCATGGAAATGATGAACTACAAGAGAAATCACCTGCGGTAAATGTCTGAATAATTGTGAAATTGTCTGTGTATATAAGGAAAACGAAATGATCGATGCATGGGGAAACCGGTGTGAGAGAGGTTAGCTGATTTGACAGGTTTGATAAATACGTTATTATGTCTGACTTTTTAAATGGCTATGCAAGACAAACGTTTCATGTATCAACGAGGTAAAATGAAATGAAGGAAAAGACAGCTAAAATAATTCGGATTATAACAATTCCACCGATAGAAGCATTAGCTATGCTTTTGATACTATATGGAATGAAACGGACAGAATTTGGGGAGACAGGGGATTTGCTGATGGCGATATTATTTCTGACCATCATACCAGTTTGTTCATACCCGATTGCTTCAAGAAAAAAGAATAAGGAAGATAGTCGTAATAATCAAAGAAATATGGCGTTTGTTTTTAATTTTCTGTCATATTTAGCTGCGATGTTAATTGGCTATTGCATGGGGTGTACTAGAATGCTGCAATGGATTCTGAATGGTTATTTTCTGGCAGTTCTGGTACTTACAATTGTAAATAAAGTGTTTAAAATAAGAGCCAGTGGTCATGCATGTAGTTGTACGTTGCCATATTTAATCTTAAGTTATTATTTCGGAGGATATGTGACAGCTATATGTTTGATTTTATATTTGACGGAATTTTGGGCATCTGTTGAGTTAAAGAGACATACAATGAAGGAATTCCTTGGAGGGACGATAGTTGCGTGGATAATATTTGCAGGAATTTTTTGGATGTTATGATAATGATAGATGTGATGTTAGAATATTATTGAAATGAATAGGAAGCTATACTCAAAAGCACTGGATTTGAACACTTTTTTGGAAACATATGAAAATAGAAATTTTATCAATCCAAAAACCACCCAATCTTCTCATCAACCTCCGCATACTTCAGATAAATAATATTAAACTCCCTGATCAGTGGTTCTCCTTTGAGCGTAAAAATCCCAAGTTCCGGATCGCTTTTAGCAAGAACTTCATATACGAAAGAAATTCCATATCCGGATTTGATAAGGTCGATGATCATTTTGAAGCTGGAAATGCAGATATGGCGGTGAAAGCGTTCCAGGGATTCGTTGTGTTCTAGGAGTTTATCCTCAAGGATGGCCAGAGTCCCAGAGCCTTTTTCGCGGTGGATGAGGGTTTCGGACAGAAGGTTTTCTACGGAGACTTCTTTTCCTGCAAATGGATGGTCTTTCGGGCAGATTCCTACGAAAGGTTCTCTGCGGTATAGCTGGCTTTCAAATCTGTTTTTGTCAAAATATCCCTCGATAATGGCATAGTCCAGTGCATTCTGTTCAAGTAGTTGAAGAAGATGTTTTGTATTATCAACGATCAATGTCAGGGAAGTATCAGACTGGTCCAGAAATTTATGAATCTGGTCAGTAATTACATAGTCTCCAATGGTCTTTGTGGCGCCGATGCGAAGCTCGCGAAGGCCATTATTTTTGAGCTTTTCACGGAGAAAATTCTCACGCTGTTGTGCAGAACGTAAATGTTCTTCCAGCATCTGAGCAGCGGGTGTTTTAATCAGTTTTCTGTTTTCGTAGAGAAAAAAACGGCAGCCGTATTCCTTTTCCAGAAACTGTATATGTTGTGTGACGGCAGGTTGTGTAATGTGTAGCAGTTCAGCTGCTTCGCGATAGTTCATAACATTGCATACAGTCATAAAAGTTTCAGTTCTATGATCCAACATAGGATTCGCCTCCTGGAGTATGAGTTATCTTTAGTATTTCGTTATTAACATATGATAAATTTAATTTATTATTTCATAAAAACTAATAAATTGATTTTATCATTTATGAGCTCTATAATCAATAAGAAACAAGATTCCAGTTTGAGTAAAATGAAAAATACATTTGCGTCGCATGTCTCAGGATAGTGTCAAGTAGACAGTAACAGAAAATATACTGCAAAAAATAGAGGAACTTATCTAAACAATAAGATTTTTTGCAGTATAAGTGGCTGGAATGAGCAATACTAAAGTGCAAGAAAAAGGAGAACTCAAATGAAACAGGAGAAAGAAACAATTTCCGGCACAAAGCTAAGTCCGGAAGAAATCAAACGTGTGAAAGGTCTTGGATGTTTAAAGGATAAACGTTACGATGACATTTTCAACATCCGGGTAATCACAAGAAACGGCCGCATCACTACAGACGAGCACCGTGCGATTGCCGATGCAGCAGAGAAATTCGGAAACGGCGAAATTACGATGACAACCCGCCTGAGCCTGGAAATTCAGGGGGTACCATATGCGAACATCGAAGGTACCATCGCATTTCTTGCAGAACATGGTCTGACTACCGGTGGAACCGGAAGTCTGGTGAGACCGGTTGTATCCTGTAAAGGAACCACCTGTCAGTACGGTCTGATCGATACATTTGCACTCAGCGAAAAGATTCACGAACGTTTTTATGTAGGATATCATAACGTAACACTACCACATAAATTCAAAATCGCAGTAGGCGGATGCCCGAACAACTGCGTAAAACCAAATTTGAATGACCTTGGAATCATCGGTCAGCGAATCCCGAAGCCAGATATTGAGAAATGCCGTGGATGCAAAGTCTGTCAGATCGCAAAGAACTGTCCGGTAAAAGTTCCGAAAGTAGTAGACGGCAAAATCTATATCAATCCAGAAGAATGCAATCACTGCGGCCGCTGCAAAGGCAGATGCCCATTTGGCGCAGTTACAGAATACCAGAATGGTTACAAGATCTACATAGGCGGCCGCTGGGGCAAGAGAGTCGCTCACGGACTTACACTTACCAAGATCTTTACGGATGAAGAAGAGGTAATGAACGTAGTAGAGAATGCCATCAATCTCTTCAAAAACGAAGGAATCGCAGGCGAACGTTTTGCGGATACAGTGAATCGTCTCGGATTTGAATATGTAAATAATAAATTGATCAATGAATAAAGAAAATGTGTTACTGATGTTATGGATCGGGTAAACAGATCAATAACAAAAACGAATAAATAATAAAATGCCTGCTGACGGCGGATATTATAAATATCTCCTAAGCAGGCATTTTTGTGTATTGCAGGAAAAAAGTCCCGTAAAATTCATTCACTGATGAGAAAAAAATTTCTATAAAAATGTCATAATTTATAATATTATTTAAAAAGTTTGAATTTATGCTGTAAATACAAGCGAAGTCAGCATGCATAAAGGGGATATAACTTCAAATTCTGCTTCTTTTATTCCGAAAATCAAAAACCTTGTCAGAAAGGTAAGAATGATTTTGAAGGGACATTTGTCCGATATATTTCGCAACGAATAAAACCGCAGATTTACAGCAGAATAAGAAAACGATAACCGTTATTGTTCACGGAGTGAACAGCAACACATTACAATGGAGGAAACAAAACGCATGAAAAAATGTAAAAAAGCAGTGTCCATCCTGCTGATCGCAGCAATGCTGGTTCTCATGTTATCCGGATGCGGCGGAAAGTCCGTAACCACAGAGAATACCGGCAGCTCCGAATACAGAGTCTGCATGATCACAGACGCAGGAGACATCACGGACCAGTCCTTTAACCAGACAACTTATGAAGCCAGCAGAGATTACTGCAACGAACATAACATTGATTTTACCTACAAGAAACCAGACGGTGACACAGACTATGCCAGAACAGCCATGGTCGATGTTGCGGTAGCAGAAGGCTACAATATTCTGGTAATGCCTGGCTATGTTTTTGCCCAGACAGTTGTAGACACTACTTTCAAATATCCGGACATTAAATTCATTGTTCTGGATATGAGCGCAGGTGACATCGGTGCGGCAGCAGTAGGAAATGCTTACTATGATGCCCCGGATGCCTACAATGTAGCTGATTATTATAATACAGAAAACACCTACCTTGCGATCTATCAGGAAGCAATCCCAGGATACCTTGCAGGATATACAGCAGTAAAACTTGGATACCGTCACCTCGGATTTCTCGGTGGTCAGGCAGTTCCTGGAGTTATGCGTTACGGATACGGTTATGTACAGGGAATTGACGCAGCTGCAAAAGAAATGGGAATCACAGATGACGTGACTATTGAGTATGCATACGGCGGTCAGTTCTATGGTTCCACAGAAATTACGGCAGCTATGGACACCTGGTATAGCAACGGAACAGAAGTTGTCTTCGCATGCGGTGGTGGTATTTTCACCTCAGCAGCAGAGGCAGCAGCGAAAGTAGGCGGAAAGATCATCGGTGTTGACTCCGATCAGTCTCCGACTATCGACGCATACGGCGAGGGAATGACCATCACTTCAGCTATGAAGAGCCTTACAGCAACCGTAAATTCCATGCTCAATTCCATCATCTATGACGGAACATGGGAAGAACACGTAGGAAAAGTAGAGAACCTTGGTCTTGTATCCAAAGACGATATGTCCCTGAACTATGTCGGACTTCCGGAGGATACCACTCAGTGGAACGATGATTTCGGACTGGAAGACTACAAGAAACTCGTAGCAGACATCTTTGACGGCAAAGTTGAAGTCAACAACAGCACTGATGAGATGCCACAGGTATCTGTAAAATTAAATGTACGTCAGGGTACGATCAAATAAATCAGACGGAATACTGGTAAGTTTTTCAGAACTTACATGGTTACTGTTCATTTTATTCTCAGCACCGCATGCTTCGGAATTTTGACCTGTATATGTCAAAATATCTCTGGAAATGTTGCACGAAACAGTAACCTTACAGGATTTAATTAAAAATGGAAAGGAAATAATAATATGTCTGAATATGCAATTGAAATGCTGAATATTACCAAGCGTTTCCCAGGAATTGTGGCGAACGATAATATTACGCTTCAGTTGAAAAAAGGTGAGATCCATGCACTTCTCGGTGAAAATGGAGCCGGAAAATCAACGCTGATGAGTATTCTGTTTGGTCTGTACCAGCCGGATGAAGGCGAGATACGCAAAGACGGAAAGAAAGTAGAGATCAAGAATCCAAACGATGCCAATGCCCTGCAGATCGGTATGGTACACCAGCACTTCAAACTGGTAGAATGCTTCTCCGTACTGGATAACATCATCCTCGGAGTAGAAAACACCAAACACGGCCTGCTGAAAAAAGACGACGCCAGAAAGAAAGTCATGAAGCTGTCTGAGAAATATCATCTCCAGGTAGATCCGGATGCTCTGAGCGAGAACATTACAGTCGGAATGCAGCAGAGAACCGAAATCCTGAAGATGCTCTACCGTGATAACGAAATCCTGATCTTCGACGAGCCGACTGCCGTGCTTACCGTACAGGAAATCGCAGAGCTCATGAAGATCATGAAAGGCCTTGCAGCAGAAGGAAAAAGCATTCTCTTTATCACACACAAACTGAACGAGATCATGGAAGTAGCTGACCGCTGCACCATCCTCCGCAAAGGAAAATACATTGACACCGTCAACATCAAAGACACAACTCCAGAAAAACTTTCCGCCATGATGGTAGGAAGAAATGTCAGCTTTAAAGTAGACAAAGCACCGATGAATCCGGGTAAAGTTGTGTTGGATGTCAAGGGAATGACAGTAGCCGGTGAGAACCATAAGAAGGATGCAGTGAGAAATGTGTCATTCCAGGTAAGAGAGGGTGAGATCGTCTGCATCGCCGGAATCGATGGAAACGGTCAGAGTGAGCTGGTATACGGCCTTTCCGGTCTGTCAGAACTGAAATCAGGAACCATTCATATGAATGGTCAGGATCTCACAAAAGCATCTGTCCGCCAGAGATCCGTTCTCGGAGAGAGCCATATTCCGGAAGACAGACACAAACACGGTCTGGTACTTGATTATTCCCTGGAGAACAATATGGTACTCCAGACATATTTCAAGCCACAGTTCACTAATAAGTTCGGTTTCCTAAAGAAAAAAGAAATCAGAAGTTATGCAGAGAAACTGATCAACAAATTTGATGTCAGATCAAGCCAGGGTGCAGTGACAGTAGCAAGAACTATGTCAGGCGGTAATCAGCAGAAAGCCATTGTAGCCAGAGAAATCGATAAAGATCCATCATTCCTGATCGCTGTACAGCCAACCCGAGGGGTAGATGTAGGTGCTATCGAACTGATCCACAAACAGATTATCGAAGAGCGTGACAAAGGAAAAGCAGTACTTCTTGTCAGCCTGGAACTGGATGAGGTTATGGACGTTTCCGACAGAATCCTTGTTATGCATGAGGGAGAGATTGTCGGAGAATTCAAACCGGAAGAAGTAACAGTAGAAGAACTTGGCCTTTATATGACTGGCGCCAAGAGACAGGAGGTTTAAGAGATGAATAAAGAGAAAAAAAATATACTGTCGAATGGAGCTGTCCAGACCTTACTTGCGTCCCTGTTCTGTATTTTACTGGGACTTGTTGTAGGTTATATAGTACTTCTTGCCATCAACCCTGCAGGAGCAGGAAGAGCCATCACTGCGATCCTGCAGAACTTCCTGTATTTCCCAAGACCGGAAGTTGCACTGGAATATTTCGGAAGCACTCTTGCAAAAACGGCCCCGCTTCTGATGTGTACGCTGTCTGTCCTTTTTGCTTACAAAGTAGGTTTATTTAATATTGGAGCATCCGGACAGTATTCTGTAGGCGCCGGACTTGCGTTGTATTTTGGGATTCATTACAATGCACCGTGGTGGGTATGCCTGATCCTGGCAATGTTGGGCGGTGCAGTACTTGGTGCTGTCGCAGGTGCATTAAAGGCGTATTTGAACGTAAACGAAGTAATCGCATGTATCATGCTGAACTGGATCAGCCTGTATGCAGTAAACACAGTACTTACAGAGGTAAAAGAATCAGGAACTACTTATACACTTCCGCTTCGTACCAATAACCCCAATGCATTGATCCCTCACCTGGGACTTCAGCATTTATTTGCAGATAACCGTTATGTAACTATCGCCATCCCGCTGGCAGTTATTTTGGCTATTCTGGTATGGGTAATTCTTGATAAAACAAAGTTGGGTTATGAGCTGAAAGCAACCGGACTCTCCATCAATGCTGCAAAGTATGCAGGTATGAGAGAGAAGAAAAACATTATTCTTACAATGGCAATTTCCGGTGCACTTGCCGGACTGGGAGCAGGATTTCTGTACTTATGCGGAATCGAGCAGTGGTCCTGCGCACAGACTGCAGTGCCGAATATGGGATTCAACGGAATCGCAGCAGCATTCCTTGGTGGTATCCATCCAATCGGTGTTATTTTTTCTTCATTCTTTATCCAGCATATCACCAGTGGTGGTGCATATGTAGATAAAATGGTTTACTGCTCACAGATCTCAGACCTGATCGCAGCGATCATCATCTATTTCTGTGGATTTGTGTTATTTTTCAAACATGTAATGAGAAGCAGGATCCAGAAATCACAAGATAAGAAAAAGAACGCAGCAGAGAAGAAAGGAGGAGAATAAGCATGGCATTATTATTACAGTATACTCTGATCTACGCATCAGTATTATTACTGGTTGCACTTGGCGGCTGTTTCTCCGAACGAAGCGGAATCATTAACCTGGGTCTTGAAGGAATTATGGTTGCAGGAGCACTTGGCGGAGCGCTGGTCATGAAATATATGCCGAATCTCTCACCAGCAGCTATGGTGATTGGCGTTGTACTTGGCAGCGTAGTCTTTGGAATGATCTTTTCACTTCTTCTCGCAGTAGCAGCTATTAACTTTAATGCCGATCAGACACTGGTAGGAACTGCGATGAATATGCTGGCAACTGCAGCTGCAACTGTATTTGTAAAAGCCATCAATATGGCAGAGAATCCAAACAACGTGGCATCTACTATTCAGTACATCAATCAGAAAAAAGCATTCTCCATTGTAAAGATTGCAGGCTTTGAAGTAAACTGGTTTATGATTATCACAATTGTACTTCTGATTCTGGCAAATGTTGTTTTATATCGTACACGTCTTGGGTTACGGCTGATGGCATGTGGTGAACATCCGCAGGCAGCAGATTCTGTCGGAATCAATGTTTACAAAATGCGTTATATTGGTGTTTTGATTTCCGGATTTCTGGGAGGACTTGGCGGCATCGTATATATTACAGCCGGTGTTTCCGAGTGGAAATTTGAGAATGGTGTTGCAGGTTTTGGATTCTTGGCACTGGCAGTTATGATCTTTGGACAGTGGAAACCTAACCTGATCGCACTGGCAGCCCTGCTGTTCGGACTCTTCCGTGCGTTATCAAATGTATATTCAGGATTTGATTTCCTTACATCCCTGAACATTCCGGGAACATTCTATAAGATGCTTCCGTACATTATTTCGCTGCTTGTGCTTGCTGTTTCTTCCGGAAAATCAAAAGCACCGAAAGCTGAGGGAATTCCTTATGATAAAGGACAGCGATAAAAGCTAATTTATTTTTAAATAATGGAGGGTAAAAAGTTCTATGACAGAGCTATTTCCCTCCATTCTATGTATATAAAAATATTTTTGACGGTTATTACACAGCGTGAATAAACTGTTCTACATAATACAAAGCTGCTCCGATGGCCGGTGTATACTGGCCGTTAGTTCCAACCAGAATGTGGGTTTTGTCCAGGGTAAATGGTGTGGCAGAGTTGATATGTTCAGTAATATATTCAATATCTTCATCTGTAAAATAAGGAGCAAGATATCCACTGACAATGATCGGCGCATCAATAACCAGATTTAAATTTTTCATGGCAAATGCCAGATGATTAAGGTAGTCTTTCCAGATTTGTATAAGCTGGGAGGATTTTTTTTCGCGTAAAAGTGGGAAAAATTCTTTTATTGCCATCCCTGAAGCCAGTTCCAGTGAATTAGCAGAACAGTAGGTTTCCAGACAGCCGTAGTTTCCGCAGTAGCAGAGGGGACCGTCGGGATCAATGCACATATGTTCCAGGGTACCGCTGTGCATGGAACTTCCCTGATGAATCTGATGATTGGTGATGATCGCGCCGCCAAGGTTTCTATTTAAAAGGAAGACAACGGCGCTGTCAAGTTCCGGATGATTCCAGAGCTCCAGAAAGGCGGCTGATTTGGAATCGTGTTCCAGATAACATGGATATGGCAGATATTGGGAAAAATCTTCCAGCTTCATACCTGCGTTGTTCATGATATTTCCATACAGTACAGTTGTGTGATCCGGGGAAGTGATTCCCTGGGTAGCGATGGAAACGCCGAGGATTTTCTCATCGTTATATTGTTTTTCGGCAATAAATTCTTTGATTTTGTCAGTGACCTGCCTGTAGTATTCGGGGGTGTTGGAATAGGGAAGAGGTATCGTGTCTGTATAAAAAGCATTTCCATACAGATCAACTGCAGTAATATGAAACATTTTTTTTAAGATGCCGATGCCAATGGAAATTTTAAAGTCGGATACGATCTGGATCGCATTTGCTTTACGTCCTCCGGTGGATTCGAAATATCCGTTTTTTTCAATCAGACCTTCCTGTTCAAGCAGATTCAGATTCTGGCTGACTGTGGATAGTCCCATCTGTAATTCCTGTACGATCTGCATTTTCGACGTTACCTTTTTTCGGTAAATATATTGATAGACTTTTGATCTGTTTATTTTCTTCAGACTGATAGTCGTTAATCCTTTTTCACTCATAAGGTTCTCCTGATTCTGTTATAAGATAAAGTTAAGTTCCACGTATATTGTAGTATACGGTAAATAAAAATGCAATCAATGCGTGTGAACAGTTCAATGAAAAATTATATTGACTGGTAAAACTATACAAAAACGGATTTCAAAAATTAGAATTTCTGTCAATGGATTTTTTGCTTTGAAAGATATATACTCAACTTACAGCTAAGATTTAAACATAAGTCAAACACATAACAGAAATATAAAAGTAAAAAGAACAAAAAATAAGGAGAATGCAACAATGAAGTTATCAATCAATGGAATCAAAGAACGTGAAGCATGGGAAAAGGCAGGAATCACACTTCCGGGTTATAATGTGGAAGCTGTTTCCGAGAAAGCAAAGAAAGAACCTGGCTGGGTACATTTCGGAATCGGAAATATTTTCCGTGTATTTATCGGTGGTATTGCAGATGGTCTTCTGGAAGAGGGAGTTCTGGACCGCGGCATTACCTGTGTGGAAACTTTTGACTATGATGTGGTAGATAAGATTTATGATCCATATGACAATCTGGGATTAAGTGTAATCCTTCACGGTGACGGAACCCGTGAGTACAAAGTGATCGGTGCTCTTGCAGAAGCAGTAAAAGCACAGTCTTCTGATGAAGCACAGTGGAACCGCCTGAAAGAAATCTTCACCAGCAAATCTCTGCGGATGGTTTCCTTTACAATTACAGAGAAAGGATATGCATTACAGAAGGCTGACGGAACATGGTTCCCGTTTGTGGAAGCAGACATTAAGAATGGCCCGGACAAAGCAACAGGTGCGATGGCAGTGCTGGTTGCAATGCTTCATGAGAGATATAAAGCAGGCAAATATCCGATCGCTCTGGTTTCCATGGACAACTGTTCACAGAATGGTGCAAAACTTCGTGAATCTGTCCTGACAATGACAAAAGAATGGCAGAAAGCCGGATTTGCAGATGAAGGATTTGTAAATTATGTAAGTGATGAGAAAGTGGTTGCTTTCCCATGGACAATGATTGACAAAATCACACCTCGTCCAAGCGAACAGATTGCAGCAGATCTTGAGAAACTTGGTGTTGAGAATATGCAGCCGGTTATCACAAGTAAGAAAACATATATTGCACCATTTGTTAATGCTGAGAAACCGCAGTACCTTGTAATTGAGGACAGCTTCCCGAACGGTCGTCCGACTCTGGAGAAAGGCTTTGGTGTATATATGGCAGACAGAAATACAGTCAATCTTTCCGAGCGTATGAAAGTAACTGTATGCCTGAATCCTGTTCATTCTGCTACAGGTCCGCTGGGTGTAGTTCTTGGATACGATCTGTTTGCACATATGTTGAATACAAATGAAGATATGATGAAGATGGCGCGTATGATCGCTTATGATGAAGGTCTTCCGGTAGTGGCAAATCCAGGAATCCTTTCTCCGCAGGCATTTGTGGATGAACTCTTCAATGACCGTTTCCCAAATGAATATCTGGGAGATACAAACCTTCGTCTGGCAGTAGATGTATCTCAGATGGTTGGTATCCGCTTTGGTGAGACAATTAAGGCATATGTACAGAAGTTTGGTGATGCTTCCAGACTGACAGCGATTCCGCTTGGTATTGCCGGATGGCTCAGATATATGCTGGGTGTAGATGATGAAGGAAATAAATTCGAACTTGCACCTGACCCGATGAATGAGGAACTCCAGGAGCAGTTTAAGGATATCGTAGTAGGCAAACCGGAGACATTTAAGGATCAGCTGAAACCAATCCTTTCCAATGAGCGTCTGTTCTTCACTGATCTCTATAAAGATGGTGTGGGAGAGAAGATTGAAGAAATGTTCCGCGAAATGATCGCAGGACCTGGCGCTGTAAGAGCAACTATACATAAATATGTAGGATAATTTTATTTGTCTGACTTGGGGAAAACAGTAAGTATCAGATATGTATTTACCTGTGTGATCAAATTTGTGGATAGGTGAGCATTTACTCTGATAAATAAAGACAGTTATGCATTATGAAATTATGTGTTGAAATGGATAGAGTACATTTGTCTGTCTAAAAAATTAAGATGATAAAATATATAGGGGACGCAAAAAAAGCGTCCCCATATATTAACCAAAAAACAGGAAATTATTGCATATTCAGGAGGAAAATGAAAATGACAGAAGCGGTATTCGCGGCAGAACCATCAAGGCTGTTGATCGCGGCAGCGGCAGGTATTGTATTGTTGCTGTTGCTTATTATCAAATTTAAAATTCACCCGGTATTATCCCTGTTGATTTCAGCTTTGTTCATTGGTCTCGGAGCGGGAATGCCGGTTCCGACTCTGGTAAGCACAGTGGAAAAAGGTGCCGGTGAGACACTGCAGGGAATTGTATTACTGATCGGTCTGGGTTCTTTATTCGGTGGAATCCTGGAAGTATCAGGAGGCGCACAATGTGTGGCTCAGACACTGGTAAATAAGTTCGGTGAGAAAAAGGCAGGAATTGCCCTTGGAATCACAGGACTGGTAGTCGGAACTACAGTATTCTTTGAAGCAGGTGTGGTAATCCTGATTCCACTGGCATTCGGACTTGCAAAGAAAACAAAGAAATCTACCTTATATTATGTAATTCCATTATTAGCAGGTCTTGCAACTGGTTTTGCATTTATCCCGCCATCAGCAGGATCTGTACTTGTTGCGAATATGCTGAATGTAGATCTGGGTGTTATGATCGCTGTTGGTGTACCTGTTGGTATTCTTTCCCTGATCTTTGCCGGAATTTTATGGTCTAAATTTATCGGCAGCCGTATTAACACAGGACTTCCGTCAAATATTCAGGAAGTCAGAGAAGAAGAGGAAGCAAATCTTCCTAAATTCTCTACTGTATTGTGTATCATTCTTGTTCCACTGGTTTTAATTCTGTGCAGTACAGTTTCTACTTATATTCCGGGAATTGATGCAGTCCGTCCGGTACTGGAGTTCCTCGGAACACCATTTGTAGCGCTGATCATTGCAGTTTTATTTGCAATGTATTTCCTTGGAAAGAAGCAGGGATATGACGGGGAGCAGTTAAAGAAGATACTGGATCGTTCTCTTCGCCCTACAGGACAGATTCTTCTTGTTATCACTGGTGGTGGAATTATCCGCTGGGTTCTTCAGGACTGCGGAATGGGCGATATCATCGGACCGGCACTTGAAAAGAGTGGACTTCCGTTGGTTCTTGTAGCATTCCTGATCGCAGGACTGATCCGTGCATCTGTAGGTGCAGCAGTCGTAGCGATGACAATGGCTGCAGGAATCATGGCAGCAATGCCTGGAGTTGCAGGATTGTCTCCTGTTTATCTGGCTGCTATGGTCTGTGCGATCAATGGCGGTGCAACTGCATTCAGCCATGTAAATGATTCCGGATTCTGGCTGGTAAGTTCTCTGCTTGAGATTGATGAAAAGACAACCTTAAAATCATGGACAATGATGGAAACAATTATAGGATTCACAGGACTGATCTGTGCGATTGTGATCAGCCTGTTCGCATAGGAGTGAGACAGATGATCGTAAAAGTAGTTTTGGGAACGCAGTAGCAAGTCTCTGTGTAGAGAAAAAAGGGGCAATCCCGGCAATGCCGGAACTGTTACAGGTAGAAGAAAGATTGGAGAATGCAAAATGAATATGAATTTAAAAGAGCAGCTGAATGGTATCCAGCATATTGGAATTCCGACAAACGATATTGAAGCGACGGTTCGATTTTATGAGACTCTGGGATTTGAAGCAGCTTTACGTACAGTGAATGAAGAAGCCGATGAAAAGGTTGCATTTATGAAACTGAATACACTTGTGATCGAAACATATGAAAACAAAGCTGCCAAAATGGAAGCTGGTGCCATTGATCATGTGGCAATCGATGTAAAGGATATCGAAAAAGTATATGAGATGATTAATCAGGCAGGATTAAATACAACCAATGATACCGTACATTTTCTTCCGTTCTGGGAAAACGGAGTAAAGTTCTTCACAATTGAAGGACCAAATAAAGAGAAAGTTGAATTTAGTCAGTATTTATAAAATTATTGTTGTTTATAACAGTATGCCCTCTTTACCGAATGAACTGGTAGGAAGGGCATCTTTTGTGTAGTAAAAGGAAACAGACTACTCTGATATAAAGTAGTTTGCGCAAATTCAAATCTAAGGATTTCTTTAATGTTCTATTGTGAAAAGTTTTAAAGCAGTTTACAATGGAAGTTAACAAAAATAAACGGAAAGGAGCCTCCACTATGAGAAAACGAACAAAGAGAATGAAACAGGCAGCGGAAGACAGAATTTGTCGCAAGGATGCGGTTATCAGACGGAATAATGAGGAATTACAGGGACTGAAGGATCAGTATGAGAATCTGGACATCAGTGCTGAGGATAAGCAGGTGATTGACGATTACATTGCCTGCAAAGATGCCAGAGCGGACAGAATGGCAGAGAAGCTGTATGAAAAGGGAATGAAGGATGTCAAGAGATGCATCCGTATCAGAAAGCTGATCCGCAGATGTGTGGTTCTGGCGGCAATTGTTGGAGTTGTGCTGGTTGAGTATGACAGGAATGATAAGAGATGGGACAAACTGGACAAAATTCTGAAGATGTTTCAGGACACAGAAGTGACAGAGACGGAAGAAGCTTGATTATCTGTTGAAAAATATTAGATAAGTCAGTTTGGGCAGTACCTGCAACAGCTGTAAAATATAGGCCACAGTGAAATTGTCATATCATATTAAAAGAAAGGCACCTGTATATTGGAAATATTTCCATTTATACAGATGCCTTAAAAAAGTTGATTTACGCAGAACCGTATTAATGATATACTACTTAAATGAGTCTGCGTTGAAACGTTAAAGTATCAACGGGCGAATATGGGAAAAGTAAAACGAAGCTGTCCGTTTTATGGTTAGCTACAGTAAAAATCTGAAAGGATAAAAATATGATCGTAACTTTAATTGAAAAGGTGTACTCATTTCTATGGGGAGATTTATTAAAGATTCCGCTTCCGGGAGGAAGCAGTCTGGGAATTTCGCTTCTGATCCTTTTGCTGATACCGACGGGAATTTATTTTACAATTCGGACGAGATGCCTGCCTATCAGGCTTTTTCCGGATATGCTGAAAGCACTGGTCGAGAAGAAAGGTAAGGATGATAGGAGCAGTCTGTCTTCATTTCAGACACTGATCGTTTCTACGGCTACGAGAGTCGGAATGGGAAATCTGGTCGGTGTGGTAGCTGCGGTTTCGGCAGGCGGTGCAGGTGCGGTATTCTGGATGTGGGTGACTGCTATCATTGGTTCTTCTACTGCATTTATAGAAGCAACACTGGCACAGCTTTTTAAAGAAAAAGATCCTCTTTATGGAGGATACAGAGGCGGTCCTGCCTATTATATCCACCATTATATAGAAGAAAGACAGGGAAAGAAGAAAAAGAAAGTGCTTTTGTCAGTGCTGTTTGCCATTTCCGGTCTGATCTGCTGGTGCGGGATCAGTCAGGTGATCAGCAACTCTGTAGCATCATCTTTTGAAAATGCGTTTTCTATTCCACCCTTATATACAACTATGGGGTTGACAATTATTGCAGCGGTAATTGTTCTGAGAAAGAATGCCACAGTTAAAATTCTGGATCTGCTGGTGCCGGTTATGGCTGTATTTTATTTCGTGATCACGCTGTTTATTATTTTTACAAATATTGGAAGCCTTCCGGGAGTGTTCAGTAAGATATTCAGAGAAGCATTTGGGCTGCGTCAGGTGGCTTCCGGCGGATTTGGCGCTGTGTTAATGAATGGAATTAAAAGAGGCCTGTTTTCAAATGAGGCAGGTTCCGGTTCTGCTCCCTGTGCAGCAGCAGCGGCGGAATGTGATCAGCCGGTAAAGGCAGGTCTGGTGCAGGCGTTGGGTGTATTTGTAGATACTATTGTGATCTGCAGTTGTACAGCTATGATCATGCTTCTGGTACCGGAAAGGGTGACTGCAGGGCTGTCCGGAATGAATCTGTTACAGACTGCTATGGACTATCATCTGGGAAAGTTCGGAGTAATTTTTATCGCGGTTACGTTGTTTATGTTTAGCTTTTCTACTTTTCTTGGTATTCTGTTTTATGCCAGAAGTAATGTGGCGTATTTATTCGGGGATAAGTGGTGCTGGCAGACTGCCTATAAGATTCTGGCGCTGGTAATGCTGTTTATCGGTGGAATTGCAGCCTATACATTTGTGTGGGACCTGGGAGATGTGGGAATTGGATTAATGACGATTTTTAATATTCTTGTCTTGTATCCGCTGGCTCCGAAGGCACTGGGAGAGCTGAAGGAGTATGAGGCAGGCCGCGTGAAGCGTGGTACAGGGCACAAAGTGTCCGGTAGCAATATTGACAAATAGTCTGCGTATGATTACAATAGCAGATAAGCGGTCTCTGCTGTTGTGCAGTGATGCAGTCAAATTACGCAAGAATGTCGCAGGAAAGGAATTAGAGAAATGAGCAAATGGGAAGAAAACGTCCGTAAAGTAATACCATATACACCAGGTGAACAGCCTAACCAGCCGGATATGATTAAACTGAATACAAACGAGAATCCATATCCTCCTGCATCTGGGGTAGAAAAAGCACTTAAAGACATGGATACAGATACTATGAGACTTTATCCGGATCCAACAGCAGGAGATCTGGTACATGCCATCGCGGAGAATTATGGGCTGAAAGATGAGCAGGTTTTTGTAGGAGTAGGTTCTGACGATGTTCTTGCCATGAGCTTTCTGACATTCTTTAATTCAGATAAGCCGGTTCTGTTTCCTGATATTACGTATTCGTTTTATGATGTCTGGGCCGACCTGTTTCGTATCCCATATGAGAGACCGGCACTGGATGAGAACTTTCATATAAAAAAAGAAGACTATTTCAGAGAAAACGGCGGAATTGTTTTCCCAAATCCAAATGCGCCGACTGGTGTGGAGATGCCATTAGAGGATGTGGAAGATATTATCTCTCATAATCCGGATGTAATCGTAATTGTAGATGAAGCATATGTAGATTTTGGTGGCCGGTCAGCATTGCCGCTGATCGAAAAGTATGATAACCTTCTGGTTGTACAGACTTTTTCAAAATCCCGTTCCATGGCCGGCATGAGAATTGGTTTTGCCTGCGGTAATGAGAAACTGATCAAATTCCTGAATGATGTGAAATATTCTTTTAACTCTTATACTATGGATCGCACAGCGCTTGCTGCCGGTGTGGCAGCCGTGAAGGATCATGCATACTTTGAGGAGACCTGTAATAAAATCATAGAGACACGTGAATGGACAAAGAAAGAACTGAAAGCACTGGGATTCTCTTTCCAGGATTCCAAGTCCAATTTTATCTTTGCTACTCATGAGAACTGCCCGGCTTCAAAGCTTTTTGAGGCGTTAAGAGAGCAGCATATTTATGTGCGCTATTTTCCGAAAGATAGGATCAACAACTTTCTTCGTATTACCATCGGAACAAGAGAAGAAATGCAGACTTTTATTGACTTTTTAAAAAAATATCTGAAATAAAATTTAGGAGGCTTTATGGAGGCACTGGTACATTGGTTCTCGCAGAACCTGTCACAATATATTTCGCCGGAAGGAGCGGTGTTTATTATTTCAATGATTCCGCTGCTGGAGCTTAGAGGGGGACTGCTTGCAGCATCTCTGCTTAAGATTTCGGCAGCAAAGGCGATTCCGCTTTGTATTGTTGGTAATATTATTCCGATTCCATTTATTCTGCTGTTTATCAGACAGATATTTAAGGTATTAAAGAAGACAAAACTTTTCAGAGGACTGATCATCAGACTGGAAAATCGTGCAATGAAGAAAAGTGATCAGGTAAAGAAATATGAATTCTGGGGTCTGATGTTGTTTGTAGGAATTCCGCTTCCGGGAACAGGAGCATGGACAGGATCTCTGATCGCATCTCTTCTGGAAATTGATATTAAGAAATCGTCTATGGCAATCCTCTGCGGGATTATTATGGCAACAGTGATCATGTATATTGTTTCTTATGGACTGGTGGGAAATCTGGTACATTAACCAGATCAGCTAAAATGATTTCAGAATCCGGAGGCATATGTCTCCGGATTTTTTTTCCTGTCAACGTCGATTCTGTCATTTTTCTGTCGTTCAAAAAATCTTGCCAACAAAACAAATTTGGAATAATATGGTAATGTAGACAGAGGAAAAAAAATGTGTTAAGATAAAATAAATCTAGTTATTGTTTTAGACAGTAACAAAATCTGATATTCATGTCATTTCTGACAGATTATCCCATTAACATTTATGAAGAAGCTTTATAAAAAGAGCATATATACTCACAGATGCATAATAAATAAAAAAACATGAAATCAAAATAATTGTAATCATGAATTTGACAAAGAGCAGAGGATTATTTTATGAGAGAAAAGTATGAATCATTATCACTGGCAACTTTAAAGGAATTGGCAAAGGCCAGAGGATTAAAAGGGATTTCTACATTAAGAAAACCGGAATTGATCGAGAGAATGCTTCACGAAGATGAACTGGAAAATGCTTCAAAAGCAGAGGAAAATGTACAGGAAAAACCACAGGAGAGTGCAGCGGAGAGAACTCAGCAGCACAGCAGACCGCAGCATTACGGCAGGAATCAGGAACGTGGACTGGACAGAGGACAGGACAAAAACCAGGAACGTCAGACAGAGCATGTGCAGGAAAGAAGTCAGGAAAGTCAGGCTGACAGAACACAGGAGAGACCACAGTACCATGCACCGGCTGAGACTGTGCAGCAGCTCGACAGTGGGGAACGTGCAGACGGAATCCTTGAGGTACTTCCTGACGGATATGGATTTATCCGTTGTGAGAATTATCTGCCGGGTGAGAATGATATCTATGTTTCACCGTCTCAGATCCGCAGATTTAATCTGAAAACAGGAGATATCATAAAAGGAAACATCCGCATTAAGACACAGGGAGAGAAATTCAGTGCCCTTTTATATGTAACATCTATTAATGGATTCCATCCAAGTGAAGGACAGAAACGATATAATTTCGAAGATATGACACCGGTTTTTCCAAATGAAAGACTTAAAATGGAAAGACCAGGTGGTACAGTTGCCATGAGAATCGTGGATCTGATCAGTCCGATCGGTAAAGGTCAGAGAGGTATGATCGTATCTCCTCCGAAAGCTGGTAAGACAACTCTTTTAAAAGATGTTGCGAAATCTATCCTGAAAAATAATCCGGACATGCATCTGATCATTCTTCTGATCGATGAGCGTCCTGAGGAGGTTACGGATATTAAAGAGGCCATTCGCGGTGATAATGTAGAGGTTATTTATTCCACTTTTGATGAGCTTCCGGAACATCATAAACGTGTATCAGAGATGGTAGTAGAGCGTGCACGCCGCCTGGTAGAGCATAAGAAAGATGTTACCATTCTTCTTGATTCTATTACAAGGCTGGCGAGAGCATACAACCTGATCATTCCGCCAAGCGGAAGAACTCTTTCCGGTGGTCTGGATCCGGCGGCTCTTCATATGCCGAAGAGATTCTTCGGTGCTGCCAGAAATATGAGAGAGGGAGGCAGCCTTACAATTCTTGCCACTGCACTGGTTGACACAGGAAGCAAGATGGATGATGTGATTTACGAGGAATTCAAGGGAACAGGCAACATGGAATTGGTTCTTGACCGTAAACTGCAGGAAAAACGAGTATTCCCGGCCATCGACATTCAGAAGTCCGGTACAAGAAGAGAAGACCTGCTGCTTAATAAAGAGGAACAGGAAGCCGTATACATTATGCGTAAAGCTCTGAATGGCATGAAGTCCGAAGATGCAGTAGAACAGATACTGAATATGTTTGCGCGAACCAGAAATAACGAGGAGTTTGTACAGACTGTAAAAAAACAGAAATTTTTCTGAAATAGCTTGCATTCCCCAGGTCTATATGTTATACTCATAAAGCTGTTTAATAGTAAATTCGTCAAATGAATACGAATAGAAAATAGAATCTTTACAGAGAGGTGAAAATCATGAGAGAAGGAATCCATCCTAATTATTATCAGGCAACTGTAACCTGCAACTGTGGAAACACTTTTGTAACAGGATCTACAAAACAGGACATCCACGTAGAAATCTGCTCTAAATGTCATCCATTCTATACAGGTCAGCAGAAGGCAGCTCAGGCTCGTGGACGTATCGATAAGTTCAATAAGAAATACGGCCTGAAATAATCAGAATATAGTATGAATTGAGAAGGTTGAGGTTGGGAAATCTCAGCCTTTCTTGTTTTCTTAAATATTTTCTTTAGGAGAAAAGAATGAAATCATCAAATATCGGCGGTCAGGCTGTGATGGAAGGCATTATGATGCGCCATAAAGATAAATATTCCATTGCTGTCCGCAGGCCGGACAATGAGATTGAATTAAAAGTAGAAGACTACAAGTGTACATTCGGAAATGCGAAATTTTTGAAATATCCGCTGATCCGCGGTGTAGTCAGCTTCGTAGATTCTCTGGTAGTAGGTACCAAATGCCTGATGTATTCTGCCGAGATCGCAGGAGATGAAGAGGACGAAGAGGAGACGCAGAAGAATGCTGCACTTTCAGAGGAAGAGCGTGCAGCTAAGAAGGCAAAAGAAGATAAGCAGTTCAAATGGCTGTTGTATGTGACTGTTGCTATTTCTATTGTAGTATCTATTGCTGCATTTATGCTGCTTCCGTATGCACTGGCGAGCCTTTGCAGAAAAGTGGGAGCCTCTGAGTTTGTAGTTACAGTAGTAGAGGCGTTCGTGAAGCTTGCGTTATTTATGGGATATATGCTTCTGATTTCCAGAATGAAAGATATTCAGAGAACGTTCATGTATCATGGTGCAGAGCATAAATGTATTAACTGCGTAGAACATGGACTTCCGCTTACAGTGGAGAATGTTCTGGCAAGTTCCAGACAGCATAAACGTTGTGGAACCAGCTTCCTGTTTCTGGTTATGCTGGTCAGTATTTTCCTGCATTTTATTTTTGTACTGGTTCCGGTTTACTGGGTGAGATTATTCGGAAGACTTCTCATGGTTCCAGTTGTTGCCGGAATTTCATTTGAAATTATCCAGTGGGCAGGCAGATCTGACAGTAAGATTGCAGATTTCTTCAGCAAACCGGGTCTGGCAATGCAGAAACTGACAACTAAGGAGCCGACAGCAGATATGGCAGAAGTTGCTATTAAAGCAGTAGAAGCTGTTTTTGACTGGAGAGCATATCTGAAGGAAGAGTTTGGCGTTGAAGTTCCGCCGGCAGAAGAGACTGAAGCATCTGAGCAGACGGCTGTTTGATTAAGTGAGAATAGAAAGGTGTAACTCCATGAACGGAGAAACTCTGACAGGATTATTAAAAAAAGGACAAAATATCCTTGCACAGGCAGGGATTCAGGAAGCCGGGCTGGATGCCTGGCTCCTTCTGGAATATACCACAGGAAAAAGCCGGGCGTATTATTTTGCACACGGGGAAGAATGTGTTACAGCAGAGTCTGCAAAACGGTATCTGGAACTGATCGGCAGACGCGCTGAACACATACCTCTGCAGCATCTGACGCATCAGGCTTTTTTTATGGGATATGAATTTTATGTAAATGAAAATGTGCTGGTACCGAGACAGGACACGGAAACATTGGTGGAATCGGCACTTGAATGTATGAAAAATACGAATTCAGAAGAATCAGGGAAGGGACCTCATGTGCTGGATATGTGTACAGGTTCCGGATGTATTCTGATCAGCTTTCTGAAAGAGATGCCGCAGGCATATGGAACCGGCGTGGATCTGTCGGAACCGGCTCTGGAAGTAGCAAGGCGGAATGCACAAGTCCTGGAAGTAAATGACAGGGCTGAATTTGTAAAAAGTAATCTGTTTTCGGCACAATACTTTATAAATGAAGAAAGTCCGGATACAGAAAATGAAAATAATAATGGAAATCATACCATAGCCTATGATATGATTATCTCAAATCCGCCATACATCCCGACTGCGGAAATCGATGGGCTTATGGACGAAGTAAAACTTCATGATCCTCGGATGGCACTGGATGGTATGGAAGATGGTCTGTATTTTTACAGGACTATTACTGAACAGGCAGGAGACTATCTTGTTCCGGGCGGCTGGCTTTTATATGAGATCGGATGCAGCCAGGGAGAAGATGTGGCAGAACTTTTACGAAAAGAAGGATTTGAGGATGTTGAGATAAGACAGGATCTCGCCGGACTTGACCGGGTGGTCCTTGGACGAAAGAAAATATAGGAGGAGAAACATGTTTGATAAATTAGATGATCTGCTCATCCGCTTCGAAGAAGTGCTTAATGAGCTTGGAGAGCCTGGTGTTACAGATAATCAGGAACATTTCCAGAAGCTGATGAAAGAACAGAGTGATCTGCAGCCAATCGTAGATGCTTACCGCGAATACAAGAAGAATAAGGAGACGATCCAGGACAGTCTCTCCATGCTTGAAGAAGAGAAAGATGAAGATATGCGTGAGATGCTCAAAGAAGAGCTGGCTGATGCAAAGAAGAATGTAGAGGAACTGGAGCATGAGCTTAAGATCCTGCTACTGCCGAAGGATCCGAATGATAATAAGAATGTCATCGTTGAGATCCGAGCAGGCGCAGGTGGAGATGAAGCAGCTCTCTTTGCAGCTGAAATCTATCGTATGTATGTGAAATATGCAGAATCCCGTCGCTGGAAAACCGAGATGATGAGCCTTAATGAAAACGGTATCGGAGGATTTAAAGAAGTTACATTTATGATCACTGGTGCGGGAGCATATTCCAGACTGAAATATGAGAGTGGTGTACATCGTGTACAGCGAGTTCCGGAGACAGAGTCAGGCGGACGTATCCATACATCTACCTGTACAGTTGCCATTATGCCGGAAGCAGAGGAAATTGACTTCCATCTGGATATGAATGACTGTAAGTTCGATGTATTCCGTGCATCCGGTAATGGCGGACAGTGTGTCAATACTACTGACTCCGCTGTACGACTGACTCATATTCCTACAGGTATTGTTATTTCCTGTCAGGATGAGAAGTCACAGCTTAAGAACAAAGACAAAGCGCTGAAAGTTCTGCGTTCCCGTCTGTATGAGATGGAACTTGCGAAGCAGCATGATGCTGAGGCAGAAGCAAGAAGAAGCCAGATTGGAACAGGAGATCGATCTGAGAAAATCAGAACTTACAATTTCCCACAGGGACGTGTAACAGATCACAGAATCAAACTGACACTGCACAGACTTGAGAATATCTTAAATGGTGATCTGGACGAGATCATTGACAGCCTCATTGCCGCAGACCAGGCAGCGAAGCTGAGTAATCTGCAGGAAGAAGAATAAAACTGGGGAATTGCCGGACAGGGAAACGGCAATATATTAAGAAACAACTGAAAACGCATGATATAAGGAGAAGGAAAACAGGAGGAAAATATTTATGCAGAAAACAGCACTTGTAATTATGGCAGCAGGAATTGGGAGCCGTTTTGGAAAAGGGATCAAGCAGCTTGCGCCAGTGGGACCGCAGGGTGAGATCATTATGGATTATTCTATTCATGATGCACTGGAAGCCGGATTTAACAAAGTGGTATTTATCATCCGTAAGGATCTGGAAGAAGAATTTCGTAAAGTAATCGGTGAGCGCATTGAGAAGATTACAGAAGTAGAATATGTATTCCAGGAACTGGATGATCTGCCGGAAGGATTTACCAAACCTGCAGAACGTACAAAACCATGGGGAACAGGACAGGCAGTACTTGCTGCAAAGAAAGTTCTGGATGAGCCGTTTATCGTTATCAATGCTGATGATTATTATGGAAAGGAAGCCTATGTGAAAGTGCATGAATACCTTGTACAGGAACAGCCGGAGGATGGAAAGATTCATATCTGCATGGCGGGCTTCAGACTTGGAAATACATTGAGTGATAACGGAAGTGTTACAAGAGGAATCTGCAATATTGAGAATGGACAGCTTACAGGTGTAACAGAAACGCATGATATATTTAAGACTGCGACAGGTGCCGAGTCAAGAAAAGCTGACGGAAGCGTACAGGAACTGGATGTTAAGGATCTGGTTTCCATGAATATGTGGGGACTGACACCTGATTTTATGGAAATTCTTGAGAAGGGATTTGTGGAGTTCCTCGGCGGACTGACACAGGATGATATTAAGAAAGAATACCTGCTTCCTGAACTGGTAGATCACCTGATCAAGAATGGAAGTGCCAAAGTGGATGTTCTGGAAACAAAGGATACATGGTTCGGTGTAACTTATCAGGAAGATAAAGAAACAGTAATGAACGCATTTAAGAATCTCACAGAAGCAGGTGTGTATCCGCAGGGACTTTATAAATAAGACTGACAAAGCACGGCGTGTGTGAATATCGTCAGATCCGAGGCATAAAGTGGTATATAGGCAAGCGGACATGATATAAGAAGCATTGTGAGTAAAGGAGAACTATTATGGGAAAATATTTTGGAACAGATGGATTTCGTGGAGAAGCTAATGTCAAACTGACAGTAGATCATGCATTTAAAGTAGGACGTTATGTTGGCTGGTATTACGGAAGAGAACATAAGGCCAAAATCGTGATCGGAAAAGATACAAGAAGAAGCAGTTATATGTTTGAGTATGCACTTGTTGCAGGTCTGACTGCATCAGGTGCGGATGTATATCTTCTTCATGTAACGACTACTCCGAGCGTTTCCTATGCAGTACGTACTGAAGATTTTGATTGTGGAATTATGATCTCTGCAAGCCACAATCCATTTTATGACAATGGAATTAAGCTTCTCAACGGCAACGGACAGAAGATTGAGGCAGAAGTTGAGGCAAGAATCGAGGCATATCTCGATGGTCTGATCGAGGATCTGCCGCTTGCAACAAAAGAGGACATCGGACGTACTATCGACTTTGCATCCGGAAGAAACCGTTACATCGGACATCTGATCTCTATTCCGAGCCGTGATTTCAAGGGTGTGAAAGTAGGTCTTGATTGTGCAAACGGAAGTTCTTCTGCAATTGCAAAGAGTGTATTTGATGCACTTCAGGCAAAGACTTATGTAATCCATAATCAGCCTGACGGCACAAATATCAATACAAACTGCGGTTCTACGCATATTGAAGTTCTGCAGAAATATGTGGTTGATAATGGCCTGGATATCGGATTTGCATATGATGGTGATGCTGACCGCTGTATTGCTGTTGATCATAAAGGAAATGTGATCGACGGTGACAAGATCATGTATGTATGTGGAAAATATCTCAAAGAACAGGGCAGATTAAAGAGCGATACTGTAGTAACAACTGTTATGTCAAACCTTGGTCTGTATAAATCTCTGGAAAGAGAAGGCATGAGATATGAACAGACAGCAGTTGGAGATAAATATGTAGCTGAGAATATGATGGAGAATGGTTACAGCCTGGGCGGTGAACAGTCTGGACATATTATCTTCAGCCGTTATGCTGCAACTGGTGACGGAATCCTTACTTCTCTGATGGTAATGGAAGCATGCATAGAAAAGAAAGCAACTCTTTGTGATCTTGCAAAGGAGATGAAGGTATATCCGCAGCTTCTGAGAAATGTGCGTGTAGCAGATAAGAAAACTGCAAGAGAGAATCCAAAAATGATCGCAGCAGTAAATCAGGTTGCAAAGGAACTGGGTGCCGACGGACGTATCCTTGTACGTGAGAGCGGTACAGAACCTCTGATCCGTGTTATGGTAGAGGCAGGAACTGATGAGCTTTGCCATGAAAACGTAGATCGTGTAGTGAAAGTGATGGAAGCAGAAGGGCTGATCGTTGACTGATCCGCTGACAAAGGAATTACATGAAGAGTAAAAGAACTGGATTATTTCTGGCTGCAGGCTGTCTGAGCCTTACTGTCCTGACGGGCTGCAGTACAGAGGATACAAGAAATTATAAACAGGCAGCACAGGATCTGGAGAATGGAAATTATGAGACCGCGCTGGAGGAATACGAAACTGTGATCTCTGCAGGTGTGAAACTGGCTCAGTCTTACAGGGGAGCGGGTGTGGCTCAGCTGAAGCTGGGAAATTATGAGGATGCCATAACAGATTTCAGTAATGCACTGGCATGTGAAAAAGTAGGTAAGAAGCTGAAGAAAGATATTCTATCCTACAGAGCTGCGGCTTATCTGAAGACAAAAGCATATGATGAAGCAATGGCTGACTGTCAGGCGTTGGCAGAGTCGTATGATATGGATGCAGATCTGTATTTTCTGACGGGTGAGACTGCACTTGCCATGGATTCTTATGAAGAAGCGTCTTCCAATTTCGAGCAGGCGTACAGTGAAGATGCCACTTATGACAGAGCACTTCAGATTTACGGAGCATATCTGGATAAAGATATGGAAGCAGACGGGACTCGTTACCTGGAAGCAGCACTTTCCGGTACAGCTAAAAATGCACAGGATCATTGTGATAGAGGCAGAGTTTATTATTATATGGACGACTATGATAATGCCGCTGAGGAACTGAAACAGGCAGTAGAAGGTGATAATACAGAGGCTCTGGCTCTGCTCGGAATGGTATATATGGAGCAGGGAGACAGTGCAAATGCGAGGACTATGTTCCAGCAGTATGTATCACAGGCAGACAACGGGGCGAAGGGCTTTAACGGACTTGCCCTGTGTGATATAGAGGATGGAGATTATGACAGTGCACTCTCTAATATTGCAAGTGGCATTCATGTAGCAGATGATAAAGATTTGCAAAGCCTGCTGTTCAATGAGATCGCAGTGTATGAGAAGAAACTGGATTTTCAGACTGCACTGCAGAAATCAAAAGAATATCTGGAGTTATATCCGGGTGATAAGACGGTAAAGAAGGAACTGGCATTTCTTAATACCCGTGTAAGTGGAGCAAATACGAATTCTGAGGAAAGCTCAGATACTGCTGATAGTAATGCGGCGGATGCAGCGGCTGACACCGCAGATACAGATAACACTGACAGTGCGCAATGATTAACCAAATCAAGTAAGTCCCCTGCTTCAATTGCGAAAAGCAATAAGCAGTGGGGGGTGACTTGCTTGTATCAGAAGGCGTGCAAGCGCCTTCTGATAAACTGCGGAGCAGTTATTTGGTTATGAGCAAGTAGCGAAGCGGATGTTATCATCCGTCTGACTAAGGAGATATTATGGAAGAATTTGGAAAGCTGGAAGAACGTGTCGTTCTTGTAGGAGTTCAGACTGGAGACAATGACAATGTAGAAGAATCTCTGGATGAGCTTGAGGAGCTTGCATCCACTGCGGGAGCTGTTACGGTTGGAAAGATTATACAGAACCGTGAGGCGGTACATCCGGGAACTTATATTGGAAAAGGTAAGATCGAAGAGGTCCGTGCACTGGTGTATGCTATGGATGCTACGGGCATTATCTGTGATGATGAACTCTCTCCGGCACAGTTAAATAATCTGGAGCGGGAACTGGACTGTAAGGTCATGGACAGAACGTTGTTGATTCTGGACATTTTTGCGGCGCGTGCAATTACCAGTGAGGGTAAGATACAGGTGGAACTTGCCCAGCTTCGTTACAGAGCCGCACGTCTGGTAGGATTAAGAGAATCTTTGTCTCGTCTGGGTGGTGGAATTGGAACCAGAGGTCCGGGTGAGAAGAAACTGGAGACTGACAGACGTTTGATCCGAACAAGGATTTCTGCGCTGAAGCAGGAATTATTGCAGGTTGAGAAACACAGAGAACTGATCCGCTCAAGCCGTGCCAGAGGAAATATGAAGACTGCGGCGATCGTAGGCTATACAAATGCAGGAAAGTCCACTTTGTTAAATAAGCTGACAGGTTCAGATGTTCTGTCAGAGGATAAATTATTTGCAACGCTGGATCCGACCACCCGTCTGCTGAATCTGGATGACGGGCAGCAGATTCTGCTGACAGATACAGTAGGATTTATTCATAAGCTGCCGCATCATCTGGTAGAAGCATTTAAGAGTACACTGGAAGAAGCAAAATATGCGGATTATATCATTCATGTTGTAGATTGTTCCAATACTCAGGCTGAAATGCAGATGCATGTCGTATACGAGACACTGCGGGAACTTGGGGCGATGGGTAAGAAGATCATTACACTTTTTAATAAACAGGATGCTCCGGGTGCTGCAGTGCTGAGAGATTTTAAAGCGGACTATACACTGAAGATATCTGCAAAAACAGGAGAAGGACTGGAAGATCTGAATGATTTGCTGGAGAAACTTCTGGCTGATGAGCAGATCTATGTGGAACGTCTTTTTCCGTACCAGGAAGCTGGAAAAATTCAGCTTATTCGAGAGTACGGACAGTTGATCTCAGAAGAATATACAGACACAGGCATTGCTGTAAAAGCAAGAGTGCCTAAGGAAATCTATCCAAAAGTTGTATAAAAGCGGTAGCTTGTCATGAAGTGAACAGCACTGTGAATGTTTGCAAAACTGTACGAAAATAAGAACATATGTTTACTTCTGAAGAAATATATGTTATTATATGAATATAAAAAATTCTGATAAGCAGATTTTGTTGAAAAAATATTTTTGAGCTAAAACACCATATATTGTGCCTTTTACTGAAAACGGGAACATTATATGGTGTTTTTCTGTGTTGACGAAAGAGAGATACTCTGATACAATAGACCTACAGCGTTTACCGGGAGCGGAGCAAACGGTAAACAACAGTGTCCTTGACAGGGCACACGAACAAGAGAAGATGGGGGCATTAATTATGTTTCAGGTTGTAAAACGTGACGGTGAAATGGACGAATTCAGAATTGGCAAGATCACAGCTGCGATCCATAAAGCCTTTGATGCAAAAGAAAAAAATTACAGCGAAGAGATGATTGATCTTCTGGGACTTCGTGTTACTTCTGATTTTCAGAAGAAGATTGCGGACAATAAAATTACAGTAGAAGAGATCCAGGACAGTGTAGAGAACGTACTGATCCAGGCTGGCTATGCAGACGTAGCCAAGGCATATATCCTTTACCGCAAGCAGAGAGAAAAAGTACGCAACATGAAATCTACGATTCTTGATTATAAAGAAATTGTTAACAGTTACGTAAAGGTTGAAGATTGGCGTGTAAAAGAGAATTCTACAGTTACCTATTCTGTTGGCGGTCTGATCTTAAGCAACTCCGGTGCAGTCACTGCAAACTACTGGCTGTCCGAAATTTATGATAATGAAATTGCAGATGCACACAGAAATGCAGATATTCATATTCATGATCTTTCTATGCTGACAGGATACTGTGCAGGATGGTCATTAAAGCAGCTGATACAGGAAGGACTTGGTGGTATTGAGGGTAAGATCACATCTTCACCTGCAAAGCATCTGAGTGTACTCTGTAATCAGATGGTAAACTTCCTCGGAATCATGCAGAATGAATGGGCAGGTGCGCAGGCGTTCTCCTCTTTTGACACATATCTGGCGCCTTTTGTCAAAGCAGACAACTTAAGCTATCCTGAAGTAAAGAAATGTATTGAATCATTTATCTATGGAGTAAATACTCCGAGCAGATGGGGAACACAGGCACCGTTCTCAAATATCACACTCGACTGGACGGTACCGGATGATCTTGCAGAGCTTCCTGCTATCGTAGGCGGCAAGAATATGGACTTTAAATACAAAGATTGTAAGAAAGAGATGGATATGATCAACAAGGCATTCATCGAAACTATGATCGAGGGAGATGCCAATGGACGTGGATTCCAGTATCCGATTCCGACGTATTCCATTACAAAAGAGTTTGACTGGTCTGATACGGAGAATAACCGTCTGCTTTTTGAGATGACATCTAAATATGGAACTCCGTATTTCTCAAACTATATTAACAGTGATATGAAACCAAGTGATATCCGAAGTATGTGCTGCCGTCTGCGCCTGGACTTAAGAGAACTGCGCAAGAAGAGCGGTGGGTTCTTTGGATCAGGCGAGAGTACAGGATCTGTAGGTGTAGTAACGATTAATATGCCGCGTATTGCATACCTTTCCAAGACACCGGAAGAATTTTACAATCGTCTGGACCGTATGATGGACATTTCTGCCCGTTCTCTTCATATTAAGAGAGAAGTTATTGGCAAATTGCTGGACGAGGGATTATATCCTTATACTAAGAGATACCTGGGAAGCTTTTCCAATCATTTCTCTACCATCGGTCTGGTGGGAATGAATGAGGTTGGCCTGAATGCGCGCTGGTTAGGCGGAGATATGTCTGACGAGAATACTCAGAAGTTTACCAAAGAGGTTCTGATTCATATGAGAGAGCGTCTTTCTGATTATCAGGTTAAATATGAGGGTGAGCTTTTTAATCTGGAGGCAACTCCTGCAGAGTCCACTGCATACCGTCTGGCAAAACATGACAGAAAACGCTGGCCGGATATCAAAACTGCAGGAAAGAAAGGAGATACTCCTTACTATACAAATAGTTCTCATCTTCCGGTTGAATACACAACAGATATTTTTGATGCACTTGATATTCAGGATGACCTGCAGACATTGTACACTTCAGGTACTGTATTCCATGCATTTATCGGTGAGAAGCTTCCGGACTGGAAGGCAGCAGCAGCCCTGGTCCGCAAGATTGCGGAGAATTATAAACTGCCGTATTATACCATTTCACCTACATATTCTGTATGTAAGGAACATGGATATATCAGCGGCGAGCACTTTACCTGTCCGAAATGTGGTAAGAAAGCAGAAGTTTACAGCCGTATCACGGGATATTACAGACCTGTTCAGAACTGGAATGATGGCAAAGCACAGGAGTACAAGAACCGTACACTTTACGATGTAATGCACTCAGATATTAAGAAAATGCAGCCTGTTCATACCAGTGTGGTCACTATGACTAAGGATGATGTAAAGATTGAGCCGGTAACCTCCCACAAGTATCTGTTTACAACCAGCACATGCCCGAATTGCAAAATGGCAAAGAAGATGCTGGAAGGCGAGGAACTGGAGATTATCGATGCAGAGAAGAATCCGGAGATGGCCAAGGAATTTGGAATTATGCAGGCACCGACTCTGGTCATTACAGATGGTGAGCATATGACGAAGTATGTAAATGCGTCTAATATTCAGAAATATGTGGATGAAGAAATGTAAATAAAAAAGATAATGTGGAATAAACGCCGGGAGATTTTCCGGCGTTTGTTTTGTAATGTTACAATGACATAAAAAGCACTTTGCGCGTTACTGAGAACGGAGTGAAAAGTAACCTTTGTGCAGATGATAAAAGACCGCATGAAAGGGGATTTTCATTTATTCTATAAGATGTTATAATAAATACAGAGTGTTTCAGGGATGATAATAAATGTCTGAACAGTAGTGTTTTATAGCAAAAAAGATTTTTGGAGGATAAAAGAGATGGTGAAACAGAATATCGTATTTGTGGAAAATAAAGCAGGAAGCCTGAAGAGAGTAACAGGAATGCTTGCAGATAATGATATTAACATTTATGGTTTTGCATGTTTTGATGCACCGGAATTTGCAATTTTCCGTATGATCTGCAATGATCCGGATAAAGCAGAGATTATTTTAAATAAGAGTGGATACATGAACCGTATCACACAGGCAATCGTAGTAGATATGAAAGATCAGGTTGGTGGTCTGGATGAATTGCTGAAGATTATGGCAGACAGCAATGTAAGTCTCGATTATATTTATACCTCATTCCACAGAAAAGATCTCAGACCTGTAGTGATTCTGCATTCTGAAGATATCGCGGTGACAGAGAGCGTACTTAAAAATAATGGATTTAAGGTGTTCTCAACAGCAGATGAACTGGAGAAATAATAAATGTACAGAATACTCATTGTAGAGGACGATGAGATAATCGCAGGACTTGTGAAGAAGCATCTGGAATCCTGGGGATATCAGGTTGATCTGATTTCTGATTTTTCTCAGGTACTGGCGGAATTTGTCCGGAAAGATCCGCAACTGGTACTTTTGGATCTGAAACTGCCATTTTTTAATGGATTCCACTGGTGTGAAGAAATTCGTAAAATTTCACAGGTTCCTGTGATTTTTCTGTCTTCTGCGGCGGATAATATGAACATGGTCATGGCCATGAGCAGAGGAGCGGATGATTTTATTGCCAAGCCGTTCGATCTGGAAGTTCTGGCTGCAAAGGTACAGGCAATCCTGAGGAGAACGTATTCTTTCGGAAATACTTCCAATCTGATGGAATATAAAGGAACGGTTTTGAATCTGGGAAACGGGACCCTGACAGTGGGAGAACAGAAGCTGGAGCTTACCAAGAATGAGCTGAAGATTCTGCAGATCCTTTATGAACATCGAGGACAGGTAGTGTCCAGAGATGCGATCATGACCAGGCTGTGGGAGAGCGACAGCTTTGTGGATGATAATACACTGACTGTCAACGTGACCAGACTGCGTAAAAAAATTGAGGGTGCGGGGTTGAAAGGGTTCATTCTTACGAAGAAAGGAATGGGATATATGGTATGAAAAAACATGCAGGTACCCTGTTCAGATATACAAGAAAAATACGCGGAACATTGTTTTTTGCAGGAGTCTGTGCCGGAATCATGGCTGTTGTATTTAATATGTATGGACTTCCTTCTGAGCCGATGCTTTATGGGGCGGTTCTTTGCGTGGCAGCAGGAATCGTCTTTTTTTTGTACGGATATGTTAGATATTTAAATAAAGTGAAAGTTTTGGAACAGATTCGAGATAGTCTGCCGACAGGTTTGGAAAAAATACCCGAAGATTCAGATTATGCTGAAAAAATTTACAAAGAGATCATATGGGAATTGAATCAGCAGAGAATGGATGCTGAGAATGCAAAGTCCAGATTTTATGGAGAACTGACAGATTATTATACGATGTGGGTGCATCAGATAAAAACACCGATTTTTGCTATGAAGCTGTTATTACAGGAGAAACAGGGGGAGAATCAGGCAGAACTTGCAGAATTGCTTAAGATCGAACAATATGTGGAGATGGTCATGGGATATCTGCGGACAGAGGACATTTCTTCGGATATGAAATTTGAGAGATATGGGCTGGACGGAATTATCAGAGAGCAGATTCACAAATATGCGGGTACTTTTGTAAGCAAGAAGCTGGGACTTGAGTATAGTGGGGTAAATGTACAGGTTCTTACAGACAAAAAGTGGCTGGGATTTGTAATTGGACAGGTATTGTCGAATGCACTGAAGTATACCAAGAGAGGCAGAATTCGGATATATATGTCAGAGAGCAGGTATTGTACACTGGTAATCGAGGATACAGGCATAGGAATCAGTGAACAGGATCTGCCGAGGGTGTTTGAGAAAGGGTTTACGGGGTATAATGGCAGAGAGGATTATCATTCTACAGGGATTGGATTGTATCTGTGCAATAAGATTATGAAGAAACTGGGACATGAAATTTATATGGAGTCCTCACAGGGAGAAGGAACCAGAGTTTATCTGAAACTGGCACAGGAGGAACTGGAGATATTTTAGAATGCTAATTCTATAAATTCGCGCGTCATGTCTCTGATTTTCTGTAAACTTCGTTCACAAAAAATATCTTGCGGGATATATCCTGTAAACAGTAACCATATTTTCCTATATTCATATAGGAAATAAAAATATATCTTGACTAACTAACTAGGAATACTATATAATATGAATGAATAATAGGATAAGTTTTTTAACCAAATCAAGTAAGTCCCCTGCTTCAATTGCGAAAAGCAATAAGCAGTGGGTGGGGACTTGCTTGTATCAGGAGGCGTGCAAGCGCCTTCTGATAAACTGCGGAGCAGTTATTTGGTGTAGAGCCACGTAGCGAAGCGGATTGCGAATATCCGATTGACTAGAGGGCATAGTCGGAGGCACAGGCGGGTATACTGTTTGGGATTCCGGTACAGATGCTCAGGGAATATGAAATCAGGAGGGTTTTGATATGCAGATTTCAACAAAAGGAAGATATGCGTTAAGATTAATGCTTGATCTTGCCGTACACAACACCGGCGAGCTGGTCAAGATTAAAGATATAGCTGCAAGACAGGATATTTCCGAGAAATATCTGGAGCAGATTATTTCATCATTAAAGAAAGCCGGATATGTAAAGAGCTTAAGAGGTGCACAGGGTGGTTATATGCTTGCCAGAGAACCGAAAACTTACACAGTAGGTACGATTCTGAGACTGACTGAAGGCAGTATGAAACCAGTAGCCTGTCTGGAAGACGATCCGAATCTCTGCACCAGGGCCGGAGAGTGTGTAACACTTCGTCTGTGGAAGATGTTAGACGAGGCAATTGAGGGTGTATTGAATAAAGTTACATTACAGGATTTAAAAGACTGGTATGAGCAGATGGGAAACGATTATGTAATCTGATAAGCTGTGAGGCAGTTATTTTATGAGCGAGCAGTAAAGCGGATGACTTTTATTTGTCTTATCATTAAAAATATTACGCTGGATAACAGGTGTGTTATCCGGCGTTTTTTCATGTCATAGAAAATTACTTCGTACTGTTCCGATGATACAGGAAATTTTTGATTTTACCCCTTGACAACAGCGGATTTATATCATATTATGTATATAACATATAATTCATATATATTTAGTATGAAATAAGGAGGACGAACTCATGGGAAAAATTTATAAGAATGCAGCAGAACTCGTTGGAAATACACCTCTTCTTGAGGTTGGAAATATTGAGAAAAATCTTGGACTGGAAGCTAAAATACTTGTTAAGCTTGAGTATTTTAACCCGGCAGGAAGTGCCAAGGACCGTATTGCTTTGAATATGATTGAGGATGCAGAGGCAAGAGGAGTGCTGAAACCTGGTGCAGTAATTATCGAACCTACATCCGGAAACACAGGAATCGGTCTTGCTTCTCTTGCAGCAATCAAAGGATACAAGGTAATCCTTACTATGCCTGAGACAATGAGTGTTGAGAGAAGAAATATTCTCAAAGCATATGGCGCAGAAATCGTGCTTACAGACGGAAGTAAAGGTATGAACGGAGCGATTGCCAAAGCTAATGAGCTGGCAGCAGAATATGAGAACAGCTTTATACCGGGACAGTTTGAGAATCCGGCTAACCCGGAAATTCACAGAAAAACTACAGGACCTGAAATCTGGAATGATACAGACGGACAGGTAGATATTTTTGTTGCAGGTGTCGGTACAGGCGGAACAATCACCGGTGTCGGTGAATATCTGAAATCACAGAAACCGGATGTACAGGTAGTAGCTGTAGAACCTGCAACTTCCCCGGTACTTTCTCAGGGAAAGAGCGGCCCGCATAAGATTCAGGGTATTGGAGCAGGATTTGTTCCTAAGGCATTAAATACAGAAGTATATAATGAAGTAATTCCTGTAGAGAACGAAGATGCGTTTGCAACAGGCAAACTCATTGCAAAACATGAAGGAATTCTTGTTGGTATTTCTTCCGGTGCAGCACTTTATGCAGCAATTGAACTGGCTAAGAGACCTGAAAACAAAGGTAAGACAATCGTAGCACTTCTTCCGGATTCCGGAGATCGTTACTATTCTACACCATTATTTGTATAAAACATATTACTGAGAATAGAGTGAAAAACACAAAACATTGGTGTGATATAAAAAAAGCCCTGAAAAGGGCTTTTTTTACGTTACCTAGATGTGATAGAATAGCTATGTTATTTCTAAGAGTAAGCTCTCTATAAGAATTGGGAAATAACTTTTGATAATGTTTTTTGAGAATAACTTTTGATCAGATAAACTGTGTTGCAGTTGTCTGGTTATGAACAAGTAGCAGAATGGATGATTTTATCTGTTTTGCTGATTTATTAAGATAGGATGGAATAAAAAATGAAGAAAGCTATTATTGCAATGAGTGGCGGAGTAGACAGCTCTGTAGCAGCTCTGCTGACAAAGGAATCCGGTGACGAGTGCATCGGTGCTACTATGAAACTGTTTCACAATGAAGATGTTGGAATTAAAAGAGAGAAGACTTGCTGTTCTCTGGATGATGTAGAAGATGCCAGAAGTGTCTGCTACAGAATGGGAATTAAATATTATGTTTTTAATTTCTCTGAGAGATTCAAAGAGGATGTTATGGATCGCTTTGTAGATGCCTATGAGCATGGCTGCACACCGAATCCATGTATTGACTGTAACCGTTATCTGAAATTCGACAAGATGTTTCAGAGAATGCGTGAGCTGGAGTACGACTATATCGTAACAGGACATTATGCACGCGTGGAATATGATGAAGAAAGAGGTCGTTACTTATTAAAGAAGGCAGTAGATGATACCAAGGATCAGAGTTATGTTTTATATATGCTCACACAGGAACAGCTTGCACATATTTCTCTGCCTCTGGGCGGGCTGCGTAAGACTGAAGTTCGTGAGATCGCAGAAGAGCACGGTTTTGTCAATGCCAGAAAGCATGACAGCCAGGATATCTGTTTTGTGCCTGACGGAGACTATGCAAAGTTCATTGAGCAGTACACAGGACGCAAATCCAAACCTGGAGAATTTGTAGACATGAATGGGAATGTTCTTGGTAAACATAAGGGAATCATTCACTATACGCTTGGTCAGAGACGCGGCCTGGGAATTCCGGCAGCGGCCAGATTGTATGTCTGTGATATTTCTCCGAAAACCAATCAGGTGGTTCTGGGAAGCAACGAGGATCTTTTCCATACCGAACTGACAGCAACGAAAGTAAATCTGATTTCCTGCGAATCTCTCAAAGAGCCAATGAGACTGAAGGCAAAGATCCGTTATCGTCATCCGGAGCAGGATGCAGTGGCATGGCAGACAGAGGATGGAGTTCTGCATGTACGTTTTGACAAACCGCAAAGAGCGATCACAAGAGGACAGGCAGTTGTTCTTTATGATGGAGATATCGTAGTTGGTGGCGGTGTGATCGAAAGTTGTATTAAATAAAGATAAAGGTAAAGTCAGGGACAGAAGTTTGCTTGTCCCTGATTTTATATTCACGAATTGCTCTGTTGTGGAATGGTTTGTGTAATTTTGTAATTCTGAATTATAAACATATAGTTATTAACTATTAGAAGCTATAGAATTCTAAGATAAGGTTATTGAGAAAAAGCTTTCTTTTTCCTATTGACATACTAGGAATGGAGTGATAATATACAACTATGCTAAATCATATCAAACAGATATGAAATACGTAGAAAGAGAAGAGGCTTAGAGATGAGAGTATTAAAGAGCCAGAATCGAATTTGTATAGAAGAGAAACGAATGTGTCTGTGTTAGTGATCTAAAGACAGAACATGGAACAGCAGAGCTGAATTATTTCTTATCAGAATGAGATATATCAACTGTCGGATGAGTGACAGTCAGGTAAAAGAAATATATTAGAAATTAGGACTATTATTATAAATCAGAAGAAAGATGAGGACAAACATATGAGCAAAAAAATCGAAAGAAAAGACAGAAAATTTAAATTTGAAACATTACAGCTTCACGTAGGACAGGAAAGCCCGGATCCGGTTACAGATGCAAGAGCAGTACCGATTTATCAGACATCTTCCTATGTATTCAGAAACTGCGATCATGCAGCAGCTCGTTTCGGACTTGCAGATGCAGGTAACATCTATGGACGTCTTACTAACCCGACAGAGGATGTATTCGAAAAGAGAATCGCAGCACTTGAAGGTGGTTCTGCAGCACTTGCAGTAGCATCCGGTGCAGCAGCAATCACATACACAATTGAGAATCTTGCACAGCAGGGTGATCATATCGTAGCAGCTAAGAATATCTACGGTGGAACAACAAACCTGCTTGAGCATACACTTCCGGCTTATGGAATCACAACAACATTCGTTGATGTATTTAATCTTGAAGAAGTAGAGAATGCAATTCAGGACAACACAAAAGCTGTTTATATCGAAACACTTGGAAACCCGAACTCTGATGTAGTTGATATTGAAGCTATCGCAAAGATTGCTCATGCTCATAAGATTCCGCTTGTTGTGGACAACACATTTGCAACACCTTACCTTGTAAGACCAATCGAATATGGCGCAGATATTGTTGTTCATTCTGCAACTAAGTTCATCGGCGGACATGGAACAACAATCGGTGGTGTAATCGTTGAAAGTGGTAAATTTGACTGGGAAGCATCTGGTAAGTTTGCATCCCTGACAGAGCCAAATCCAAGTTATCATGGAGTAAGCTTCACAAAAGCATGCGGACCAGCAGCATTTGTCACAAAGATCCGTGCAATCCTTCTTCGTGACACAGGTGCAACAATTTCTCCTGTAAGCTCATTCATCTTCCTTCAGGGACTTGAAACACTGTCTCTTCGTGTAGAGCGTCATGTAGAGAACGCCCTGAAAGTAGTTCAGTACTTAAATAATCACCCACAGGTAGAGAAAGTTCATCACCCATCAGTATCCACAGATCCAAGCCAGCAGGAACTTTACAAAAAATACTTCCCGAACGGCGGCGGTTCTATCTTTACATTCGAAATTAAGGGTGACGCACAGAAAGCAAAAGACTTTATTGATAACCTTGAACTGTTCTCACTGCTTGCTAACGTAGCTGATGTTAAATCTCTTGTTATCCATCCGGCTACAACAACACACAGCCAGTGCACAGAAGAAGAACTTCTTGACCAGGGTATCAAACCAAATACAATTCGTCTTTCTATCGGTACAGAGAATATTGACGATATTATTCAGGACCTTGACGAAGCATTTAAGGCAGTGGCCGAATAATTCTCAGAATAATTGATTTTGGGGTACCGCATCCCCCGCGGTATCCCAGAAAACGAAGTTTCTCAATCAATCATAACATATAGCCTCCTTATTATTGTATGAAATAAAACGATGTGAACAGGGCCATTTTCCGGTATCCCCCAATTTTTCCGGAAAGTGGCCTTTTTTTGTTTGCATTTAGGTCTTGACAAATAGTTGAAATACGATATAATACAGAAATGCAAATAACTTGCAAATACAAACAAATTGCAAAAACAAATAAATTGCAAATATAAAAACCAATAAGTGTATATAGTTATAAATGCAGAGAAATAAGCAAACAAAAAAGGTCTGTAGAAAAGTGAAGAACAGAAAGCATATATAGTTTGTCAGGGAGTATAAGGAGGTAAACATGTCAGAGATTATCATAGATTCAGTAATAGACAGTATTAAGTTGCTGCCGTTTCTTTTTCTTACATATTTGTTTATGGAATGGCTGGAGCATAAAACAGGTTCTGCTGCGCGTAACAGAATTCGTACAGCCGGAAAACTGGGTCCTGTATGGGGAGGACTTCTGGGGGTGATTCCGCAGTGCGGATTTTCGGCTGCTGCGTCAAGCCTTTTTACAGGGCGTGTTATCACAGTGGGAACATTGATTGCTGTATATCTTTCTACTTCGGATGAAATGTTTCCGATTATGATCTCTAATGCAGTACCGGCGGTTACCATTATCAGGATTCTGGCGTGTAAGGCTGCGATCGGAATTATATCAGGTCTTATAGTGGAGTACGTTTACACACATATTTTGAAGAAACAAGAGGGAGATCTGGATATTCATGAGATATGTGAAGAAGAGCGTTGTAACTGTGAACATGGACTGATCTCATCGGCTGCGACCCATACATTGAAAGTTTTTGTATATATTTTCTTGATTTCTCTGGTGTTAAATATTATCATTGGATTAGTGGGAGAAGAAACACTGGCGGGACTTTTTACAGGGGCACCGGTAATCGGTGAGCTGATTGCAGCTCTTGTGGGACTGATTCCCAATTGTGCTTCTTCAGTAGTGATCACTCAGTTATATCTGGATCATATTATCGGAGCAGGGGCTATGATGGCAGGACTGCTGGTGAATGCAGGTGTAGGACTTCTGATCCTGTTTCGTCTGAATCATGACCGGGTACAGAATCTTAAGATTATCGGAACCCTTTATGGATTAGGTGTATTCTGGGGAATCATTATTGAATTATCTGGAATTGTATTTTAGGAGGAATTATGGCGGGAAGCAGTTATGCGACAGCAAGCCGCAGAAAAATACTTGAATATCTGAAGAACAGTAATGATCACACTGTGACAGCTGCAGATGTGGATGAATATCTGAAAGAACATGACAGTGAGGTGAATATCACAACAATCTACCGTTATCTGGATAAACTGGCAAAGGATGGTACAGTGATTAAATATGTTGCAGAGAAGGGGTGTCAGGCTGCTTATCAGTATGTGGAGCCTGGTCGTGGATGCGAACAGCACCTGCATCTGAAATGTGTGAAATGTGGCAGAATTATTCATCTGGAATGTCATTTTATGGAGGAGATTTCTCATCATATTGAAGAGAGCCATGGATTTACGCTGCAGTGCAAGAATTCTATTTTGTATGGAATATGTAAAGAGTGTAAAAATTGTTTAGAAAAGTAAATACAGCTGGGTGAAATGAAGTGTTTTGTAGTTTGACGGAGAATAGATTTCATCTGGATGCAGTGAGTATTTATGGTTAAAATTATCTAATCTTACATAATTGTAAGCTTCCACATTGATTTGTAACTCAGGTCGATGGTTGGGAGCTTTTTCTTTCCTTATAATAGAATCAGACATTAAGGAAGCCCGGGAAAATGGGAAATATTTATACAGGGCTTCGGAGATGGAAGTAATCCGGCGTACTGAAAAGTGACAAAAAGTACGCTGCAATATATGAGAGGAGAAAATCATGTCATTATTGGAAGTAAACAATGTAAAAAAGATATACAGTACACGGTTCGGAGGAAATAAGGTGCAGGCTCTCAGAAATGTCACTTTTTCTGTACAACAGGGGGAATTTGTGGCAATTATGGGAGAGTCCGGAAGCGGTAAGACCACACTGCTGAATATACTTGCATCTCTGGATCGTCCAACAGAGGGGGAAGTACTGCTGGAAGGAAAAAATATTGTTCATCTTACAGAAAAAGAAATCTCCGCATTCCGCAGAAAAAATCTGGGATTTGTGTTTCAGGATTTCAATCTTCTGGATACATTCAGTCTGAGGGATAATATTTATCTTCCGCTGGTGCTTGCTGGAGAAGATTACCGAGAGATGGAACAGAAGATCCGTCCCATTGCAAAGGCATTATGTATTACGGAACTTCTGAATAAATATCCTTATGAAGTATCCGGCGGACAGAAGCAGAGAGCAGCAGTAGCCAGAGCATTGATCACAAATCCGAAGCTGCTGCTGGCTGATGAACCGACAGGAGCACTGGATTCTAAGGCAGCATCTGCTCTGCTTTCTATGTTTGGCGCTATTAATCAGTCCGGACAGACCATTCTGATGGTTACACACAGTGCACAGGCTGCCAGTCATGCATCCAGAGTTCTGTTTATCAAGGATGGTGAAGTTTTTCATCAGATTTATAAGGGAGACAAGTCCAATAAAGAGATGTATCAGATGATCGCAGACACATTGACAATTCTTACGACGGGTGGTGAGACTTATGCGTAGAGGACTGTTTGCCAGATTGGCAGCTGATAATATCAGAAGAAATAAAAGTACCTATATTCCTTACATTCTGACCTGTGTGTTCTGTATTGCGGCTACATATATGATGTCATTTGTCAAAGACAGTCCGAATCTGGATGCAGCCATGCGTGACAATGGTGCTTACATTCAGACAGTTCTGGCAATGGGAATTGGGATTATCCTTATTTTTTCTGTGATTTTTCTGCTTTACAGCAATAATTTTCTGATGAAGAGACGGCAGAAAGAACTAGCTTTATACAATGTGCTGGGAATGGAAAAAAGGCATATTGGAAGGTTTATGGCTCTTGAAACAGTATTTACTTCAGTGATCAGTTTTGCATTAGGGATTATTGTGGGAATTCTTATGAGTAAATTGGCATTGCTGCTTTTATTCCGGCTGCTTCATGTTCCTGCAACTTTGGGGTTTTATATAAGCATAAGCGGAATTTTAAATTGTGGCTGGAGTTTTGGGCTGATCTTTCTGCTGACTTTGTTTAAAAATCTCCGGAGAGTTTATATGGCAAGACCTGTAGAGTTACTCCATGGTGATCATGAAGGAGAGCGTGAGCCAAAAGCGAAATGGCTGATCGCACTGATAGGAATGATATGTCTTGTATGGGGCTATTATCTGGCAGTTACTACAGAATCACCGATCGATGCGCTGGAAGTCTTTTTTCTTGCAATCGTGCTGGTAATGGCAGGTACTTATCTGTTGTTTACAGCCGGCAGTATCGTAATTCTGAAACTGATGAAGATGAAGAAAAGCTTCTATTATAAGATACAGAATTTTACAGCTGTTTCCGGTCTGCTCTACAGAATGAAACAAAATGCTGTAGGACTTGCCAGTATCTGTATTCTGAGTACAGGAGTATTATTGGTGATCTCTACGACTATGTGTCTCAATATGGGAATTAATGATACGGTTACTAACAGATATCCCTATGATGCAGATTATAGCGTAACAGGAAGCTTTTCGCAGGAAGAGGGACAGGATCTGATAAAAATATTTCAGGAGTCATTGGAAAAAAATCAGATTCCGGTCACGGAGCAGATCTGTCAGGTCAGTGCACGAATGACTGTTTTGAATAAAGAGGATGAACTTCAGTTTGCTACATCTTCAGAAGCGTATTCGGGTGGTGCTTACCAGACAATCAGACTGGTAACTGACAATGAATATAAGCGTATCACCGGTGAGAGTGCGGGAATTTCAGATGGAGAAATTCTTGCATACAGGGAGACCGAAGAAAAGAATAGTGAAACGTTGACTATAGATGGAAAAGTCTATAAAGTTAAGCAATGGATGCATACATGGCCGCTGCTTCAGGATAAAGATATGGTTGTAAAAAATACCGATATCATTGTTACAGATAATGATTTCAGCCAGCTCTGGAAGAAATGGGGAGAACTCAATGGTAGAGAACTGCAGATTCAGACTTTTGAAATGGGATTTAATGTGGATGGAAATGCGGCACAGCAGATTAAGTGTGGAAATCTGGTAAAAAATGATTTAATTGCATATATGGAACAGCTGGGAAGATCAGATACTTTATCAGTGACCGGCGGCGTCCGTGAGGAAGAAAAACAAAGTTATTATGAGCTGAATGGAGGACTGCTTTTCCTGGGCATGTTTTTGGGAGCACTTTTCCTGACAGGAGCGGCAATGATCATTTATTATAAACAACTTTCAGAAGGATATGAGGATAAAGGCAGATTTGAGATTATGCAGAAAGTCGGCATGAGTCATAAAGAGGTGAGATCTACTATACGCAGACAAATTCTGATGGTATTTTTTCTCCCATTAATAATGGCAGTAATCCATATGTGTGCAGCTTTTCCATTAGTCCGCAGGATTATGTTGATGTTTGGCATGAATAATACGGCTCTGTTTGTCTGGTGTACAGCAGGAACGGTGCTGGTATTTGCGTTGATCTATGGGCTGGTATATCTTGCGACTGCCAGAACTTATTACAGGATTGTAGAGAGTTAGGACTAGTACTGACACTTTTTGTTTAGGAAGATGGTTGACTGTTTTTGCCAGATGTTGTAAACTGGTGAGAAGTGATACATGTGTAACCTGTATATAGAAGTAACAGTAAAAATGGGAGGATAATATGCAGGGAAAGAAAATCATATCTGTTTTGCTGACATGCATGTTGATACTTGTAAATGTGGCAGTACCGTCTGCAACGTGGGCGGCAGCATCAGATGGCCAGACAATAACAAAGGCGATTGGAAAGAAAGTAACAGTTACTATGGAAACTTCTGAGGGGACTGTTAAGAAGCGGATAAATTCAGGCAGTACCATAATTCTTCCACCGGATGTAAACGGGAATGGTTATACATTTCTGGGATGGTCAACCATTAGTAGGCAGAGTTGTAATCCGATGTATCAGGCATATGAGAAGCTGAAAGTTACAAGGAATATCCATCTGTACCCTGTGAAATATAAATGGAGTCAGGAACCGAATATTTCTGTTGACAGGCTGGCTGACAGTGTAAATAAATATTCCAGAATTATCTTTGTAGGGGATTCCCGTACAGTGATGCTCGAGGGGACTTTGCAGAGACAGTGCGATTCTTCAGTTTTTAATAAGGTAGGATTTGTATGTAAGACTGGTCAGGGACTTGCCTGGATGATGGAAGAGGGCGAGAAAATGCTGCTCAACAAAGTAGGCAGAACTGGTAAGAATACAAAACCGGTGGCAGTTATTTTTAATCTGGGAGTGAATGACCTGATTCATAGGAACGGAACTGGAATCAATTATGATTCGATTGCATCAGAGTATGCGTCTTACATGAACAGGCTGTCCAGAAAGCTGACATCCAGAAATTGCGAACTGTTTTATATGTCTGTCAATCCATGCAATACAGCAATGAAAACAACGAGAAAAGAGTCTGAGATCCGTGGATTTAACAGCAGACTGAAACAGCGGCTCAACAGCAATTTTACCTGGCTCAACAGTTATTCTTATCTGATGAAATATGGATATACCACCAGGTGTGAATTCAGGGGCAATGCAGATGACGGACTTCATTATTCCATGAAAACATACAAAAGAATTTATGCATACGCAATAAAGAGAATCAGGTGATACTGATTGAAACCCGGAGGACAAGGATATGTTCTCCGGGTTATCTGTGTCCAAAAGCTTTATTGAGTGTCATAACAGGAGGAGAGAGACATGAGAAGTGAAAGCTTCAGAAAAGGTTTAAAGGATGGTGTCCCGATAGGTCTGGGATATTTTGCTGTATCATTTACTTTTGGTATGATGGCGGTTGCCGATGGATTAAGTATATGGCAGGCTGTGCTGATCTCACTGACAAATGTAACATCAGCGGGACAGTTTGCAGGTCTGGACATTATGGTAATGAGTGGGTCTTACTGGGAAATGGCGCTGACACAGCTGATCATTAATCTGAGATATTGCCTGATGTCATTTTCACTTGCACAGAAATTCAGAAGGGATGAATCCCCGGTTCATCGTTATATTGCGGCATTTGGTGTGACGGATGAGATTTTTGGAATCAGTGCCAGCCAGCCGGGTAAGGTAAGTGCTTTTTATAACTATGGTGCTATGTGTGTGGCGATTCCGGGATGGGTACTTGGAACCCTGGCAGGGGCAATTTCGGGAAATCTTCTTCCTGATTTCATGATGAGTGCTCTGAGTGTGGCGATTTATGGAATGTTCCTGGCAATTATCATTCCGCCTGCGAAACAGAACAGAGCAGTTCTGGCAGTTGTTGTGGCTGCAATGGTAATCAGTACTTTGTTTAAAGTAATCCCTCTGCTGTCAAAAGTGTCTTCTGGTTTTGTGATTATTATTACTACACTGATCGTAGCGGGTGCGGCAGCATATTTTTGTCCGATAGAAGAAGAGAAAGAGAGGGAGAACGCTCATGAATCATAACATTTATATTTATATTCTGGTAATGGCAGGAGTTACTTATCTGATTCGTATGCTTCCGCTGGCTCTTTCAAGAAAAGAAATCACAAGTCCATTTATCAAGTCATTTCTGTATTATGTGCCTTATGCATGCCTGGCAGCAATGACGTTCCCGGCAATCCTCTTTGCTACGGACAGTGTAATTTCTGCTGCTGTTGGATTTGCAGTGGCGCTGATTGCTGCATACAAAGAGAAAAGTCTTCTTACAGTTGCTTTATTCGCATGTGCTGCAGTCTTTATTGTGGAAAGAATACTTGAATTTGCTGTATAGATGTGGAAAACAGGAAGGAAAGAATGTTTCAGAATATAGAACGAATAATAAAAACGGATATGTGCCATGATTTGGCATATATCCGTTTTATGTATATTGTCTTAAAAGTTATTTTGTAATACTTTTGGTAAATTTGCCTGCGTTTTTTTGAAGTGGTGTCTTTTATTTCAGAAAGCTGACATCAATTTCGCCATCAAATACAGTAGCAGCCGGACCTGTCATGTAGACCAGGTTCTCCTGTCTGTTCCAGAAAATCTGCAGATCTCCCCCAAGAAGTTTCACGGTAACTGGTTTCTCGCCGTCTACATGTCCATTTAAGATGGAAGCAACAGCAACAGCACATGCACCTGTACCGCATGCAAGTGTCTCACCTGATCCGCGTTCCCATACACGCATCTTCAGAGTATGGCTGTCGATCACTTCTACAAATTCTGTATTCACACGGTCCGGGAATGCAACGTGATTTTCAAAAGAAGGACCAATTTTTTCAATTTCCAGATTGTCAATATCTGTCATATATACAATAGCATGAGGATTTCCCATGGAGACTGCGGTTATATAGTAAGTTTCACCGTTAACTTTGAGAGGTTCGTTGATAACTTCCTCTTTTTCGGATACGACAGGAATCTGTCTGGCTGTCAGGATGGGGGAACCCATGTTTACTTTTACCTGAGATACTTTTCCGTTTTCTACAGTAAGGTCCAGATATTTGATACCACTTTTAGTGGCAACAGAGATATGTTCTTTGTTCACGATTCCGTAATCATAAGCATATTTGGCAACACATCGAATACCATTTCCGCACATGGCGCCCTGGGAACCATCCAGATTATACATGTCCATCTCACAATCTGCTACATCGGATGGTTTAATCAGGATCAGACCGTCTGAACCGATTCCAAAGTGACGGTCACTGACATATCTGGCAACCGCTGACGGGTTTGTTACAGTTTCCTTAAAACAGTTTACATATACATAATCATTTCCAATGCCATGCATTTTAGTGAATTTCATTAGCAAGTCCTCCTTATTTATATTTAAGATAATATTTATACACCTCTTAATTTCCAGTTACGCTCGCTTTCTCTGTCACATGTTACTATAAAGGAAAAATGTTATGAAAAAGTGAAATAATGGAAAGTTTCGGAACAGGATTAAAAAATTCAATAATAAAAGTTCTCCTGACCATGAGAATCATTATACATTATATGGAAAATGCTTCTGTCATTCAAGTTTTACCTTGCATTTTATAGAAAGTATGTTAAAATAAAAAAAAAATATACAACCGAAACGCATAATTATACGTTGCTGTTTTGTAAGGAAAAATGACAGTGGCAGTATCTATACTTTCGGATGCGAGGAGGAAGAAAGATGAAAGATCAGAAGAGATTTGCAGCTCTTGCACTCAGTGCGATCATGGTAGTTTCCATGGCTGGAAGCGTATCAGCAGCTCAGAAAGTTGAATCTAAGGATGACCTTGCAGGAGCAACTATCGGTGTTCAGCTTGGTACAACAGGTGACCTTGATGCATCTGACTATGAGAAAGACGGCTCTACAGTAGAACGTTACAATAAAGGAAGCGAAGCTGTTCAGGCATTAAAAGCAGGTCAGATCGACTGTGTGATCATTGATTCACAGCCTGCTGAGAAATTTGTTGAGAACAATGATGACCTCAAGATCCTGGATGAGCCATTCGAGGAAGAAGAATATGCTATTTGCTTAAAGAAAGGCAATGACGAACTTCTTGATAAGATCAACGGAGCTCTGAAAGAACTGAAAGATGACGGAACAATTGACAGCATTATGGATAACTACATTGGTGATGATGCAGGAAAAACTCCGTATGAATCTCCGGAAGATGTTGATCGTTCCAATGGAACACTGGTAATGGCTACTAATGCTGAGTTTGAGCCATATGAGTATCATGAAGGCGATGATATCGTAGGTATCGATGCAGATATCGCTCAGGCAATCTGTGATAAGCTTGGATATGAACTGAAGATTGAGGATATGGAGTTTGACTCTATTCTTCCGGCAGTACAGTCCGGTAAGGCTGACTTCGGTGCAGCAGGTATGACTGTAACAGAAGATCGTAAATCCAGCGTTGATTTCACAGATACTTATGCAAACGCAAGCCAGGTTATCATTGTAAAGAAATAATTGATACAATACAACGGAGCTGTTGACGATCTGCCAACAGCTCTCTTTACGAGACAGAGGTTTTTATGAATAATCCTATGATATTAACAAGTATAAAAAATGATTTTTATCTGAACTTTATTAAAGATGACCGTTATCTCTGGCTTCTGGATGGTTTGAAAACAACTCTTATTATCACTGTATTTGCGGTAATTGTTGGTCTGATCATCGGTTTCCTTGTAGCGATCATTCGTTCCGCACACGATAAGTCAGGGTCTTTTAAGATTCTTAATGCAATCTGCAGAGTTTATCTGACAGTGATCCGTGGAACACCGACTATGATTCAGCTGTTGATCATGAACTTTGTAATTTTTGGATCCGTAAGCATTAATAAGATCATTGTAGGCGGACTTGCCTTTGGTATCAACTCAGGTGCTTATGTTGCTGAAATTGTTCGTTCCGGTATCATGTCTATTGATCAGGGACAGACAGAAGCAGGACGAAGCCTTGGACTGAATTTCAGCCAGACTATGCGTCTGATCATTATTCCACAGGCATTTAAGAATGTTCTTCCGGCATTGGTAAATGAATTTATCGTGCTGATCAAAGAGACATCCATTATCGGTTACATCGGTATGATGGATCTGACAAAGGGTGCTATGCTGATCCAGAGTCGTACCTATAACGCGTTCTGGCCATTAATGGCAGCAGCGGTAATCTACCTTGTAATCGTTGGAATCCTTACATGGGGTATGAATAAACTGGAAAGGAGACTGAGAACCAGTGAGCGATAAGAATGTACTGATCCAGGTCAAGGATCTGAAAAAAGCCTTTGGCGCCAATCAGGTTCTGGACGGAATTACAACAGATATCTGTCAGGGAGAAGTAGTTGCCATCATCGGTCCGTCCGGTTCCGGTAAATCTACTTTCCTGAGATCCTTAAATCTTCTGGAGATCCCTACGGGTGGGCAGATCCTTTTTGAGGGGACTGATATTACAGACCCGAAAGTTGACATTAACAGACATCGTCAGAAGATAGGTATGGTGTTCCAGCAGTTTAATCTTTTTCCTCATAAAACAGTAAAAGAAAATATTATGCTGGCACCTGTAGAATTGAAACTGATGACAAAAGAGGAAGCTTCCAAGAAAGCAGATGAGCTTCTGGAACGTGTAGGCCTTCCGGATAAGGCAGATTCCTATCCGAATATGCTTTCAGGCGGACAGAAACAGCGTATAGCCATTGCACGTGCACTGGCTATGAATCCGGATGTGATGCTCTTCGATGAACCGACTTCCGCGCTTGACCCTGAGATGGTTGGAGAGGTTCTGGAGTTAATGAAAGAGCTTGCACAGTCTGGTATGACAATGGTGGTAGTTACCCATGAGATGGGCTTTGCCAGAGAAGTAGCTACCAGAGTTCTTTTTATTGATGACGGTAAGATTCAGGAGGAAAATGCTCCGAAAGAATTTTTTGAGAATCCGAAGAACCAGAGACTGAAAGATTTTCTTTCAAAAGTTTTGTAATAAGGCTTAATAACAGGAATTTAAGATGCTGAAAAGATTTAACAGTTTTATAGAAAAGTGGATGGCACTGGTAACACCAACCTGTCTGTTACTGGGAGTGTGCTTTCCTGATATTGCTAAACACGGTCTGCCATATGTGCCGGCCGTGTTTGCATTTATGACATTTGCCGGGGCATTGAAATCCCGGTTTAGAGATGTGGCGAATGTATTTCGTCATCCGGGTCCGCTGGTTACGATCATGATTTTGCTTCATGTAGTCATTCCCGCGGCAGCATGTGGAGCAGGACATCTTTTCTTTGGCGATAATATGGAGCTGATCACAGGAATGGTGTTGGAGTTTGCGGTTCCTACTGCAGTTGTGAGCCTGATGTGGGTCACTATTTATGAGGGAAACAGTCCTTTGTCTCTATCTCTGGTAGTGCTGGATACAGTGCTGGCACCATTTCTGATACCGACGACGCTGCAGATTCTGATCGGTTCTGCAGTGACAATGGATCCGACGAAGATGATGCGGGAACTCGTATTTATGGTGGCGCTGCCTGCGATTGCAGCTATGACTCTGAATCAGTTTACAGATGGAAAGGTAATGAAAACATGGCCAGGTAAACTGGCGCCTTTTTCAAAACTGGCATTAATGTTTGTGGTAACCTCTAATTCATCTAAGGTTGCCCCTTATATCCGGGATATGAATATGCAGAGGGTAAAGGTTGCAATGACGATACTGGTGCTTGCTGCTTCGGGATATGTGCTGGGATGGCTGGTGGCTCATCTATTCAGAAGAGACCGCAGTACGGCAGTTTCTATGATGTATGGCACAGGAATGAGAAATATCAGTGCAGGAGCAGTGATCGCAGCTGCGTATTTTCCGGGAGAGGTAATGTTTCCGGTTATGATCGGAACATTGTTTCAGCAGGTGCTGGCTGCATTATTTGGAAAATTGCTGGCACAGAAGAGAGAGTAAAACAGGAGACTGCCAGGATTCTTTTTGGGAATCCGGCAGTCTCCTGTTCTATTTGGTTTCAGAAACTTCAGGATTTCCTGAGGCTTCTGCATATTTTTTTAGTTCTTTGTAGCAGTATTTGATGATCTCTTTACGGGTAATGATACCGATAAAGTATCCCTGATCATCCACAACAGGAACATAATTCTGATTGATCGCCTTGTCCAGCAGATCTTCCATGTCAGAGTCTGCGTGAACTGCCTTGTACGTGGCTCTGCGTGGAATTGCCATGATGGAGACACCCTCGGCAGCTTTAAGATTCGGTACGTTCAATGTTTTCATTCCCCAAAGCAGATCGCCTTCGGAAATAGTTCCTTTATATTTTCCATCCAGACTCAGAAGCGGGATACAGGAAAACTTTCTGTGCTCCATTTTCTCCAGCGTCTGACGGAGAGTTTCGTCTTCAAAGATATATGCTACATCACTTTTGGGTGTTAAAAAAAACAAAATATTCACTTTCGTATTCACCCCATTACATTTATTGATTATTACTGTTAAGTACTGACTGCTTACAGAAGCTGTACACCCTTTGCTTCAGCTTCTTTCATTACTTCTTCCGGCCACAGGGAAGCATGTACTTCACCGATGTGAGCTTTTCTGAGGAAGAACATACAGATACGGGACTGACCGATACCACCGCCGATAGTATATGGAAGCTCTTTATTCAGAATTGCTTTCTGGAAATCAAGCTCACGTCTGTCGTCGCAGCCTGCGAGAGTGAGCTGTTTGTCAAGTGAGTCTTCATCAACACGGATACCCATGGAAGAAAGTTCCAGTGCGATGTCGAGAACAGGATAGTAAACAAGGATATCACCATTTAATTCCCAGTCATCATAGTCCGGGGCACGTCCGTCGTGGCGTTCTCCGTTTGTCAGCGTCTTGCCGACCTGCATAAGGAATACAGCGCCTTTTTCCTTAACAATCTGGTATTCACGTTCCTTAGGAGTGAGTTCCGGATACATATCAACAAGTTCCTGAGTGCTTACAAATGCGATTTCACGTGGAAGAATCTCTTCGATATAATCATACTGAACAGCCATGTATTTCTCGGTTTTGCGGAGAACGCTGTAGATGGCACGTACTGTTGATACCAGTGTGTCCATATTGCGTTCTTCTTTGCTGATGATCTTTTCCCAGTCCCACTGGTCTACGTATACTGAGTGGATATTGTCAAGATCTTCGTCACGTCTTATGGCGATCATATCTGTGTAAAGACCTTCTCCGTGTGCGAAACCATATTTCTTTAATGCGTATCTTTTCCATTTTGCGAGAGAGTGTACGATTTCAGCGTTCTCAGGCTGTCCCTTGATGTCAAAGCTTACCGGACGTTCCACACCGTTTAAGTTATCGTTAAGACCGGATGACGGATTGACGAATACCGGGGCGGAAACACGCAGCAGATTCAGCTTCTGAGCCAGTGTCTGCTGAAAGAAATCTTTCACAGTCTTAATGGCAATCTGGGTATCATGAAGATTTAAAGCTGACTGATACCCGTCAGGAATTTTAATCTGTTCCATTATTGGATTCCTCCTACAATTTCTATATTTGCATATTCCATAATTGAATATCCATTATCTTTTCCTTGGCTATTATAACAGGAAACTGGCCGTTTGACAATTTCCACCTTGCAAGATTGGGGCAAAATGTTAAAATAATTTTAGATACAAATAGAAGTGAACAAATATATCAGGTTCAGGGGGAAAATATATGGGAAAGAGATGCCAGGTATGCGATGGTCCGGTAGTAAACGGCAGATGTAAATATTGTGGGATGCCGTATAGAAATGATATGGAATTATATCATCTGAATGAAGATCGGTCAGAGCATTACCGTCATGCTTCGGAAAAGGTGAGGAAAGTTATGGCAGAGAGTGAAATACCTCTGGCTGACAGAAATAGAACGGTGAAAAAGACAGGAAAATCAGCAGCAGTCAGGATGCAGAAAGCAACATCAGGAACAAAAGCTGGCAGAACACAGACATCAAGAGTACAGACATCAGGAATAAAAAGAACTGCAGGACAGTGTTATAGTATGCAGACTACCCGTACATATAGTACAAGACAAACATCACAGGAGCATAAGAAAAAGAATAGAGGGACGGGCAAAGTTTTCTGGATCATTGTAATTGTTCTGATGCTGGCGGCGGGACAGATTGCGGAATATTGGGACACTGCCAGATACAGGATAGAGGACTTTATCAATGATGAATTTGATATAGATCTCAGCAGTTTTTTCAGTGGCAGCAGTGCTGATAAAATAAATGAGAGTAACTTGGATGAGGCTGTCAGTATTGCTTGGGATGGACAGGATGATCAGGAAAATTATCCGGACTATTATATTTTCAATGGAGTGGATTATGTTGTCGGGCAAAACTATTTCATAACTGAGAAAGATGACATGGATGAGGAGAATCTGGAGGATGAACTAACGATAGAACCTGGAGAATACATATTGGAGTGCAGCTGGGGAGGTGCAATTGTTTTAAAAATCAAAAGTTCTTCAGGAAAGGATGCAACTGTAAAATTTGACGAAGCAGGACAGCAGGAAAAAGTAGAATTACATACAGGAGATAAAGTGTCTGCGGCCTCTCCGGAAGGTCAAGATAATTATCTGGTAATGTATCAAATTCAGCAATATGACGAATAATTTTTTGCCCCTTTCTTTTTGACAGAGACTGTGCTATACTTGATAAGCGTACCACATATAGAATAAATTGTGGCTAACAAAGGAAGATAATACTATATATTGTATATGGGAGCGGAAAGTATGATATATGTAATAAAGAAAGACGGCACAAGAGAAGAGTTTGATTCGAAGAAAATTGTAGCGGCAGTAAACAAATCAGCAGCCAGAATCTTATATAAGTTTTCTGACAAGGAGAATGAATTTATCTGCCGTTTTGCAGAGGAACATGCAGAGGCACTGGGAAAGAATGAAATTCAGATCCAGGAGATGCATAATATTGTAGAGGGAGCACTTGAGAGAGTGAATCCGGCTGTAGCCAAGAGCTACCGTGATTACAGAAATTATAAACTTGACTTTATCCATATGATGGATGACGTATATACCAAGAGTCAGGCAATCCGTTACATTGGTGATAAGAGCAATGCCAATACAGACAGTGCTCTGGTTGCTACGAAGCGAAGCCTGATTTTTAATGAGCTGAATAAGGAACTTTACCGTAAATTCTTTATGAACCGTAATGAACTTCAGGCATGTAAGGATGGTTATATTTATATTCATGACCAGTCTGCACGTCTGGATACCATGAACTGCTGTCTGTTTGATGTGGCATCTGTACTCAGTGGCGGATTTGAGATGGGAAATGTATGGTACAATGAGCCTAAGACACTGGATACTGCATTTGATGTTATGGGTGATATTATCCTTAGTACTGCAGCGCAGCAGTATGGCGGATTTACAGTACCTGAGGTAGATAAGATCCTTGCGCCGTATGCGCAGAAGAGTTACGACAAATATATTCAGGAATTCCTGAAATATGCGGATGAGAGTTGGGAAGGACGTGAAGAGCGTGCTATTGAGTATGCGCTTGATAAGGTCCGCAGAGAATTTGACCAGGGATGGCAGGGCATTGAGTACAAGCTGAATACAGTCGGATCATCCAGAGGAGATTATCCGTTTGTAACAGTAACCCTTGGTCTGGGAACCAGCCGTTTCGAAAAGATGGCAAGTATTTCTCTTCTTGAAGTACACAAGGGAGGACAGGGTAAGAAAGGTCGAAAGAAACCTGTTCTTTTTCCTAAGATTGTATTTCTTTATGATGAGAATATCCATGGAAAGGGCAAGATCAGCGAGGATGTATTTGAGGCAGGTGTTGACTGTTCTGCAAAGACTATGTATCCGGACTGGCTGTCCATGTCGGGAAAAGGTTATATTTCCAGCATGTATAAACAGTATGGAAAAGTGATCAGCCCGATGGGATGCCGTGCTTTCTTAAGCCCATGGTATGAGAGAGGCGGAATGCACCCGGCAGATGACAAGGATGTGCCTGTATTTGTAGGGCGATTTAATATTGGTGCGGTAAGTCTTCATCTTCCGATGATTCTTGCGAAAGCGAGAGCGGAGAGCAGAGACTTCTATGAGGTACTGGATTTCTATCTTGAGATGATCCGTAATCTTCATATCCGTACGTATGATTATCTGGGTCAGATGCGTGCATCTACCAACCCGCTGGCATATTGTGAGGGCGGTTTTTATGGCGGACATCTGAAACCGAATGAGAAGATAGGCAAGATTCTGAAACCGATGACTGCATCTTTCGGAATCACAGCTTTAAATGAACTTCAGGAACTTTACAATGGCAAATCTATTGCAGAGGATGGACAGTTTGCACTGGAAGTTCTGAAATATATCAACAAGAAAGTAGAGGAGTTCAAGGAGCAGGATGGTTACCTGTATGCAATCTACGGAACTCCGGCAGAGAGTCTCTGCGGTCTGCAGGTTGAGCAGTTCCGTAAGATGTACGGAATTGTGAAAGGTGTTTCCGACCGTCCGTATGTAAGCAACAGTTTCCACTGCCATGTAACAGAGGATGTAACTCCGATTGAGAAACAGGATCTGGAGGGACGTTTCTGGGAACTCTGCAACGGTGGTAAGATCCAGTATGTACGTTATCCGATCGATTATAATCGTGAAGCAATCCGTACACTGATCCGCAGAGCGATGTCTTTGGGATATTATGAGGGTGTAAACCTGTCGCTTGCTTACTGCGATGACTGTGGTCATGAGGAACTTGAGATGGATGTATGCCCGGTATGTGGTTCCAAGAACCTTACCAAGATTGACCGTATGAACGGATATCTTTCTTATAGCCGTGTGCATGGAGATACACGACTGAATGAAGCGAAGATGGCGGAGATTGCAGAACGTAAATCTATGTAAAATATACAGAAATATAAAAGGACATATACTGCAGATGATATTGTAATCTGTGGTATATGTCCTTTGGTTTATTTATAAACTGATTATATAATAAAAAGAACTGAATCGTACAGATCGGCTACAACCTGTATGATTCAGTTCTTTCAGTTTTAATAGAATATTATTTAATAATGGTTCCGGTTTTTTCGAAGTATCCGTCTTTGGCATGAGAAATATCTGTGATGATTGTTCGACGGTTCTCACCTTTTTCGATGAAAGAAATGCCTGCTTCAAATTTAGGAAGCATAGAACCTGGTGCGAACTGGTTTTCATCCATGTATTTTTTGGCTTCATCTACAGAAATTGTGTCAAGATATTCTTCGTTGTCCTGACCGAGATTTAAGCTTACTTTTTCTACGCTTGTGAGAATCAGCAGAGTATCTGCCTGCAATTCCTGAGCGAGAAGTCCGCTGGCAAGGTCTTTTTCAATAATCGCACTTGCACCGTGGAGATCGATTCCCTGTTCCATAACCGGAATACCGCCGCCGCCTGCTGCGATGACTACCTGACCGGCATCAACAAGAGTACGGATGGTTTCGAGTTCTACAATTTTCTGCGGCTTTGGAGCTGCAACGATTCTCTTGTAAGTTCCATCTGCAAGTTTGGTAACAAAGTTTCCTTTATGTTCTTCAGCTTCAGCTTCCTCTTCTGTGAGTACACGACCAATGATCTTCTCCGGTTCTGCAAAAGCATCATCATATGGATCGATCACAACCTGTGTAAGAATGGTTGCTACCGGTTTATAGATACCGCGGGAAATCAGCTCTGCGCGGATGGCAGTCTGAAGGTCATATCCGATGTAACCCTGACTCATGGCTGAACATACGGACATAGGGGCAAAAGTGTAATCCGGGTGTGCCTTTCCAAATTCATTCATGGCTGTATGGATCATTCCAATCTGTGGACCATTGCTGTGTGAGACTACTACACGGTTTCCTGCTTCTACAAGGTCTGCGATAGCCTTGGCAGCTTTCTTTGTAGCGATTTTCTGTTCTGGTAAGGTGGTTCCTAATGCTCTGTGACCCAGTGCAACTACTGTAATTTTCTCGCTCATGGGAAATACCTCGATTCTTTAAAAATATAATGGTGTAATGTCTAAATATTCAATCACATTGATACATTACATTATAAAAGACTGCCAGAAGAATTGCAATAGAAAAGTGTCTGAGAAACAAACAGTCCCCGCATTTCTGTGGGGACCGTCGTTTTTTTGAGGGGGGAGATAGAGAGTGGTTTTTCATCTATCCAAGACTTATTATATGTGGAAATTATGTTCAAAGTATGTCGAATTTCTGAAAGAAACGGTAAATTTCTAAAAGAATTATAAACAAAAACGAAAAAGAAAAAGAGGTATCTTGTTTTTGTGAGAAAGTCGTGCTAAAGTAAATGCATCGTTACATATAAGTAACGAAAAATCTGTTTCTGTATTCGGCAGAAATGATATTTCTTATCGCTGTTTTTATAAACAGCTTTTTCATGCACCAGATCGGTGCAGTGTTTCAATTTATTTACTGCGTAAGTTAAGTGAATAAAATCATCCGTTTAGTTATTTGCTCAGAACCAGACAATTGCCTTGCAGTTTTTCAGGAGAAGCTTGTATCTGTCCTGATACAAACAGTTTCCCATTGGTTATGAGCAAGTAGTAAAGCGGATGATCTTAGCCGCTGACTGGAAGCAGGAGAAATTACCTGGACTGGTTAAAGAATAGAAGAGAGGGGAGATGCGTATGTTTGTGTCCGCAGTTTCACTTATAAGATGAAGAATGCCTGAATACTTAAGATAGCTAAAATTAAATAGAATTTCAGGAGAATAGGACAATGAAAAAAAGAATATGGCATCAGTTAAAGAAAGCTGCTGTGGTAACTGTTCTGGCTGGGCTTATGGGAAATCTTACAGTTTCGGCATCAGAATTTGATACAAAGGAATCCGTAGCAGCGGAGGTATTGCTTCAGCAGAGCGCTCAGTGGACAGATCCAGAGAATTTTCAGGCAGAGCTGCTGTTGGAAGTGAGCGGACTGAAAAAATTGTACAGAAATATGCAGGAAGATAAAACTGTATCTGCAGAGCAGAAGAATGATGGAAATCCAGCGGATGCAGCTCATCCAGAAGAGAATGATTTATCATATGAGAATGTCTGGCCGGAAGAGAATGAACTGTCAGATGGAAATATCAAGGAAGATGTGAATGATTGGTCGGATAAAAATGCACGGCAGGGGGAGACTCCTGAACCGGATGATGATAAAGCGGAGAAAGATGAAACTGCCAGATATTTTCTCACTGCCTACATTTCAGAATATTTCCAGGTGGAGGAGTCAGGATTGAAGTATGATATGCAGGCAGAGTCTGTGCATATTCAGAATCAGAAAGGTAAAGAAACAGAAATAACGAAACTAACCTGTGAAGTACAGTTTACAGATGATGAAAAAGATACCTTCAGTCTCAGAATACCGGTTACTTTGAGAGAAGAGTACCGTATTTCACCGGTATCTGTATCTTATCCTGTGTGCCAGGACGAACCTCTTGAAAAAGATCTGGATAGTCCAAACTCCACAGGTGTGTATTTTATATCCAGAACAGGAGATAGTGATGAAGTGCTTGCAGTAAGCCCGTCTGCATCTTTGGAGGTAGCGGCGGCGAAGACAGGGATTACGGCAGTACTGAAACAATCCATCTCAGAAGTGCGTGCCGGACAGTCGGTACCTTATGTACTGGAAGTCAGGAATACAGGAGAACTTTCGCTGGAGAATATAGTGATATCCAGCACATTTTCAATAAATGATGTAAAAGCAGAATGGGAATCAGATACCGGATTTACGGTAAATGGTCTGCAGGGAGTTCTTACAGCTCTGCAGCCGGGAGAGACCAGAATGCTTCGGGCAACAGCACAGCTTACAGAAAATCAGTCAGGCAAACTGATTCATACAGTAACCGTAAAATCGAAGCATCCCGGAAAAGATGAGGAAATCGGATGCCAGACTTCAACTGAAATAAGGGTTTCACAATTAAAAGCAGCCTTTGAAGTAGAGAAAACTGCTGACAGAACCCAGGCATATCCAGGAGATACCATTACATATCAGATCTGTATCCGAAACACAGGAGAACGTACCCTGCATTCTGTGCTTAGTACAGAAAGATTTCAGAATGCGGGTATTCAGGCGAAATTTGTCAGTAAAGAAGGAATAACTTTAAGCAGTAATGGTACACAGGCATTGATTCCGCAGATTGCACCGGGAGAAGTAGTTGCTCTTTATGCGACAGTAACGATTCCGCAGTATTTCGCAAGTCAGGAATTGATTAATGAGGTAACGGTAATCTCTGATGAAACCGGCACACAGACGAAGAAATCACGTTCAAATGTTGCACTGACAGGAAATGAAAATATAATGACAGTTACACCGGGGCCTACAGCTGTAGCAACACAGACTTATGGAGATGGATACGGATATGCATCAAAAACTGCAAATGCCTATGCAACTGCGTCCAAACCGCGTACAGGAGACGAGACAGAAACTATGTTGTATATTGTGTTGGGGATTTTTGCTGTGATGTCGGGGATTGGGGCATTTGTTCATAGAAAAGGCCGTTAAGATAACGAAAAAACAACATTGAAACGGTTGTGGAGGTGTGCTATTCTTATATAGAATATACGCTTTAGTAAAAAACACCTCCGCTTGGGATTTTGTGAAGCTTCTGATGAATAAATTCCGGGACGGCAGGAAATGATATGGAGGATTAAAATGAAATTAGTATCCTTATTAGAAAAACTGGAATATACATGCCTTCAGGGCAGTACAGACCAGGAAGTAAAGAATGTGATCTATGATTCTCGAAAAGTAGAAGAAGGCTCTCTTTTTATCTGCATTCGCGGTGCAGTAGTAGACGGCCATAAGTTTGTGCCGGATGTAATTGCAAAAGGTGCAAAGGTACTGGTTGTAGAGGAAGCCGTAGAAGCACCGGAAGATGTAACAGTAATCCTTGTAAAGGACACAAGATATGCAATGGCATTTATCTCTGCCGCATATTTCGGACATCCTGCAGATAAGCTGAAAACTATTGGAATTACCGGAACCAAGGGAAAGACAACAACTACTTATATGGTGAAATCCATTCTGGAGAATGCCGGATATAAAGTGGGCCTGATTGGAACCATTGAAGCTATTATTGGTGATAAGGTGATCCCTGCCAAGAATACAACACCGGAATCTTACATGATTCAGGAATATTTCCATGAAATGGTAGAGGCAGGATGTGACTGTGTTGTTATGGAAGTATCCTCACAGGGGCTGATGCTTCACAGAACACAGGGATTTGTCTTTGATTTTGGTATTTTTACCAATATTGAACCGGATCATATCGGACCAAACGAACATAAAGATTTCGACGATTATCTCAGATGTAAATCTTTACTGCTGAAACAGTGCAGAGTTGGAATTGTAAACAGAGATGATGAGCACTTTGAGAAAATTATTGACGGACATACCTGCAGCCTGGAAACCTATGGATTTTCACCGGAGGCTGATCTTCGGGCTGAGGATGCCAAGCTGGTAGGCGGCAAAGGCTATCTGGGAATTTCTTATCATTTGAAGGGACTTTTGGATTTCCATGTAGAGATTGATATCCCTGGTAAATTCAGCATCTATAATTCACTTACAGCTATTGCAATTTGCCGTCATTTTAAAGTTTCAGAGGAAAATATTCTCAAAGCTTTAAAAGTGGCCAAAGTAAAAGGGCGTATCGAAATGGTAAAAGTATCTGATGACTTTACATTGATGATTGATTATGCACATAATGCGATGGCTCTGGAAAGCCTTCTGACGACTCTGAAAGAATACAATCCGCACAGACTGGTATGCCTGTTTGGATGCGGTGGAAACAGATCTAAACTTCGACGTTATGAAATGGGAGAGGTTTCAGGAAAGCTTGCGGATCTTACGATCATTACATCTGACAATCCGCGTGATGAAGAGCCACAGGCAATTATTGATGATATCAAAGTCGGTATGGCCAAAACAGATGGTAAATATGTAGAAATTGCAGACAGAAAAGAAGCAATTGCTTATGCAATCCATCATGGAGAACCTGGCGATATTATTGTTCTGGCTGGTAAAGGACATGAAGATTATCAGGAAATCAAGGGAAAGAAATATCCTATGGATGAACGCGTTCTGATCGCGGATATTCTTGCAGGAAAATAGAGTTCATGATATATGCTGATATAATAATTGATATTTCCAGTGATAAGCTGGACCGGAGTTTTCAATATCGTGTACCGGAGAAACTGGAACGGGAGATAAAGGTGGGGATGGTGGTATCCATCCCCTTTGGAAATGGTAATCAGCTGCGCAAAGGGTATGTAACAGGTCTTTCAGATAAGCTTAAGATTTCTTCAGGAAGGCTGAAAGATATTTGCGGAATCTGCAGTGGAGAAGAGACGACAGAGTCTCGTCTGATAGCATTGGCTGCATGGATGAAAGAGAATTATGGTTCTACGATGATCCAGGCACTTAAGACTGTACTCCCTATCCAGGAAAGGGTAAAAGCAAAAGAAAAAAAATATATATGTCTGAATATTCCAGAAGATACCGGATATCAGATACTGGCAGATCTTGAGAAAACAAGATTTAAAGCCAGGACGAGGCTTTTGAAAGAACTTCTGGAAAAGAAGAGACTGGAGTTTACCTTGGCATCTAAAGAGCTGGGAACTACTTCTGCTGTTGTAAAGAAAATGCAGGAACAGGGAATCATCCGTATAGAATATGATGAAATAATGAGAAATTCTCTTGATACCAGCGATATTCCAAAAGAAGACGAAAAACTTCTGACAGAGGAGCAGGAAACTGCGGTCAGACAAATCATGGAAGAATGGGAAAAACCGTTTCCACGTCCTGTACTGATAGAAGGGGTAACCGGAAGCGGTAAGACTCAGGTTTATATGAAACTGATAGAATGGACTGTTTCCAGAGGAGAGCAGGCAATCGTGCTGATTCCGGAGATTGCTCTGACATACCAGACAGTACGCAGATTTTATGCCAGATTCGGAGATAAGGTATCGGTTATTAATTCAAGACAATCTCAGGGAGAACGTTATGATCAGTTCAGAAGGGCAAAGCGTGGAGAAGTGCAGGTTATGATAGGACCAAGATCGGCCTTATTTACTCCATTTTCCAATCTGGGACTTATTGTCATAGATGAAGAACATGAACCCAGTTACAAAAGTGAAAACAGTCCCCGTTATCATGCAAGGGAGACTGCTGTACAAAGGAGCATTCTGGAGCATGCAAAAGTAGTTATGGGATCTGCGACGCCTTCTATGGAAGCTTACAGTCAGGCAATGCGGGGGAATTATGGTCTGGTCAGATTGAATGCAAGATATGGAAGCAGGCCCATGCCGCAGGTTTCGGTTGTAGATCTGAGAGAGGAATTAAAAGCAGGAAATCGTTCTGTTCTGAGTCGGGAATTAAGAGAAAAGATGAAGACCAGATTTGAGAAAAAGGAGCAGGTAATGCTGTTTCTGAACCGACGAGGGTATGCTGGGTTTGTTTCCTGTCGTTCCTGTGGTCATGTTATGAAATGTCCACACTGTGATGTTTCACTTTCAGAGCATAATAATGACAGATTGTTATGCCATTATTGCGGATATGAAACAAGAAAGCCACAATCCTGTCCTGTATGCGGATCGCCTTATATTGGAGGATTTAAGGCAGGGACACAGCAGATAGAGAAAGTTGTGCGGGAATCTTTTCCAGGGATCCGGACTCTCAGAATGGATTTTGATACCACCAGAACAAAAGGCAGTTATGAGAGGATTCTTGCATCTTTTGCAGCTCACGATGCCGATGTACTGATCGGAACCCAGATGATCGTCAAGGGACATGACTTTCCGGATGTAACACTTGTAGGAGTGATTGCAGCAGATCTTTCGCTGAACGCAGAGGATTACAGGTGCTCAGAACGTACTTTTCAGCTTCTGTGTCAGGCTGCAGGACGGGGAGGGCGCGGGAATAAGCCAGGAGAGGCTGTGATACAGACCTATCATCCGGATCACTACAGTATCCAGGCAGCTGCGGTACAGGATTATCAGGCATTTTATGAAGAAGAGATGAGTTACAGGATGCTTCTTGATTATCCCCCTGCTTCTCATATGCTGGCTGTTCTGGGATCAGGGCCGGAGGACGAAAGCCTGGTGCAGGCGATGCATTACCTGAAATTGTACATTCAGAGAATTTATAAAGGAAATGATTTACATGTAATAGGGCCGGCATATGCTGCAGTCGGAAAGGTAAAAGATATTTACAGACAGGTCATTTATTTAAAACATGAAGATTATCAGGTACTGGTCAAAATCAAGGACCAGCTTGAAAAATACATAGAGATAAATTCCGGTTTCCGGAAAATGTATATACAGTTTGATTTCAGTTAGAGAAAAGGAGAAGAAAGAAATGGCACTTAGAACAATCAGAGTAGAAGGCGACGAAGTACTTACAAAAGTCAGCAGACCGGTAGACAAAATGACACCACGTATCCATGATCTGATTACAGATATGCTTGACACCATGTATGATGCAATGGGTGTTGGTCTTGCTGCACCACAGGTAGGAATCCTGAAACGTATTGTTGTGATCGATATAGGAGAAGGACCGATCGTACTGATCAATCCTGAGATTCTTGAGACATCCGGCGAGCAGACAGGAGATGAGGGATGTTTAAGCGTTCCGGGAATGGCAGGACAGGTAACACGGCCGAATTATGTAAAGGTAAAGGCACTGAATGAAGATATGGATGAAGTTGTATATGAAGGAGAAGGACTTCTTGCACGTGCCTTCTGTCATGAACTGGATCATCTGGACGGACATATGTATACAGAACTGGTAGAAGGTGAACTTCACCATGTATCCTATGATGAGGATGAAGAATAGTACGTATAGTTTTTGGACTTTGATATCATATGTTGAATATATTAGTGGAAAGATACAACAGAAAGAAGAGGTGATATCCTATATATGAAAACAGTATTTATGGGGACACCGGATTTCGCAGTGCCGCCGTTACATGCACTGATCGAAGCCGGATATGAAGTTGCTGCAGTAGTTACTCAGCCTGATAAACCAAAGGGAAGAGGCAAGACTTTACTTCCGACTCCTGTTAAAGAAGAGGCTCTTATGCATGAGATTCCTGTATATCAGCCGCAGAGAGTAAGAAAAAATCCAGAATTTCTGGAAACTTTAAAAGAGATTGATCCGGACATTATTATTGTTGCTGCGTTTGGTCAGATCATTCCGAAAGAGATCCTGGAGCTTCCGAAGTTTGGATGTATTAATATTCACGCATCACTTCTGCCGAAGTACAGAGGTGCGGCACCAATCCAGCAGGCAGTAATTGACGGAGAAAAGGAATCCGGTGTTACGATCATGCAGATGGGAGAGGGACTTGACACAGGTGACATGATCTCCAAGATCATTATTCCTCTGGCACAGGATGAAACAGGAGGAAGCCTGTTTGGTAAGCTTGCACAGGCAGGTGCGGAATTACTGATCAAGACACTTCCGTCTATCGAACAGGGAACTGCAGAACGTGAAAAACAGCCGGAAGAGAGTCCGACACCCTATGCGGCAATGATCACCAAGCAGATGGGACTGATGAATTTTAGTAAACCGGCAGAGGAGTTGGAACGTCTTGTACGAGGAATGAATCCATGGCCGAGTGCTTATACTTTTATTAACGGAAAGACTTTAAAAGTGTGGAAATGCAAGGTCAGCGGGGAACAGACGGACGCAATTCCCGGAACTGTTTTTCTTACAGATAAAGAAGGAATTCATGTAGCCTGTGAAAAAGGAACATTGATTCTTACAGAAGTGCAGTTGGAAGGTAAGAAAAGAATGGATACAGAGGCTTTTCTGCGAGGATATCATATTGAAAAAGGAACATGTTTTACAGATCATAAGGAGTGATTAGATGTACGGATACTATTTTGACCCTACTTATTTTCTTCTGATTATTGGAATGATACTGTCTATGGCTGCTTCCGCAAGAGTAAAGAGCACATTTTCAATTTACAGCAGAGTACGAAGTGCGTCCGGACTTACTGGGGCTGAGGCTGCCAGAAGGATCCTTCATATGGCAGGAATTACGGATGTTACAGTCGTACCGATCTCCGGAAGCCTGACAGACCATTATGATCCGAGAAATAAGCAGCTGGCTCTTTCACAGGATGTATATGACAGAACTTCTGTGGCAGCCATTGGGGTGGCAGCTCATGAATGTGGACATGCCATTCAGGATGCGCAGAATTATGTGCCGCTGAATCTGCGTTCAGCAATTGTACCTGTGGCGAATATCGGTTCAACTCTTTCCTGGCCATTATTTCTGGCAGGACTGATCCTTTCTATTCGTCCGTTGCTGACACTGGGAATTCTGCTGTTCAGCTTTGCTGTTCTTTTTCAGCTTGTGACTTTTCCTGTAGAGTTTAATGCCTCTGCAAGAGCACTGAAGATGCTGGGAAGTTCAGGCATGCTTGGAACTGATGAAGTAAAAAGCGCAAAGAAAGTTCTTACAGCAGCAGCCCTTACTTATGTGGCAGCACTTGCATCATCTATTCTGCAGCTTTTAAGACTGATCATACTGGCCGGAGGAAGAGACCGTGACTAATGGAATAAATACCAGAGAACTGATATTACAGATATTACTGGAAATCGAAGAAGAGGGAAAGCACAGCCATATTGCAATTCGTAATGCACTTTCCAAGTATCAGTTCCTTCCAAGACAAGAGAGAGCTTTTATCACAAGAGTCTGTGAAGGAACACTGGAATATCGGATTTTAATAGATTATATTATTGATTCTTATTCAAAAGTAACTGTAGACAAAATGAAGCCTGCTATCAGGGAAATCCTGAGAAGTGCAGTATATCAGATTAAATTTATGGACAGTGTACCGGACAGTGCAGTATGCAATGAAGCAGTGAAGCTGGCACAGAGAAAAGGTTTTTATAATCTGAAACCGTTTGTTAACGGAGTGCTGCGTACCATTGCCAGAGAATGCAAGAATCTGGAATTGCCATCAAAAGAGGAGAATCTGGTCAAATATTTATCTGTCAGATATTCTATGCCTGAGCCATTGGTAAAACGTTGGCTTGAGGACTATGGCGAGGAAAAGACAGAGAAAATCCTGGCCGCTTTTCTTGAGGAGAAACCTATCACTGTGCGCTGCAGAACGCACAAATTTTCTCAGGAGGAAATTTACCAGAGCCTTGTTGACCAGGGGGTAGAGGTAAAACCTGCACCGTATCTGCCATATGCGTATGAGATTTCTAATTATAACCATATTCTGGCTCTGGATGCTTTTATCCAGGGCAAGATTCAGGTGCAGGATGTCAGTTCCATGCTTGTTGCGGAGATAGCAAACCCGCAGAAGGGAAACTACATTATAGATATGTGTGCGGCACCGGGCGGAAAGAGTCTTCATGTTGGTGACAAGATGGGCGATTACGGAACTGTGGATGCCAGAGATATTAGTCAGTATAAGGTTGATATGATAGAGGAGAACATTCACAGAACAGATTCTATTAATGTCCAGGCAAGGGTAATGGATGCTACTGTGTTTGATGTAGATTCAGAACTGAAGGCAGACATTGTGATTGCTGATGTTCCATGTTCCGGATACGGAGTCATCGGCAAGAAGCCTGAGATTAAATACAGAGTGACTCAGCAGAAACAGGAAGAAATCGTGATACTTCAGAGAACAATCCTGGACCGGGCAGCAGAGTATGTAAAACCGGGAGGAGCTCTGGTATTCAGTACCTGTACTATTGCGAAAGAAGAGAATGAAGAGAATATGATGTGGTTCATGAATAATCATCCGTTTAAACTGGAAAGCATTGATCCATATCTGCCGGAGGAACTGCATTCAGAGACAACAGCTCTTGGGTATCTCCAGCTTTTGCCGGGAATAAACAAAACAGATGGCTTCTTTATTGCGAAATTCAGGAGAAAATAAATAATGACAGATATTAAGTCAATGACAATCGATGAATTAAAAGAACTGATGATTTCCCTGGGAGACAAGCCATTTCGTGCAAAACAGATTTACAGCTGGCTGCACGAACACCTTGTTACTTCTTATGATGAGATGACCAATCTTTCTAAGAGTCTGAGGGAGAAGCTGAAGGAATATCCGATCACAGCACTGGAAATGGTGGATGTGCAGACATCTAAGATTGACGGTACACAGAAATATCTGTTTCGTCTTAGTGACGGAAATGTGATCGAAAGTGTTTTGATGAGATATAAACATGGAAATTCTGTTTGCATTTCTTCACAGGTAGGATGTCGCATGGGATGCAGATTCTGTGCATCCACTATTGGCGGACTGACCAGATGCCTTCTGCCTTCAGAGATGCTGGACCAGATCTACAGGATTCAGTCTATGACAGGAGAAAGAGTATCGAATGTGGTAGTGATGGGAACCGGAGAACCTCTGGATAATTATGAAAATCTGTTGAGATTTATACATATCCTGACAGAGGATGGCGGACTTCATATCAGTCAGAGGAATCTGACTGTATCTACATGCGGACTTGTACCAAAGATCTATGATCTTTCAAAAGAGAAGCTTCAGATGACACTGGCGCTTTCTCTGCATGCACCAAATGATGTAAAGCGCCGGGAACTGATGCCAATTGCAAACAAATACAGCATGGATGAGGTGCTGGAGGCATGTCGGCATTATTTTGAAGAGACAGGACGCAGGATTACTTTTGAGTACAGTTTGGTTGCTGGAGTAAATGACAGTGATGAAGATGCCAGGGAACTTTCCGGCAGAATCAGGGATATAAACTGCCACGTAAACTTGATTCCCGTGAATCCGATCAAGGAACGTTCCTACGTAAGGTCTACACGACAGGCTGTGGAGAATTTTAAAATAAAACTTGAAAAATGTGGAATTAATGTTACTATTAGAAGAGAAATGGGCAGCGATATAGACGGTGCCTGTGGACAGTTGAGAAAAAGTTATATGGAAAAAACAGAAAGCGAGAATTGACATGAGGATATATTCAGCTACTGATGTCGGGCAGAAGCGAAAGATGAATCAGGATTATGTATTTGCTTCTGCTGACCCGGTTGGAAATCTTCCGAATCTGTTTGTTGTTGCTGACGGGATGGGCGGACATAATGCTGGTGATTATGCATCATCTCATGCAGTCACATCCATGGTAGAAGAAATTCGTCACGATGCGGATTTCAATCCTGTTAAAGTAATCCGTCATGCCATTGAATGTGTGAATACTGAGATTCTTATGCAGGCCCAGCAGGATGAGAAGCTGAGAGGAATGGGAACTACGATGGTAGCAGCCACAATTGTGGGGCATTACGCTTATGTGGCAAATGTAGGTGACAGTAGACTTTATGTGATTGGAGAACAGATTCAGCAGATAACAAAGGATCACTCATTAGTGCAGGAGATGGTAAGGATGGGCGAGCTTGATGCAGAACAGGCCAGAAAGCATCCTAAGAAGAATATCATCACAAGGGCGCTCGGAGCGGAGAGAACAGTAGATATTGATTTCTTTGACCTGAAACTGGAACCCGGAGATGTGGTTCTGATGTGTTCAGATGGACTTAGCAATATGGTTGAGGACAGACAGCTGCAGGAAATTATTACTGATACTGATACAGATCTGGACGAAAAGGGCAGAATACTTATCAGAGAAGCGAACCGCAACGGCGGCAAGGATAATATTGCAATTGTATTGATAGAACCATTCGCAAATGAGGTGAAAGCATGTTAAAGACTGGAATGATCATAGCTGAACGCTATGAGATATTAGGAAAAATAGGTACCGGCGGAATGGCGGACGTATACAAGGCAAAAGACCATAAGCTGAATCGGTTTGTTGCTGTAAAAGTTCTTAAGCCGGAATTTCGGGAGGATACGACGTTTATCCGTAAGTTCAGAAGTGAAGCTCAGGCAGCTGCAGTTCTGACGCATCCCAATATTGTAAATGTATTTGATGTAGGAGACGACAATGGAGTTTACTACATTGTTATGGAATTGATCGAGGGAATTACTCTTAAGGAATATATATCCAAAAAAGGAAGACTTTCGGTAAAAGAAGCAACAAGTATTGCAATTCAGGTATCTATGGGACTGGAGGCTGCTCATAGCCATGGTATTGTGCACAGAGATGTAAAACCTCAGAACATAATCATTTCCATGGATGGTAAAGTTAAGGTAACTGATTTTGGTATTGCAAGGGCTGCTTCTTCCAATACAATAAGTTCAAACGTAATGGGATCTGTTCATTACAGTTCTCCGGAACAGGTTCGTGGCGGATATAGCGATGAGAAGAGTGATATCTATTCGCTTGGTATTACCATGTATGAGATGGTTACGGGAAAAGTTCCGTTTGACGGAGATACAACAGTAGCAATCGCTATTAAGCACTTGCAGGAAGAGATGGTTCCACCGAGTGTGTTTGCAGAGGACCTGCCGCATAGCCTGGAGCAGATCATCCTGAAATGTACACAAAAGAGTGTGGATCGCCGCTATCAGAATATGGAGGATGTGATTGCAGACCTGAAGCATTCTTTGATCGATCCGCAGGGTGATTTTGTAACATTGACATCTGTAGATAACGAGGCAAAAACAGTTGTGATCTCGGACAAGGAACTTGGCGAGATCAAGCATATGCCGAAACAGATTTCCAAATCAGAAGCAGAGTCTCTGGAAGAGGAGATTAATGAGACGGATTATGATGATGAACCTGAAGTAAAGAAACACAGAAAGAAATCATCAAAAAAAGAGAAAACAAAGAAACGTGGTGGTCACGGACTGACTATTGCGATGCTGTTACTGGGAGTTATAATTTTAGTTGCGATCATTTTTGTTGCAGGCAAGGCGTCTGGACTGATCGGAGGCAGTGACAAAGCCAAGACAAAGACAGAACAGACCAATACTTCAGATGCAGACGATGGAATGGTAACAGTACCGGATCTGTTAGGTAAGACAGAGGATGAAGCAAAGAATATCACAAAAGATATGAAACTTGGTATTCAGCCAATGGGAGAAGAAGCTTCTACTCAGGCCAAGGGAACCATTTCTTCACAGGATATTCCTAAAGGAAGCAAAGTAGAGCAGTATACTACTATCAAATATTATATCAGTAAGGGTGCACAGCAGATCACAGTTCCTGATGTGGACGGACAGACAGGAGTGGATGCACAGCAGACTCTGGAGGATATGGGATTAAATGTTACGGTTCAGAAAGAATACAGTGAACTGAACGATGATGGTACCCCGATCGTTGATCCGGGATATGCATATTCTACAACTCCGGATGCCGGATCATCTGTTTCAGCCGGAGATACCATTACACTGGTTGTCAGCCGTGGAGTTGACTATGGCAACAGCGTAGAAGTTCCAAGTGTTGTGGGGATGACAAAGAACGACGCGATCACTACTTTTGGTAAATTCCTTAATGTAGAAGTAAAAGAGGAAATGAGCACAGAAGTAGCAGCCGGAGAAGTAATTGCGCAGGAACCGGAAGCGGGAAACTGGGAGGATCCGGATACAGTTAATGTTGTGATTACTGTAAGTACAGGAGATCAGGACCCTGCAGCTGTACAGAGTACTGAATCTGCGGCAGCAGACAGCGCAACTCAGACTGCTGATAACACATCTACAGATAACAGTGCAGCTGTAGCAGCCGGAGAAGTATGGAAATGTACACAGACTCTGAATACTCCGACCGGATATACAGGAGGTCCGGTGCGTCTAGAACTGGTTCAGAATGTAAACGGAACACCGACAGCGTCTGTAGTTCTGGAGGATCAGACAATACAGTTCCCATATGATCTGGATATTACAGGAGCACCTGGTATCAGTGAAGGTACTTTGTATCTGTCCGAACAGGTTAACGGAACTTATCAGGAACTTGGAAATTACTCTATTACATTTGCTAAGGCAGAGTAGTTCATGCAGGGAAAGATAATTAAAGGCATTGCAGGATTTTACTACATTTATGCAGAGAATGATGAGATTTATGAATGCAAAGCTAAGGGAATATTCAGAAAAGATAAACAGAAACCTCTTGTGGGGGATAATGTAGAAATTGAAATTTTGGATGAAAATGAGAAGGAGGGCAGTGTGACTGCCATCCTTCCGAGAAAAAATTCGCTGATTCGCCCGGCGGTTGCCAATGTGGATCAGGCTTTTGTAATCTTTGCGATGGAGAATCCAAAACCGAATTTCATGCTGCTGGATCGCTTTTTGATCATGATGGAAAAGGAGAATGTTCCGGCAGTTATATGTTTTAACAAAAAGGATCTGGCAACACAGAAAGATCTGGAGCTTTTATCCGAAACTTATGAGAGCTGCGGATATCACGTAATCTTTTCCAGTACATTTAATAATGAGGGATTAGATGAGATTCGTGAAATCCTTAGTGGAAAGACAACAGTAGTTGCCGGACCTTCGGGTGTGGGAAAGTCTTCTATTACCAATGCATTGCAGGAAAATGTACAGATGGAGACAGGGGAAATCAGTAAGAAACTGAAACGTGGAAAACATACTACACGGCATTCGCAGGTGATTCCGGTAGGACATGATACTTATCTGATGGATACACCGGGATTTTCTTCCCTGTATCTGACAGATATTGAAGAACAGGAACTTAAAGATTATTTTCCGGAGTTTCGTAAGTATGAAGATCAGTGCAGGTTTCAGGGATGCAGACATATCCATGAGCCGGACTGTGGTGTAAAGGAAGCGTTGGCAGAGCATAAGATCAGCCAGCTCAGGTATGAAGATTATTTAGGACTTTATAATGAATTAAAAGAGAAAAGGAGATTCTAATTATGTATCAGTTGTGCCCTTCTATTTTGTCGGCAGATTTTAACCGTTTGGGCGAACAGATCAAGACTTTGGAAAAAGAGGGGGTCGAGTGGCTCCATATTGACGTCATGGACGGTGATTTTGTGCCAAGTATTTCTTTTGGTATGCCGGTGATTAAATCTATCAGGAAGGAATCTAAGATGTTCTTTGATGTACATCTTATGGTTACAGAACCTGAAAGATATATCAGGGATTTTGTTGCATGTGGTGCAGATTCCATTACTGTTCATGCAGAGGCATGTGAGGATATTGAGAGAACTATTGAGCAGATTCGTGAAGCAGGGGTAAAAGTAGGCATTTCTATCAAACCTGCTACACCGGTAAATGACATCAGTCATATGCTTGAGGATGTGGATATGGTTCTGATCATGACTGTACAGCCGGGATTTGGTGGACAGAAATATATGGATGAATGTACAGAAAAGATCAGAGAAGTAAGAGAATTGATTGATGCTGAGAACCTGAATGTAGATGTTCAGGTAGACGGAGGCATCAATGATGAAACAATGGAGACAGTACTGACAGCAGGAGCAAATCTGCTGGTGGCTGGTTCTTATGTATTCAACGGTGATCTGGAAGCAAATGTAAAGCATGCCAGAGAGAAGATGGATGAAATTATAAGAACACTTGACTGAGGAATAGCATGATAGATACAATAATTGTAAGCGGGGGCGATATCCAGTGTGATTTTGCCCTCGATTTTTTGAAAAAGTATACAGAAAAATGTAGGGAAGAAAATATACGTCTTATTGCAGCAGACAGAGGCCTGGAATTCTTTCTGGATTGTCGGATTATGCCGGATGTAGTGATCGGAGATTTTGACAGTCTGTCAGAAGACGGAAAAGAATTTCTGGAAATTTCGGATAGAAACAAAGCAGACAGTGAAATTCCTTATGGTGGGATGACAAACTGGAAAATTCAGAAAGAATTTGAAAAAAAGCCAAAAGACATAGATGTTATTCGTCTGAGACCAGAGAAAGATGATTCAGATACGCAGTCTGCAATGAACTATGCGATTCGTACCGGGGCAAAAGAGATAGTTATTCTTGGGGTGACCGGAAAAAGAGTGGATCACCTGATGGCCAATTTTGGACTTCTTGTTCTGGCACAAAAACAGAGGGCATCAGTAACACTTCTTGATCGCTATAATTATATGAAACTGATTCCAAGTGGGACAGTTCTTAAGAAATCTGAACAGTTTGGGAAATATGTATCATTTTTTTCACTGGGCGGAGAGGTAACGGGCCTGACGCTGGAAGGATTTAAATATTCGTTAAATGAATACCATCTGACAGCTGCAGACAGCGGACTTACTGTAAGCAATGAGATCAGTAGTGAAATTGCAAAGGTAACGTATGAATCAGGATCCTTGTTGATGATTATGTCCCGAGACTGACAATATACTTGTTATTGTTAACTCTGTTTTCGGTAACGATGTGAAAATTCATTCCAGATTGCCTGAGACGATAGAATTTCTGCATCGCCAAGCGTATTACTGGGTACGGAGTGAACAGTAATCAGTAAATAGTAACCTGTGTACAGGAGAAACAGTGACCTTGCACATCACAAATGGTTATGATAAAATGATGAAAGTATTTTGAAAGAGGAACATTGCTTGGGTTGCTGACGGGAATGGATTGCTAAGTGGTACACCCGAGCTTAAGGAGTATCTGAAAAACACCGTAAAATCAATACATTTAAAGGAGATATAGAGAAAGATGAAACTTGGAATAGTTGGATTACCAAACGTTGGAAAAAGTACATTATTTAACTCATTAACGAAGGCAGGAGCAGAATCAGCAAACTATCCGTTCTGTACCATTGATCCGAATGTGGGTGTTGTTACTGTGCCGGATGAAAGACTGAAACTTCTGGGAGATTTCTATCATTCTAAGAAAGTGACACCTGCTGTGATCGAGTTTGTAGATATTGCAGGACTTGTAAAGGGGGCATCTAAAGGTGAAGGGCTTGGAAATCAGTTCCTTGCAAATATCCGTGAGGTAGATGCTATCGTTCATGTTGTACGCTGCTTTGAGGATTCCAATGTTATTCATGTAGATGGAAGCATCGATCCTCTTCGTGATATTGAAACTATTAACCTTGAACTGGTATTCTCTGACCTTGAGATTCTTGAGAGAAGAATTGCAAAAGTAACCAAGACTGCCCGTATGGACAAAGAAGCTGCCAAGGAACTTGATTTCCTTCAGAAAGTAAAAGCTCATCTGGAAGATGGCAAAATGGCTATCACAATGGAACTGGAAAATGAAGACGAAGAAGCGTGGATGGCTACTTACAATCTGCTCACATGGAAACCGGTGATCTATGCAGCAAACGTTGCAGAAGATGATCTGGCAGACGATGGTGCAAGTAATGAACATGTACAGGCAGTTCGCAAATATGCAGCAGAGCAGAACAGTGAAATTTTTGTAATCTGTGCAGAAATCGAAGAAGAAATCTCAGAACTGGATGATGATGAAAAGAAGATGTTCCTTGAGGATCTGGGACTTACAGAATCCGGACTTGAGAAACTGGTAAAGGCAAGCTATCATCTCCTTGGACTTATGAGCTTTCTTACTTCCGGTGAGGATGAGACAAGAGCATGGACTATTAAGATTGGAACAAAAGCTCCACAGGCAGCTGGCAAGATCCACACAGATTTTGAAAGAGGATTTATCAAAGCTGAAGTTGTTAATTATCAGGATCTTCTGGATTGCGGTTCTTATGCAGGTGCCAGAGAGAAAGGTCTTGTAAGAATGGAAGGTAAAGAATACATTGTACAGGATGGAGACGTAATTTTATTCCGATTCAATGTATGATAAACAGGTGATATATGGAAATGTCGATACGTTTTCCGGGTCTTAATCTGATTTTATCTTATGTGCCCCGGTCATTTCAGATATTTGGGATGGAATTTACCATATATGGGATATTGATTGCAGTTGGTGCGCTTCTGGGAATGGGAATGGTGACACTGGAAGCAAAACGAAACAACGAAGATCAGAATAAATATCTTGATATGATGATGGTTTCTCTGCTGGTTTCTGTTGTAGGATCCAGATTGTTTTATGTTATCTTTTCCTGGGAGCTTTACAGAGAAAATCTGAGAGCGGTTCTGGATCTTAGAAATGGCGGTTATGGATTTTATGGCGGGCTGCTGGCTGGATTTCTTGCTGCTGCGATATTCTGCCGGATCGCAAAGCTGAATTTCTGGAAAATAGCAGATACTGCAAGTCTTGGAATACTTCTTGGGCAGATGATAGGGCGTTGGGGGAATTTTTTTAACAGAGAATCTTTTGGCGAATACACAAATCTGCCATGGGCAATGCAGCTTCCGATTTCAGCGGTTCGCTCCGGAGAAGTTTCGGGAACCATGAGAGATAATCTAATGACAATCGATGGGGTTTCTTATATTCAGGTTCAACCGGTCTTTCTTTATGAGAGTCTGTGGTGTCTGTTCCTGCTCCTTTTGCTTCTTGCACTTCGCAGGAAGAAGAGATATGAAGGCGAGCTGTTCATGATTTATCTGGCAGGTTATGGGCTTGGAAGGTTTTTCTTTGAATGGTGCAGGACAGATAAACTTTATATTCCGGGAACAAAGATTGGAATTTCATTGGTGATTTCTGCAGTGTTGTTTGTAATCTGTGCACCGATGGTAGTTGTGCGTGGGGTAATGGCACAGAAGAGAGCGGCTATACGCAGGCGAAGAAGAGCACTTATAGATGCCCGGCAGGAGACTGCACATAGTGACATCTATGAAAAAGGAAAAGACGCACAGAATGCAGTGCAGACAGAAGTGAATGGAGAGTCAGATACAGAACTTCAGTATGAAGAAAATGTTCAGACAGAAAACACTGTGGGTGCAGAATCCGAACATAATCAGATGCCTGGAGATTTCGAAGAGACAGTTAAGTCGAAGAAATCCGGACAGAAAGCAAAGGAAGAACCGGACGAAATGTTAAATTGGGAAGATTCTGAATATGCACACATTTCGGAGCAGTGGAGACATCATGTGGGAAAATCTCCCACAAATTCAGAGGAAGACCAGTAACAAAACAGTATATATAAAAGCGAAGTGGGTTGAAAGTGGGATTTCAACCCACTTTTTTGTATAATTGTCCCATTTTTGCTGTAAAATAAGTATGTTTCATAAATGTTAACAGAGTTCTAAATTTAAAAAAAATTTTTCAGACCCTTGTTTTTTCACCCTAAATAGTTTAGAATAAGCACATAAGTGGTAGAAAGTGGTGAATAGTGGTGGTGAGTGGGGGAACAATGGCAGACCAGACCATTACCGCCTGGAAATCTGAAGGGGAGATTCAGATTTCATGAGAGTAGGTGAGTTACATGTTCATGGGAGAGTACAATCATACGATTGACGCGAAGGGGCGTCTGATCATTCCGTCTAAATTCAGAGATCTCTTAGGAGATGAGTTTGTTTTGACGAAAGGACTTGATGGTTGTCTTTCTATCTATCCAATGGATGAATGGGAAGCCTTTGAAATGAAACTCAGAGCATTACCACTTACAAACAAAAATGCCAGAACTTTTTCACGATTCTTTGTAGCTGGAGCAACTACATGTGAACTGGACAAGCAGGGGAGAATCCTTGTGCCGCAGACTCTGCGCGAATTTGCGGGCCTGGAGAAAGATGTAGTTCTGACAGGTAATTTAAACAGAATTGAAGTTTGGAGCAAAGAAAAGTGGAGTGAGAACTGCAATTATGATGATATGGACAGCATTGCAGAGAGCATGCAGGACATGGGAATCACAATCTGACAGAAATCATTTAAAGTATCTTGCAGAGCAAATCCAGACAGGAGACGGAGATGGAATTTAAACACAAATCTGTATTACTGGAAGAGACCATTGAAGGCTTGAATGTCAAGCCTGACGGAATCTACGTGGATGGCACTTTAGGAGGTGCGGGACATGCCCTGGAGGTGTGTAAGAAACTTTCTGCCAAGGGGAGATTTATTGGCATAGATCAGGACCAGGATGCGATAATTGCTGCGAGTGAGAGGTTAGCCGCCTACAATCAGGCGACGATCATTCGCAGCAATTATTGTTACATGGTACAGGAACTGGCAGCAAGAGGCATCCATAAAGTCGACGGGATTCTCCTTGATCTAGGGGTATCTTCCTATCAGCTTGATAATGAAGAACGTGGATTTACTTACAGAGTAGATGCACCATTGGATATGCGCATGGATCAGCGCCAGACACAGACAGCCAGTGACATTGTCAATGGTTATGAAGAGAAAGAGTTATATCGTATCATTCGTGATTACGGTGAAGATAAATTTGCAAAGAATATTGCAAAGCATATTGTATCAGCCAGACAGGTGAAGCCGATCACTACGACCGGAGAACTTACTGAGATCATCAGGGAATCTATTCCGATGAAAATGCAGGTGAAGTCAGGACATCCGGCGAAGAGGACATTCCAGGCAATCCGCATTGAACTCAACAGAGAACTTGATGTACTGAGAGAGTCACTGGATGGAATGATCGACATCCTTGATGACGGCGGAAGACTTTGCATCATTACTTTCCATTCACTGGAAGACAGGATTGTTAAGACGATTTTCAGAAAGAATGAGAATCCTTGTACCTGTCCGCCAGACTTTCCGGTATGTGTATGCGGAAAGAAATCAAAAGGTAAAGTGATTACAAGGAAACCGGTTCTTCCCGGGGAGAAGGAAATGGAAGAGAACCCGCGTTCCAAGAGTGCAAAGCTTAGAATTTTTGAGAGAGTATTGTAATTAGTAGTGAGGCATGAAATGGCGAAGACGACCAGGACTGAAACAGCAAGAAGAAGCAGAACCAATGCCAGAGTAAACAGAGGAATGTACGTTGAAGGAAACACGGTCAGACGCCTTGCAGAAGTTCCGGAGAGGACGAGACAGCCAGAAAGACAGCATCCGGGAACGCAGACTAATCGAAACCGCAGAGTGCAGGCACAGCCGGTACAGAAGCAAAAGCATGAGCTGAGTAAAGCAGCGCAGAGAAACAGGCAGAAAGCCACAGCTATGAACTGGGGATTTGTTGTGTTTCTTGTAGTTGTATGCGCAGCGATTTTGTTTTGCTCTGTAAAATATCTTCAGTATAAGTCGGAAATTACGGCTAAGATGAGTACTGTTGCATCCCTTGAGGAGGAGTTGGCAAATTTAAAAGAAGATAATGACGCATATTACAGCCAGATAACATCTAATATAGATCTGAACCAGATTAAACAGACAGCATTAGGACGATTGGGAATGAAATATCCGTCAGACGATCAGACAGTAACCTATTCTACATCCGGAAACAGCTATGTGAGACAGTATCAGGATATACCAGATTCAAAGTAGGTGATTAATTGAGCAATACAAGAAAAAAAGGTCAGAAGAGACCACAGAGAAAAATAAATTATAACATGAAAAAAAAGCTGGTAATGCTATTTACGATAGTGTTACTGGCTTTAGTAGTATTAATAGTAAGAATTACTTATATTAATGCAATAAGTGGCAGTAAATACAAGAAACAGGTATTAAGCCAGGCACAGCAAAAATATGAAAGCCAGGTTCTGCCAGCCAAGAGAGGCGATATTTACGATAAGAATGGGAATATACTTGCAACCAGCAATAAGGTTTATAATGTGATCCTGGATTGTAAAACTGTAAATTCGGACAGTGATTATGTAGAACCGACGATACGTGCATTAAATGAACAGCTGGGAATTGATGAAGAAACGGTACGTTCACTTCTGTCAGATTCGCGAATCAGTCAGAGCCAGTATCAGATATTGATGAAACAGTTACCTATGGATCAGAAGAAAGAATTTGAAAAATACGTGGCGGAAGATGAGGATTCCGGACTTACCGCTGAACAGGCAAAAGAGAGAGCTGATATAAAAGGTATCTGGTTTGAAGAGGATTACCTGAGGAGCTATCCATTCAATGAAACTGCATGTGATACGATAGGTTTTACTCTGGATCGAGATGTTGCTGATATCGGACTGGAAGGATATTACAACAGTACTCTTACCGGTGTAGACGGAAGACAGTATGGTTACATCAATAATGATTCTGATGTGGAACAGACTATCATTGCTGCAGTAAACGGCAAGAGCATTCAGACCAGTCTTGATATCGGTGCTCAGCAGATCGTTGAGAAATATGTTAATGGTTTTAAGGAAGCTATGGGAGCCAAGAACATAGGTGTTATTGTTGAAAATCCGTCAACAGGTGAGATTATTGCTATGGATGGAGGCGATCGTTATGATCTGAATAATCCGCGAGATCTTTCAAATGTATATTCTGAAGACGAGATTAAGGCAATGAATGACGAGGAGACTGTGGATGCACTGAACGGTATGTGGAGTAACTTCTGTGTTACAGATGCTTATGAGCCGGGGTCTGTTGTGAAACCGATTGTTATGGCATCTGCACTTGAGAAAGGTGCAATACAGGAAACTGATACATTCGTATGTGACGGTGCGCAGACTTTTGGTGATACCATGATTAAGTGTGCAGTATATCCGGATGCACACGGGACTGAGACACTGGGTGAGGTAATTGCCAATTCCTGTAATGACGCTATGATGCAGATCGGTGCCAAAATGGGAGCTACACAGTTTATCAAAGCACAAAGTCTCTTTAACTTTGGAACCAGAACCGGAATTGATCTTCCAAATGAAGGCGCTGGTATTATTCATACAAAGGATTCTATGGGAGAGACAGAGCTTGCATGTTCTGCATTCGGTCAGGGATTTACGTCTACTATGATCCAGGAAATCAATGCTATGAGCTCTGTTATCAATGGAGGATATTATTATCAGCCGCATCTAGTTACCAAAATTCTTGACAGCAGTGGAGGAACAGTAAAGACTATTACACCAACGCTCCTGAAACAGACAATTTCATCTGCAATTTCCAGTGATATTCGAAGTTACATGGAATTAAGTGTACAGCAGGGTACCAGCCGTCATTCAAAAGTACAGGGTTACAGTTCAGGCGGAAAAACAGGTACAGCCGAAAAATATCCTCGAGGAAACGGCAAGTATCTGGTTTCTTTTATCGGATTTGCACCAGTAGATGATCCGGCAGTTGTGATTTATGTGGTAGTAGATGAGCCGAATGTAGATGATCAGGCCAACAGTACTTACGCACAGTATATCGCACAGGGAATTCTTTCCGAACTTCTGCCGTATCTGAATGTAACACCAGATGAAGCTGAAAACGGAACGGTACCGGAAACCGAGTTGTGGGAAGGTTTCAAAGGTCACTTAAAGAGCACGACGTCAAGCAGTTCACTGAACAGTGACGGTAATCTGGTAGATGCAGACGGTAATCTGATCGACTGGGATGGAAACAGAATTGATGAAAACGGATATCTGCTGGATTCTAACGGTGACCATATTCTGGACGATAGCGGTAATTATAAGATGTCTACAAACCTGGTTGCCGGTTCAGGAAGCACAGAAGCAGATGCTTCCGGAGATGCGGTGTCCAATCCGGACGCACCTGCTCCCCTGGAGGATGATGAAGCAGAGACTACGGAGGACAATAACGCAGAATCTGACGGAATCACTAACGAAGAGGCAGGTCTGGAATAAAGGCTCAACAGGAATAAAGAACATACCCCCGCGGGGATTTGTCATATATTATTATGACAATCTCTGCGGGGATTTTTTATGAAAAAGAATATGACATTTCATAAGAAGAAAATATGGGTGGTATTTATCTGCTGCATCCTGCTGATGGTGGGGTTGATCGGAAGACTTGTGTATCTGATGTGCTTTCGGTCTGACTATTATTATGAGAAGGCAAAAGATCTCCATGAGAGAGAACGGGATATTAAGGCAGCACGCGGCAAGATTCTGGACGCAAAAGGAAAAGTTCTGGCATCCAACAGGACTGTTTGTACGATATCTGTGATTCACAGTCAGATTAAAGAACCGGAGAAAGTAATCACAATGCTGACAGAGAAACTGGGAATGGACGAAGCAGCAGTACGTAAGCGTGTGGAAAAGGTTTCTTCCATAGAAAGGGTTAAGACAAATGTGGAGAAAAGTGTAGGAGATTCGATCAGAGAAAGCAATCTGGCAGGAGTGAAAGTAGATGAGGACTATAAACGTTATTATCCATATGGGAGTCTGGCTTCCAAGGTGATTGGTTTTACCGGCGGAGATAATCAGGGAATCATAGGTCTTGAAGTAAAATATGAAGAGATATTAAAAGGTGAGCCGGGAAAAATATTAACAACTACAGATGCCAGAGGCGTAGAAATTGATAAGCTGGGAGAGACCAGAGAGGATCCTGTGGAGGGAAAAAGTCTGTTGCTTAGTCTGGATGCGAATATTCAGGAATTTGTTCAACAGGCAGCGCTGAAAGTAATGGAAGAAAAACAGGCAGAGAGAGTATCTATACTCTTAATGAATCCACAGAACGGCGAAATATATGCATGTGTAAATGTACCGGAATTTGACCTGAATGATCCATTTACTTTGACTGATGCTTTACAGGTGCAGGAGACAGCTGCTTCGCAGGATTCACAAATTCAGGAGACTGATCAAAAAACAGAGGCTGAAAGAAAACAGGATCTGTTAAACCAGATGTGGCGCAATCCGTGTCTGAATGATACTTATGAGCCAGGGTCTACATTTAAGATTATTACTATGTCCGCCGGACTGGAAGCAGGTGTTGTCTCTGCAAACGATCGTTTCTACTGTCCGGGATATAAGCTGGTAGAGGATCGCAGGATACATTGTGCCAAGAGAACCGGTCACGGAGCTCAGAATTTCGTAGAAGGAGCACAAAATTCCTGCAACCCTGTGTTTATTGAAGTAGGACTCCGGCTTGGCGTGGAACGTTATTATCAATACTTCAGACAATTTGGTCTTTTGAATAAAACCGGTATCGATCTTCCGGGAGAAGCTGGAACAATCATGCATCAGAAGAAAAATATGGGAGAGGTAGAGCTGGCAACAGTTTCTTTTGGGCAGTCTTTTCAGATCACACCTGTTCAGCTGGCAACAACAGTAAGTTCTCTGATCAACGGAGGAAGACGTGTTACGCCGCATTTTGGAGTAGCAGTTTTAAATTCGGATGGAACCCAGGGCGAAAAACTGGAATTTCCGGTACAGGAGGGAATTGTTTCGCAGGAGACATCCAGAGAAGTAAGGAATATATTGGAAACAGTAGTCTCTCAGGGGTCAGGAAGAAACGCAAAGATTGAAGGGTATTCCATCGGCGGAAAGACTGCAACATCACAGACACTTCCCAGAAGTGCTAACCGTTATATTTCTTCATTCCTCGGTTTTGCACCTGCGGAAAATCCTACAGTTCTGGGATTATGTATCATTCATGATCCGCAGGGGATTTATTATGGTGGAACAATTGCTGCTCCGGTAATACGCAGCATATTCGAAAATATTTTGCCATATCTGGGAATAGAAAAAGATACCACAGTAAACTGAGCGGTTCTTAACTGAATCAGGTAAGCCTCCTGCTTCAATTGCGAATATCTGTTTGACTCAGATCAGACGGACTTTCCGGAATTGGTTAAAATCGTACTGCCAGGGTTGATAAATAAGCAAAAAAGCCGTATACTAAAAGCAATCTGAAAGAATATGACAAAATGTTGCTGTTCACTTTTGCCGGCAGCATCAAAATACTTTCAGTAAAAAAACGAAAGAATGAACGAGGTGTGAGATGGAATTTCAAGTTGTAATCCCTGTGCTGATCGCGTTTGCAATCAGCGTTGTATTAGGACCGATCATCATTCCGTTTCTTAGGAAACTGAAGATGGGCCAGACGGAAAGAACAGAGGGCGTACAGTCCCACTTAAAGAAAGCCGGAACTCCTACAATGGGCGGTGTGATTTTTCTGATCGCTACAGCTGTTACTGCGTTGTTTTATGTAGGTGACTATCCGAAGATCATTCCGGTATTATTCCTGACTCTGGGATTTGGAATTATCGGATTTCTGGATGATTATCTGAAGGTAGTTCTGAAACGTTCAGATGGACTGCTCCCGTGGCAGAAGTTCTCTCTTCAGGTAGTGCTGACAGCAATCTTTGTATTTTATATTGTTAAGTATACAGATATTTCTCTGACAATGAGAATCCCGTTCTGGAGCGGACATTTCCTGAATCTCGGATGGCTGGCAATCCCGGTACTTTTCTTTGCAGTGATTGGTACAGTAAACGGCGTAAACTTTACAGATGGTCTTGACGGCCTCGCTTCCAGTGTGACTTTGATCGTAGCGGTATTCTTCTCTGTGGTTTCTATCGGAATGAAATCCGGAATTGAACCGATTACCTGTGCAGTTGTAGGAAGTCTGATGGGATTCCTGTTATTTAACGTATATCCTGCAAAAGTATTTATGGGAGATACCGGTTCTCTGGCACTTGGAGGATTTGTAGCAGGTACAGCATATGTGATGCAAATGCCATTATTTATCCTGATCGTAGGTTTGATCTACCTGATCGAGGTACTTTCTGTTATGATTCAGGTAACTTACTTCAAGGCAACACATGGCAAACGTATCTTTAAGATGGCACCGATCCATCATCATTTTGAATTATGCGGATGGTCTGAGACACGTGTAGTTGCAGTGTTCTCAGTAATTACAGCTGTTATGTGCATGATCGCACTGCTTGCGCTGTAATATAAAATATATCTGTAAGTCCGGCAGTGGGCTGGTAATAGGAGGAAATTATTATGGAATTACAGGGAAAAAAGGTCCTTGTATTCGGTTCCGGAAAGAGCGGAATCGGAGCATCTGACCTTCTTGCAAAAGTAGGAGCATCTCCGATTATTTATGACGGGAATGCAGAAATTGATAAAGAGGCAGTTGTACATAAAACAGATGGAACTTATCCGGTGGAAGTATATGCCGGAGAACTCCCAAAAGAAGTACAGGAGAGCCTTGATCTTGTAGTCCTTAGTCCTGGTGTACCGACGGATCTTCCGATTGTGAAGAATTTTTATGAACAGGGGCTTCCTGTATGGGGAGAAGTGGAACTGGCATACAGAGTGGGAGACGGTGAAGTACTTGCCATTACAGGAACTAATGGAAAGACAACTACTACAGCACTTCTGGGAAAAATCATGCAGGATGCCCGTGAGTCTGTATTTGTTGTAGGAAATATCGGAACTCCGTATACTTCCAAAGCTCTGGAAATGAAACCGAATTCTGTAACTGTTGCAGAAATCAGCAGTTTTCAGCTTGAAACAATCGAAGAGTTTGCACCAAAGGTATCCGCAATCTTAAATATCACAGAGGATCATCTGAATCGTCACCATACAATGGAAGAGTACATTCGTGTGAAAGAACTGATCACTGAGAATCAGGGAACTGAAGATGTCTGTGTTCTGAATTATGAGGATGAAGTACTTCGTAAGTTTGGAGAAAATCTGACTCCGAGAGTGGTATATTTCTCCAGCGAGCGTAAACTGGATGAGGGTATTTATCTGGATGGAAACACTATTGTTCTCAGGGATGGAGCAAAAGAACTCGAAGTAGTAAAGACAGAAGATCTGAAACTTCTTGGCAAACACAATTTTGAGAATGTAATGGCTGCTGTTGCAATGGCTTATTATGACGGAGTATCCATGGACAGTATCCGTAAGAGTATCTGTGAGTTTACCGCGGTTGCACACAGAATCGAGTATGTAACAGAAAAGAACGGAGTTGCTTATTATAACGATTCCAAAGGAACTAATCCGGATGCAGCTATCAAAGGAATTCAGGCAATGAATCGTCCGACACTTCTGATTGGCGGCGGTTATGATAAACAGTCAAGTTATGATGAATGGATTGAAGCTTTTGACGGAAAAGTCCGTTACCTGGTACTGATCGGACAGACCAGAGAAAAGATAAAAGAAGCAGCTGAGAAACATGGTTTTTACGATATTATCCTCTGTGAGGACCTGAAAGAAGCGGTAAAGGTATGCGCAGAAAAAGCACAGCCTGGTGATGCTGTTTTACTTTCTCCTGCATGTGCAAGCTGGGGACAGTTTGATAATTATGAGCAGCGTGGAGATATGTTTAAGGAATATGTAAGAAATCTGTAGAATATCTATAAGTAAGGTGCTTATAGTCATCCGGCAGATGAAAACAGATCTGAGCCGGCAGGCTATAGATGATTTGGAGAGAACCGGATGACATCAAAAAAAGATATAACGATGCTGGTACTGGTTGTACTGCTTGCACTTTTTGGGCTTGCAGTTTTGTTCAGTACAAGTGAATATAATGGCAGAGTGCGCTTCGGCGACTCTGCCTATTATTTTAAGAAACAGTTGTTTGCTACAGCATTGGGAATAGTGGCTATGTATATAGTTTCCAATGTGGATTATCATTTCTTTCTCAGACTGGCGCCGGCTGCATATCTGCTTTCTATGGTTCTTTCCACAGCAGTGCTCTTGTTCGGACAGGAAATTAATGGGTCAAAGAGATGGCTGAATCTGGGACCTTTATCTTTTCAGCCATCGGAGTTTGCAAAAGTTGCGGTGATCCTTTTTCTTGCATGGCAGATTGAAAAGTCACAGAAACGGACGGAAGGATTCTGGTTTATGTGCAGGACCATGTTGACCCTGCTTCCCATTGTTGGCCTGGTAGGTTCCAATAATCTGAGTACTGCCATTATTATATTGGGAATCGGAGTTATTCTGATTTTTGCTTCAAATCCGAAATACATGCAGTTTATTGGACTTGGCAGTGCGGGAATAGGGTTTATAGCAATTTTTCTGGCTGCTGAGAGTTATCGTCTGGAACGCCTGTCAATCTGGAGAAATCCGGAGAAATATGAAAAAGGCTTTCAGACTATCCAGGGACTGTATGCTATCGGAAGCGGCGGGATTTTTGGCAGAGGTTTTGGAAGCAGCCTTCAGAAGCTGGGATTTGTACCGGAAGCACAGAATGATATGATTTTCTCTATCATATGTGAGGAACTGGGAGTTGTGGGGGCGGCTATATTGATTCTGATGTTTGCATTGCTTTTGTGGAGACTGGGTGTTATTTCTATGCATGCAGAGGATTTGGCTGGTGCTTTGATCTGTGGCGGTATTATGGGACATCTGGCGATTCAGGTTATCCTGAATATTGCAGTTGTGACCAATACCATTCCGAATACAGGGATTACACTGCCCTTTATCAGCTATGGCGGAACCTCAGTAGTGTTTCTGCTGGGGGAAATGGGGCTTGCATTAAGCGTAAGCAGTTACAGAAGAGTACGACAGCATGAAAAGTGACATAAAATAAGGAAAAGTAACGGATAAGAAGAGAAAACATATACTATAAGGTAAGAGGCCCTTTAGGAGTGAAAGGTTTGGATGAGATCCATGTGCTGGGCAAAGGCTCTCTGAGCGGAGAGATTTTCATACAGGGCTCCAAAAACGCAGCATTGCCAATGATGGCTGCATCGTTAATGCACAGAGGTCTCAGTGTTCTCAGAGGCTGTCCGAAGATTTCTGATGTTTTTTGTATGGAAGAAATTCTGAAAAGTCTTGGTGCAGTTACCTGGTGGAAGGACCATGATCTCTACCTGGACTGTGAGAATGCAGATAAAACGGAAATTTCAGATATATATACAGGAAGAATGCGCTCCTCTGTGATCCTGCTTGGAGCAGTTCTTTCCAGAAATAAGAAATGCAGGATCGGATATCCGGGAGGATGTAGCATAGGGAAAAGACCGATAGATCTCCATCTTATGGCTCTGAGGAGCCTTGGAGCCGAGATCCATGAAACTGAAGATTATCTGGATGCGGAGTGCAACAGATTTTATGCAAAAGAGATATTTTTTTCAAAATCAAGTGTAGGAGCAACACAGCAGGCGGTATTAGCTGCAACGCAGGCGGACGGAATCAGTTATCTGCATAATTGTGCCAAAGAACCGGAGGTTTTCTGGCTTTGCCGGTATCTCAGAATGATGGGAGCGATGATCGAAGGGGAAGAAACCGGAGAAATCAGAATTCAGGGAGTCAGTGAACTGGGACCTGGAGATTATGAGATTCCGCCTGACAGAATCGTAGCCGGAACTTATATTTGTGCGGCAGCTGCAGCCAGAAGTGAGATTACTTTGCAAAATGTGCCTACAGAGGAATTAGAGGCCTTCCTGGAAGTATATCAGAAAATGGGTGGACAATATGAAGCGAATAGTGGTACACTAGAGGTCAATGGAAAGAAGGCAGTCAGACCTGTGTCGCTGGTGAAGACCGGAACATATCCTGGATTTCCAACAGACCTTCAGGCACCGCTGATGGCTGTACTGGCGGGAATACCGGGACAGAGTATGATCAGGGAGCGGATTTTTGACAGGAGATTTGGCAGCGCTTTTCAGATGAATAAAATGGGTGCGGATATCAGGATAAATGGTGATATGGCTGTGATCTCAGGAGGAAGACCTCTTACAGGGATGCAGGTACAGGCCGGAGATCTCAGAGGAGGAGCGGCATTAATTATTGCGGCGCTTATAGCTGAGGGGGAGACCTGTATTGCAGAAGCCGGCTTCATCAACAGAGGATATGAGCACATTTGTGAAGATTTACAGGCTTTGGGCTGCAGGATATGGCAGTCCTCCAGCAGAGGATTTGGAGATTTATGAGAAAAAGTAATTATGGGAAAAGAACTTCTGTAAGCAGGGAGACAAAGAAGATACTGGCAGGCGTAATAGGAGCAGGGATTCTTGTTGCTGTGATCGCTTTCTTTTCTTATTATAAAGTAGATTCCATAGAGGTGAGGGGAACCACTCATTATACAGACGAAGAAGTAAAGAAAATGGTGCTTCGGGGACCGTTGGCTTCAAACTCGGTCCTTGCACCTTTGCTCTACAGTACGACCAATACAGGAGATATTGCATATGTAGATGCATTTAAGGTTACTCAGCTGAACAGGAGCACAATCTGTATCAGTGTTAAGGAAAAAAAGACAGTTGGCTGTATCAAATATCTTGACAGTTATATATACTTCGACAGGAATGGAACTTTTGTAGAGGGATCTCAGACCAGGGATGAAACTGTTCCGTATTTTGACGGAATCCAGGTAAACAGCATTGTAATGGATGAAAAACTGGATATTAAAGGAGATACAGTACTGAACACAGCAGTGGCATTGTCTACGATCTTTCAGAAGAATGATATAATTCCGGATCATATCCAGTTTGACAGTAGTTATTCCATCAGTCTGATCTACGGCGATATTACCGTACAGCTTGGGAAAGATGAAGATCTGGAGGAAAAGATGAACCGTGTGATTGCTATTTTGCCTAAGATTCAGGGAAAGAAGGGAATCCTTCACATGGAGAGTGTGTCTACAGATACAAACACTTTTGAGGAAGAGCAGGAAGAAATTACCGCAGATAACTGGAATGGTGGATATGATGAGGATGGAAACTATACCGGAGATGGCGAATATGACGAGAACGGCAATTATGTAGGTGCCAAGCCTAAGACTGCTCTTGATGAAGCAATCGAAAACTGGAATGGTGGTTATGATGAGGAAGGGGATTATACAGGTACCGGAGAGTATGATGAAGCCGGCAACTATGTAGGACCGAAGCCAACACAGGAATCGATAGATGCCGCATCTGAAGAAAATGGTGACAGTTCAGGGGACAGCCAGAGGACAGATTCTTCTGAAAACGGAGACAGCAGTGGTTCGGATTATTCGTCCGACAGCTATGATTCAGGTTATGATTCCGGAAGTTATGATAATTCTGACAGTTATGATGAATATGGTAATTATATTGGAGACGGCGGCGACTATTCAGAAGAGTACTGATCTGCAGATGTGTAAAAAATGACCATAAAAACAGATGGAAACAACTGTCTGCAGCTTTTGGACAGGCTGGTACTGCCGAAAAATCGTGAAAAAAGTATAAAAAAACGAAATTAGTGGTTGATTAATTTCCGAAAAAAATATATGATATATCTATATGTAACTTTGATATAAACTACTGAGAAGGATATCAGATATAAATAAAGGAGGAAGTACATTGTTAGAGATTATGTCAAATGAGGCTGAATCATCTGCAAAGATTATAGTAATCGGTGTAGGTGGAGCCGGAAATAATGCAGTAAACAGGATGGTGGAAGAGGCCATCGGCGGAGTAGAGTTTGTAGGTGTAAATACTGATAAACAGGCTTTAACTCTGTGCAAAGCTCCAACTGTACTTCAGATTGGCGAGAAGATTACCAAGGGTCTTGGTGCAGGAGCACAGCCTGAGGTTGGACAGAAGGCAGCAGAAGAGAGCATTGAAGAAGTGAAACAGTTAATGGAAGGTGCGGATATGGTATTCGTTACCTGTGGTATGGGAGGCGGAACCGGTACAGGTGCTGCACCTGTTATCGCAGCAGCAGCGAAAGAGATGGGTATTCTTACAGTTGGTGTTGTTACCAAACCTTTCCGTTTCGAAGCAAGAACACGTATGAACAATGCACTTGCAGGTATTGAGAATCTGAAGAAAGCAGTGGATACATTAATCGTTATCCCGAATGATAAATTACTGGAAGTTGTAGATCGCAGAACAACTATGCCGGAAGCTCTTAAGAAAGCTGACGAAGTTCTGCAGCAGGCAGTACAGGGTATCACAGACCTGATCAATCTGCCGGCACTGATTAACCTTGACTTTGCAGATGTTCAGACTGTAATGACAGACAAGGGTATCGCTCATATCGGTATCGGTGAGGCAAGAGGAGACGACAAAGCTATGGAAGCTGTTCAGCAGGCTGTATCTTCTCCACTTCTTGAGACAACCATTAAGGGTGCTACACATGTTATCATCAACATCTCCGGAGATATTTCTCTTATGGATGCAAATGATGCTGCAAGCTATGTTCAGGAGCTTACAGGTGAGGAAGCAAACATCATCTTTGGTGCTATGTATGATGACACAGTTGCTGACTATTGCAGAATTACAGTAATCGCAACAGGACTGAATGATGATAATCTTCAGCAGACCCCTTTCGGAAAAAGAAGCACAGCTTCTTCCTTTGGTGCAAGAAGACCTTCTTCAACAACAGGCACAACAACCGGAGCTACAACAGCGGGCAACATGAGCATGCCTAGCTTCAGCCTTCCGACTATGAATGCTACACCATTTGGAGCAGCTAAGACACCGTCCAGCACTGTTCAGAAAAAAGATATCCAGATTCCGGATTTCTTAAAGAACAGATAGGTAATAGTTGAGTTTTAAATGTGTAAATATAAAGAGACATGTCCGGATTATGGACATGTCTCTTTTGGGTCAGACTATATAAATTTGAGCTTTTAATAGGTTCCGCAGCCGCACTGGAAGGTATCACACTTAGTATCGCAGGATGCCTGTGCATTGGAACCATCTACCTGGATAGAGGAAGCAGTACATTTGCAGTCATCATTATAGGTACAGTTGTGAGCTTTGCAGTCAATCTGAATCTTTTCACATCCACAGCCATTTGTGAAACTGTTAGTCATGGAACTTCCGGTACGCTCCTGAAAACTTCCGCAGCTTGTTTCATTTGCACTTGTAGCGTTCTCGCCTGTTACATCGATTTCACCTTTGGAACAGAGCTGATCTTTGTTGTAGACACATTTGATTGCTGAACATTTAAGAATTGTCATAGTTATATCCTCCTGAAATATTAAAATAAGTTTCAGAAATAGGATGTGCGGTTTTAAAGAAAATATACGTTTCTGTTTATTTTGTTCCCAATATGGAAAGACAAATTAATTGTTATTCAAAGGGATAAATTATCACAATTTATATGGAAGAGATATTCAGTTAAAAAATGAAAAAAATACTTGACGTACGGTATGAAACATGGTATTGTATATGAGTACGTGAGAAAACAAAGCAGAGTTCCACTCTCACCTCAGCGCATTTAGTCAGCGGCTTGGGTTTATATTACACAGGAATCATTGAGATCATTTTGAGGTATTGCATAGGTTGTCTGAGCGAGACCGGGAAGAATGATGAAGGCAATGAGTGTGATAGCAGAGTGTGGATTTTGTCCACGCTTTTTTTGCGTAAAATATGAGGGCGACGAGAAGTCATTAGAATCTATCTAACAGGTATGGAGGTGCACTACAATTAGCAATTTAATGATTAACGAACAGATCAGAGACAAAGAGGTACGCTTAATCGGTTCGGACGGAGAACAGCTTGGAATCATGTCCGCGAAAGAAGCAATGTTCAAAGCTCAGGAGGCAGGGCTTGACCTGGTAAAAATTGCCCCGCAGGCGAAACCACCGGTATGTAAGATCATCGATTATGGTAAATACCGTTACGAGCTTGCAAGAAAAGAAAAAGAAGCCAAGAAAAAGCAGAAGACCATCGATGTCAAAGAAGTGCGACTTTCACCAAACATTGATACCAATGACCTGAATACGAAAGTCAACGCCGCCAGAAAGTTCCTCTCCAAGGGTGACAGAGTAAAGGTAACCTTACGTTTCCGTGGAAGAGAGATGGCACATATGGCGAGCAGCAAACATGTGCTGGATGATTTTGCAAAACAACTTGCAGATGTGGCAACAGTGGAGAAGGCACCGAAGGTTGAAGGCAGAAGCATGACAATGTTTTTAACGGAAAAGCGTTAAATATAATAGAGATACAGATCAAGGAGGAAATTACAATGCCAAAAATTAAAACTTGTAGAGCAGCAGCAAAGCGTTTCAAAAAAACAGGTACAGGAAAGTTAGTAAGAAATAAAGCTTATAAGAGCCATATCTTAACAAAGAAATCTCAGAAGAGAAAAAGAAATCTGAGAAAATCTACTGTTGTTGATGCTACTAATGTTAAGAGCATGAAGAAAGCATTACCATATTTATAAGAAGCATTTATTCATTGAAGATAGACAAACAGGAGGAAATTTAAGAAATGGCAAGAATTAAAGGCGGATTAAACGCAAAGAAAAAACATAATCGTACATTAAAACTGGCAAAAGGCTACAGAGGAGCCCGTTCCAAACAGTATAGAGTTGCTAAACAGTCTGTAATGAGAGCACTTGCTAGCTCCTATGCAGGAAGAAAGCAGAAAAAACGTCAGTTCAGACAGCTCTGGATCGCTCGTATCAACGCAGCAGCAAGAATGAACGGATTATCCTACAGCAAACTGATGCACGGACTGAAAGTTGCAAACATCGACATCAACAGAAAGATGCTTGCTGAACTTGCAGTAAACGATGCAGAAGGATTTGCAGCACTTGCTGAAATCGCTAAAAAAGCAATCGCATAATTGGCGGTTTTAGAGAGAAATAAGATTTGATAAATTAAATCGGAATTGTGAGGTACACATAGAAATTGTTACGGTTTCTGTGTGTACCTTTTTTAATGTATTTTTCGATGAATGGGATAAAATTGCGTGTACAGTGCGGTCAAGTGTCCATGAAAGACGGAAAAATCTTAAATTTCCATAAAGTTTTTCTTGCATGGTCAAATATATGGTGATATAATTCAAAACAGCAACATATTAAAGTGTCAGTGGAAGCCAAAGCCGGCTGGGAACCCAGTTGGCTTTTTGTTACTTTTCAGTTCCTCTACATAATAAATGAACTTGCGGAATTTAGCACATCAAAAATGATGTACCAGGTGGAATGAATGGTAACGGAAGCTAACCTTATGAGCCGTAAGAGGGACGAAAGGACTGACACAAAATATAAGGAGGATTTTATTATGAAAAACCTGAAAAAAATCATCAGTGTTACTGCGGCAGCAGCAATGGTAATGTCAACAGTTGCACCTGTATCTGTATTTGCAGACGATGCTACATTTAAGATCGGTGGAATCGGACCTGTAACCGGAGCAGCAGCAATTTACGGACAGGCTGTAAAGAATGCAACAGAGCTTGCAATCAATGAAGTAAACGAAGACGGCGGAATCAACGGATATCAGGTAGAGTTCAAATTCGAAGATGATGAGAACGATGCAGAGAAATCCTTGAACGCTTACAACGCATTAAAAGACTGGGGAATGAACATCCTGGTTGGTACAGTTACTTCCACACCTTGTGTAGCTGTAGCAAATGAAACAGCAGCAGACAATATGTTCCAGCTTACTCCATCCGGATCTGCAACAGAGTGTGTTGCTAATCCGAACGTATTCCGTGTATGCTTCTCTGACCCGAACCAGGGTACTGCAGCAGCTCAGTACATTGGAGAGCATAAACTTGCTACAAAAGTAGCTATTATCTACGATAGCTCTGATGTATATTCATCAGGTATCACACAGAACTTCACAGCAGAAGCAGCTAATCAGGGTATTGAAATCGTATCTTCCGAAGCATTCACTGCTGATAACAATAAAGACTTCTCCGTACAGCTTCAGAAAGCAAAAGACGGTGGTGCTGAATTAGTATTCCTTCCGATTTATTATACAGAAGCTTCCCTGATCCTTGCACAGGCAGACAGCATGGGATTTGAAACTAAATTCTTCGGATGCGACGGTATGGACGGTATCCTTGGTGTAGAAAACTTTGACACATCTCTTGCAGAGGGGCTGATGCTTCTTACACCATTTGCAGCAGATTCTACAGATGAGAAAACCCAGAACTTTGTAAAAGCATACAAAGATGCTTACAAAGACACACCAAACCAGTTCGCAGCAGATGCTTATGATGCAGTATACGCAGTCAAAGCAGCAGCAGAAAAAGAAGATGTAAAAGCAGACATGGATGTTGCAGATATCTGTGCAGCACTTGAAAAAGGCATGACCGAGATCACACTTGAAGGTGTTACAGGTGACGAGATCACATGGACAGAAGACGGTGAGCCGAACAAAGCTCCGAAAGCTGTAGAGATCAAAGATGGTGCTTACGTAGCAATGGAATAATGAAATTGAAATAACTGAAAAGATTTCATAAGAAATAAAATGCGATTGTTCCTGGAGTGGACAATGGTTGTATGCCAACGGGGCTGTCTGAATTATGCAGACAGCCCTGTTGCCTAATACGTTATTACATTAATGCGTTAATGACAGATTTACTTTTGGCAAAATAAACAAGACAGATTTCGCTAAAGGCAAATCTGCCAGTTTTACACACAATAAAATTATTTAAATATAAGAAAGGAAAGACTTCTATGAGTAGTTTTATATCATATCTTATCAGTGGTATCAGCCTCGGAAGTGTATATGCGATCATCGCCCTTGGTTATACCATGGTATACGGAATCGCTAAAATGCTGAACTTCGCTCATGGAGATGTTATCATGGTCGGCTCCTATGTGGTTTATGTCGCAGTCAGTGGCATGGGATTAAACCCGATTTTAGCTATCCTGCTGTCCATCATCATCTGTACAGTCATGGGTGTTGTGATCGAAGGTGTTGCCTATCGTCCGCTTCGTAATGCAGCTTCATCTCTTGCTGTTCTGATCACTGCAATCGGTGTCAGCTACCTGCTTCAGAACGTAGCCCTTCTGATCTGGGGAGCAGATACCAAATCATTCAGTAACGTGATCAACCTTCCATCCCTGAAACTTGCAGGCGGTTCTATCGTGATCACAGGTGTAACCATCGTAACCATCATTGGCGGTATCCTGATCATGGCAGGTCTGATGCTATTTATCAGCAAGACAAAAACAGGACAGGCAATGCTTGCCGTATCTGAGGATAAAGGCGCTGCCCAGTTAATGGGTATTAACGTAAACAAAACAATCTCCATTACTTTTGCAATTGGTTCCGGACTTGCAGCAATCGCAGGTGTGCTTCTCTGTTCCGCATATCCGTCTCTGACACCATATACAGGTGCCATGCCTGGTATCAAGGCATTCGTTGCAGCTGTATTTGGTGGAATCGGATCTATCCCTGGTGCATTTATCGGTGGTATTGTTCTGGGTATCCTGGAGATTTTTGGTAAAGCGTATATCTCTTCACAGATGGCAGATGCCATTGTATTCGGTGTTCTGATTGTAGTTCTGGTTGTGAAACCTACCGGTATTCTTGGTAAGAACATTCAGGAGAAAGTGTGAGGTGGCAGACATGGAAAAGAAGAAATTAAACAAAACAACAAAAAGCAATCTCATTACATACGGAATGGTTCTTGCAGCATATCTCATTGTACAGGGACTGATCGCAGGAAATCTGCTTTCCAACCTGATGCAGGGTCTGCTGGTACCTCTTTGCGTATATATTATCCTGGCTCTTTCCCTGAACCTGACAGTTGGTATTCTGGGTGAGCTTAGCCTTGGTCATGCAGGATTCATGTGTATTGGTGCATTTACCAGTGCGGCATTTACAAAGGCAACTATGGATACTTTTACAAATGCAGGACTTCGTTTCTTTATTGCTCTGATCATCGGAGCTGTATGTGCAGGTATCTTCGGATTCCTGATCGGTATCCCTGTACTTCGCCTGAAAGGTGACTACCTTGCAATCGTAACACTGGCATTTGGTGAGATCATTAAGAATATCATCAACGTACTTTATGTAGGAATCGACAGCAACGGAATCCATTTTTCCATGAAAGACCAGATGTCTCTTGGAATGGAACCAGGCGGAAAAATGATCATTAGCGGAGCTATGGGTATCACTGGTACACCGAGACAGTCAACTTTTACGATTGGTGTAGTTTTGATTCTGGTTACCTTATTTGTAGTTCTGAATCTGATCAATTCCCGTGACGGACGTGCGATCATGGCAATCCGTGATAACCGTATTGCAGCAGAATCTATCGGTATTGATATTACAAAATATAAACTGAAAGCATTCGCAATTTCAGCAGCCTTAGCCGGTATCGGCGGTGTGCTTTATGCTCATAATCTTGCAACTTTAACAGCTCTTCCTAAGAACTTCGGTTACAACATGTCCATCATGTTCCTGGTATTCGTAGTTCTTGGCGGTATCGGGAATATGCGCGGTTCCATTATTGCAGCAGTCATCCTGAACTTGCTTCCGGAGCTGCTTCGTGGACTGAGCGATTATCGTATGCTGTTCTATGCGATCGTACTGATCGTTATGATGCTGATCAACTGGGCACCTAAGGCAATCGAAATGAGAGAGCGTCTTTTCAGCAGATTTAAAAAGAAGGAGGCATAAGCTATGGCATTGCTTGAAGTAAATCATTTAAATATTTCATTCGGCGGTCTTCATGCAGTGGATGATTTCCATGTTTCCATCGAGAAAGGACAGCTTTATGGTCTGATCGGCCCGAACGGTGCAGGTAAGACTACAATCTTTAACCTTTTGACAGGTGTGTACAAACCGGATGAGGGTATTATCAGTCTGGACGGCCAGGATATCACCGGCAAGAAGACGATTGATATCAACAAGGCGGGAATCGCCAGAACATTCCAGAACATCCGTCTGTTCCATCAAATGAGCGTGCTGGACAACGTAAAAGCAGGACTTCACAATCACGATAAATACAGCCTTTTTACAAGTATCGTACATACTCCGAAATACTTCAAAGTAGAGAAAGAGATGAATAAGGAAGCTATGAAGCTTCTGAAAGTATTTGATCTTGATAAAGAAGCAGATATTCTTGCATCCAATCTGCCTTATGGTAAGCAGAGAAAGTTGGAGATCGCCAGAGCACTGGCAACCAGACCGAAGCTTCTGCTTCTGGATGAGCCGGCTGCAGGTATGAACCCTAATGAAACTGAGGAACTGATGGATACCATCCGTTTCGTTCGCGATAACTTTGATATGACCATTCTTCTGATCGAGCATGATATGAAGCTGGTTTCCGGTATCTGCGAGGAGCTGACTGTACTGAACTTCGGTCATGTTCTGACGCAGGGAAAGACTTCCGATGTGCTTCATGATCCGGAAGTTATCAAGGCATATCTTGGAGAATAGGAGGAGAGACAGATGGCATTACTGGAAGTACAGGACATACAGGTTTATTATGGAATGATTCAGGCATTGAAAGGTGTTTCTTTCTCTGTAAATGAGGGCGAGGTTATTGCTCTGATCGGTGCTAACGGTGCAGGTAAGACAACTACTCTGCATACAGTGACCGGACTTCTCCGTGCAAAATCAGGACATATTATTTATAATGGTGAGGATATTACAAAGGTTCCGGCACACAAGATCGTAACTATGGGGATGGCACATGTTCCGGAAGGAAGACGTGTATTTGCCAATATGACTGTTCTTCAGAATCTGAAGATGGGTGCGTTTACCAGATCTGATAAAAATGAGATTGAATCTACGATTGAGATGATTTACAAACGTTTCCCTCGTCTGAAGGAACGTCAGAATCAGACAGCGGGTACTTTAAGTGGCGGTGAGCAGCAGATGCTTGCCATGGGACGTGCGCTGATGAGTCAGCCGAAGATTATCCTGATGGATGAGCCGTCCATGGGTCTTTCACCAATCTTTGTTAATGAGATTTTTGATATTATTAAATCCGTCAGTGAGAGCGGCACAACAGTTCTGCTGGTTGAGCAGAATGCGAAAAAAGCTCTTTCTATCGCAGACAGAGCTTATGTTCTTGAGACTGGTCGAATTACACTGGAAGGTAAGGCAAGCGATCTCCTGCATGATGAGTCTGTACAGAAAGCTTATCTTGGAGAATAAGAAAAGAGTTTAGCCACAGAGCGTGTTTTGTGGTAAAATAAGGATATAGATATCAGGGTCAAAATACTTTTTGGCCCTGATGCTGTATATGTCTGGTAAGGAGGGATTTTTTTATGGAGAATTTTGTAATTACTATTGCGAGACAGTATGGAAGCGGCGGACGTACTGTTGGAAAGATGCTGGCAGAGAGACTGGGAGTTTCTTTCTACGATAAACAGATCATCCAGATGGCTTCTGATGAGAGTGGAATTGACGTGAAGATTTTTGGACAGGTGGAGGAAGGCTCCAGTGTGAAGCCGTCTCTGTTTAATAAGACCGGATTATATAAAGGGGATCTGATCGCACCGGATCAGAAGGGATTCGTTTCTGATGAGAATATTTTTAATTATCAGGCGAAAGTTGTAACGGATCTGGCTGAGAAGGAGTCCTGTGTGATCGTTGGGCGCTGTGTGAATTATGTGTTTAAGGACAGGCCGAATACTCTGAGAGTGTTTATTCATGCACCGTGGGATTTCCGTATGGAGCAGTCACGGGAGAAGATCAGTGGAAGTGATGAGGAGATTGAGAAGTTTCTTCATAAGGATGATAAACGCAAGCAGGACTATTACCGCAAATTTGCAGGTGGGGACTGGAGCGATGCGACTAATTATGACTTATGTCTGAATGCTGGAAAATTAGGATTTGATAAATGTGTGGATGCGATTCTGGCGCAGATGGAAGTTATGGGAATTAAATAGTAGCGTTATGAAAGGCAGTCTCTTTTGGAGGGGCTGCTTTTTTAATGGGGACGCGCAGAAAAATAGTTTCTTTCATGTGCGGTTTCGGACACTAAGATATTCTAAGCCACCAAAAATCTGCTAAAAGCATGAGCCAATTGACACAAACTCGCCTGCGGCTCAGACAGTGTGTCGATTGGCTCATAACGCAGATTTTTGACAGCTAAGAATATCTAAGTATCCTGCAAATGCACATGAAAGAAACTATTTTTCTGCACTGGATATTAAAAGAGGGAAGGGGTGGGGATGTTTGGGGATTTTGACTTTGGCAAAATCCCTGCGGAATGTTGGATGTGTAAGAAGATTGTGTAGAAATAAGAAAAGATATAGAAAAAATCCAGACAGAAGTAAAATAAAAATATTTCTGCTGGATTTTTTATTTGGTTAGGATTGGGTTTTGATTTTGTGTTGGTATTCTTTGAGTGTTTTTTCATAGCCCATTTCTGAGAGTTCGTAGAAGTGTTCGCCCTGAATTTCGGTTGGGAGGTATTGTTGGTCTACGTAGTGGTTTGGATAGTCATGGGCGTATTTGTAGCCGATGCCGTGACCGAGTTTCTCATGGCCGCCGTAGTGGGCGTCCTGGAGGTGGGATGGGACTGTGGTTTTGGTGCGTTTGACGGAGTCCATGGCTGCGAAGATGGCGTTGACTGCGGAGTTGCTCTTTGGGGCGCAGGCCATGTAGGTGACTGCCTGGGAGAGGATGATCTGGGCTTCGGGCATTCCTACACGTTCTACTGCCTGAGCAGCTGCTACTGCTACGCAAAGGGCCTGAGGATCGGCGTTTCCGATGTCTTCGGAGGCGAGGATCATGATCCTTCGGGCGATGAATTTGACGTCTTCTCCGGCGTAGAGCATTTTTGCGAGGTAATAGACAGCAGCGTCAGGGTCAGAACCACGCATACTCTTGATGAAAGCGGAGATGATGTCGTAGTGGTTGTCTCCGTTTTTGTCATAGCGGACGACTCGTTTCTGTATACACTGGGAAGCTACATCGAGAGTGATGTGGATGAGGCCGTCTTCACTTCGAGGTGTGGTGAGGATGCCAAGTTCTATGGCGTTAAGGGCGTTTCTGGCATCACCGCCTGCCATATCTGCAAGGAAATCCAGGGCGTCTTCGTCTATCTGTGCTTTATAATTTCCCATTCCTTTGGTCTTATCGTTGACTGCACGGAGAATAAGTTCTTTGACTTCGGAAATCTCAAGAGATTTCAGTTCGAAGATGATGGAGCGGGAAATGAGAGCGGCATTTACTTCGAAATAAGGATTCTCGGTGGTTGCTCCGATGAGGATGATGGTTCCGTCTTCTACGAAGGGGAGAAGATAGTCCTGCTGGCCTTTGTTGAAGCGGTGGATCTCGTCGATAAAGAGAATGGTCTTTTTGCCGTACATGCCGAGATTCTGTTGTGCTTCTTTGACAACAGCTTCCATGTCTTTCTTTCCTGCTACTGTGGCGTTGATCTGGGTGAATTCAGCGCTTGTGGTATTGGCAATTACCTTTGCCAGGGTGGTTTTGCCGGTTCCGGGAGGGCCATAGAAGATGACAGAGGTCAGTTTGTCTGCCTTGATTGCTCTGTATAATAAGGTGTCTTTTCCGATGATGTGTTGCTGACCGACAACTTCGTCGAGAGTAGTCGGACGCAGTCTGGATGCAAGAGGTGACTCCTGATCCAGAGTTTTTGATTTTGCATATTCGAATAGATCCATAGTTTGTTCTCCATAAATGATATTATTAATGATGACAGGGATAAAAGTATTCTGTCTTTGAGTTGATATTCATGAAATGTTTCGCTGTCAGGCAGTTCTTGCAATTTTGAATGATGTAAATGATATAAGTAAGAACATATATTTGTTTCAGTATAACGTATTCGTAATTTTTTGTAAAGCTTGTCACACTGTTTAAAACAGAAATGAAAACGATATGACAGATTCAGATAAAAAATAATGGAAGAGCATTATAAAAGCTCTTCCATTATTTTACCGTAGATTTCCTGATAGTGTGTTGACCACTTCTGGCAGATAGATTTAGCTGCGTCCAGGTTTGGTGCTGCAATGTTTAAGTCAATCAGGGAGTGGCCTTTTTCGATGAGCTGGCATCTTACAGAGTAGGTTCCCTGTTTGGTAATGTAATAATCGGCAGGAGTAACGATACGTTCCTGAGCTTTGAATCCTGTGGATTTCAGATATTCTCTGACTTCCTGTTTGATCTCAGGAGAGACATCCTTTTGAAAAAAGGAGAGGGTCTTTTTGCCATCCTCGGTAATTCGGTAGTGGGAGGTATTAGAACGTGTATCCATGGTGATCAGTTCTGCCTCCACAAGCTCGGAAATTGCCTGTTGGAGATGGAAATAGTTCGTGTATTCCCGCTCCAGGATAAATTCAGAAATCTGTGAGTTAGTCAGAGTATCCTCTGTATTCTGGAGCATGTATAACACGATTAATTTGTAGATAGTAAATGGTGTCGACAATTGATTCCCTCCTTTGCATGAAGTTGCAGAGAACATATTTTAACTAAATTAAGTAAATACTTTGCTTCAGTTGCAAAAAGCAATAAGCAGTGTTTAGGGAGTTGGTTGTATCACGAAAAGGATAAATCCTTCCTGATAAACCGTTTACCCTGAAAACTCTGTTCTTCTTTCATCTTATGATGCAACATATTTAATACTTCGCGCTTGCGGCTTGCCCAGAGTGGTGCGATCAGTAAATCTTTTGGTCCGTCTCCTGTAATGCGGTGTATAACAATATCCGGCCGCAGATGTTCGAGACATTCAATCAGAAGTGAGAGGTATTCATCTCTTTCATAAGTACGGAACCTTCCATTTTCATAATCTGTTGCCAGATCTGTGCCACGAAGTACGTGGAGAAGCTGAAGTTTGATCCCCTGGATATCTATCTGATTCAGGTATTCCATGGTTTCCAGAATATCTGCATTGCTTTCGCCGGGCAGCCCAAGGATTGTGTGTACGATTACTTCAATTCCCTCTTTCCGCAGACGCTTTACTGCATCATCGAAAACTGCGAGCCGATATCCTCTTCGGATGTACTGAGCGGTAGATTCATGAATTGTCTGAAGCCCAAGCTCTACCCAGACTGGTTTCACACGATTAAGCTTAGATAATAGCTCCACAATTTCGGGACTGAGACAGTCAGGTCTGGTACCAATAGAAAGTGCCACAACTTTCGGATGTGAGATGGCCTCTGCAAAAATCTTCTCCAGATATCCGACAGGAGCGTAAGTATTTGTATATGCCTGAAAATAAGCGATATATTTGTGAATTGGTCTCTTCTGTGACAAAATGCTGATCTGGCTTTCAATCTGGTCAGTAATGGAAAGAGCCGCGTCTGCAGCGAAATCGCCGCTTCCTCCTGCACTGCAGAAGATACAGCCGCGGGTGCCAATCTTACCGTCACGGTTTGGACATGACATTCCGCCGTTTAATGTCACCTTGTAAACTTTTTCGCCAAATCGTTCTCTGAGCATATAGTCAAGGGAATGATATGGCTTTTCACCCCATTTTCTCATACATTGTGAGTATTTTCGGATGAAGTGCTGTCAGCAGTTTCTAATGTGGAGGCTGTTTCAGCAGGAACAGCTTCTGTATTTGCTGTATCAGCATCTGCCGGAATATAGTTATCAAAAATCTTTACCAGAAAATGTCCGTTGATAAATGCTTCCAGCGCAAATCCCATCAGGATAAGAAGCATGATCACAGTGGACTGTACACGGAAACTTTTGATCATAAATACAGATACAGGTGCAATTGTGATGACTGCCATCAGAACTGTATATGGAAGATGGCGGATGGACATCAGAAATGCATTGCGGAATGTATTTTTGATGGAATTGTAAAACTTTGCAAGTACCGGATAGATGTAAAGAAAAACCATCAGGTATACGATACCGAAAGCAATAAAAAGAATATACAGTATCTGTGATACAGGTTTGCCGAAATAGTTTACGATATTCAGATCCAGGTAAAGGATCGCTCCGAGGACAAGCATGATCAGATTGATGATAGTTGCCTGTTTAAAGTTCTGCTTAAAGGATTTAAAGAAACTCCTGATAATATAAGATTCCTCATTGCGGGCCATTTTCAGGGTAACATAGTGCAGTGCAGTTAGTGATGCACCGATGGTAACAATCGGAAGACAACAGATCAGAAAGACCACATTAAGCATAATAAGATCTGCCACACGTCCCATGACGGTAAAGAATTTGTTGTCCATGTTAAATAATCTGTCCATTCTTTAGAATACTCCTTTTTATACGTGTAGTATGATGCGCAGGGCAGGAATTCAGATAAAGCATTTAAGTGAATTGCCGGTATCAACTGTGAACAATTCTTTCACGGAAAACTCTGCACAAGGTTTATATATTAGTATAACGAATCAGGTGGGAAAAAGCAAATCTTTTATGTAACCAGAAGCTGATCTGCTGTGACAAAAACATACCCTTTCTGCGTAAAGAGATCCGCAATTTTCAGGGCTGCATCTATGGAAGTCTGATAACCGTCATGCATCAGGATAATGGAGCCATCGTGGACTTCTTTTTCTGCAATAGAAAGGATACGGCCAATGTTCTGACTTTTCCAGTCCAGTGTATCTACATCCCAGAATACTGGCAGCATGGTGACCGACAGTTCCATATCTTTGATCCATGCACCGAAGGGAGGCCGAACGTAGGAGGGATAAACACCTGTAGCTTCATAAATCCGATTATTGGTTTTTTCGATTTCCAGACGTGCTTTCTGTGCGGGAATCTTATTGAGCTGTACATGATCCCAGGTATGATTACCGATCAGGTGACCATCTTTCTGCATTTGTTGAAGAATGCATTCATTTCCTTCGATATTTTCTCCTATCAGAAAAAAAGATGCATGAATATTCCGTTCACGAAGACCATCCAGGAGAATTGGTGTATATTTGGCATTAGGCCCGTCGTCAAAGGTCAGGGCAATTCTGGGGGCTTCCTTTGCAGAAATATCAGTAATGGTTTCAACTCCGGAAACAGTTTTTTGACTTGAGATATTCTGGAAGTATAAGGGGTAGTCCTGCGAAGGGGCGTTCAGTGACTGACTTACCAGAGAAAGCATGCCGGGGCCTGCGATCATAGTAAGCGCGCGTATACGTCTGTCCGTATCGGAAAAAAACAGGACCAGGAGTAAGAACATGCATAATAGGACAGCTTTTGTTTTTGAAATCATTTTTATGATTTGCTCCATGAAAAAGACTCCTTGATAATATTTTTTGGCAGAATATTGTCTGCTGCAATAAAATTTTGACATGCATATTTCGGGGCAGCAGAGTGTGGACAGTGATCATTATGTTACAGTATATGAAAAAAACAAAGCAAAACATACCGATTTATTGTATAATAAATAAAGCGCCTGACAGATTGATTGCTAATACAGTCAGATGGTTAAGAGAAGAATTTAGAAAACAGTTTATGGAGAAAGAAATGAAAAAGAAGCGGACAAATCTGCTTGTCTTTTTGGCAATAGCAGGTATTTTTTTGATTTTTTATATGACAGGAGAAGCCTATTATGAAGGGCTGACCGGCAAGAGCAGTCAGCAGGAAGAGAACGGCGAAGTATACAGGTATAAGTATGATATGATCGTAGACAGTCCGGAGTCCTCTTTCTGGCAGGCAGTATATAATTGTGCACAGGAGTGGGCGCAGAAGAATAATGCAATTCTTGAACTGAGGGGCAGTGGAAAAGAGAACGACTACAATAAGCTCGACTATATGAATATGAGCATTGCATCCAATTCAGACGGAATCATTCTTCAGTACAGCGGAGAGCAAGGACTGGAATCAAAAATTAACGAAGCAGTTCAGAAAGGGATTCCGGTTGTTACAGTTATGAGTGATGCGGTACATAGCATGCGCCAGAGTTTTGTGGGAGTCAGTGACTATCAGCTGGGCAGCGCCTACGGAGAAAAAGTTGCTGAATACGTGACAAAAGATACCAAAAGCATTCTTATTTTGCTTAAACGGAACATTGATGATATGAATCAGAGCCAGATTTATACTCAGATCAGCAATGCAGCTCAGGCAAAAGCCGGATCTGCAGCTGATATTAAGATTACAGGGAAGAACCTCCTCTCAACAGGAACTTTTGAGACAGAAGAGGCAGTTACAGATATTTTTCAGCAGAAGGATAAGGTGCCGGATATTCTGGTATGTATGGATGAAGAAACTACGGAATGTGCGCGTCAGGCAGTACTGGACTTCAATCTGGCAGGTAAGGTTACGATTATCGGATACTATAGTTCCGAAGATATCCTCACTGCAGTGGAAAAAGGTGTGATCTCTGTTACCTGTGATGTGGACACAGACCAGCTTGGCAGATACAGTATTGAAGCTCTTACAGAATACCAGAAAGATGGGAGAACAAATTCTTATTATAATGTAGATATTAATTTCCTCGATAAAGATGCTGTCCGTGAGATGAGAAGGGAGGCGCAGACACAATGAAACAGATTCGCTGGAAAGACCTTTCTCTGGTCAGCAAGATTGTTATAGAAGTGGGAATGATCGCGGTACTTCTGTTTGCCATGAATATGATTTTCTATGTACGGATCAACAATTCCATGCAGAAGATGGATAACGTATATGCCAGCAATGCAGAACTTACCGAGCTTTCTCAGGTATTTGAGAAAGTACAGGACAATATGTACGACTATCTGAAGGTAAAGAGTTCGCAGGTATTGTTGGATTATTACCAGAATGAAGCGAAATACAGAAATCAGCTGGAGAAGCTTAATGAAAAAAATATCAATGATTCAGCAAAACTCCTGGAACGAAATATACGTAAAATGTCAGAAACTTATCTGGACTGTACTGCAGAGACTGTAGCTGCCAAGCGAGGCAGAAATGTGGAGAAATATAAACGAAAATATGATGATGCAACCAAACTTTATGGATATATTCAGTCTTCCATAGATGAACTGAATAATCTGATGTTTCAGGAAAATTCCAGTACATATTCTGTGCTCCGTGCAGTGATGCGTTATCTGGAAATCAGCAATACGATCATTATGATAGTAATCGTTGCAGGAGGAATGATCCTGCTTATTCTGGCAACCAGAAAAATGTTTATTCCTCTTTCAAATATGGCAGAGACAGCGCAATTGGTTGGACAGGGAAATTTTCGTGTGAAGATGCATGATACAGATGCACAGGATGAACTGGGCGTGGTGACCAGAGCATTTAACACTATGGTGGAGAATCTGGATCTGTATATGGCGAGGACGAAAGCGAGTATGGAGAAAGAACAGCAGATGATGGAGCGTGAGCTACTTATGGAAAACCACCTGAAAGAAGCTCAGCTGAAATATCTTCAGTCTCAGATCAATCCACATTTTCTGTTTAATTCCCTGAATGCAGGTGCACAGCTTGCTATGATGGAGGATGCTGAACAGACAGGCATTTTTGTGGAGAAGATGGCGGATTTCTTTCGATATAATGTTAAGAAAGGACAGGAAGATGCCACTCTAGGAGAAGAGCTGGAAGCGGTTGATAATTATATTTATATTCTTAATGTCCGGTTTGCAGGTGACATTCATTTCAGTAAAGATGTGGATGAAACTCTGGAAAATGTCCGGGTTCCGAGTATGATTCTGCAGCCTGTTGTGGAAAATTCGGTAAATCACGGAATACGTGATATTGAATGGGAAGGAAAGATTCATCTTAAAGTTACCGGGGATGCAGATTATATTCGCATTAGTGTAAAAGATAATGGAAAAGGAATGACACCGGAACAGATAGAGAGTGTTCTGTCAGGAAATAAAGAACACAAGAGTGAAGAGGGCGATTCTACAGGAATCGGTATGAATAATGTGATCAGTCGTCTGGAACTTTATTATGAAGAAAAAGGGCTTGTGGAGATCAACAGTGATGGGGTGGACAAGGGAACAGAAGTAGTAATCTATATACCGGTTTAACCGAACCAGGCAAGCTACCTGATCCAATTGCGAGTATTAGCCTGACTTCTTACATAAAGAACTGGGAAATAAAGAGAATGTTTGGGGAGAGAAGTAATGTATAGAATTTTGTTAGCAGATGATGAAGGTATTATGTTGGAATCATTAAAGAAAATCATTGAATCCGAATATGGAAACGAATGCGAGATTCATTGCGCGAAGTCCGGCAGAGTGGTGGTGGAGCTGGCGCAGGCATATCCGCCGGATATCTGTTTCATGGATATTCAGATGCCCGGAATCAGTGGAATCCAGGCAATCAGAGAAATAAAGAAGTTCAACAGTTCCGCTGTTTTTGTGATCATTACCGCATATGACAAATTTAACTATGCAAAAGAAGCAGTGAGTTTAGGAGTTGAAGAGTTTCTTACGAAACCTGTAAATAAGAAAATTATCCTGGAAACCTGCGTGAAAATGATGGAGAAAGTAGATAAGACCCGAAAAAAGAGAAGCGATGACTTACGTATCAGAGAGAAACTGGAAACAGTTGTACCTATGATCGAGAGCGGGTATATCAACAATATACTGCTGCAGGATGATTTTGTTACTTATCAGGATAATTATACGCAGCTTTTGGATATTCAGCAGAAATATGGCTATATGATGGTTGTGGAATTTGGTGATTCTCTGGAGAATGGTGTGCTGAGTAATGCAGTTGGTGCAAGTGTGAAAGCAAACAAATTCTATTCTACATTCCGTGAAATTGCTCAGGATTTCTTTGAGTGTCTGGTTGGACCAATTATGGGAAACAGGATCGTGCTGCTGGTTCCATATGAAAATGCAACAGAAGATTATGAAGAACGTGTTGCCATTGTTACAAGAGCCAGAAATATGGTGCATAAATTTGAGAACAGGATTGACAGTATGTTTCGCTGTGGAATTGGCAGAGTCAAAGAACTTGGAAGCGTGAAAGAGTCTTTTCAGGAGGCTGTTGTGGCACTTCGCGAGAGTACCAGCCACGTAGTACATATCGAGGATGTTCCTGTAGCACAGAAATACGAAGGGGAATATCCGAGAGATCTTGAGAGCAGGTATCAGAAACGCATTCTGGAAAAAGATGTGGCAGGAGCACTTAACTGTGCGAATGGTTTCTTTGAATGGATGAATGGGCAGACTGCGGTTTCCAGGGAAGATGTGGAGATAAAAATTCTGGAACTTGTAATGGATGCAGAACGCAGGGCATTCTTTGCAGGAACCATGAGATATAATATTAATGACAGGCGTGGATATATCAGGAAGCTTCAGACTTGTCCGGATATGGAGAGTCTGCGCAACTGGTTTCTGGACAAAACAAGAGAAATCTGTACAAAGATGGAGAACTCTAAAGAAAAGGAAGCTGTCAGTGTGATAGACAGAGCGAAAGCATATATTGAGAAAAACTTCCGCAAAGATATCTCGCTGGATGATGTTTCGAGAGAGGTGGATATCAGTCCATACTATTTCAGTAAACTGTTTAAACAGGAAACAGGCAAGAATTTTATTGAACACCTTACAGAGATTCGTCTGAAGAATGCCAGAGAGCTTCTGCAAAATTCGCAGCTTTCCATTAAAGAAATATGTGCGCAGTCAGGATACAGTGATCCGAATTATTTCAGCAGGATTTTTAAGAAGTATGAGGGGGTTACACCAAGTGAGTTCAGAGAGAGGTTAGGCTGATGAGAAAACATAAAATAAGAAAGAATAACAGAATAAAGAAACTGTTTCTGGGAGTATTGGTGCTTTGTATGGGAGTGGTGCTTCTGGCCGGATGCGGCTCTAAGCCAGAGGAAGAGCAAACAGAAGCAGAAGAGACTGAATCGTCAGGAAAAGAAGAGGATAAGATACAGATTGGGCTTACCGTGGATTCTTTTGTCATTGAAAGATGGATCCGTGACAGGGATGTATTCGTGGCAACTGCCAGAGAACTGGGGGCAGATGTCAATGTACAGGATGCAGGAGCAGATGCAAACGAACAGATCAGTCAGATCGAATATTTCATCAGCAAGCAGGTAGATGTAATCGTGGTGATCGCCAGAGACTGCGGAGTACTTTCCGATGCGATCCAGAAGGCACACAGCGCGGGAATCCCGGTGATTTCTTATGACAGAATGATTAATAATGCAAATACGGATTTCTACATATCTTTTGATAACAGAAAAGTAGGAGAGATCATGGCACAGGCGCTGATAGACGTACTTCCGCAGGGCGGAGATATTTTTATGATCCAGGGGCCTTTGTCAGACAATAATGTCCATATGCTGAAAGATGGTTTTGATGATACAATTAAAAATACAAATCTGAATGTGGTTTATGAGGCAAACTGTGACGGATGGACTGCGGAACTTGCAGTTGGATACATGGAGGAGGCATTGGAAAAATATCCTCATGTGAAAGGAATTATGTGTGGAAATGATGATATTGCCAGCCAGGTAGTACAGGTACTTGCCGAAAATCAGATGGCAGGAAATGTAGTGGTAGTAGGACAGGATGGTGATCTGGCAGCCTGTCAGCGTATTGTAGAAGGAACCCAGTATATGACCGCGTTTAAGTCTATAGAAGATCTGGCACGGGAAGCGGCCCAATATGCGGTAGAGATCGGAAGCGGAAAAGAGGTTTCTGAACTGGACGGTGTGACTGAGAAAGTAAATGACGGAACTTATGATATTCCGGCCAGAGTTCTTGAGCCGACTGCTGTAACAAGAGAGAATATTGATGAAGTTATTATAGATGGAGGGTTCCATCGCAGGGATGAAGTATATCTTAATGCAGAATATAACTAAATAGGATACTGCTGGATCGTTTCAAAAGTCAACTTGTTGATGTACTAGCATATTTTTGTAACAAAAATGTCCTGTTGCATACAGGACATTTTTTATTTTGCCCGAAATGTCTTGTTTCTTGCCAACCATGTCCAGATATCCCTGTGCTATAGTAACATCATCAAGAAAACGTGGGAAACGTAAAAAAGAAATGGAGGATTTTTACAATGAGAAAGAAAGTCGTATCTGCAATTCTTTGCGCATCAATGGTAGCTGGTATGGTAGTCATCCCGGGTGTAGCTGTTAAAGCGGATGATAAGAAACTGATCGGTGTTACAATGCCTACCAAGGACCTTCAGAGATGGAACCAGGATGGCGAGAACATGAAGAAAGAGCTGGAAGCAGCTGGATATGAAGTAGATCTTCAGTATGCATCCAATGATGTAAGTACACAGGTTTCACAGCTTGAGAACCAGGTAGCGAACGGATGTGACCTTCTGGTTGTAGCATCTATCGACGGAAGTAGCCTTGGCGAGCCTCTGAAACAGGCAAAAGAAGCTGGAATTCCGGTTATCTCCTATGACCGTCTGCTTATGAACTCAGATGCAGTTACATACTATGCAACATTTGATAACTACAAAGTAGGCCAGAAACAGGGCGAATACTTAGTAGACGCACTTGACCTTGACAATCAGGACGGACCGTTCAACATCGAGCTGTTTACAGGTGATCCTGGTGACAACAACTGTAACTTCTTCTTTGGCGGAGCAATGGATGTCCTTCAGAAATACATCGACGAAGGCAAACTGGTAGTTAAATCCGGACAGACAGAGTTCGAGCAGGTTGCAACTGCTAACTGGGACAGTGCGAAAGCTCAGGACAGAATGGATACAATCATCGCTGGTAACTATTCTGACGGAACAAACCTTGACGCAGTTCTCTGCTCCAACGACTCCACAGCACTTGGTGTAGAAAACGCACTTGCAGCTTCCTACACAGGAGAGTATCCGATTATCACTGGTCAGGACTGTGATACACCAAACGTTAAGAACCTTGTAGCAGGAAAACAGGCTATGTCCGTATTCAAAGATACACGTGCTCTTGCATCTGCAGTAGTTAACATGGTTGACGCTATCATGAACGGCGAAGAACCGGAGATCAACGATACAGAATCTTATGACAACGGCACAGGCGTTATCCCGACATACCTTTGCGATCCGGTTGTTGTAACTGTTGACAATTACAAAGAAATGCTGATTGATTCCGGATATTATACAGAGGATCAGATTAAATAATAAGAATTAACAAACTGTACAGGCGGGCGCAGTTCCCGCCTGTATTAATCAGTAATAAGTATTTATCTTACAAGAAGAACTATCTTAGAGAAATCTATCTTGGAAGAAATTTCCGTTTCTTTCCAAGACGTACTTAAATGCTTTGTTATGGAAAGGGAGGGAAATAGAAATTGGCTAAGATACTTTTGGAAATGAAGAATATCACCAAAACTTTCCCGGGTGTAAAGGCACTGGATAACGTAAATCTTCAGGTAGAAGAAGGCGAGATCCACGCACTGGTAGGTGAGAACGGTGCCGGAAAATCTACCCTGATGAATGTATTAAGTGGTATTTATCCGTATGGAACCTATGAAGGCAACATCATTTATAACGGTGAAATCTGTAAATTCAATACAATCAAAGACAGTGAAGAAAAAGGAATTGTAATCATTCACCAGGAACTTGCGCTGATTCCCTATATGACCATCGGCGAGAACATGTACCTGGGTAATGAAAGAGGTAAATCCTTCTCCATCAACTGGAATGAAACCTATGGAGAAGCAGACAAATATTTGAAAATAGTAGGACTGGAGGAATCCTCCAGAACTTTGATCAAGGATATTGGTGTAGGTAAACAGCAGCTGGTAGAAATCGCGAAAGCACTGGCGAAACATGCGAAACTCCTGATCCTGGATGAGCCGACAGCATCTCTGAATGAAGATGACTCTCAGGCACTGCTGGATCTGCTGCTGAAATTTAAAGAACAGGGAATGACATCGATTATCATTTCCCATAAATTAAACGAAATCTCTTATGTAGCGGATAAGATCACAGTTATCCGTGACGGCTCAACCATCGAGACTCTGGATAAGAAAGTAGATGACTTTTCAGAGCAGCGTATCATTCAGGGTATGGTTGGCCGTGAGATGACAGACCGATTCCCGAAACGCCCGGATGTAAAAGTCGGAGCTGTTTCCATGGAAGTGAAGAACTGGACTGTTTATCATCCGTTGTACTCAGAACGTAAAGTAGTAGATAATGTATCATTTAAGATCCATAAAGGGGAAGTAGTGGGTATTTCCGGACTGATGGGTGCAGGACGTACAGAGCTTGCCATGAGTATCTTCGGAAAGAGCTATGGAACCAAGATTTCCGGTCAGATCTTTATGAACGGAAAAGAAGTGAAACTGAACACTGTACAGGAAGCAATCGATAATAAACTTGCTTATGTTACAGAGGACAGAAAAGGAAACGGACTGATCCTTTCCAAATCCATCAAAATGAACACATCACTTGCAAATATGAAAGGCATCAGCAATGGACAGGTGATCGATGCAGATAAAGAGTATGCAGTAGCCGAAGAATACAGGAAAAAGCTGAAAACAAAATGTCCATCTGTTGAGCAGAATGTAGGTAACTTAAGTGGTGGTAACCAGCAGAAAGTCCTTCTTGCGAAATGGATGTTCGCAGAACCGGATATTCTGATTCTGGATGAACCTACCCGTGGTATTGACGTGGGTGCAAAGTACGAAATTTACTGTATTATCAACGATCTGGTTGCAGCAGGAAAATCTGTTATCATGATTTCTTCTGAACTTCCGGAAGTACTGGGAATGTCAGACAGGATCTATATCATGAATGAAGGCAAGTTCGTAGGAGAAGTCAGCAAAGAAGAGGCAACATCCGAACTGATCATGTCAAAGATCGTAAAATCAGGAAAAGGAGCGTAAAGAAGATGGAGAAAAAGCTTAGTTTTTCAGAAGTATTAAAGAAATATACCATGGTGATCGTTCTGGTTCTGGTGGTCATCATGTTTACAGCAAACACCAAAGGTGTTATGCTTCTGCCACAGAACGTAAATAACCTTGTAGCTCAGAATGCATATGTATTTATTCTTGCAACAGGTATGTTGTTCTGTATCTTAACCGGTGGTAACATCGACCTTTCTGTTGGTTCTGTTGTATGTTTTGTTGCAGCAGTCGGCGGTAAGATGATGGTTCTCAATAATATGAATCCATATCTTACAATGCTTGTAATGCTGATCACTGGTATTGCAATCGGCGCATGGCAGGGATTCTGGATCGCTTATGTACGAATTCCACCGTTTATCGTAACTCTGGCAGGTATGCTTGCATTCCGTGGTTTATCAAACGTAGTTCTTCAGGGACAGACACTGGCTCCAATGCCGGATGCTTACCTGGGACTGTTTAATAACTACATTCCGGATTTTTTTGGAAAAGAAGGATTTAATGTTACATGTTTTGCAGTTGGTATTATCGTTTGTATTGTTTATGTTTTACTTGTTATGAAGAATCGTGCAGACCGTGCTAAGAAAGGTTATAGTGTAGAAGCTTTTGGCGGCGCAGCGATTAAGATGGTTCTGATCTGTGCAGTTGTTCTGGCATTTATGTTCCGTCTGGCTCAGTATAAAGGTATTCCGAACTCTCTGGTTTGGGTAGCTGTTATTATTGCGATTTATACATACATTGCTTCCAAGACAACTACAGGACGTTATTTCTATGCAGTTGGTGGTAATGAGAAGGCTACTAAGCTTTCCGGTATCAATACGAATAAGGTTTATTTCCTGGCTTATTTAAATATGGGTCTTCTGGCAGCTATCGCAGGTATGGTTACTATGGCTCGTCTGAATTCTGCTAATCCGCAGGCTGGTACAAACTTTGAGATGGATGCGATTGGTTCCTGCTTCATTGGTGGTGCTTCTGCTTATGGCGGAACCGGTACTGTTCCTGGAGTTATTATTGGTGCTCTTTTGATGGGTGTTTTGAACTTAGGTATGAGTATTATGGGTATTGACCAGAATATTCAGAAAGTTGTTAAGGGTCTTGTTCTTCTGGCAGCAGTTATCTTTGATGTTGTAAGTAAGAGAAAATCCTTTATTGTAAAATAAAATTTTTGAATTCCTCCTCCTTGAAAGGGAAATTTTTACAGGGCTTGCAGAGATGCAGGCTCTGTTTTTTTGGCATTAAGGGACGCATAGAAAAATATTCTCTTTCGCGTGCGGTTTCGGACACTAAGATATTCTAGGCCATCAGAAATCTGCTAAAGGCATGAGCCGTCTTATCAAACTCGCTCCGTTGCAAACTTCGCTCAGACAGTGATGCAGCCGGCTCATAACGCAGATTTCTGATGGCTAAGAATATCTAAGTATCCTGCAAATGCACGCGAAAGAGAATATTTTTCTATGCTGTTTAACAAAATCAAGTAAGTCACCTGCTTCAATTGCGAAAAGCAATAAGCAGTGGGTGGGGACTTGCTTGTATCAGGAGGAGTGCAAGCTCCTTCTGATAAACTGCGGAGCAGTTATTTGGTGTAGAGCCACGTAGCGAAGCGGATTGCGAATATCCGCTTGACTGAACAGTGTAAATTCTTGTATAAATGTGCTTGTGGAATGTTGGGGGATGGAAGTATAATGTGAAAGAAGATTTTTTACGAAATAAGGAGATAGATTATGAAATATAATTCGGTGTTAGATTTACATACACATACAGTAGCAAGTGGTCATGCATATTGTTCTTTGAGGGAGATGGCGAAGGCGGCATCGGATAAGGGACTGGAGCTTCTGGGGATTACGGAGCATGCGCCGAGTATGCCGGGGACTTGTCATAAGTTTTATTTTCACAATCTTAAGGTTGTGCCGAGGGAGATGTATGGGATTCAGCTGTTGCTGGGATCTGAGGTGAATATTCTGGATTCGCAGGGGACTGTGGATCTGGGGGAGAAAACGCTTTCTGGTATGGATGTGGTGATCGCGAGTCTGCATACTCCGTGTATGAAGCCGGCATCTAAGCTTGAGAATACAGAGGCGTATCTGAATGTGATGAAGAATCCTTATGTGAATATTATCGGGCATCCGGATGATGGGAGATATGAGATTGATTATGAAGCTCTGGTTCAGGGAGCAAAGGAATATGGTAAGGTTCTGGAATTGAATAATCACTCTATGGATCCTGACTGTACACGTGAGAATGCGGTGGAGAATGATACAGTGATGCTGAATTTGTGCATGAAGTATCAGGTTCCGGTTGTGATGGACAGTGATGCGCATTTTGACCTGTTGATCGGGGAGTTTGATCTGGCCAGAGATTTGCTGACAAAACTGGATTTTCCGGAAGAGCTGGTGCTGAATCGTTCTGTGGATGCAATCAGGAAATATGTGAATCGTAAATTCTGATATGTGTCGAAAATGGTCGATATAGAAGAGGATTTACTGTTCATGGAGAGTTTATTTTAATAAAATCTGAAAATCTCTGATTTCTTTATGGTTAAACGCTTGCTTCTTATGTTTTAACGTGGTAAAATATCACTGTCAGAAATATGATACGGACATTCTAAATACATATGTCCGTCGAGTGAAGAATTGAAAGAATAGAAGAACAGGGTTCTAAAGGAGCAGGAAAATGAGTAAAAAGATCAGAACAGAGGCTGTGGATCAGCTTTTTGAAGCGATTCTTTGCCTGAAGGATAAAGAAGAATGCTATACTTTTTTTGAGGATGTATGCACGATCAATGAACTTCTTTCTTTATCACAGCGTTTTGAAGTTGCCAAGATGCTGATGGACAAAAGAACATATCTTGACATTTCAGAAAAGACCGGAGCTTCCACTGCAACGATCAGTCGTGTGAATCGTTCATTAAATTATGGTAATGATGGTTATGAGATGGTGTTCTCCAGAATGGAAGAGAAGGAAGCTAAGAGCGAATAAGATACAGATGATGAAAGGACAGGTGGGAAGTGCCTGTCCTTTTTGGTGTCAGGAGGGACGCGACGAAAAATAGTTTCTTTCATGTGCGGTTTCGGACACTAAGATATTCTAAGCAGCCAAAAATCTGCTAAGAATATCTAAGTATCCTGCAAATGCACATGAAAGAAACTATTTTTCTGCGCTGGGTACTGGTAGCTGAGATTGAAGACATAAAAAGAGATTGGAACTTTGTTTTTTTATGGTAAAATTATAAATATTATTTGTGAATAGCAGTACAGTGATTGGGGTAAACAAACATGAAAAAAAGGAAACCTAAAATAGAATTACGCTATTATTATATGCCAGCAGGAAGCCCAATCCTGCCGCTTCTTGGAGAACGGTGGGTGTTGAATTATGGAACGGGAGTGGATGATCTGCATTTTCATAATTTTATGGAAGTCGGGTTCTGCTATTATGGTCAGGGAATTCTTACTCTGAATGAGGAGAAGAGGGCTTTTTCTGGACGGGAGTTTTCTGTGATTCCGGAGAAGTTTCCTCATACAACGAACAGCAGGGAAAATACAGTCTGCAAATGGGAATATCTGTTTATTGATGTGGAGGGATTTCTGAGAAAAAACTGTGAGACACCGATGCAGGCAGAAAAAATGATACGCAGGATTAACTCCAGGGCGTTGTTTATGAAGGAAGAAGAGCAGCCGTTTATTGCGGAGTGTATTATCAAGATTATGGATATTATGCGTAATGAGGAGGAATTTTATCTGCAGGAGGCAGCAGGAATTCTGATGGCTTTGCTGGTGCAGATTGCCCGGCTGAACAGAACTCCTGAACAGGAGATGATCTATGAAGAACAAAGCCGCAGTATGCGGATTATTTCGGATACACTGGACTATATCGCAGACCATTACAGGGAGAACATTAAGATTGCACGGTTATCTGCGAACTGTCATCTGAGTGAATCCCATTTCAGGAGGCTTTTTTCAAAATATGTACATATGAGTCCGGCAGAGTATGTGAATCTGGTAAGGATACGGACTGCATGTGAATATCTGAAAAAAACGGATAAGTCCGTTACAGATATTGCCACAGAATGTGGATTTGCGGCAGATTCTACTTTTAACCGGAATTTTCGGAAGATGGTTGGGATGTCACCTGCCGAGTGGAGAAAACGGGGAGAGAATTATGAGCAGCAGCTTCTTAAATTTGATATTCAGACAGAAGAAGGATGGTAGGTAAGCCGACAAATCTGATTGCAGGGATGTAAAATTTAAGTGTATGGCAGATTTATATAAAGGCCGAAAATAAGCACTATATAGTCGAATATGCAAACTATAGGAAAAACGATGATGTTATAATCGGAATTACAAAGGGAAGCAAAAACTGCAAGAAAACGAACGATGAGGAGGAACAGGATGAATACATTTGACTATTCAAAAGTAAAAGATCCGCAATATTTCTGTGATAACCGAATGGAAGCTCATTCAGATCATGTATATTATAAAAATGTGGAAGAGATGCAGGCTGCTATACAGGAAGGAGAAAATACTTCTTTCCGACAGAACCTGAATGGTTTATGGAAATTCCATTATGCACGTAATTACAGAAGCACAATCCAGGGATTTGAGAAAGAGGATTACTGCTGTTATGACTGGGATGATATTCATGTACCGGCACATATCCAGATGGAAGGATATGATGCACCTCAGTATGCAAATGTTCAGTATCCGTGGGAAGGCCATGAGGAAATCAATCCGGGCGAGATTCCGGAGAGATTTAACCCGGTGGCAAGTTATGTGAAATATTTTACAGTGCCGGAGCAGATGAAAGGAAAGCGACTGTTTATCTCCTTCCAGGGTGCAGAGAGCGGACTTGTATTGTGGCTGAACGGAACATTCGTTGGTTACAGCGAAGATTCTTTTACACCGTCAGAATTTGAATTAACCGATTATGTAAAGGAAGGTCAGAATAAACTGGCCGCACAGGTATTCAAATGGACTTCCAGCAGCTGGTGTGAAGATCAGGACTTTTTCCGCTTTTCTGGAATTTACAGAGATGTATATCTTTACACAGTACCGGATACTCATGCATATGACCTTCAGATCCGTGCAATCCCGGAAGAAAATCTGGATGTGGCAGATTTGGAAGTGAAAGTAAAAACGTGGGGAAAGGGAAGTATTGTTTTCAGTCTTGAAAAAGATGGAGAGTGTGTACTGGAAGAAAGAAAAGTACTCATGGGAACTGGCTCTGAAATAGAAAATTCGGCAGACAATGTTCAGGAAGTTTATGTACAGAAAACAAGATGCAGTGGAACAGTAGAAAATCATTTTACATGGAAAATCAATAATCCGGAGTTATGGAGTGCAGAAGATCCGCAGCTTTATGATCTTACAATCGAACTTTATGATGAAGCAGGAAGTCTTCAGGAAGTGATCCCGCAGAAGGTCGGTTTCCGCCGTTTCGAGATGAAGAACGGAATTATGACTTTGAACGGAAAACGCATCGTGTTCAAGGGAGTAAACCGTCATGAGTTCAGCTCTGTCAGCGGCAGACATGTTTCCGAAGAGGAACTTCGTAAAGATCTCCGCACGATGAAACAGAACAATATCAATGCAATCCGTACCTGCCATTATCCGGATGCATCTCTGATCTATCAGCTTTGCGATGAATATGGCATCTACATGATCGATGAGACAAACCTGGAATCTCATGGCTCCTGGGATGTGGCAGAGATTACAAAAGATTATACGCACATTGTTCCGCATAATAAACCAGAATGGCTGGACATGATGCTCGACCGTGCAAATTCCATGTACCAGAGAGACAAGAACCATCCGGCAATCCTGATCTGGTCTTGTGGAAATGAATCTTTTGGTGGAAAAGATATTTATGAAATGTCTCAGCTTTTCCGTAAAAATGACCCGACCCGCCTGGTGCATTATGAGGGACTTTTCCATGACCGCAGTTACAATGATACCAGCGATATGGAAAGTCAGATGTACCCATCTGTGGAAGCGATTAAAGAATTTCTTGCAAAAGACAGCAGCAAGCCATTTATCTGCTGCGAATATACTCACGCAATGGGAAATTCCTGCGGGGCCATGCATAAATACACAGACCTGACAGACACGGAACCGAAATATCAGGGTGGATTTATCTGGGATTACATTGACCAGTCCATTTATAAAAAAGACCGTTACGGAAAAGAGTTCCAGGCATATGGCGGAGATTTCGGAGAACGTCCGACTGATTATAATTTCAGTGGCAATGGAATCGCCTACGGTGGTGACCGCGAGGCATCCACGAAGATGCAGGAAGTGAAATTTAACTACCAGAACATTACAGCAGAAGTGACAGCAGATAGCGTAAAAGTGATCAACAAGAACCTGTTTGTAAACACAGATACTTTCGACTGCAAAGTGACACTTGCAAAGAATGGAAAAGTAATCTGCACAGAGACTCTGGAAACAGCAGTAGAGCCGTTGAACGAAAAAGAATACAAACTTCCATTTGGAAAAGCAGAGAATCCGGGAGAATATGCAGTTACCGTTTCTTTCCATCTGAAAGAGGACAAAGTATGGGCACCTGCAGGTCATGAGATTGCATTTGGACAGTATGTATATCAGGTTGAAGAAACTATTGCAGAAAAACTTCCTCAGAAGCCACAGATCATCCGAAGCACACACAATATCGGTGTCCGCGGCGAACACTTCGAGGTGATGTTCTCCGTTCTCAACGGAGGTCTTGTTTCCTACAAATATGCAGGCAAAGAGATGATCGAAGCAATTCCGAAACCAAATTTCTGGCGTGCACCTACAGACAATGACTGTGGAAATCTCATGCAGATGCGCTACGCACAGTGGAAAATCGCCAGTATGTATTTGAGCCATAAGGAATACCGCAAAGGTGCGTATGGCCCATCTACCTTACCGCAGGCGGAGGAAACTGACACTTCCGTAAAAGTAACATTCACTTATCTGATGCCAACCACACCAGCCAGTGAGTGTCAGCTCACTTACGAAGTATTCGGTGATGGAAAAGTAACAACAACTTTAACTTATGACCCTGTAAATGAACTTGGTGATATGCCGGAATTTGGTGTGATCTTTAAGTTTAATGCTGACTATGACCATGTACAATGGTACGGACTGGGCGAAGCCGAAACCTATGCAGACCGTAAAAAAGGTGCAAAACTTGGCATTTACCAGAACCTTGTTGAGGATAACATGGCAAAATACATGGTTCCGCAGGAATGTGGCGCAAAAGAGGAAGTACGCTGGGCGTCCATCACAGACCGTAAAGGCAGAGGAATCCGCTTTGAAATGGATAAAGAACCAATGATGTTCTCTGCACTTCCATACACTCCACACGAGATGGAAAATGCCATGCATCCATATGAACTTCCGCAGATCCATTACACTGTGATCCGTGTAGCCAAAGGCCAGATGGGAATCGGCGGTGACGACAGCTGGGGCGCATACACCCATCCGGAATATCTGCTGAATGCAGAAGGAAAGATAGAATTCTCTTTTAGTTTTAAGGGAATATAACCAAGTTTGATTAATGAAAAGCTGTTTTCAGTTAAAAACTGGGAATGGCTTTTTATTTTTATAAAAAGATTATAAACTTATAGGAAATACTGGAAAAATAGACCGTACTGTGCTAATATCAACTTAAGCATTTTATTTCTATTATCTGTCAGGTGTAAAGCCTGTCTATATGCATTTCTGCCATTCTGGCAATCAGCAGGAAATCTCAATGCTTAAACTATCACAATTAAAAAGCAGGGGGATTTCAGAGAGCAGATTTACATAGTGATTTCTCCCAGTTCGCAGGAGGAATCATCATATGGGAAAAAAGGACACTCTTACGAAAGATTATATGAAGAATACACAAGTATTCGCAGATGCATTCAATCATTTAATTTATCAGGGAAAAAAGAAAATAAATCCTGAGATGCTACATACAGTAGATACAACAGAATTGTCAGTACTGTATGGGAATGATGAAAAAAGAAAGATTTCGTATCCGATACAGAAATACAGGGATGAATTAAAGATTCTTCATACAATGGAAGATGGGCAGGCGGTTTATGTCTTACTGGGTGTGGAGAATCAGTCAGAAGTGCATTATGCAATGCCCGTAAAAGATATGGTATATGATGCACTGGAATATGCTTCACAGGTAGATGAAACAGCCAGAAAACATCGAAGAGAAGGCAGGAAAGGAACAGCAGGAGAATATTTGTCAGGATTCTATAGGGACGATATATTGATTCCGGTTGTTACACTTGTGATTTATTTTGGAGCCGACAAATGGGATGGACCAAGAAGACTACACGAGATGTTCAAAACTACAGATGAGAAATTATTATCTATGGTGCCGGATTATAAGATTAATCTGATCGCACCGGCAGAAATGAATGATGAAGAATTCGAAGATTTTACGACAGATCTAAGAGAGGTTTTATTATTTCTCAAATATTCAAAAGATAAAAAGAAACTAAAAGAAGTTATAGAAAACGATTCAGGATTCCATGAAATGGAAACTAAGACAGTGATGATGCTAAATGAGCTTACAAATGCTAATCTGAATGTAGATGAAAGAAAGGAGAAGCAGAATATGCGTACAGCGATTGATGAGATAAGAGAAGAGGCGGAAATGCTGGGAGAAGCACGGGGAGAGAGAAAAGGAGAAATAAAAGGACAGAAAAATTTAATAGACAGAGCATTAAGAAATGGAAAAAGTGAGCAGGAAATAGCTGCTTTTTTCGATATGCCGTTGGAAGAGATGCAGAAACTTCAGGAAACTAACAAAATAGAGTAAATGGAAAATTAATAAAACCTGAAAGTGTTAAACAGTGCACCATTTACTGAAGAAGAGCTAAAGAAGATTGACGAATGCTCTCTGGCATTATAAGATTAAGAGATAAGAAAATGAGGTAAACAGTAGCAGGAAGTAGAAATAATTATGGAAGATTCTTATGTCTTACAATTACAGGAACCTAAATTTAAAGAGTTCTATTTAAGCTACAGCGGCTACGCACAATGCGGACCGCTGCATTGCTATGGCCCGGCATCGCGTCCACATTATCTGATCCACTTTGTAGTGAAAGGAAAGGGAATGTACCAGGCATCCGGGCAGAAACATTATCTTACTGCAGGCCAGGGATTTCTGATCGAACCGGGTACACAGACATTCTATCAGGCAGATAAAGATGATCCGTGGAGCTATCTTTGGATTGGAGTAGGCGGTAACAATGCCGGAAAATATATCCGGGATATCGGATTAAACAGCGAGCAGTTGATCTTTCATTCAGAAAGTGGGGAAGAATTAAAGAAAATTGTGCTTGATATGCTGAAACATACAGAAATGACTACCTCAAATCTGTATTATCTGCAGGGGCGATTATATGATTTCTTCTCAGTTCTTACCAAAGATGTGGTGATCGATGCCTATCTTGGCAATTCAAAAGAGAAGAAATATGGAGAAGAAAACGGGTATGGAGAATATATCAAAGAAGCCATGGCATTTATAAAAAATGAATATGCCAGTGGCTTCGGCGTACAGGAACTTGCAGAGCATTTAAACGTGAACCGCAGCTATCTGTATACAATTTTCATGAAAGAACTTCATATTTCTCCCAAAGATTTTTTGCAGAAATACCGTGTTACAAGAGCAAGAGAATTGCTTGTACTTACGGATCTGTCCGTAGAATCTATAGGAAAGTCGTGCGGTTATGAAAATGCGGAGCGCTTTACCCGGGCTTTTAAACAGGAAACAGATTTAACGCCTACACAGTTTCGCAGACACTACAGAAATGAGAACCGCAGAAAGCTGGAAATTACAAAAGAAGATCTGGAAAAACTTATAAATCGATAACATTTTGAGGGTTTTAATGAACATAATGCCATAACACATAAAGAAAAACTTTTTTATAATAAGCAGGACAAGGAAATCATAGTAATCATCTAAAATAATACATCTTAATCCAGCCCATTAGAGCCCATCAGAGTACAAAGTTCCGTGGTGGATACCTGATCGTAAGTCTACATAACTGTAGATAAGATGAATATTAAGGGGTTGCTTTTGATTGTAGTATTTCCTGAATTACTTACTATAGAAAGGAACAACTATGAGCATTATTTATCACGAAAGTTCAAAAACATTCCATTTATATAACAATGACATCAGTTACATTATGATGGTCCTCTCAAATGAACATCTTGGAAATCTCTATTTTGGTAAAAAAATTCATGACAAAGAAGATTTTTCATATCTTTTTGAGATGAAACAAAGACCAATGACTGCCTGTGTTTATGAAAGCAACCGCAAATTTTCGTTGGAACATTTGAAATTGGAATACCCAGTGTATGGAAGTTCTGATTATCGTCAGCCGGCAGTGGAAATCCTGCAGGAAAATGGCAGCAGAATTTCAGATTTTACATATGTCAGTCACACGATCATTAATGGTAAACCAAAACTTCAGGGACTTCCGGCTACTTACACGGAGAAGGACGAAGAAGCGCAGACTTTATGTGTAAAACTGAAAGATAAAGTAACCGGTATTGTTCTGGAATTGCTTTATACTATTTTCTCGCATGGAGGAATCATCACCAGAAGTGCCAGACTTACAAACGAGGGGGTATCACCGGTACATCTTTTAAGTGCAATGAGTCTCAGTCTGGATCTGCCGGATAAAGATTATGTCTGGATGCAGTTCTCAGGCGCATGGTCCAGAGAACGTCATGTGAAAGAACGCAGATTAGAGCAGGGAATCCAGTCTGTGGGAAGCATCAGAGGAAATTCCTCCCATGAACATAATCCCTTTATTGTGCTCAGACGTCCGTCAACAACAGAAAACGCAGGAGAAGTGCTGGGATTCAGTCTGATCTACAGCGGAAATCACAGAATGCAGGCAGAGGTGGATACTCATGATACAACCCGCATCACTGCAGGAATCAATCCGCAGAACTTTGACTGGAAGCTGGATTGTGGTGAGAGTTTCCAGACTCCGGAAGCAGTAGTCGTATTTTCTGATAAGGGTCTGAATGGAATGAGCCAGACCTTCCATAAATTATATCAGAAGAGACTGGCAAGAGGTTACTGGAGAGACCGTCCGAGGCCAATTCTCAATAATAACTGGGAAGCTACTTATTTTGATTTTACAGAGGACCGTCTGGTAGAAATCGCAGCAAAGGCAAAGGAATGCGGTGTTGAATTATTTGTACTGGATGACGGATGGTTTGGTGCACGAAGCAACGATTATGCAGGACTTGGTGACTGGGTGGCGAACAGAGAACGTCTTCCGCAGGGAATTAAAGGAATCGCAGACAGAATTGAAGAGATGGGTATGAAATTCGGTCTGTGGTTTGAGCCGGAGATGGTGAACAAGGATTCAGATCTTTATCGTGCACATCCGGACTGGATTCTGCAGACACCCCAGAGACCTTCCTGTCATGGCAGAAACCAGTATGTGCTGGACTTCTCCAGAAAAGAAGTGGTGGACTGTATTTATGAGATGATGTACAAAATCCTCTCAGAAGCAAAGGTTTCCTACATTAAATGGGATATGAACAGAAGCATCACAGAATGTTATTCTGCAGCACTTCCGGCAGAACGTCAGGGAGAAGTGTTCCACAGATATATTCTTGGAGTTTATGATCTGTATGAAAGATTAAATACAGCGTTTCCACAGATTCTTTTTGAGTCCTGCGCAAGCGGCGGTGGACGTTTTGATCCGGGAATTCTTTACTATGCACCTCAGGGATGGGCAAGTGATGATACGGATGCAGCAGAGCGTGTGAAAATCCAGTATGGCACAACCATGTGTTATCCGGTAAGCTCCATTGGAAGTCATGTTTCTGTAGTACCGAATCATCAGCTGAATCGCAGAACTCCGTTACATACAAGAGCAAATGTAGCTTATTTCGGAACTTTCGGATATGAGCTGGATCTGAATAAACTGTCTGATGAGGAAATCAGTGAAGTAAAACAGCAGATCACTTTTATGAAAGAATACAGAGAACTGATCCAGTTTGGAACTTTTTACAGACTGAAGAGTCCTTTTGAGGGAAATGAAACTGTGTGGATGACAGTCAGCGAGGACAAAAAAACAGCACTGGTATTCTGGTACAGGGAAAGAAATGTGGTAAATGCTGATTTTACCAGAGTACGGCTTCAGGGACTGGATCCGGATTTTATCTACAGAAATGAGTATAATGGAACAGAAAACTACGGGGATGAGCTGATGAATCTGGGACTGCTCACCACAGACTGTACAGCAGGTGAACCTACAAGTGAAGATGCACCATGCACAGACTATGAGTCTAGAATTTATGTTTTAACTGCAAAATAATAACCGAATCAGGTAAGCCTCTTGTGGAGGTTGCGAAAAGCAATAAGCAAAAATAAAAAATCAACAGTGAAAAGCAGGCAGATGATCACACAGAATCATCTACCTGCTTTTCGTTAAATTTATCCATCATTTCTTTGTGAGTTTTATAATTCTTCGGACTCATTCCAAACTTCTTCTTAAAAGCCTTGGAAAAAACAAGCTGGTCTTCATAGCCCACATTGTTGGCAATCTCTTTAACAGACAGACTGGTGCTGACCAGAAGACTGGCTGCTTTATGCATCTTATAATCAATGAGGAAGGTCTGTGCGGACATTCCAAGCTCTTTTTGAAAGGCACTGTTCAGATAGGCGCGGCTGATTCCGATATTATCTGCAATATCAGAAATTCCGATTCCCTTTTGATACATGGCTTTAATATATTCAATGGCAAGCTCTACGTAGACACTGGTACTGTAAGCATATTTGGCATTTTTTCTGCTCTGGGCAGACCGCTTTTCATGAAAGTCGGCAAGCTCGGCTAACAACAGGATCAGATAAGCCTGGCGCCTCAGATCATTGGCTTTGGAAAGCTGTTTATGATCCAGCATATAATCAATGTGTTTCAGGATTATTTTCTGATCCGGTGCAGGAAGCACTAATTGATTTTTGGAAAATCCACATTCTCTTACCATTGAGTGAGCACGGATTCCGCGAAAACCGATCCAGGCATAAGTCCAGGGATTGGTTTCATCAGCACCGTATGTGACTGGTTCATTTGGATAAATTACAAACATCTGTCCGGGTGTGATACTCCAGGTCTGGCCTCCGGCAGAATAGAATCCGGTACCATCCAGGACAAAATGAATGATAAATTCCTCTCTTGGCATGGAACAGATATGTCCGGGCGGGCAGTGCTCTTTGCCCGTATGGATCAGGCTGATATCAAGGGAGCCTTCCTTCAGATTCTCAAGACAGCGGAAAGTAGCACTGTCTGTATATTTTACATTTGGCATTTGCACAATTCCTTTTTTCTATTTTCTTTTATATCTAATCTTTTTATATGAATATCATGGGATACTGCAAGTGAAAAACTAAACTATGAGAAAATATGTCTTTTTGTGAAGATATCGGATGTTGATATAAAGACATAAGTACCGATATCCTGCAAATATGCATAAATTCAAGCACTTGTTGACATTTTACCATATATTCAGCGATTTTTCCATAACGATTATGACATAAATTCATTTCATTAGTCTATTGAAAAAAAATAGACAAAAACATATAATAAGAATCACAAGGAACACGTCGAAACGACGAATAAAGGAGGATGTATATGAGAAAAAACATGAAAAAACTCACAGTCGCAACAGTGATCGGTGCTATGACAGTTACTGCACTTGCACCAGTAAGCGCACAGGCGAAAGACAAAACTCTGACAGTTGCAATCTGGGATAATGGACAGAAAGCCGGACTTCAGGAGATCATGGATGAGTTTACAAAAGAGACAGGAATCAAAACTGAACTTCAGGTAGTAGAGTGGAGCAGCTACTGGACACTTCTTGAAGCAGGTGCATCAGGCGGAGACATGCCTGACGTATTCTGGATGCATTCCAATGAAGCTGTAAGATATATGTCCAATGATATCTTACTTGATCTGACAGACAAGGTTGCAGACAGCGACAAATTGGAAATGGACAAATTCCCGGAAGATATCAAAGAAATGTATCAGTGGGACGGAAAAACATACGCAGTACCGAAGGATATCGACACAATCGCTATGTGGTACAACAAAGATATGTTTGATGAAGCAGGAATCGACTATCCGGACGGAAGCTGGACATGGGATGAGTTCTATGATATCGCAGAGAAACTTACAAAAGAAGACGGAAGTCAGTATGGCTTCGCAGCAAACCCGACCAACGAGCAGGATACATGGATGAACATTATTTACTCCATGGGCGGATGTGTACTGACAGATGACAACAAATCCGGTTTTGATGATCCAAACACTATCAAAGCAATGGAATTCGTTGACAAATGCGTTAAAAATGTAATGCCTCCTGCATCTACAATGTCTGAAACAGGTACAGATGTACTCTTCGGATCCGGCAAAGTAGCTATGATTTCTCAGGGATCCTGGATGGTATCTGCTTTCAAAGACAACGATTACATCAAAGAGCACTGTGATGTGGCAAGACTTCCGAAAGATGCTGAAACAGGAGAAAGCGTATCTCTTTACAATGGTCTTGGATGGGCAGCATCTGCAAACACAGATATGCCGGACGAAGCTTTCCAGCTTATTGAGTGGTTCGGTTCCAAAGATATGCAGCAGAAACAGGCTGACCTTGGTGTAACAATGGCAGCTTACGAAGGAATGTCCGATGGATGGGTTAACAGTGTTGACTGCTTCAACTTACAGCCATACATGGATGCAATGGACAACATCGTATTCAGACCACACACAAATGCAACACTTGCATGGTGGAACCCAATGTGTGAAGAACTGAAGAAACCATGGAATGATGAAGAAAGCATGGATGATGCATGCAAGAATATCGTTACTATTATGAACGATGCCATCGCAGAAGAGTCCTACTAATTAATATTCAACAAAGCCATTCATAAAAAATAAGAAACAGGAAAGCTGCCGCAGAAAAGATTCCAATCATGTGATAACCGCAGAAGTCACAACAGGTATGCAGATGTGCGGCAGTTTTCCATTCAAATCAGCAACAAAATTTTACGATAAGAAGGAGTGAGAACCGTGGCAAATCCAAAAAAAGGTACCAGTCAGGCGCGGAATGAATTCATCTGGGGATGGGCGTTCATTCTTCCTACAATGCTTGGTCTGATCATCTTAAATATCTATCCGATTTTTAAGACCATTTATGAGAGCTTTTTCAAGACCGGAGATTTCGGTAAGGGAAATATCTTCATTGGTTTTGACAACTACGTAAAGCTGTTCCACGATGCGGAAGTATGGCAGGCATTATTAAATACGTTTAAATATGCCATTGTGGAAGTTCCGTTTTCCATTGCCATCGCACTTGTACTGGCAGTTTTATTAAACCGTAAAATGAAAGGCCGTGCTGTTTACAGAACTATTTTCTTCCTGCCTATGGTTGCTGCTCCGGCTGCGATCGCCATGGTATGGAGATGGCTGTTCAACTCAGAGTTCGGTCTGCTCAACCACATTTTTAATACAAAGATCAACTGGATCTCCGATCCAAGAATTGCAGTTTTTGCGATTGCAGTGATCGGTGTATGGTCCATCATTGGTTACAATATGGTTCTTTTCCTGTCCGGTCTGCAGGAAATTCCGAGAGATTATTATGAAGCAGCAAGCATTGACGGAGCAACTGGTGTAAAACAGTTCTTCCATATCACAATTCCGTTGCTTTCACCGACCATCTTTTTTGTAATGGTTACCCGTGTCATCGGTGCCATGCAGGTATTCGATCTGATCTTCATGGTTATGGACAGAAACAATCCTGCACTTTATAAAACACAGTCACTTGTTTACCTGTTCTACCAGAATTCCTTTGTACAGAATAACAAAGGCTATGGTTCAACAATCGTCGTACTTCTTCTGGTTGTGATTATGATCATGACAGTATTCCAGAACATTGCGCAGAAGAAGTGGGTTCACTATAACTAAGGAGGGATAATTATGTCAGCAAGAGATAAAGCAAACAGAGTTCTGATCCATGTTATCCTGATCCTGGTATCTATCACGATGCTGGTTCCTTTTATATGGATGATCCTGACAGCTTTCAAAACTATGACAGAGGCAACTTCTGTCAATCCATTCGTAATCCTCCCGTCTACATGGAGATGGGACAGCTTTAAAGAAGTTATTGAAAATATGGATTTCTTACATCTGTATATCAATACCTTACTTCTGATCCTGGGTCGTGTTGTATGCGCGGTTCTGACAGCAACACTGGCAGGCTATGCATTTGGACGTCTGAACTTCAGGGGTAAAAACCTGATGTTCTCTCTGGTACTTTTCCAGATGATGGTACCTGGACAGATCTTCATTATCCCACAGTACTTAATGGTAAGTAAAATGGGAATGCTCAATACCATTTTTGCCCTGGTATTTCCCGGTATTGTTACTGCATTTGGTACATTCCTCCTCAAACAGGCTTATATGGGACTTCCGAAAGATCTGGAAGAGGCTGCACGTCTTGACGGATGTAACATCGGCCAGACCTTCCTGTTCATCATGGCTCCTCTGACACGTTCTTCCATGGTGGCACTGGGAATTTTCACAGCAGTATTTGCATACAAAGATCTGATGTGGCCTTTGATCTGTAACAAAGATGTAATGCCTCTGTCAGCAGCACTTGCAAAAATGCAGGGACAGTACACCAACAATTATCCGCAGCTGATGGCAGCATCTCTGCTTGCATGTATCCCGATGATCGTACTGTATCTGATCTTCCAGAAACAGTTCATCGAAGGTATTGCAACATCCGGCGGTAAGCTGTAAATAAAAAAGTTTTGATAAAACAGAAAACAAAATGGTTCATGTGAATGAAACTATTCATCTGAACTGTACAGGCAGGCTTTTGTTATAAAAATAGAAAGTGAAACATAACAAAAGCTTGCCTGAAACTGGATAAAGTCGGAAACAGAAATAAAATTAAGATTAAGATGATAAGGAAGGGGTAATAGAAATGAAACCAGGAAGTCTTTATGACAGAATATTTGGATTTTTAGGTCAGTTAATCGCATTGAATTTACTATGGATCGTGTGCTCTCTTCCTGTTATTACAGCAGGGGCATCCACCACTGCTTTGTATTATTGTACATTAAAACTCCACAAGGATGGAGATATCCGTGTATTTCATGATTTTTTTAAGAGCTTTAAGCAGAACTTCAAACAGTCAACTCTGATCTGGATCCTGATGGCAGCAGTTGCAGTATTTCTTTATATGGAGAAAGAATCGTTGGTAACTATGCCTGGTTCCATGCCACAGATTTTCAATTACGTGATTCTGGCGGTATGTATTCCGCTGATTGCCATTGCACTGTACATATTCCCGACAGTTGCAGCATTTGAAAACAAAACAATGACTTTGATCATAAACGCATTTTATTTTGCGGTTAAACATATAGGTTATGCGATAGCAGTGGCAGTGATCACGATCCTGCCAATGACCATGACACTTGTAGATGCAAAACTTTTTCCGGTATATCTGCTGATCTGGCTGATGGTGGGATTTTCCCTGACAGCCTATGCAGATTCCTGGTTTATGTGGAAACTGTTCAAACCGTATTTCAAAGAGGACGAAGAAGAACATCACTATGTAGATACAGAACCGGATCAGTATGCTTTTTAACAAAAAAACAACAAAGAAATGAGAGGTACAGAGTATGGAATGGATTAAGTATCATGAGGCAGAAAAAGTATTTGACCTGAGAACAGAAAACAGCACCTATCAGATGCAGGTAAGAGAGTATGATACTCTGGTTCATCTGTATTATGGATGCCCGGTAGGGGATTCTCTGATTACGGACAGGATTGTATGTGTGGACAGAGGATTCTCCGGAAATCCGTATGAAGCAGGAAAAGACAAAACATTTTCCCTGGATACCCTGCCGCAGGAATATACAGCTTACGGAAACGGAGATTATCGTATCAATGGTCTGGAAGTAGAGCAGGCAGACGGCAGCGACACTGCAAATCTGAAATTCGAATCCTATGAGATCACCAAAGGAAAATACAGCCTGAAAGGTCTCCCTGCAATGTTTGCAAAAGAAGATGAGGCAGAGACATTGGAGATTGTCCTGGCAGACCGTGTCAGCGGACTGAAAGCACATCTTTTCTACAGTGTATTCCCACATTTGGATGTGATCACCAGAGCAGTTCGTCTGGAACAGACTGGTGAGACACCTGTTACAGTAAAGAAAGCAATGTCTATGGAAATGGATTTTGAATATAGAGAAATGGATGCAGTTCATTTCTATGGTAGACATAACGTAGAACGTCAGATGGAAAGAACACATCTGGGTCATGCAAACTGGTCTGTAGGAAGTATTCGCGGCACTTCCAGTCATCATCATAACCCATTTGTAATCCTCTGCGACAGAAACACAGAAGAAACATATGGAAACTGCTATGGATATGCACTGGCTTACAGTGGAAACTTTACATTTGAGACAGAGGTAGATCAGGTAGGACATACCCGTGTGGTAATGGGAATCCATCCATATCATTTCGCATGGACACTGGAAAAAGGTGACACATTTGAAACTCCGGAAGTGATCATGTCATATTCCGCAGAAGGATTTGGAAAACTTTCCCGCATTTATCATGATGCATACAGAAACAACCTGATCCGCAGCAAATACGTAGAACAGCCAAGACCAATCCTCGTAAACAACTGGGAAGCTACCTATTTTGATTTTGATGCAGAAAAACTGTATCATATTGCAGAAGAAGCCAGGAACATCGGCCTGGATATGTTTGTTCTGGACGATGGATGGTTTGGCAAAAGAGATAATGACTGGTGCGCACTTGGTGACTGGGAAGTAAATGAAGAGAAGATCAAAGGTGGACTTCCTGCACTTGCAGAGAGAATCCACGGACTTGGACTGAAATTCGGTCTCTGGGTAGAGCCGGAGATGATTTCCGAGGACAGTGATCTCTACAGAGAACATCCGGACTGGGCATTAAAGATTCCGGGACGTGCTATGAACCGGAGCAGACATCAGCTCAATCTGGACATTACCAGAAAAGAAGTCCGTGACCATATCATGAACCAGATTTTCAAAGTTCTGGATGCATGCAAGGCAGACTATGTAAAATGGGATATGAACCGCAGTGTAGACAACGTATTTTCCGCAGCACTTCCAAAAGAACGCCAGGGAGAGGTTTACCACAGATATGTACTTGCAGTATATGAAATGATGGAAAGCCTGGTGCAGAGATATCCAAATCTCCTGTTTGAATCCTGTTCAGGCGGCGGCGGAAGATTTGACGCAGGAATGCTCTATTATTCTCCGCAGATCTGGTGCAGTGACAACACAGATGCCATTGACAGACTGAAGATACAGTACGGTACTTCTTTCGGATATCCGGTAAGCGCGATGGGTGCTCATGTCAGCGTATGCCCGAACCATCAGTCCGGCAGGATCACACCATTCGAGACAAGAGGAACGGTTGCATCATCCGGTACATTTGGCTATGAACTGGATCTGATGAAGATGTCCGAAGAAGACAAAAAGACAGCCAGAGAGCAGATTCTGAAATACAAAGAAATCGAGCATCTGGTACAGTCCGGAGATTACTATCGTCTGATAAATCCATTTGAAAACAACAACCATGTACTCTGGCAGTTCGTATCCAAGGACAAAAAAGAGACAGTTGTATGTGGCGTAAGACTCCACAGCGAAGCTAATCCGTATATCTATCTTTTCTATCCTCAGGGACTGGATGCAGATCTGCATTACGAAGACATTGCAACCGGAAAAGTATACACAGGCGCAGCACTGATGAAAGCAGGACTGCCATTACCACTGACAACAGGTGATTACCAGCCGATCAGATTTACATTTAAGGCGGTAGAGAAATAATTACCGAATCAAATAAGTTATCTGATTCAATTGTAGGTGACTGTTTGAACATAATAAAAAGATGAAAACCAGTAATTAAGTTTATTAATAGCAGATAAGCTTAGTTACTGGCTTTTTTTGTCCTTTGCCATCTATAGATATCAATAAATAAATAATCACAAAATTTTATATGATATATCTTTATAAGATGTTGTAGAATGATGTAAAATAGTCGTAGAATTATAAAAAACGAGGCAGGTAAAGAAAAATGAAAGAGAAAATCAAAAAAATGCCGGGAAGAATCAGAAATTATTTTTGCTCACATATGAGTGCGCAGGTTACAGTAACAGTAGTATTACTTCTGATCCTGGCAGGTCTGGTCCTTCAGATTTATGTGAAAAATCAATATTTTAATTATCTGCTCAGGAATACCAGATCAATGGAAGAATCTATGATCGAAACATCGACGATTAATATTGATGCAAATCTGAAGGATATCATCAGTGCTGCATGCAATGTAGGAGTTAATGAGACATTAAGAGTTCTGGTAGAAAACACAGAGGCAGACGGAATACTTCTGGCAAAAGAAAAACTGACATTGGGCAGCAGAATGGATGATATTGCTCATCAGATTGGAAGTGTTGTATCTATTGCAATTGTATCAGATGAAGGTCTGTGGCAGGAGTATGGGGTTTATTGGTATCAGACATCTTCAAAAGGAGTATGGGAAGATGGCAATCTGGATAAACTTCAGGAAATATATGAAAAGACCATGGCACTTCAGAAAGAGAAAGCAAATGTCAGGTACTATGTGGAGACAGATCCTGCTGTTCACAGTCAGTGGCCGCAGATAAGAATGGTACATATTGCAGTTCCGCTGATTGGAAAAACTTACAGTTTTTCCCATGTGAAAAATGTAGCGGTCGTATCTTTCGATATGGGAGATATTCTGGAAAAAAGTGCTTTTGACAGAGTGGCTGATAAACCTCTTTCGATTGGATATATTGCAGATGAAAATAATAGAATCATTTACCATCCAAATGAAGAGTACGATGGAATGACAGTGGAAAGTTACAGAAAAACGCTGGACAGTACCGAGAATATCAGCAGATCATTAAAATATTTTGGATGGACAGCATATATTACCACTGATCTTGGAAAAATGCGTGCACAGGTTAATCAGATGTATACCAGAAGCATTTATGTATATCTGTTTTTGTTGTGTATCTGTGGATTTTTATGGCAGTTTACAATACGAAGAGTATTAAAACCAATTGATGTTATACGGGATTCTATGCGAAATATTAAACTTTCCAAGAATCTTCCGAAGATAGAAGTAAAGGGGACCAATGAGATATGGCAGTTGGCTGGTTATTATAACGAAATGGCGGAAACTCTGGAACGACAGTACAAGGAAATACGTAGATATTATCGTGAAAAGAATCTTTCTATCCGTCAGAAAAATAAGGCAGAGAAAGAAGCTCTGGAATCACAGATTAATGCACATTTTCTTTGTAATACACTGACTGCGATCAATTATAATGCGATAGATAATGAAGATTATGAGGTGGCAGATCTTCTGAAAAAACTTTCCAGTATGCTCTCATATACATTTTCAAGGAAGCTTGTGTCAGTAAGTCTGGGACAGGAACTGAGATGGGTAGAGCAGTATCTTTATCTGCAGAAGTTCAGGCTTATGGATGTGTTTGACTATGAGATTGAATTTCAGGAAACATACGGCGAATGGCCATGCTGTAAACTTTTTATTCAGCCATTTGTGGAGAATTCTATCCTTCATGGTTTTGAAGGAAGAGAAAGCGGGGGAATGATCCGTATTACGGGGCATATTGATGGATCCAGATTCCGTCTTTGTATTGAAGATAATGGATGTGGAATGAATGAAGGTACAGAGAAGCTGATGCAGAAAATTCTTATGGAAAAACATACATTAGATCTGGCAGGAACCGGAATTGGAATTCAGAATGTAGTGACGAGACTAAGAATGTACTATGGAGAAGATCTTTCGGTAGTTCTGGAATCAGAGCCTGAGAAAGGAACTAAATTTACTTTCTGGCTTCCAATACCTGAAAACCCGGAGAAAGATATAGAATAAATACAATATGTAATGAAAGAAAAAGAGGAGGGTTGTACGTTGAGGATTTTAATTGCAGAAGATGAGCAGAGAACCAGACAGGGATTAGTAAGGGTTTTGCAGAGCCTGGGGGATGAGTATGAGATTGTGGCACAGGCATCTAATGGAAAAGCAGCGCTGGAAATGATTCTGGAACAGAAGCCGGATGTGGTTTTTATTGATATCAAGATGCCGTTTATGGACGGGCTTTCAGTAATAGAAGCTGCCAGAGCTCAGGGAATTAAGGCAGAATTTGTGATTGTAAGTGCATATGCAGATTTTGATTTTGCCAAGCAGTCAATTTCTCTTGGTGTAACAGAGTATCTTCTGAAACCTCTTACAAGAGATGAGGCAGAAGCAGTACTGAGGAAAATTGAGAATAAGATCAGTGGAAAAAACAGCTATTCCCGCAGAAAATCCCGAAATCTGAGAGATAAATATCCGGATGCCCACCCTATGATTCTGCAGGCTCTGGATATCATACAGAGTGGATATGCCGGAAAAATAAGCCAGAAGAAACTGGCAGAAGATCTTGGGCTGAGCCAGGAATATTTCAGTTATCTTTTTGGAAAAAATATCGGAGAAAATTTCAGCACTTTTCTAAGGGAATATAGAATTGAACAGGCACAGTATATGCTGAGGGAAGAAATCTGTGATCAGAGGGATGTTCCTTATCAGGTAGGATTTTCCGATTCTAAATACTTCAAAAAAGTTTTTCGTGAGGTGACAGGAAAGAGTCCATCTGAATATCTGTCAGAAATAAAAGAGTAAAAATATAAGAAATATATGGAATATATCCTGAAAATCTTAAAATATTTCCTTAATCTTAAAATATTATCCGTACAAAATCCCTTTTTCCATAAAATCTTGGGTTATGCGGTGGAAATTTGAATGGTAAAATATATACAACAAAACAACAAAGAGACGACTTAAAATTGTGCAACTAACCAAAGTAAAATCCAACTAAGATGGAAAAGAGAGGAAAAAACACATGAAAAAAACATTATTTGCAGCAACAGTATTGGCGGCTTCGCTGATGGCAGCATCAACTGTACAGGCAGCTCCGCAGGAAGTTACAATGTGGCATTATTTTGATCAGAAACCAGAGCAGGAAATGCTCGCAGATATGGTTGAAGAATATAACTCTTTACAGGATGACATTCACATCAATGCAACATTCGTATCCAGAACAGAGTTAATGAACCAGTACACAGTTGGAGCACTTTCAGGAGAACTTCCTGATATCGGACAGGTAGATTCACCGGATATGGAATCCTACATATCTCTCGGAGTATTCGAAGATATCACTGATGAGCTGGAATCATGGGGAGAACTGGATCAGTTCTATGATGGACCATTAAGCTCCTGTAAAGACCCTGATGGAAAAGTTTACGGACTTCCACAGAACAGTAACTGTCTTGCACTTGCTTGCAATATGGATCTTCTGAAAGCTGCCGGATATGATCATATGCCGCAGAGTCTTGATGAGTTCAAGGAAATGGTTGCAGCAACAACAGATGCATCCAATGATGTATACGGATTCGCAATGTGTGCAGTATCTACAGAAGAAGGAACATTCCAGATCCTTCCATGGCTGAGATCTGTACAGAATGGAACTGGCGTTAATGTTGATAATATTACTGCTGATTCTGCTGTAAATGGATTACAGACACTTGGAGATTTTGTAGCAAACGGATACATGAGTAAAGAGTGTGTAAACTGGACACAGGCAGATGCATGGAATCAGTTCTGCGCAGGAAAAGCTGCATTTGCAGAATGTGGAACATGGCATCTGGCACAGACAGATGCAATCAACGGAGCATTTGAATATGACTTTACACTTCTTCCAACAGGTGACGAAGGAACCTCTACATCTACAATCGGTGGTGAGAACTTCGGTGTCTGCAAAGGAACAGAAAACAAAGAAGCATGTGCTAAATTCCTTGAGTGGCTCTGTTCACAGGAAAATGAAGCAAAATGGGCAGCTGTAGGTGGAAAGATTCCTACAAGACAGGATGCGACAGCTGAATACACATTTGAGCAGGATGGATTTAAGGTATTTACAGATGAAATGAATTATGCGCAGGCTCGTGGACCGCACGCTGAATGGCCATCTATTTCTGAAGCAGTTTATACAGCAACACAGTCTGTGATCGTAGACGGAACATCTGCAAAAGATGCTCTTGAAACAGCAGCAGGTAAAATTAATCCAATCGTAGAAGAAACTCCTCTTCCTGAAAGCAACTAAAACGAACAGACAGGGAAGGATGTGGCTTTAATGGCAGCAAAGTCTAAGACTATGGCGCAGCAAAAGACAAAAGAAGCATACTGTTTCATTGTACCTGCATTTATTTATATGATTCTTGTACTGGGATACCCGATCGTTTATAACATTATTCTCAGTCTTAAGGATGTAAATGTAAAGAACCTGAAATCAGGAACTTCTGTATTTGTCGGATTACAGAACTATATTGATTTATTCCATGATCCGACATTTCTTCTGGTTCTGCGCAATACATTTATTTTTACAATAGCTTGTCTTATTTTCCAGTTTACTATCGGATTTGCATTTGCGATGTTTTTCAATCAGAAATTTAAACTCGCAGGTCCGATCAGAGGTCTGATTCTTGTCAGCTATATGATGCCCATGGCAGTAACTGGTCTTCTTGGTAAAAATATCTTTTCCAATGCAGGTCTTATCAATGACCTGCTTGGAAAAATCGGAATCAGCGGTCCAGAATGGCTGGTTAATACCAGCACGGCTCTGATTGCAGTAATTATTATGAACTGCTGGGTAGGTATTCCGTTTAATATGCTCCTTCTTGTATCAGGACTTACAAGTATTTCACCGGATGTATACGAGAGCGCATCTATGGATGGAGCAAACTGGGGACAACGTTTTCTTTTTATAACTCTTCCATTAATGAAAGAGTCAATTCTTGCAGTATTGATGTTAGGATTTATCTATACATTCCGTGCATTTGACCTGATGTATATCATGACAGCGGGAGGTCCGTTGAATTCAACAGATGTACTGGGAACATATTCTTATATGTTATCATTTACACAGTTTAACTTTTCAAAAGGTGCGGCAGTTGCAATGGTACTGTTTGCATGCCTGTTCCTTATTGGTCTGTTCTATCTGAAATTGTTATCAAAAGAAGAGGAGGAAGGCTGATATGGATAATATGACAGGTGCTGAAAAGGCAAAAGAGATCAGAAATTCAATAATTGCACTTCTTATTGCATTTATCTTTTTGTTTCCGATTTACTGGCTGATACAGATCTCATTTAAGTCAGATGCAGAAACGTTTGGAAAGGTTCTTACCTATTTACCACATGATTTCACTTTTGAACCGTGGCTGGAAAACTTAACAGATAAAACGTTTCTGATATCTTTGAAAAACAGTTTTCTTAATGGACTTTTGACAATGGCAATTGCTCTGGTACTCGGTGTTCCGGCAGCATATGGAATGGGAAGATACAGAGTAAAAGGTGGAAATGTTTTCCTCCTTACATTTCTGATTTCACAGATGCTTCCTCCATCCCTGACACTGACCCCAATGTATCTGATTTTCAGTAAACTGGGCTTTCTTGGAAATCATCTGACAGCTCCGGTTGCGATTGCAGCCAGTTCGATACCTTTTGTAATCGTAACACTGAGACCTTATTTCAGAAGTATTCCGGTATCACTGGATGAGGCCGCAAGACTGGATGGATGCGGATCGGTAAAAGCATTTCTTATGGTTATGCTTCCGGCAGTAAAAACAGGAATTATTACTATCATGGTTATTTCATTCCTGAATGGATGGAATGATCTGGTATATTCAATGACATTTAATGTTGCAGAGACAATGAGACCTCTGACAGCGAATATCTATAAATTCCAGAGTGCATACGGTACAAGATGGAATTGTATCATGGCTTATGGTGCAATACTGGTACTTCCGGTAATTTTGATGTTTATTTTCTTACAGAAATATATTGTAGGCGGTCTTGTCGCAGGTGCGGTAAAAGACTGATAAAATAAAGCTATTATTTATATTATAAACAAGTTCAGCGGATTAGAACAAAACAGATAAAACTGCAGTTCCAATTCGCTGAAACTCCATTAAGAATGAAAAGGAGAAGGCGGAAATGGCAAATCAGGAAGAAGTAAGAGACGTATATGGGTATTTTGAGCAAAAAGGAAATGCGCTGTGCTACCGTTATGAGGCTGAACGGGTAAGAATTGAGCCGTGGGGTGCTGACAGCCTTCGTGTACGTGCATGGAAAACCGCAGAGATGGATCCGGCAGACTGGGCATTGATCAAACCAGAGAAGGAAATCACACCGGAAATCGAAGTTCGTGAAGACGGAGCAACAATCCGTAATGGTAAGATTCGTGCAGAGATCAATCTGATCGGTAAAATTGCATTTTATAATCAGAAAGGAGAACTTTTACTGGATGAGTATGTCCGCAACAGAAAAGATATGTTTGGAAATACCTGCAGTTCTCTTGAAGTAGAAGCCAGAGAATTTAAGCCTATCACAGGTGGGGATTACAGACTGACAATGCGTTTTGTTTCCACACCGGAGGAGAAAATATATGGTATGGGCCAGTATCAGCAGCCGTACCTTGATGTAAAGGGAGCGGATTTTGAACTGGCACACAGAAATTCACAGGCAAGTGTTCCGTTCATGCTTTCAAGTCTTGGATATGGATTCCTGTGGAATAATCCGGCTGTAGGACGTGTGAATTTTGGCAAAAACATTACAACATGGGAAGCATTTTCTTCCAAGAAACTGGACTATTGGATCACAGCAGGCGACACACCGGCTGAAATTGAAGAAGCTTATGCAAATGCAACAGGCAAAGTTCCGATGATGCCTGAATATGCAATGGGATTCTGGCAGTGCAAACTTCGTTATCAGACACAGGAAGAACTTCTTGAAGTGGCAAGAGAATACAAACGTCGTAACCTCCCGATCTCTGTAATAGTTGTTGACTTCTTCCACTGGCCAATGCAGGGTGAATGGAAATTTGATCCGACATACTGGCCGGATCCGGATGCAATGATCAAAGAACTGAAAGATATGGGAATTGAACTGATGGTTTCCATCTGGCCGACAGTAGATTACAGAAGCGAGAACTTCAATGAAATGAAGAGTAAAGGTCTTCTGATCCGCGTAGATTCCGGATATCCGATATCCATGGATTTCCAGGGAAATACACTTCATTACGATGCAACTAATCCAGAAGCACGTGAATATGTATGGGAAAAAGCAAAGAAGAATTATTATGATAAAGGTGTAAAAGTATTCTGGCTGGACGAAGCAGAACCGGAATATACAGTTTATGATTTCGAGAATTATCGTTATCATCTCGGACCGGATGTCCAGGTTGGAAATATTTATCCTGTTATGTATGCAAAGACATTCTTTGATGGAATGAAAGCAGAAGGCCAGGAGAACATCATTAACCTTCTCCGCTGTGCGTGGGCCGGCTCACAGAAATATGGTGCACTGGTTTGGTCAGGTGATATCAAATCTTCTTTCCCGAGTATGAAAAACCAGGTTGCAGCAGGTCTGAATATGGGTATCGCAGGTATTCCGTGGTGGACAACAGATATTGGTGGATTCTTCGGAGCGAACGTAAATGATCCGGAATTCCATGAACTTCTGATCCGTTGGTTTGAATACGGATGCTTCTGCCCGGTTATGAGACTTCACGGATATCGCTGGCCGCTTCAGCCACAGTATGGTACAACAGGCGGAGCTACATGTGTATCAGGAGCACCGAACGAAGTATGGAGTTACACAGATCAGGTTTATGAGATTCTTTCCGATTATCTGAGATTAAGAGAGCGTATGATTCCATATATTACAGAACTGATGGAAGACGCACATGAAAAAGGAACTCCTGTTATGCGGCCGCTGTTCTATGACTTCCCGGAAGACAAAGAAAGCTGGAATGTAGAGACAGAATACATGTTTGGACCAAAAGTTCTGGTAAAACCCATCACAGATGCAGATGCACGTGAGACAGATGTATATCTTCCTGGTGGAGCTTCCTGGACAAATGCATGGACCGGTGAAACATTTGAAGGTGGACAGACAGTACATGTAGCAGCACCGATCGAGCAGATTCCACTGTTTACAAGAGACGGTTACAAACTGCCAATGGAATAATAAATATAGAATAATTTAAAGATCATAAGGGTGCCGTAAAATTATCGAAACGGGTGATTTTCGGCACCCTTTTAAAGAGTAATTAACTGGATCGGTTTATCTGATCCAAATGTATGACAGAGGAGAAGAATAAAATGGGAAAAGCAGCAAATTCAAGCATTTCTCTTAAGCGGATTCATGTTACAGATAATTTCTGGAATAAATATGTGCATCTGGTAAAGGATGTGATTATTCCTTATCAGTGGGATATTTTGAATGATAAACTGGAAGATGTGGAAACCAGTCATTGTATAGAGAATTTCAAAATTGCAGCAGGAGAAAAAGAAGGAGAATTTCAGGGTGCTGTATTTCAGGATACGGATGTCGCAAAATGGCTGGAAGCAGTTGGTTTTGTATTAAATTATGAAAGAGATGAAAAGCTGGAAGCACTGGCTGATGAGACGATTGAGCTGATCGGACGTGCACAGCAGCCGGATGGATATTTAAATACATATTTTACGATTAAGGAACCGGATGGACGGTGGAGTAATCTTATGGAAGGTCATGAGCTTTATACAGCAGGGCATATGATCGAGGCAGCAGTGGCATACTATGAAGCAACCGGAAAACATAGATTTCTGGAAATTGTATCAAAATTTGCAGATCTTATCTGTGAGACTTTCGGACCGGAAGAAGGAAAGATTCATGGATATCCGGGGCACCAGGAAATTGAACTGGCACTTGTGAAACTTTACCGTGTAACAAATGAGAAGAAATATCTGGATCTGGCAAAATATTTTATCGATCTGAGAGGAACCGGTAAAAATTATTTTCTGGAAGAGGAAAAGAGACCGGGACATAAGCGGATTTTTCCGGATTTCGTAAATTATGATACTATGTATGCACAGTCCCATGAACCGGTGAGAAAACAGAAAAAAGCAGAAGGACATGCGGTAAGAGCAAATTATATGTATTCTGCAATGGCAGATCTGGCATATGAATATCAGGATAAAGAATTACAGCAGGCATGCCACAATCTGTGGAATAATATGGTGCACAAAAGAATGTATATTACAGGAAGTGTTGGATCTTCTGGTTTGCTGGAACGCTTTACAACAGATTATGATCTGCCAAATGACAGTAATTATTCTGAAACATGTGCCACGATCGCGCTTGCTATGTTTGGAAAGAGAATGGCAGATATGGAGAAAGACGCTTCCTACATGGATGTAGTGGAACGGGCTTTATATAATACTCTTTTATCCGGTATTGCCATGGATGGAAAAAGCTTTTTCTATGTAAATCCTCTGGAAGTATGGCCGGCAAACTGCATGCCAAGAACTTCACGGGAACATGTGAAACCTGTCAGACAGAAATGGTTTGGAGTTGCATGCTGTCCGCCGAATATTACCAGAACACTCGCTTCTCTTGGACAGTATATTTATTTTCAGGAAGAAAATGAGATTTATGTAAATCTGTATATTGCAAATGAAACGGAAGTTACATTTAATGGTGTTCCGTTTAAGATTACATTAAAAGGAAATTTCCCATGGGAAAATAAGATGACAGTTTCTGTGGATGGTGCTCAGGAAACAGATGCGACGATCGCCTTCAGAGTTCCTGCATATGCCCAAAATTTCAAAATTTTGAGAAATGGAAAAGAAGAGAAAATAACAGCAGACCATGGATATATCAAAGTTTCCGGAAAAATGTATAAAGAAACATTTGAAATCAGCTTTGATGCAGAACCTGTATTCGTTCATGCAAATCCACAGGTAAGAGCAGACAGTGCAAAAGTGGCAGTGGTAAAGGGACCTCTGGTTTACTGTGTGGAAGAAGTGGATAACGGAGATAATCTTTCTTCAGTTATGGTCAATACTGACCAGAAGATTGACGAAACATATGATAGCGAACTTCTGGAAGGATGCAGTGTGCTCCACATAACCGGCAAAAAAATTTCAGAGAAGGGATGGGATGAAGGAACATTGTATCAGAACAGAAAGACAGAGCTGGAAGATGTCAGATTGACATTGGTACCATATTGCTATTGGGGAAACCGAAGAAATGGAGAAATGCTGGTGTGGATGAAAGAACTTTTTCAGATGTAATGTACTGATAAAACAACAGAAAAATCAAAGGAGACTGCAGAAAAACTGGTAGTCTCCTTTTGATATATTGAGCATCTGTTTGGTTACGGGCATGCAGCGAAGCAACTTATGAATATAGCCTGACTGGTCAGGCTATTATTTCTTTTTTTTATTGTCATGTTCTGCGGTAGGATTCATCCCATCGATCAGATGCTCGATCATCATCTTCTTCATATAAACATCAAAGCTCAGCAGACAGATAAAGGAAAATCTCTTCAGGTTCTCCTGATCTTCTTCATCTGCGTCTTCGAAAGTATCCTGTGCTGTTTTGTATTTGCGGAGCAGGTCTTTCTTGAGAGATTCAATCTGCTCTTTCTCCATGCTGAAAACTTCATTATAAATATAAGTCATATCTTTCTCAGTCATGGATTTGAAATATTTCTGCGCAATCGGTGTGAGCAGAGTCTGAATATCATTAATGGAAAGAATATTCTTGAAATAATAAATAAAGATCAGCATCAGGATATGCTCACGGGAATAACGCTTCTTCTCCGGCGGAGGGAGAAGTTTATTCTTGGCATAATTGTTGATCATGGTCTTGGTGAGGATTTTATCTTCATCATAACGCTTGGTAGAAGCAAGTTGCTCCTCCATAAAAGTCGTCACCTGATCCATGTATAATTCAATATTGGGGATATCTTCCGGTTTAATATAATCAATTCTGGACACACTTGCCAGAATACTATTTATCATATCTTTTTCATCGATTGTCATCTTTAATCACCTCTGTTCCTTATTATATAGTTTCAAATACTACTTGTAAATGTTTTTTTTACTGAATTGTCACGGAAATTTACAGTTACTGTTCGTATGTCTCTATTACGGGAGGTGTTTTGGCATGTATATGCCAAAATAAATTTCTAAAAGTAACCTGTTGTAGGCGAACAGGTTTTTGTGTATAATTGTGAAGATATGGGTTATGATTTGACCAATGCAACAGTAACTCGATAAGAGATAGGAGAGAAAATGAACGACATTTACAGTACATTAAATCCCCCGCAGCAGGAAGCTGTCTACCACACAGACGGTCCACTGCTGATCCTGGCGGGAGCGGGTTCGGGAAAGACGCGGGTACTGACCCACCGTATTGCTTACCTGATAGATGAAAAAGGTGTAAATCCCTGGAATATCCTGGCCATCACTTTCACAAACAAAGCAGCCAGTGAGATGAGAGAACGAGTAGATAAGATCGTAGGGTTCGGTTCAGAGAGCATCTGGGTATCTACATTCCATTCCACCTGCGTGAGAATCCTGCGCAGGCATATCGACCGTTTGGGGTTCGATACCAGATTTGCTATCTATGATACAGAAGATCAGAAAACTCTGATGAAAGAAATTTGCAGAAAACTGAATATTGATACCAAGGTATATAAAGAACGTTCCCTGCTTGCACAGATTTCTCATGCAAAAGACGAGCTGATCACACCGGATGAGATGGAACTGAATGCAGGTGGTGATTTTAATAAGAAGAAAGTCGCAGCAGTATACCGTGAATACCAGGCATCTTTGCGAAAAAACAATGCACTGGATTTCGACGATCTGATCGTAAAGACAGTAGAACTGTTTCAGAACTGCGGAGATGTTCTTGAGAACTATCAGGAACGTTTTAAATATATTATGGTAGACGAGTATCAGGACACCAACACTGCACAGTTCAAATTCGTAAGCTTGCTGGCTTCCAAGTATGAAAATCTCTGTGTAGTAGGTGATGATGACCAGTCTATTTACAAGTTCCGTGGTGCAAACATCGGAAACATTCTTGGATTCGAGCATGTTTTCCCGGACGCAAAGGTAATCCGTCTGGAACAGAATTATCGTTCCACCAAGAATATCCTGAGCGCAGCCAACGAAGTGATCGCGAACAATGCTTCTCGTAAATCCAAGACACTCTGGACAGAGAACCCGGAGGGTGACCTGATCCATTTCCGTCAGTTTATGAACGGATACGAAGAAGCAGAATATGTAGTAGGTGAGATTTCCAGAGCACACAGAGAGAACGGCGCGAAGTACAAAGACTGTGCAGTTCTGTACAGGACCAATGCCCAGTCCCGACTCTTTGAAGAGAAGTGCCTGCTTGCAAACATCCCGTATAAGATCGTAGGCGGCGTAAACTTCTATGCACGTAAAGAAATCAAAGACCTGTTATGCTATCTGAAAACAATCGATAACTCCAGAGATGACCTGGCAGTCCGCCGTATCATCAATGTGCCGAAGCGTGGAATCGGAGCTACAACCCTTGGCAGGATCCAGGATTATGCAGACCAGATGAGTGTCAGCTTCTACGATGCACTGCGTGTGGCAGAGGAGGTTCCATCTATCGGAAGAAGCCTTTCCAAGATTGACAGCTTTGTAGCCTTTATCCAGAGTTTAAAGAGCAAAGCAGAATCCTACACAGTCCGTGAACTTCTGGAAGAGGTGATCGAACTAACAGGATATGTGGCAGAGCTGAAAGCGGAAGATACAGAAGAATCACAAGCAAGGATCGAGAATATCGATGAACTTATTTCCAAGACCGAGTCTTATCAGGAAGCCATGGAAGAACAGGGACAGCCTGCCACACTTTCCGGATTCCTGGAAGAGATTGCGCTGATCGCAGATATTGACAGCGTTGACCCGGATCAGGATTATGTGCTTCTCATGACCTTACATAGCGCCAAAGGTCTGGAATTCCCGAGAGTTTTCCTGGTTGGAATGGAAGACGGAATCTTCCCGTCCTATATGTCCATCGTATCAGACGACAGATCTGATCTGGAAGAAGAACGCCGTCTTTGCTATGTGGGAATCACAAGAGCCATGGAAGACCTGACTCTGACAAGTGCCAGACAGCGAATGATCCGGGGCGATGTGCAGTACAACAAAGTTTCCAGATTTGTCCGCGAAATTCCGCGTGAGCTTGTGGATATGGGACAGACGGCAACATCAGAAAAGAAGAAACAGATCGTAGACATGATCCAGGCAGACAGCAGCCTTGCCAAGATGAAAATGGCACTGGCATCAAAGCCATTCAAGCCAAGAGAATTCAAAGTTACAAAGGCGGCGTCTTTAGATTATGAAGTAGGAGATACCGTACGTCACATTAAATTCGGCGTGGGAATCGTCAAAGATATTGTAGACGGTGGAAGAGATTATGAAGTAACTGTTGATTTTGACAAAGTGGGAGTCAAGAAAATGTTCGCAGGTTTTGCGAAACTGAAGAAACTGTAGACTACCCCAGGGAGAGGAAAAAATTATGAGTAAAAACACAAAAGACGCAGTAGAAGACAAGGATTATTCCCTTGAGCGTGTACCAGTCACAGCCAGAAAAGGCTTCTGGCCAATGTTCTTTATCATGCTTGGTTTCACATTCTTTTCAGCCAGCATGAGTGTCGGCGCGAAACTGGGAATCGGACTGAACCTGCAGGAATTTATCTGGGCAGTTCTGATCGGAAGTATCGTGCTGGGTGCTTATACAGGTGTGCTTGGCTACATCGGAAGCCACACAGGCATGTCACTGGACTTGCTTGCACAGCATTCTTTCGGTAAAAAAGGTTCTTACCTGCCGTCTGCACTGATCAGCTTCACACAGATCGGATGGTTCGGTGTAGGTGCTGCCATGTTCGCCATTCCGGCAGCAGAAGTGCTCCATATATCACCGGTAGTTCTGGTAGTGATCGCAGGTGTGTGTATGACACTTTCCGCATACCGCGGAATTGAAGGGCTTGAGATCGTCAGCTATATTTCCGTACCGTTGATCGCAATCCTTGGCATTTATTCCATGAGCCTTGCAATCGGACAGGGCGGTGGTCTGGAAGCAGTATTTGCCAAGAGTCAGGGAACACTGACTATCGCAGGTGGAGCAGGACTGGTAATCGGTTCCTTTGTCAGCGGCGGAACAGCAACACCAAACTTTACCCGTTATGCAAAAACAAACAAGATTGCAATCGTTACAACAGTAATCGCATTCTTCCTTGGAAATGCCCTGATGTTCGCATTCGGTGCAACTGGCGGTGCTTTCACTGGAAAGGATGATATCTTCTACGTTATGATCGCACAGGGACTGACAGTTCCTGCACTGATCGCACTGGGAGCAAACATCTGGACAACCAACGATAACGCACTTTATACATCTGGACTTGGACTTTCCAATATTACAAAAGTCCGCAAGAAACCAATGGTAGTTATCGCAGGTGTGATCGGAACCGTGCTTTCTATCTGGCTTTACAATAATTTCGTAGGATGGCTCAACTTCCTGAACGCAGCCCTTCCGCCGGTAGGTGCACTGATTTCTCTGGACTTCTTCCTTCACAAATCCGACTATGAGTCAGGTGCAGAAGCGAAGAAAGAAGTGAAATGGGGATCTGTTATCGGCGTAATCTGCGGTGCACTTGCAGGAAACCTGATTCCTGGAGGAATAGCTTCTATCAATGCAATGATTGTAGCAGTCATCTGCTATTTCGTGATCGGAGCAATTGCAAAAGACGGAGAAGTAAGTGATAAAGTTTTTTCTTAAGATAAATCTTATGAGAAAACTACTTTACAAGTTGTATAAAAATGGATACAATATAATATATTCAAATGATAAAAAAGAGGGCGGACAAGTCCTCTTTTTTATCATCTCAGATATAGAAAATTGTATTGCTGAAGTGCCTGTACAGGCAGAAAGCGATAGCCAGATAAAAAATGAAAGCGAGGAAAAAAATTTGGAGAAGATTCGTATTTCCAAGAAACAGGGGGGAATTGTGGAAGTATTAAAAGGGGAAATCCTGTCCGGGAATATTCCAGTGGGAACAGAGATGACACAGAACGAACTGGCGGAGAGCCTGGGGGTATCCAGAATGCCGGTCCGCGAAGCACTGATCCTGTTAGAATACCAGGGACTGGTAGAACGTCTTCCAAACAATCATATAAAAGTAGCAGAACTGTCACAGGAATATTTCACAGATATCTTTAAAATGTGCAGCCAGTTGGAAGCACAGGCGCTGGTCCATTGGATTATGATGAATGAAAATGAACCGGATGAAAATCTATCAGGAGAAGTGTCTGCGAAGAAAGCAAAACAGGTGAAGAAAAAAGGGACGGAAGCAGCCGGGGAAACGAAAGAATATATCCTGCCACAGAAAGAGCTGGCATTTCACCGCATGATGTACGAACTGCATCCGTTCAGCCTGCAGGGAAAGCTTCTGGAAACAATGACAGAGATTTATGCATCCTTTATCATTGAGAATGAATTGTATGACAGAAAGCAGGGAAAAGAAATGCTTGCGCAGATCACAGATCAGGCGCTCTCCATGCGAAACCAGAAAGTAACCGTTAAGAAACAGCTTGAATTACAGAAATCATTTGAACAGTATTACGCTGTTTTCCCGGAAATTATGATGAAAGTGAGGAATGAAGCATGTTAGGATTAAAGCCGATCAAATTACTTCCAGCCAGAGAGCGAGTTGCATCTGCACTGCGAAAAGCAATCATCTCCAGACAGATCCAGGAGGGCGAGACCCTGACTCTGGAATCCACAGCCCAGGAACTTGGTGTTTCCGTAACACCAGTCCGCGAAGCATTCCAGATTCTAGCCCGTGACGGACTGATCGAACTGGAACAGAACAAAGCTGCCGTTGTATTAGGAGTTAACGAGAAAACAATCCGCGAGCACTACCAAATCCGTGCTGCACTGGAGAGCGAAGCCTGCGTACTCTGTTGCGAAAATGAAGCCGATCTTTCTGCAATAAAAAACTGTTTGGATGCATCCATAGAAGCATTCAATGAGGGAGACAACAGCAACTACGCAAATCTGAACCAGTCTTTCCATTATGAAATCTGGAACGGAGCAGCCAATGAAAAACTGCAGAAGATGCTTGCAGAACTTTGGAACGGATTGTCTATGGGCCTTAAATCCACGGAGAGCGGATACGCCAAGGTATCCATCGAGGAACACAAAAAAATTTATGCGGCACTGGAGAAAAGAGACGCAGAAGCAGCGCGTAAAGCGATGCATGATCATATCTATCGAAGCATGGCAGACTTGCTGACAAGATATCAATAATTACAACATGAAGAATCATAAAAGAGAATCATTCACTTTAGACAGTTAAAATGGATACAAAATATGATTTACCTTTATTTTCTTATAACAACAGGCAAAAACAGGACGAAAAATAAAAAAGCTAAGAAAAGATGATAAAATAAAGAAATAAGTCACTCTTATGTAGAATAGTCAAGTATTCCTATAAGACTTCAACAGCTAAGAATTCAGGTTTGTGCAGAAATAGCAACAGAATCCCACATATATCGTAAATATTACATAAAAACACCAACAAAAAATAATGCAGAATGCCGAAATGTCATTTACCATATTGACAAATTCCGCATTCTGTATTATCTTATAATCAATAAATGGATACATTATCAGATATAAAAGATAATATATCAGAACAAAAAACTATATAATAAGAAGGAGGGCGAGAGATGAGTCCATCAACTATTACGTTGTTGTTCCTCGCGTTTGCGGTAGTTATGTTCGTATTCGAGAAGATACCGCTTGGGGTAACATCAATGATCGTCTGTTGCGGACTGGTGGTCACGGGGGTACTTGATGTTAAGACCGCGTTCGCAGGATTCATTGACAGTAACGTAATTCTCTTCGTAGCTATGTTCATTGTAGGCGGTGCCTTATTTGAAACAGGAATGGCAAATAAGATCGGAGGAATTGTTACAAAGTTTGCGAAATCAGAGAGAATGCTGATCATCGCGATCATGGTAATCGTAGGTTTAATGAGTGGAGTATTATCCAACACAGGAACAGCCGCAATCCGTAGGTTTAATGAGTGGAGTATTATCCAACACAGGAACAGCCGCAATCCTGATCCCGGTAGTGATCGGAATCGCAGCGAAATCCGGATACTCCAGATCAAGGCTTCTGATGCCGCTGGTATTTGCAGCAGCTATGGGAGGTAACTTATCCCTGATCGGAGCACCTGGAAACCTGATCGCACAGAGTGAACTTCAGAAGATTGGAGAATCCTTTGGATTTTTTGAATATGCAATTGTAGGAATGCCAATCCTAATCTGCGGAATCATTTTCTACGCAACTATTGGATACAGACTTCTTCCAAATAAGAAAACATCCGATTCAGGAAGCGTATTTGATGAGCAGAAAAACTTTGACGATGTGCCGAAATGGAAACAGACCTTATCACTGGTGATCCTGGTACTGACACTTCTTGGAATGATTTTTGAAGACAAGATCGGAATCAAACTATGTGTCACAGGATGTATCGGAGCACTGGCACTGATCCTGACAGGCGTTATCTCAGAAAAGGATGCCCTGAAATCAATCGATCTCAAGACAATCTTCCTTTTCGGCGGAACACTTTCTCTGGCATCTGCATTATCAGAAACCGGAGCCGGAGAGGAGATCGCGAATACAGTAATCCGCGCACTGGGCGAGAACCCCTCTCCATATGTTCTGACATTTGTAGTATTTATCCTCTGCTGCGTAATGACAAACTTCATGTCAAACACAGCAACTACAGCTCTGATGGCTCCGATCTGCGTCTCAATCGCACAGGGAATGGGAGCTGACCCGAGAGCAGTACTTATGGCATGTGTTATCGGCGGTTCCTGCGCATATGCAACACCGATCGGAATGCCGGCCAACACCATGGTAGTTGGAGCAGGCGGATATACATTTATGGATTATGTAAAATCCGGTCTGCCATTGATCATCATTGCAACGATCGTAAGCATGATCATTCTGCCGATCGCATTCCCATTCTTCCCGGCATAATTGTTCAGGATGCAAATACATAAAGCAATATCAGTCAGCAGTTGAAGCAGATGAAGATTACAGGAAAACTGCTGACTGTAAAAAAGAAGCTGTTCTTCTGATCTCAGTGATTTCAGTTAAAGCACAAGATTACTGAGATCAGAGGAACAGCATCAATAGAATTAAGAAATAAGTAACTGACAAACATAGAAACTCAGGAGGTAAAGAAAATGAGCAAACAGGAACAGGTAGAGCAGCTTACCAATTATATGGCAAACTTCGTATCTCACATTGCCAAAGTGCTGCCAGACGACATTATCGCAAAGCTTGATGAGCTTGCAGAGAAAGAGGACAGCCCACTTTCCAAAACAATCTATCAGACAATGAAGAGAAACCAGAATCTGGCAAAAGAATTAAACCGTCCAAGCTGCCAGGACACAGGTGTACTTCAGTTCTGGGTAAAATGCGGAACAAACTTCCCACTGATCGGAGAACTGGAACCACTGTTAAAAGAAGCAGTTGTAAAAGCAACATTTGAAGCACCGCTTCGTCACAACAGCGTAGAAACATTTGACGAGTACAACACAGGTAAGAACGTAGGAAAAGGAACTCCGACTGTATTCTGGGATATCGTTCCGGACAGTGATCAGTGCGAAATCTATGCATACATGGCAGGCGGCGGATGTACACTTCCTGGAAAAGCCATGGTTCTGATGCCAGGTGAAGGCTACGAAGGTGTAACAAAATTCGTTCTCGATGTTATGACTTCTTATGGATTAAATGCATGTCCTCCACTTCTGGTAGGTGTAGGTGTTGCAACATCTGTAGAAACAGCAGCACTTCTTTCAAAGAAAGCTCTGATGCGTCCGTTAGGAAGCCACAATGACAACGAAAGAGCAGCTTCCATGGAGAAACTTCTCGAAGACGGAATCAACTCTATTGGCCTTGGACCGCAGGGAATGGGCGGAAAGTACTCAGTAATGGGCGTTCATATCGAGAATACTGCAAGACATCCATCTGCGATCGGCGTAGCTGTAAACGTTGGATGCTGGTCCCACAGACGCGGACACATTGTTTTTGATAAGGACCTTAACTACACAATCACAACACATTCGGGGGTGACTTTATAATGCTGGAAATTAAAGATGGAAAGAAAATTTTAACAACACCTGTATCAGCAGAGGATCTTGCTGACATCCACATTGGAGATATTGTTTACTTAAACGGAAGCCTTACAACCTGTCGCGACGTTGCTCACAGACGTCTGGTAGAAGAAGGCCGTGAATTACCGGTTGATGTACGTGACGCTGCAATTTTTCATGCAGGCCCGATCATCCGTCCACTTGAGAACGACAAGTTCGAAATGGTATCTGTAGGACCGACAACAAGTATGCGTATGGAAAAATTTGAAAAAGAATTCGTAGAGAAAACCGGCGTAAAAGTAATCGTAGGAAAAGGCGGCATGGGTCCAAACACAGAATATGCCTGCAAGAACTACAAAGCAATCCATTGTGTATTCCCGGCAGGAAATGCAGTAGTAGCAGCTACAGAAGTAGAAGAGATCGTAGATGCTCAGTGGAGAGACCTGGGAATGCCTGAAACATTATGGCACTGCCGCGTAAAAGAATTCGGACCTCTGATCGTATCCATTGATACAGAAGGACGCAATCTTTTCGAAGAAAACAAAGTGATCTTCAATGAAAGAAAAGAAAAAGCCATTGAAGAGATCTGCAAACATGTAAGCTTTATTAAATAAGTAACTCCAACTCCTTTTAGAAATGTCGGAGTTTCCACTGGAAGCTCTGGCAGGTGAGACGGATATTGCTCGTTCGTTTCATACTATACACAAAGCAGTTACTGTTATTCGCGGACAGTAACTGCAAACTCCCAAAAAACTGACATATATAACATGAAATTCCTCAAATGATCATGTTCATAATTTTTACTGTAATTCGTTGTGGAGTGGAAGTTATGAATAGAAAATGAAAGTTTAACCGAATCAAGTAAGTAGCGAAGCGGATGATTTTATCCGCTTGATCTATCAAATAAGATACTATACAAAAGAAAAGTATAACCTCAAAAATATACTGCCATCTGAAGAGCCATGCAGGAAGTTATCATCACTTCTTTGCATGGCTCTTCTTTTGGGTGAGATTAAATTTTTGATAAAAGTTCCGGAAGTTTTCTGAGGCTGTCAAATTCATAATCAGGAATAATGTCAACTGCTTTGTCATGACTAGGATTAAACCAGATCGTACGGATTCCGGCATTGATTCCGCCTTGTATATCGGAAGTCAGACTGTCACCGATGATAACCGAAGTTTTTTTATGAAAATCTGGTATTTTTGAGAAACAGCAGTCAAAGTATTCGATACTGGGTTTATTATATCCAAGCTCTTCTGAAATAAAAATATTCTCAAAATATCTGGAAATTCCGGCACTTTTCAATCTGCCTTTCTGTACACTCAATGTACCATTTGTAACCAGAAACAGACGATATTTGCTATAAAGCGTTTTCAGTAATTCCTCTGCACCATCCATGAAATAATGTCCATATGCAAGCAGGGTTTCATACATGAGAGCTGCTTCCTCAGCCGAAGCATTTGTTTCAAGTTCGTTAAAAAGTATCTGAAACCTGCGCAGTTTCACCTGATCTCTGGAAATCTTTCCCTGTTCCAGCAGTTTCCATTGCATCTGATTTAGTTCACTGTAGCGTTTCAAAACAGCTTCTTTTGAATCAATATTAAAATGTTTCAGAGTCTTACTGATTGCAATTCTTTCCGCCTGATTAAAATCAAGAAGCGTATTATCAAGATCAAATAAAAGTGTATTTACCATAAATATTGTGCCTTTCTTATAAATCATATAAAGATTTCATTGTCTGTAAAGTGCAGAGTATTTTCCTGCAAGTTTTCTCTTTCAATTGAGAATATTCACATGACTATTATAAGGAAAGACATCTCAAAAGTATAGAAGTAAATCAGAAAAGAAAATAAATTCATATATTTATGGTAAAATCACATAGAAGGTGGTATAATAATCCCATTAAACAGCAGACGGCAAAAGTGTTAACAGCTATTCTATCTATAACGGTAGCGTCAGCTGGCAGACTATTGAGAGGATGGTGCGACTATGAACATTAAAATTGAAGAATTATTAGCAGCATTAAACAAAAAAGAAGAAGAGAAAGAAAAAAATACAGTCCTCTGGGTACTGGCAATCATTGGCGCAGTTGCAGCAGTAGCAGGTATCGCATTTGCTGTATATCACTTCTTTGCACCAGATTATCTGGAAGATTTCGAAGAGGATTTTGACGACGACTTCGATGACTATTTCGAAGACGAAGAGGAATAATTACCTGTTTGCAGTAAGCAGACGCGGAGATTTTATCCGTATGTAAAGTGTAATTATGAAAAAGAACAAATAGCTCCGGCTTATCCCCGGGGCTATTTTTGCGAGAGTAATTTGCATGGTACGCTACGTATCAGATTTGTGAAGATAGAGAATAATACAGGAGGATATATGAAAAAAGGCGAAATTTACGAAGGAGTAATTGAAAAAGTAGATTTTCCAAATAAAGGAATTGTAATGGTAGATGACCAGAAAGTTACAGTAAAGAATGGTATGCCAGGCCAGAAAGTGCGTTTTATGATCAATAAGAAACGTTCTGGTCGTGCAGAGGGACGCCTGCTGGAAGTTCTGGAGAAATCCCCGCTTGAGACAAGAGAACCGGTCTGCAGCATTTTCCCGGAATGCGGCGGATGTATGTACCAGACAATGTCCTATGAGAACCAGCTGGCAATGAAAGAACGCCAGGTCCGTGACCTGCTTGAAGGTGCATTAAACGGCGAGGACTATCAGTGGGAAGGTATCCACGGAAGTCCGATTGAATTCAGATATCGCAACAAAATGGAGTTTTCCTTTGGTGATGCATACAAAGATGGACCGCTCACACTTGGGCTGCATAAAAAAGGCAGCACTTATGATGTACTTACTGCAAATGACTGCAAACTTGTACATGAAGATATGACAAAGATTCTGACATGTGTACATGAATTTTTTCTGAAACGAAATATTTCCTATTATAAAAAGATGCAGCATACAGGCTATCTGCGTCATCTGCTTCTGCGCCGCGGCGTGACAAGCGGAGAAATTCTGGTACATGTGATTACAACAAGTCAGGAAGAACATGATCTGGAACCATTGAAAGAAGAACTCCTCGCACTTTCGCTGGAAGGAAAAATCGTTGGAATTATGCACATTATCAACGATTCTCTTTCAGATGTGGTACAAAGTGATGAGACGCGTATCCTGTACGGGCAGGATTTCTTCTATGAAACTCTTTTAGGATTGCGCTTTAAAATTAGTACTTTTTCATTCTTTCAGCCCAATTCACTGGCAGCTGAAGTGCTCTATTCTGTAGTGCGCCAGTATATTGGAGACACCAAAGATAAAGTAGTCTTTGACCTCTACAGCGGAACCGGAACTATCGCTCAGCTTGCAGCATCTGTAGCAGATGAAGTGATCGGAGTAGAGATCGTGGAAGAAGCAGTGGAAGCGGCCAGAGAGAATGCTGCTCTTAATAATCTTGACAACTGTAAATTTATTGCCGGAGATGTCCTTAAAGTTCTTGATGATCTTACAGAAAAACCAGATGTGATCATTCTTGATCCGCCAAGAGACGGTATTCATCCAAAGGCACTGCCAAAGATTCTTTCTTACGGAGTAGATCATATTGTCTATATTTCCTGCAAAGCAACCAGCCTTGCAAGAGATCTTCCGGCATTCCTTGCTGCAGGCTACGAACTCGAAAAGGCCTGTAGCGTTGACCAATTTTGCGAAACTGTTCATGTGGAGACTGCGGTGTTGCTACAAAGGAAAAATATGTAGAAATCCTTGAATTTACGCACTTTGTGGAGTTTTTCAGTTTCAGAAAAATAGGTGAAAATCACAAAGAAAAGAGCCTTGTGAAGAAAGTAACCGTTGTTGTTGCGTTAGACCTCGGGACGGGGAACACAAAGAATCTTGAATATGAAAATGAATAGAGAGCTATCAGATTATTGATAGATTATAGGGATACTTGTCAAAAGCGGGTGTCCCTATTTTTTATAGGGCATTCCAGAAATGGAGTGTCTTTTTTATACCAAAATATTAAAAATTCAGGAGGAAAACGAAAATGACAAACACAGCGTTAAGAGCAGAGAATAGCAATTCTCGCACAATTACTTTCAAGAGTAGGGAACACGAAAAATTTTATGAGGAATATCTGAAAAAATGCAGATATCAGGATGTCTACCATCGGGCTTTGATTTATTGCCTGGGTATCGACAGAGACACAAGAGATAATGTGAATAAAATCTATAATTTTAAAACTGGATGTGTAAAAACGGAATGACTGCAGGAAGGGTGGCAGACCAGTGGAAGTTTACGAATTGTCCGTATGGCATTTAACCTGTATTGTAATGGAACACCAAGCGTCGGAGATTACGAAGCAGAAGAAGATCAGTTGAAAGAATGTCAGTGTTATACCGTAGAGGATCTGTTTTGCTGTGGATATGCCCGGTATTTCTGGGAAGCTATTAAAATCCGTTATCCAGAGTATTGCTTTTACAAAGACTGGGAGGATATATATGCTGAAAATTAGATTACAGGGTACTTTGAGGGACATTCAATGGTTTCGACGTATTTTGGAAAATCATAAGGAATTGGATGTCCTGGAAGTATCTGATGCTTATGCAAATAAAGGAACAAGTAAATATTTTCGTGTTTATGTAGAAGTAGAAGAAAAACAGTAAATCGGAGGAAGGTATATGTGTAAAGTAATTGCTATTGCAAATCAGAAGGGCGGAGTAGCCAAAACAACGACAACCATCAATCTGGGAGCCGGACTGACAAAGAATGGGAAAAAAGTAGTGCTGGTAGATGCAGATCCGCAGGGACATCTGACAATGGGACTGGGATTTCCCAAAAATCTCAAAGTGACTTTAAAGAGTATGATGGAAAATATCATCATGGGACTGGAGTTTGATCCAAAGGAAGCAGTCTTGCACCATGAAGAAGGGATGGATCTGATTCCGTCCAATAAATTGCTTGCCGGAATGGATATGTCCTTATTTACTGTTGAGGATAGGGAAAAAGTACTGAAAGAGTATCTGGAACTATTGAAAGATGAATATGATTATATTCTGATTGACTGTATGCCATCATTGGGAATGCTGACAATCAATGCGTTGAGTGCAGCGGACAGCGTTCTGATTCCGGTACAGCCACAATATTATGCGGCGGATGGACTTATGGAATTACTGAAAGTGGTAAAAGGAATCCATCAGAGGTTTAATCCGGAATTGCAGATAGAAGGTATTTTGTTCACAATGGATAATTGCCGTTACAATAATGCAAAGAGAAACAAACAGGCAATTAAAACTACATATGGAAATGACATTAAGATTTTTGAGCAGACGATTCCGAGAACGGAAAGTCTTGCAGAAACAGCATCTGAAGGTGTAAGTATATTTGCTTATGATGGAAAAAGCAAAGGGGCAGACAGTTACAGAGAACTGGTTCAGGAGGTGTTGAAACATGCGTAGACCGAAAAAAGAGATTCAGCTTACCTCTTATGATGAGTTACTGGGATTAGAAGAATCACCGGAAAAGAGTATGAACCAGGTTGTGGAAATAGAACTGGAAAAGCTCTATCCTTTCAAAAATCATCCATTTCATGTAAGCGATGATGAAAAAATGGCTGAGACAGTAGAGAGTATTAAAAACTACGGTGTTTTAAATCCTGCTCTGGTAAGACCCCGATCAGAAGGTGGATATGAACTGATTTCAGGTCACAGGAGAAAAAGAGGCTGTGAACTGTGTGGCAAAACAACTATGCCGGTCCTTGTCCGAAACTATACAGATGATGAAGCTGTCATAATTATGGTCGATTCCAACATTCAGCGTGAAAATATTCTGCCAAGTGAAAAGGCCCATGCCTATAAGATGAAATATGATGCTATGAAGCACCAGGGAAGTAAAGGTGAAAAATATACGGCAGATATGGTTGGTGAAACAGCCGGGGACAGTGGAAGAACTGTGCAGAGATATATCCGTCTGGCTTCATTACCAGATGGATTATTGGAATATGTGGACGATAATAAAATCCCTATGATAGTGGGAGAAAAATTGTCTTATCTGAAACCACAGGAACAGGAATGGCTTCTGGAAGGAATTGTCAACAGTAATATCTTTCCGACAAAACAACAGGCAGAACAATTAAAGGAATGCAGTGCAAATGGAAAATTAAATCAGGGTTATATCTATGCCGTTTTATTGAAAAAAGAAAACAGTAAAATCAATGTAACCATTCCGGCAAAAAAAATCGGCAATTATTTTCCAGAGACATATTCTAAAGAACAGATAGAAGAAGTTATTTTTATGCTTTTGGATAAATGGAAACAAAACAGAGAAGGAGTAGCAGATGCAGAAGATACAGTTTGATTATTTTACGGGAATGGAAGCGGAACAATATAGCTTTTATCGTGTCCCGAAAGTGCTGTTTACAGAACCATGCTTTAAAGCTCTTTCTTGTGAAGCAAAGGTATTATACGGTCTGATGCTGGACCGTATGAGCCTGAGCATTAAGAACCGATGGCTGGATTCAGAGGACAGAGTATATATTATTTTCACGGTGGAAGAAATTGCAGAGCTGATGAACTGTGGAACCCAAAAGGCAGTGAAGCTGGTAAAAGAGCTGGACAGTAATAATGGGATTGGACTGATTGAAAAGAAACGTCTGGGACTGGGAAAGCCTAATGTTATTTATGTGAAAAATTTTATGCTCAGAGAAGTGCCAGACCAAAAGCCGATGGATAGCTGTGCAGATTTGCAATCAGAGCAGAAAAATTATAGAAAATGTGCAGATCTGCAATCTGAGCAGGGAAACCATGAAGAATGTGCAAATCTGCAATCAGAAGCTGAGAATAGGGAAAAAACAGGCACTTTTCTGAATTGTGAAAATCATCATTCAGGAGTAGTGAAATCCACAATTCAGGATTGTGTGGAATCACAATTACAGAATGGTGAAAATCACAATTCAGGAATGATGAAAACCACAAATCAAGAATTTCCAGAATCACAATTCCAAAATTGTGAAAATCATCATTCAAGAATAGTGGAAATCACAAAACCAGAATATCCGAAATCACAATCTAATAATACTGATATTAACAAGACTGATATTAGTGAAACTGAGATAAATCAATCCTATCCAATCATATCAGGCAATCTGAAAAAGAAAAGAGATGTGATGGAGGAGATGCGGGCATATCGTGAAGTGATTCATGAAAACATAGATTATCAATATCATGCCAAAGAAGATGTGGATGAACTGGTAGAACTGATGATTGAAGTTATGATGATGCCGGAGGACAGTATGATTCGGATCGCAGGGACAGAAAAGCCAGTTGCTTTGGTGAAAAGCAGGTTTATGAAGCTGAATTATTCACATATCGAATATGTGCTGTTTTGTCTGAACCGAAATACGACCAAGGTTGGAAACATTAAAGCATATCTTTTGACTGCCTTGTATAATGCCCCGGCAACGATAAACAGCTATTATCAGGCAGAGGTTAATCACAATATGTATGGAGGATAAAGGAACATGAGAAATATGATAAAAAAAGTTATTGTTCCAGCACTGGTGATTGTTGTATTGTTTGCAGTGTTGAGACCGCTTTGTATCCAGGATGGGAAGTGCAATTATTTATTGCTGTTGCTACTGATGGGGATACCATTCGGAATTGGAAAAATGTGTGTCTGGATGGTTCCAAGAGGGTTTGACCTTGGAGAAACACTGGCAGTATGGACAATGAATTTTCTGATCGGAGGATTGATAGGAAGTGTCGTTCTTCTGGCAATGGTTGGACAGGCAATCATTTATCTTAGTGTTTTCTTGCTCACAGTTATTACAGGAATACATAAAATACCGAGAATAAAATGAAATAGATCTTTTGAAAAGCAGCTAAGACAAAATTAGCTGCTTTTTTTCTGGAAACTTTGCGACACAATGTCGTAAAGCTGGGATAAATTGCAGGAAAGGAGACACCGTATTGAGCAATCGTGCAATTTCCACAGAACTTATTGAATTGGGAGAACGGATCAGAAAACGCAGGCAGGAAATGAAGTTGTCACAGGAATCTTTTGCGGAAAAAGCAGGTATCAGTGTCAATACGGTCAGCAGGATAGAAGGAGGGCAAACGGCAATGTCTGTTGAGATTTTCAGGAAGATGATTGAGATCCTGGAAACAGATGCCAATATCCTGATGGGAAAAGAGGGGGACGATGCAGAAAAAAGAAAGCAGTTTGAGGAAGTATTTTATCGTATTCAGAAGATGGAATGGAAAGAGCAGAAAATTATCATGCAGACAATAGATTCACTGATAGAAAGTTTTAATGAGTACAGGTGAAATTTCACCATATATGGGGTGTAAAACAAAAAAACTCCCCATATATGCTAAGGATAATAGTTTTTTGTGCTGTTAAAATAGCAAACAGAGAGAAAGAGACAGAAACAAGGAAGGGAGATAGGATTGATGACCAGACAAGAAAATTTAATCTATCGGAAGCAGTGTCCCTATGATGCAATGGGAGACTATTCTGTTTTAATGGAAAATGAAAAGAACATAAAAACGGAAAGAAATGCAAAGAAGTCTGACCGGGACATCAGACGGAAAATAAAATAGAGGATGCTGTAAATTAGCAGAAAGGGCAGTAAGGAAGTTTCAGGCTCTCGTTAAAAAAAACGGGTGTGCCGGAAGCTGTTTTTTACTGCCCTTTTGCCAGTAGATCAGTAATAATCCTATCCTTTCTGCTGATGGGCACCTGTTGCCAGCAGGCAGAAGGGTGGTAATCATGCTGACATTGCAGGAATTGAAACAGGTTGTAGGTAACAGGGAAGAAAGAAGAAAGGTTCCGTCCGCCAGGTATTTAAGAGAAAACGATGTGGCAGTTGTAAAGCAGAGACTGATAGATGGTGCGGAAATTATTGCGTATCAGACAGGATATGTTTTCTATTGTGCAGGTGATTATGGAACGGTTTTTCCTTTATTTACCTGTCGAGATTATGTATATGAAGCAGGAAGAAAAATAACAGTTGTTAAGGAAGATTTTTTTGATAATCAGCCCTGGTATGTGCGGTTGATATTAGAAGGTGAAGATCGGCTGTGCAGGAACAGGGAGGTACGAGAACATAATAATTGCATTTCATACAGCCATATTTCAGAAGGCTGGTGCGAATTGGTGGATAAAAGGCAGAATGTACTTGAAAAACTGATTATAGAAGAAGCTATTGGAGAATTCATGGATCTGCTGACTGACCGGCAGAGACAGGTGATCCATCAAATTTATTTTCAGCAACGGACACAAAGAGAAGTGTCACGGGTGTTTGGAATTACAGAACCGGCAGTATCAAAATGTATTTCACAGGCAAAGCAGAAAATGAGAAGAAATGCAGGCAGACTGACCGGAGTGCTTCAGAAGGGAGAATAAAAGATGCGTGGTAAAAAACCAAAGGAAAGACAACGGTATGTGCTGCGTGTAAATGAAACTCTCGTAGAAGTTACCAGAGACGTATATCTGGCATGGTACCAGTCAAGAAGAAAAGAAAGATACCAGCTTGAAAAAATGCAGAAAAATGGTGTATGCGGAATAGAAAAAGTAGGAGAAACGAGTTACAACAGTTATTTGCATATATTATCACCAGAAGAAATAGTCATCAGGGTGTCAGAAATACAAGAGCTGCAGGAAGCACTGAAATATTTGTCTGAAGAAGAAATGGAATTGATAAGATTATTATTTTTTGAAGAGTACACAGTTAAAAAAACAGCACAGTATTTCGGGTGTTGTACAAAGACAATCAGAAACAGGAAAAACAAAGTATTGCAGAAACTAAAAGACAGGCTGGAAACTTTGTAAGTTTTTGCTGTTTCAAAAAAATTTTATAAAAAAATTTCAAACAGGTTAATTTTTGCCCTTTCACACATGCGGTTAGTGGAGGGGCAAATGTCTATTTTAATTCAAAACAATAAATTCCCCCCTAAAAGTGAACCTTGACAATTTCATATCAGCAGCAAGAGGATACCTGAATTTCCCAGCTACGCATCTGGCGGCGGGCATTCGGTGACAACGTGAAGGGCAATGGATGAGAGGCACCCTTGGCAGGAATGATTACGAATTACCTCTTGCGGCTTAAATAGCTCAATCCTGTTTTTATTTAAAAGTCAATCCAAGACATAAGGGAGGTGGTTCCTATGATTGATTCATGCAGGTGTAAGCCTGAACGAAAGTGGAGTAAATTATCGAAGAAAGAGAGGACTCAGTCAAAATGAAAATGCGATTTAAAAGATTCTTGTCAGGATTTATGGCAGTTGCAACTTTGGCGTCTGTTATCGTTCAACCAGTCACGGTTTCTGCTTCTGAATTAGAACCAGAGCCAACTTCATTTGAACAGCAATATCCGGAACTGCAGGATGTGCAGGATACTCTTGATAAAGATGAAATTGTGGAAGCAAAGGATATTGAGATTCCCTATGGAGAAGAATTTGAGGTGGAAGTCGATCTGTCCGGTATAGAGGGCGTGAATGAAAAAAAGGTGAAAGTTTTATTCCATGAAGCAAAGAGTGAAGCCGGTACAGATTTTGACGCACATACACCGGATACCTACAAAGCTGTCTATGCAGTAGAGCCAGTCAGCGGTCACCCAGCTTACAGAGTAAGCAGAAACATTACGGTAAAAGAGCCAGAAACAGAAGAACAGACAAAGAGTTCTTCTGAAAATACAGCTGGTGAAGGAAATGCCGGTGAAACAGAAGATTCCGGTAATGCGGATGAAGATGCTGATTCGGACGGGTCAAAAGAAATTGTAACTGATCTTACAGATGAGCAGGAAGTGACGACAGATGAAGAATCCGGTCTGGCTGTTTCAGAAGTAATGGATCAGGCAGCGGAGAACGGTATCGACCTTTATTCTATGGAAGAAGGAGAAGCGGTTACTTTCATGGCAACAGACATTGCAACACAGAGTACCAAGAAAGTTACAGTAACAAGAGGAACCTGTTATCAGTATTCGGATTACGGGTATGGAAGTTATCTGACTTACAAATATACGGTTCAGTTTGGTAATGTTTCTGCAACAGCATATTGCGTGGAGCCTTCTAAATCCAGTCCGGGAAGTGGTACTTATGATATTACAAAGCTCAGTGATGGTAAGAAGCTGGCAAAGGTTTGTTACTATGGCACAAAGGCTTCCGGTGATGAAGGATTTTTTACAGAGGAAAATGGATATGGAAACCTAAGTGCAGGTGCCAGATTTATTCTGGTACATCTGGCAGCATCTTATGCTAATGGTGGAGATTCTGCCTTTTCCGGTGCAAGCGGTACAGCAAAGACACTTGCAATGAAACTGTATAATTACTGTATTTCACAGCCGGAGATTCCAGATGTAGATATGAGTTTTTCTGATGCAGATGTGACAGCCTATGTAGATGGCAACAGCCAGAGAACAAAGGAAATCATTTTTAAAGCAGATGAACTGCAGAGTATCACAATGAAACTTCCAAGTGGTGTGAAACTTCACAACGTGACAACCGGAAAGACAAGCAAAGCTGGCGAAGCAGTGGAAATCAGTGGTGGAACCAAGTTTTACTTATCTGCACCTCTTACACAGGTACAGGATGTCGCAGGAAACTGGTCTGCAACGATGAAAGGTAGTGTAACAAAAGATTATTCTGCGTATAAGATCAGTACCGGATCTGGTTCACAGGACCTGGCACTGGTATTTGGTGAAGGTGTTGATGATGAAAAATATGTGGACTTCAAAGTAACATGGGTACAGTACGCAAGTGTTAAGGTGATTAAAAGAGATGCAAAAGCAGACGCAAAGCTGGCAGGTGCCGTGTTTGGTTTATACAGTGATGCAAACTGTACAAATTTGATCACAAAGTTACCGGCAACTGATGCGAATGGGGAAGCGTCCGTACAGATCATTAAGACACAGAATACCGTATATCTGAAAGAGATTACAGCTCCGACAGGATACCGTATCAATGCAACTGCCTACAACGTAAAACTGGAAGTCAGCAAAACAGCAACTGTGACTGTTCCGGATGAAGAACAGATGGGCCAGCTGACTGTTTATAAAGAAGGTCAGGTTCTGACAGGTGCAGATGTCACCGAGAATGGAACAACATTTAAGTATGAAAAACGCAGACAGAAAGGTGCGATTTATGATGTGTATGCCGGGGCAGATATTAAAACTGCTTATGGTGCCAAGGTTTACAGCAAGGGTGATCTGGTCAAAGAGAATCTGACAACAGACTCGAATGGGGCAGTCATTCTGAAAAACCTGCATCTTGGTACATATATCGTCAAAGAAAAACAGGCTCCGACCGGATTTTATAATGCCGGGGAAGAAAAGTCTGTCACTCTTTCTTATGCAGGACAGAATGTAGATGTTGTTTTTTCTGAGACAACCTTTACGAATGACAGACAGAAAGCAGAAGTGATTGTGACAAAGCAGGATAAGGATACAGAAAATCCTCTGGATGGAGGAATTTTTGGACTTTATGCAGCCAGTGACATTAAAAATGCAGATGGAACGGTTGTTGTAAAGAAAGGCACTCTGATTGAGAAAGTGACAACTGGAAATGATGGAATGGCGAAGTTTACCGCAGACCTGCCGCTGGGATTTTCCTATGATGTAAAGGAAGTACAGGCTCCGGAAGGCTATCTGAGAAATGTGGATGATGTCTATACGTTTACTTTTTCTTATACAAACGATAAGGAAGCGAAACTGACATTTAAGCATACCTTCAGAAACGAGCGTGTGATAGCAAAGATTTCCTTACAGAAGCAGGACAAAGAAACAAAGAAGGCTGTTCCACAGGGAGATGCTACTTTAGAAAAGGCAGTCTATGGACTGTATGCCCGTGAGGATATTGTCCATCCGGATGGAGCAACTGGTGTGATCTACAAAGCAGGCGAGCAGGTTGCCACTCTCACAACAGATAAGAATGGACAGGCTTCCGTAGATGGATTATACCTTGGTAATTACTATGTAAAAGAGATTACTCCGCCAACGGGTTACCTGGCAGATGAAGAAGAACATGATCTGGTCTGCAACTACGAGGGTGATCTTGTAGCGGAAGTGAAGCGTGACTGTCTGTCTCTGGAACAGGTGATGAAGCAGCCATTTGAGATTATCAAGGCAGCGAACAACGGAAAGACAGATGCCGATTTACTGAAAGGTGCAGGATTTACCGCTTATCTGGTATCATCCCTGACAGTAAAAGAAGATGGCAGCTATGACTTTGATTCTGTCAAGCCGGTAGTGATAGGGGAAAATGGTGCAACAGAGATCTTTACGGATGAGAAAGGGTATGCCCGCAGTATTGCACTTCCTTATGGAACTTACATCGTCCGTGAAACAACCACGCCACATAATTACACTCCGGTCAATGATTTCATCGTGCAGATTACGGAAAATCATCCGACTACACCGCAGGTATGGAGAGTGCTGCTTGACAAAGAGTTTGAAGCAAAGCTGAAGATCATCAAACAGGACGATGAGACAAAGAAAGCAGTGCTTCAGAAGAATACAGAGTTTAAGATTTTTAACCTGGATACAGAAAAGTATGTGGAACAGGTAACAACCTATCCGACGACGGTAAAACACAAATCTTATTTTACAGATGAGCAGGGATACTTAATCCTTCCACAGAATCTGAAAATTGGACATTACCGTATTGAGGAAGTGAACGCACCTTATGGATATACGCTCAATGAGAATTACTATGAGGTGAATGTAGATTCCAATACAGCATATCAGATGGACGGAACTTCCGGCGATGTGATCATCGAGATTGCATACGAGAATCATCCGGTTAAGGGAGAACTGAACATCGTAAAACAGGGTAAGGTCTTAAATGGTTATAAAGATGACTTTACTTATCAGAAAGAAACTCTGGAGGGAGCAGTCTTTGAGATGTATGCTGCAGAAGATATTTATACAGCAGACTTCCAGAAAGATGATAACGGAAACCGTATCCTGGAGTATGCTTCCGGGGAACTGGTAGGAACTGTTACCACGGATAAGGATGGAAAGGCACAGATCACCGACCTTCCACTTGGAACCTATAAGATTGTTGAAAAGACAGCACCAGAGGGCTTTGTGTTAAACGAAGAAGCACAGACAGTAACATTTGAATACAAAGACCAGAAAACACCAGTCATCGAGCAGACAGCAACTTTTGAGAATGACCGTCAGAAAGTGGAAGTGTCCGTAGTAAAACAGGATGCAGAGACAGAAACGGTTGTGGCAGGTGCAGAGTTTGGCATCTATGCAAAAGAAGATATTCTGACACATGAAGAAGTGATTGTGAAGGCAGATACCTTACTTGGAAAAGCAGTCAGTGGGGAAGATGGAAGGGCAGTATTTGACGTTGACCTTCCATTTGGTACTTACTATATCAAAGAACTTGCAGCTCCGGCAGGGTATGTCTCTTCTTTTGAGACTTTGGAAGTGACTGCCAAATATCAGGGACAGGATGTGAAAGTGGTAGAGCTGGAATCTGTATTTAAGAACCAGCCGACAAAAGTAACCTTTACGAAGTCCGATATTACGACAGGCGTGGAACTTTCAGGGGCAACGCTTACGGTGCTTGATAAGGATGGAAATGTGGTAGATACATGGAAGTCTGTAAAGGGTGAGGAATATCTGATTGAAAGACTCACAGCCGGGGAGACGTATACCCTTCGTGAAGAAATGGCTCCTTATGGCTATCTGATGGCGGAAGAAGTTTCTTTTACTGTGGACGATACTGCCGAGATCCAGAAGGTAGAGATGAAAGATGCAGTGCCAACCGGAACACTTATCATCAATAAAAAAGGTGAGTTCCTGGAGAAAGTATCTGCACTGGATTCCATTGGCGGATGGATGAAGCATCTGTTTGAATATCTTTCCGGTTCCCTGAAAGAGGTTACTTTTGAGGTTTATGCCTTAGAAGATATAAAAGCAGCGGATGGCGAGAGTGAAGATTACTACAAGAAAGATGCACTGGTAGCAACGATCACGACGGATGAAACAGGCGTGGCAAAACTGACAGACCTTCCTCTTGGCAAATACTATGTCAAAGAGAAAGAGACAGCAAGTGGATATGTCTTGGATGGAGAAACTCGTGAAGTAGATTTGACTTACCGTGACCAGAATACCGCAGTTGTTACTTATTCCGCTGACTGGCAGAACAAACGTCAGAAGGCAGAAGTGAACGTGCTAAAGAAAGAAAAAGATTCCGACCGTGTACTGGAAGGGGCTGTATTTGCCCTGTGCAATAAAGAAGATATTGTCAATGCAAAAGGCGATGTGATCCTGAAAGCAAATACGGTTATTGAGGAGCAGGCTACGGATAAGGAAGGAAAACTGACCTTTACGGCAGATCTGCCACTTGGCTATACCTACTATGTGAAAGAAACTTCCCCGGCACCGGGATTTGCGACAACAGACCAGGTACAGGAATTTACTTTTGAATATGGTGGGGCAGATAAGGAAACACTGTCTTATGCGTTCACTTTTGAAGATGAGCCGACAACCGTAGAGTTTACAAAAACATCCCTGACAGACGGAAAGGAGATTGAGGGAGCAAAACTAAAAGTCACAGATGAGAGTGGAAACACTGTGGATGAATGGACTTCCGGTAAAGAAGCACATATCATCAAAGAACTGACCGCTGGCAAGAAGTACACCATGACAGAAACACTTCCTGCGGACGGTTATGTGACAGCAGAGAGCATCACTTTTACGGTGGAAGATACCAGTGAAGTACAGAAAGTGGAAATGAAGGATGATGTGACAAAAGTGCAGATTTCCAAGACCGATATTTCTGGTAAGGAGCTGCCAGGAGCGAAACTGACAATCCTTGACAAAGATGGAAAGACCGTAGAAAGCTGGACATCTGAAGAAAAACCACACTATATTGAGATGCTTCCAATCGGGGAATATACCCTTCGTGAAGAAACTGCACCGGACGGTTATCTGGTTGCAGAGGATGTAAAGTTTACGGTCAAAGATACTGGAGAAATCCAGAAGGTTGTGATGAAGGATGAGGCGAAACCGGAGGAAACTCCAACAGAGACACCGACGGAAACACCAGAAACCACACCAACGCCGGAGACGAAAACCACAGAAGAAACAAAGAAATCGACTTCACCAAAGACAGGAGATAATACTCCGATTCTGTTCTGGATTCTGCTTGCAGGGGCTGGAATGGCTGGTCTTGGTGGCACAGTGATTCTTCGCAAAAAGAAAAAATAAGAGATCATAGGATTTTTCAGTAATGGATGAGGGCATTTATGGACACAGGATTCATAGATGCCCTTTTGAAAAATTTCAAGAGATGTGAAGGGAGAAAAGAAGATGACAAAAACAGTATTGATCGTTGCTGCGGCTGCAGTATTTCTGGTATATGGATTTGTCCTTTGGTGCTGTATCAAAGTGGGGGCGGAATCAGAAAAAGAATATATGAAACTGGCAGAAAAGAGAGGAAAGGAGCAGCAATGTGATAAATGAGGATAAGACAGCAGTGAGAGAAGAAAGGGCGTGGTGTGATTGCAGGATGAAGTGAATGAGAAAACAGTCTCACTTTGTATCCGCTGTGGCAAGGTCACTGCCAACTTGCTGAAAGCTGCCATGGTAAAGGCTCTTGCAAAGATGGAGCAGGAGAAAAAACAGCAGGGACAGAAAACAAACCAGAAGCAGCCCCAGAAGGAAAAGGAGGATAAGACCTACAAGGGAAAACAGAGCCTTGATAAGCTGATGAAGCAGAATGTACAGCTGTCCAACATTGAGATCACAGATGGAAACATCAAGTCTTTTGAACGGGTAGCAAAGAAGTACAGCATTGATTTCAGCCTGAAAAAAGATGTGACTGCGGACCCGCCAAGATACTATGTGTTCTTTAAGGCAAGGGATGCTGATGTGATGACTGCCGCTTTTAAGGAATACACGGGCAAGTCTCTGAATAAGGACAAAAAACCATCTGTGAGGAAGAAGTTACAGCAGGCAATCACCAAATCGCTTGCAAAGCACAGGGAACTGGAGAAAACAAAAGGAAAGGAGAAGGAGCCGTCATTATGAGCAGATTACAGAAGTTGCTTGGTGTAGGAAAAGGATACCTGGAGAGATTACCGCCGGTGGATGTACATAAGCTGCTTCGGATTGTTCTGATGAATCTTCCATATATCGTGATCTTTTATGTGGGAAATAAGCTGGCATGGTTATATCAATACTGTGTAGGTGATTCCATGATAGAAAGACTGATGGTACTGATCTTAAATTTCCAGATGGCATTTAGCAGGATTCTCCCAAGTATGCATAAAAATGAATTGCTGGTTGGGATTACTGGAGCCGTGGCAGTGAAGCTCATGGTCTACATGAAAGGAAAAAATGCCAAAAAGTTCCGGCAGGGAGTGGAGTATGGTTCGGCAAGATGGGGGACGGCAAAAGACATTGCACCCTTTATCGACCCGGTATTTGAAAACAATATCCTGCTGACCATGACGGAACGGCTGACCATGAATGGCAGACCAAAGAATCCGAAATTTGCGAGGAACAAGAACGTGATCGTGATTGGCGGATCTGGCTCAGGAAAGACACGTTTTTATGTAAAACCCAACTTGATGCAGATGGGAAAATACATCAGTTATGTGGTCACGGACCCGAAAGGGACGATCATCATTGAGTGCGGAAAGATGCTGGTACGGCATGGATATAAAGTGAAAGTATTGAATACGATCAATTTTTCCAAGAGTATGCATTATAACCCCTTCCACTATATCCATTCGGAAAAGGATATTTTGAAACTGGTAAATACGATCATGGTGAACACGAAAGGGGAAGGCGAGAAGTCCAGTGAGGATTTCTGGACGAAAGCAGAGAGGCTTCTGTACTGTGCCCTGATCGGCTATATCTGGTATGAAGCACCGGAAGAAGAACAGAACTTTGCGACCCTGCTTGAGTTTATCAACGCTTCGGAAACAAGGGAAGATGATGAGACATTTAAAAATGCAGTAGATATGCTGTTTGAGGAACTGGAAAAGGAAGAACCGGAGCATTTTGCAGTGCGTCAGTATAAGAAATATAAACTGGCGGCAGGAAAAACAGCAAAGAGTATTTTGATTTCCTGTGGTGCAAGGCTTGCACCGTTTGACATTGCAGAGCTTCGTGAGATCATGAGCTATGATGAGATGGAATTGGATATGGTAGGTGACCAGAGGACAGCACTGTTTATTATCATTTCTGATACGGATGATACCTTTAACTTTGTTGTGGCGATGATGTACAGTCAGTTATTCAACCTGTTATGTGACAGAGCGGACGATGTACATCATGGAAGATTGCCATATCATGTCAGAATCCTCTGTGACGAGTTCGCAAATATCGGTCAGATTCCAAAGTTTGACAAGCTGATCGCCACCATCCGTAGCAGGGAAATCTCTGCATCCATTATCCTCCAGTCGCAGTCCCAGTTAAAGACGATCTACAAAGATGCAGCTGAGACAATCTTAGGTAACTGCGACACGATGTTATTCCTTGGCGGTAAGGAAAGTTCGACCTTAAAGGAGATTTCCGAGACGCTGGGAAAAGAAACGATTGATTTATATAACACTTCGGACACCCGTGGACAGAGCCGTTCTTACGGGATGAACTATCAAAAAACAGGAAAGGAATTGATGAGCCGGGACGAACTTGCGGTCATGGATGGCAGCAAATGTATCTTGCAGCTTCGAGGTGTAAGACCATTTTTCAGTGACAAGTTCGATATTACCAAACACAAACGGTATAAGGAGCTGTCAGACTACGATAAGAAAAATGAGTTTGATGTGGAAGCGTATATGCGGCATCGGATGGAAGTGAAACTGACGAGGACACAGGAATTTGACCTGTATGAGTTTTCGGAAGAGAGTCTGGCAAAAGAATTAAATACAGAAAACAAGGAAGCAGAGCATGTGAAAGATTCGGACACATAGCTCTTTTTTCTTTGCCCTTTTGGGAGGTGATGGATTTGAGAGATCATGAAAGGCCGCCCGTAAGGGCAGAGCCGGAAAAGACTTCTTAAAGATAGAAACCAAAGAAATATAGAGATTTGAAAGGAGACAACGAATATGGCGTTTTTTAATCAGGCAATCAATATTTTACAGACACTAGTGGTGGCAATCGGAGCAGGACTTGCAGTATGGGGTGTTATTAACCTGTTAGAAGGATATGGAAACGACAACCGTGCGACACGTTCGTAAGTGAAAAGCTTGCGCACAAAGTCGAAGGGCAATTGTAGCCCGAAACTTTGGAGAACTGATATTCCGATGGGTGAAATGAGGGGGTAACGTCCCGAAGCGCCACCCTGATACTCCGAATGGCGGGGAGCATGCAACGGCTCTCTCCAAAAGTTTATAGAGCTCGGTGAAGTCGGCAGAGAGCAACCGTAAGACTGGTTTTCAGACCAGACACGAAAGCTGTCCAGAGGTGGATGGTGTTGCCTATATGCCGGGGGTCGGATATCCATGGTGAGAATGTATGAAAATACTGACGAAATTCCGAATGTACGAGTCTAAACGTTGATGCTGTCGAAAGGCGGTACACCTTTCATGGTGGTATCTGTGGGCGAGTAAAATTGGTTGTTATGAAAGTCCATGCATCGTTACAGGCGGTGCGGTTATGCATGACCAGATACAGGCTTAGAGGAAGAACCTAAAGATATCCAATGATAGGAATATCGGAACGTGGAAAGCTGGGGATACGGAGGCGGTTGCAAGCCAATGATGTGGTGGATGGGAATACCTTCGCGAGAGGGCAATAACCATTCTTTATTCCAGTGAGAGTAGTGGCACAGTACCTGTGAAGCCGTGAATAAGTAAGCGGTGGAGGGATAGCCACAAGTCGAATTCAGCAAAGAAAATGAAAACACAACAAACACAGCTTCGAGTATGACAAAGAAAATCCAAACCGAAGGGAGAGGATGCCTGTGTTGACTTCGGGGCAGCAAGAAAGGAAAAGTAAACAGAGAAAAATCCGCAACTCAGAGTATTACGACATGGAAGGTACTTTTGACAGGCTGTATGCAGAAAGTAAGAAAGATAAAACCTTCAACCATCTGATGGAAATCATCGAGAGTGAAGAAAATATCAAGCTTGCATACAGAACGATAAAGAAGAATACAGGAAGTGATACTTCGGGAGTGGATAAAAGGACGATAGCCGACCTTGCAAAGTTAAGCGAGGAAGAATACGTCCGTCTCATACGGAAACAATTCAGTAATTATCATCCACGACCCGTAAGGCGAGTGGAGATACCAAAGCCCAATGGAAAGACCAGACCTCTGGGAATTCCAACTATCGTAGATCGGATCGTACAGCAATGTATTTTGCAGGTCATGGAGCCGATATGTGAAGCAAAATTCAGTGAGAACTCCAACGGGTTCCGCCCGAACCGTTCCGCTGAGACTGCTATTGCGCAATGCATGAGGCTGATACAGGTACAGCATCTGTACCATGTGGTTGACCTCGATATTAAAGGCTTCTTTGATAATATCAGCCATACAAAGCTGATTCGTCAGATATGGGCATTGGGAATCCGGGACAAAAAGCTGTTATGCATTATAAAAGAGATGCTGAAAGCACCTGTTGTTCTGCCAAATGGGGAGAAAACATATCCCACACGGGGTACCCCGCAAGGCGGTATTTTGTCGCCATTGCTGGCAAACATCGTATTGAATGAACTGGATTGGTGGATTGCTTCCCAGTGGGAGCAGATGCCAACAAAAACAAAATTCAAAACAAGGAGCAATGCGCAGGGAACAGAGATTAAGAGCCACGCCTACAGGGCTCTGCGCCGGAGCAGACTAAAAGAGATGCATGCAGTTCGGTACGCAGATGATTTTAAAATTTTCTGCGCAACACATGAGGATGCTGTAAGAGCATACAAGGCAACAGAGTTATGGCTAAAGGACAGGCTGGGGCTGGAAATCAGCCCTGACAAATCCAAAGTAGTTAATCTCAAAAGACAGTATTCTGATTTTCTCGGGTTCAAACTGAAAGTCCGTAAAAAGGGTAAGAAATATGTAGTTCGGTCTCATATGAGCGATAAAGCATACAAAAAGGCTCATGAAAAAGTCTCGGAAGAAGTAAAGAAACTGGCTCATTCGTCAGATGATAATGCTCAGTTCATGCAGCTTCAGAAATACAACTCTGTAGTTGCCGGACTTCATGAATACTATTGTATTTCTACAGAAGTATCTCATGACTTCAGCAGACTTGCCTTCAGTATCAACAAACAGCTCAGAAACAGACTGAAAGGTGACTTATCCAAAAAGGGACAACTCAGAAATGGGTTCATCAAAGAAAAATATGGAGCAAGCAGACAGATGAGGTTCCTTCATGGACGGCCGGTGGTTCCACTGGGATATGTCCAGTCAAAGAATGCCCAGCATAAAAGGAAATCCATCAATAAATATACGGTCAAAGGTCGGGAACAGATTCATAAGAATCTTGCAATCGACACAGCGACAATGTTATGGCTGATGAGAAATCCTGTAAAAGGCAGAACCATTGAATATGCGGATAACCGTATTTCTTTGTATGCGGCACAGTATGGTAAATGTGCAGTGACAGGAATTCCGATGAATTCCCACGATATTCACTGCCACCATAAAGTGCCGATTAGCAATGGCGGTTCGGATGAATACGCAAATCTTATTCTTGTCAGCAAAGCGGTTCATATCCTTATCCATGCTTCTTCAGAACCTACGATGGAGAAGTACCTGAAATCCTTAAATCTTGACAATAAACAAATAGAAAAGCTTAACAAACTTCGTTCTATGGCAGAAATGCCACCTATTATTCTTTGAATTTAATGCTGTAACGAAGTGTGTAAGTTGTGTTTAAAAGCCCTGGACGGCTGAATTCGATGGAGCGCCGTGTGCGGTGAAAGTCGCATGCACGGTGTGGAGCGGGGGAAAATCCGGAGATAACTTCAAAGGATTACCTATCGCTATCAGGTGCAAAGTCCCAGGGGATCAAGCAGCTGATGGCAGGAGGCGGTGTCGTTCTGATTGGCACCCAGCTGGTACCGTTACTGTCCGGATTGTTCAGCTGAGAGAAGCAGGAGGGAGATGACTCATGGATCGGATATTTGAAGCGATTGAAGAATGGATGAGGAATCTTCTGACAGGCATGGTAAGTTCCAACCTGACAACAATGTATACCGATGTCAATGAAAAGACCGGTCAGATTGCTGCTCAGGTTGGGCAGACACCGCAGGGCTGGAATGGCAGCATTTACAGCATGATACAGAATCTTTCCGAGTCGGTCATTGTACCGATTGCCGGTATGATTATCACATTTGTACTTTGTTATGAGCTGATCTCCATGTTGACGGAAAAGAACAACATGCACGACATCGACACCTGGATGTTCTTTAAATACTTTTTCAAGATGTGGGTGGCAGTCTGGATCGTCAGCCATACCTTTACGATCACGATGGCGGTATTTGATGTCGGGCAGTCCGTAGTCAGCCGGGCAGCTGGAGTTATCAGTTCTGATACAGCGATCAATATAGATACGATGATCTCTACAATGGAAACGGCGATGGAATCTATGGAGATTGGTGAACTTGTCATACTGGCACTGGAAACGATGCTTGTAAGCCTGTGTATGAAGATTATCTCAGTCTTTATTACAGTGATTTTGTATGGACGTATGATTGAGATTTATCTCTATTCGTCCGTTGGAGCGATCCCGTTCGCAACCATGTCCAACCGGGAATGGGGGCAGATCGGGAACAACTATCTTCGTGGATTGTTTGCACTGGCATTCCAGGGATTTTTTATGATGGTCTGCGTGGGAATCTATGCGGTCCTGGTCGCAAACATCCAAATGTCAGATAACATACATTCTGCATTGTTCGGCGTGATGGCATACACGGTGATCCTGTGTTTCAGTCTGATGAAAACAGGAAACTTCGCCCGCAGTATCTTTAACGCCCATTAAGAAAGGAGGAATTGGCAATGGCATTTGTATCTGTGCCTAAAGACTTAACCAAGGTCAAGAATAAGATCATTTTCAATCTGACGAAACGGCAGCTGATCTGCTTTGGGATTGCGGCGGCGGTAGGGCTTCCGTTTTATTTCTTAAGCAGGGGAATTATTGGTTCCAGTAACGCAGCGACCGGGATGTGCCTTCTGATGCTTCCGGCATTTTTGTTTGCCATGTATGAGAAGGATGGGCTTCCGTTAGAAAAGGTCTTAAAAAATATGATCACCGTAAAATTTATCCGTCCTCCGGTACGCAAGTACCAGATGGAAAATATGTACGAGAAAAAATATACCGTGGTCAGAAAGAAGAAAGGGGGAACGAAGAGTGTTAAAAAGAAAAAACGATAGACAGCCGCCACAGAGTTTAGACGAATTATATCCGGATGATTACTGGCTGGATGAGGAGGATGGAGAAGAAGAACTTCCAGACCCCGCAATGAAAAGAAGACCAGTAAGCGGCAGACTGCATGATGAGCCGATGGTGACAGGGTATGAAGCACTGGAACGGCAAAGAGGTGTCCGCAGACCGAACCGGAAACTGACACGCAGGGAAAAGAAAGCCCTCAAAAGGGCACAGAAATATGAAGAAAAACTGCATAAGGAACATGAAAAAGCGGATAAGAAAAATGCAAAAAGGGAAGCAAAGCTGGCAGCCAGAGCAGAAAAGCAGGCAGTGCGTGACGCAAAGAAAAACGCAAAAAAGAAAAAGAGCAGACCTGTCGCAGCACCGTCGGGGCAGCGTCCGGCAGGAAAAGTGGTTTCCGGAACGAAAGGCAGTGGGACAGGAAAGAAAACACCGGATAGTGCCAGAGATAAGAGGATCACTGCACAGCAGTCGATTCCATACCATGAGATGGGAAGGGACGGTATCTGCCGGGTGCAGGACAAGTTTTATTCCAAGACGATCCGTTTTTATGACATCAACTATCAGCTGGCACAGAATGAAGATAAGAACGCCATCTTTGAAAACTGGTGTGATTTCCTGAATTACTTTGACAGCACGATTCATTTTCAGCTGTCTTTTATCAACCAGCACAGCAACATGGCAGAGTATGAGAAGGTCATCCATATCAATCCGCAGGAGGATGCATTTGATGACCTGCGTATGGAGTTTGCCCAGATGCTCAATAACCAGCTGGCAAAAGGAAATAACGGGCTGATGCGTACCAAATATATCACATTTGGGATTGAAGCGGAGAATATCCGGGAAGCACGGCCAAAACTGGAACGTATCGAGTCGGATATTCTGAATAACTTTAAGATCCTTGGGGTATCTGCCTATCCGCTGAACGGAGAGGAACGGTTACAGATCATGTATGAAACCTTTAACCAGGACAGCAAAGTTCCGTTCCATTTCTCTTATGACGATGTACTTCGGACAGGGCTTAGTACCAAGGATTATGTCGCACCGACCAGTTTTGTATTTAAGAATGGAAAAGATTTTGAGATGGGCGGCACGATGGGAGCTGTTTCCTATTTACAGATCCTTGCACCGGAACTTACCGACAAGATGCTGGCAGAGTTTCTGGAGATGGACAGTAACCTGATGGTAAATTTCCATATCCAGTCCATCGACCAGATGAAGGCGATCAAACTGGTGAAAAGCAAGGTGACGGATATTAACCGTATGAAGATCGAGGAACAGAAAAAAGCGGTCCGGGCAGGTTATGACATGGACATTATCCCTTCGGACTTAAATACATACGGTGGGGAAGCAATAAGGCTTCTGGAAGATCTGCAGTCCAGAAATGAGCGAATGTTCCTTGTGACAGCGTTGTTTTTAAATACCGCACCGACCAAACAGGAATTGGAAAATGTGGTGTTCCAGACTGCCGGCATCGCACAGAAATATAATTGTGCATTGAAACGGCTGGATTACCAGCAGGAGCCGGGACTGATGAGCTGCCTGCCGCTTGCGATGAATTTTGTGCCAATCAAACGGGCACTGACAACGACATCCACAGCAATTTTTGTTCCGTTTACCACACAGGAATTATTTATGGCTGGGGAATCTATTTATTATGGATTAAATGCCCTGTCCAATAACCTTATCATGGCAGACAGGAAGAAGCTGAAAAACCCGAACGGACTGATTCTTGGTACACCGGGTTCCGGTAAGTCGTTTGCGGCAAAACGAGAGATTGCAAACGCATTTATCGTGACGAAAGATGACATTATCGTCTGTGATCCGGAAGGTGAATATTATCCGTTAGTCCGGGCATTTCATGGACAGGTGATCCGTATTTCCCCGACCAGCCACGATTATATCAATCCGATGGATATTAACCTGGATTACGCTGACGATGATGACCCACTTTCCTTAAAATCGGACTTCATCCTGTCTCTTTGTGAGCTGGTAGTAGGCGGAAAGAACGGACTGGAGCCGGTTGAAAAGACCGTCATTGACCGATGCGTAAGGCTGGTCTATCAGGATTTCCTTTCTGACCCGGTACCGGAAAAAATGCCGATCTTAGAGGATCTATATAATCTTCTCCGTAATCAGAAAGAGCAGGAAGCACAGCGTCTGGCAACGGCACTTGAGATTTACGTCAATGGTTCCTTAAAAGTGTTTAACCATAGAACCAACGTGGAACTGAGTAACCGTATCGTATGTTTTGACATTAAGGATCTGGGAAAACAGCTGAAAAAACTGGGGATGCTGATCGTACAGGACCAGGTGTGGAACAGGGTAACGATCAACCGTTCTGCGAATAAGAGTACCAGATATTACATTGATGAGTTCCATCTGCTCTTAAAAGAGGAGCAGACAGCAGCATACAGCGTGGAGATCTGGAAGCGATTCCGTAAATGGGGTGGTATCCCGACGGGTATCACACAGAACGTAAAAGACCTGTTAGCCAGCCGGGAGATTGAGAACATCTTTGAAAACTCTGACTTTATACTGATGCTCAATCAGGCATCCGGTGACAGACAGATCCTTGCAAAGCAGCTCAACATTTCCCCACACCAGCTTTCTTATGTAACGAACAGCGGGGAAGGTGAGGGACTGGTCTTTTATGGCAGTACCATTATCCCGTTCAAGGATAAGTTTGATAATTCCCTGATGTTGTATGCCCTGATGACTTCCAAGCCGGACGAGGTGGAGAAACGGAAGAAACTTGGTATTGGAGAACGGAACGATTAAAGAAATAAACGAAACAAAATAAAACAGAGTAGAGGATGAGCCGGGAGATACTTCCGGCAATTTTTCTGCCCGGAAATCATGGAGGATTACAAGATGGAAGATTACAGAAACATGGAGAGATGCAGCGGTGAGCCTTGCTGCGTATTTGCAGAAAGAATCTGTGCAGACAATGAAAAGGAGATTTTGAAAATGGAAAAGGACAGAAAGGAAAAAGTAATGGCTGATGAGATGGTGGATGACCTTATCTATCTGGCAGAACTGATTGACTTTACGGGAATTGTATCTTGTCTGGCTGTAAGGGGGACTTTAAGTGAGCGAATGACAGACAAGCTGACGGATTCCATTGCAGGGATGGCAGATGAAGTGTTGGAAAAATGGGAGGACTATCAGGATAAGACAGAATAACCGGTACAAAACAGTAAAGGGGATGGTCAAAGTTGCAGGAGCATGAGTATAAGGCGAGAGATAAAACCGTCCAGAAAATGAGCCGGGATGGTCTGCGGGAAGAAAACCTCCGGAACAAGGAAGAAAAAAGGATCACCGGACGGGATACGGATACCGAGATTTCCCGCAGTGAGAAGAAAGAGGAACTGGATTTTAGTAAACGCAGACATGAACGGCTTAAAGAAGAACGGGAGATGGAGCAGCCGGAGCAGAGTTCCAGAAAACCCAGATATAGCAGGGAACATGTATCCGACCAGGATATAAACTCAGATATGGGTGAAGAGGTAGAAATAGAGGGAGATATTTCCGTTGAAAATGGAGAAAATCCCAAATCTGCCTTTCGCACAGAGAGTATCCGTGGACAGCCAAGAGGGGAACGGGCATATCTGGAGACAGTTGCAGACAGCCGGGATCTTCAGAAGAAAAAGATGGTCAGGGATTATGCTGCAAAGGAAAGAAGGAAGGAAAAGGAGACTTCCAGAGAAGAAAAAGCAGCCAAAAGAGAATCTGCCCGTTACCGGGAAACTTCCGAAGTGATGGAAGATTCCCTGGATAAGTTCCACGAGGAGATCAAAGGCAAGTCCAAAAGGGAACGGGTGCTGAAGGAACAGCGGAAAAAAGTTTCCCGTCTGTCTTTTGGTGATGAGGGTGACGGCATGGTACATGGTGCCGGGATCGGTATCCGGAATCCGGCATCGGCAGTCAAAGATGCGGCAGTCACAGCAGCACACTGGAAAACGCACGAAGAAGAGGATGAAAATGCGGCAGTGGAAGGGGCACACCGGGCAGAGCTTGTTGGGGAAAGCCTTGCAAGGAAATCCATCTACATGCGGGAACGGCTGAAAGGGCGAAAGGAAGAATCTCGGAGATTAAAAGAAAGCGTCCTGGATGAAGCAGAAAGGAGCAGGCTGGTATTTGAGACTGCCTATGGAAATGAAGCGAAGGACGCAGTGAAAAGAGAAGCAGAGAAGAAAAAGAAATCTGCCCTGCAGAAACTCTTTCAGAAGAAGCGTTACCAGAAGCAGTATCAGGCAGCCAGACAGAGTAAAAAAGTAAAGGATGCAGCGATCACTTCCGCACAGAAGTTTACGGAAAAAGCGAAAGATGCGGTCAAGATGGTGATGGCACAGAACCGGGGAATTTTTGCCACGGTAGCAGTCTTTGCCCTGATCTTTGTGCTGATCGCAGCCAGTTTTACCAGCTGTACGGCATCCTTGCAGGGAGCTTCCTCAGCGATCATCTCTACCAGCTATTCCAGTACGGATGAAGATATTTATGCCGCTGAAAATGCGTACCGTGCCTTGGAAGAAGCACTGAATACACAGATCAATCAGATGGAATCCACCCATCCGGATTACGATGAATACCGGTATCAGATTGATGAGATCGGTCATAACCCATATCAGCTGATCTCTTATCTTACGGTAAAATACGGCGGCTTCACTTACGAGGAAGTGGCAGAGGAGATTAAGGAGATCTTCCGACAGCAGTATGGGATCACCACAGACTCTACCAGAGAAACAGTTACAGAAACCAAGACTGTCCGGGTAGGGGAGTCCTTGGGACTGGTTGTGACAAGTGGGTACTGTAACTGCCCGATCTGCTGTGGCCAGTGGAGTGGCGGACCGACAGCCAGTGGGGCAATGCCGACAGCAAACCATACGATTGCCGTGGATGCGGCGAATCCATTTGTGCCGATCGGAACCCATGTAGTCATGAACGGTGTGGAATATGTAGTAGAAGATACCGGAGCGTTCGCAAGATATGGGGTACAGTTCGATGTTTACTATGACAATCATGCGGCGGCATCCGCACATGGACACCAGACATGGGAAGCCTACATAGCAGACAGCAATGGAAACCGGGAAGTGCAGGTCACGACTACAAAAGAGGTGAACCGTCTGGATGTGACGATGACAAACCACAGCCTGGATGCCGTGTTAAGGAGCCGTATGACAGAGGAAGAACAGGAACGCTACGATGCGTATAACAAATATTATGGCAACCGTGATTATCTGTTTGATCTAAACAGCATACCCACCGGAAGCAGTGGATTTGGTTACGACATACCGGCAGATGCTTTATCTGATCCACAGTTTGCAAAAATGATACAGGAAGCAGAAAAATATCTGGGTGTTCCATATGTATGGGGCGGTTATTCCCCAAGTGGTTTTGACTGTTCCGGCTTTGTAAGCTGGGTTATCAATAACTGTGGAAATGGATGGAATGTCGGAAGATGTACTGCAGATGAGCTGCGGTCACACTGTTCGCAGGTATCTCTATCGGAGGCAAAACCGGGAGATCTGATCTTCTTCCAGGGAACCTATGACACACCGGGAGCAAGCCATGTGGGAATCTATGTCGGCAATAACATGATGATTCACTGTGGCAAGCCTGTCCAGTATACCAGCATTGCAAGTGCTTACTGGCAGGAACATTTTATGGCGTTTGGTCGTCTGCATTAGAGGAGGTGACAGGGCAGATGAACATGAAATTAAAAAAACTTCTGAATGATATTCAGAAAACGGAGGATAAGATTGCTGAATTACAGGAACACCTGAAGCGGCAGAATACATTGAGACAGCAGATGGAAGATATAGAGATCGTTAAGTCGTTCCGTTCCATGAAGCTGGACAGCCGCAGCCTGCTTGTCCTGCTTGACGGGATTCAGAAAGGAACCGTTACGATTCAGATGGATGAGGACGGCGGTATCACGGTGGAGGATGCAAAAGCTCCGCAGAAAAAGGAAAACAACGAAGAAGTTCACAGACCACCTGTTGGTCAGATGACAGAAAGAGAGGTTTTAGACGATGAGGAATAAAGTGGTAAAGAAACTGCTTATGATTGCCATGGCAGTCACCATGATCTCCGGGACATCCATTGCTACGGTTTATGCAAACGCAAACCCACCGGCGGAGGAGACAACGACACAGGTAGTAGAAGAAACGGCAACAGAATCAACAGAAGATACGGAGAAGAAAGAGGATACCGGAAGGGTCACCGGGGAAGGGGATAATTCGGCTTTTTCTACTCCGGGAAATGCCCAGCTGGTGGATGATAAGGAAAATGATGATACGAAACAGTTCCTTACCATCCAGACCAAGAAGGGAAATACATTTTATATGGTCATTGACCGTTCCAGCAATACAGAAAATGTATATATGATGTCCCTGGTCGATGAGAATGATCTGGCAGAATTTCTGGATGAGACAGAAAAGAGCAAAGAAACCGAAGAATCAACCGTAGTGATCCCGGAAACCACACCGGAAACTACCCCGGTAGCAGAGGAGGAAACCGAAGTGAAGAAAGAAGAAAAGACAGGAATGAATGTAAAAGGACTTGGAGCAATCGTACTTGCAGTGATTCTTGGAGTGGCAGGGATTGCCGTTTATAAAAAGCATGGACGTGGCAAAGAGGAGGACTATGTAAGCGAACAGCTGGAGTTTTCTGATGGACCGTATGTAAATGAAGAAGAGGATGAGGAAGAATAAACTTCCATCTTCAAAGAAGCAACCAAAATAAGGACAGGGGGCAGCCAGAGTAGTTTGGCTGCCCTTTTTCAGTAGAAAGGACAGAAAAACGTATGTCAAAATTTTTAGTGATCGCAGAGAAACCAAGTGTGGCACAGAGTTATGCCAAAAACCTGTCAGCTTATAAAAAAGAGGACGGATATTTAGAAGGGGAGAGCTGTATTGTCAGCTGGTGCCTTGGGCATCTGGCAGAGTATGCACAGCCGGAGGAATATGACCCGAAATATGAGAAATGGCAGTTTGATGACCTTCCGATTCTCCCGCAGGTCTGGAAGTTGAAAGTTTCCAGAGATAAAAAGAAACAGTTTGATGTGTTAAAAAGCCTGATGAACCGGGCAGATGTGGACTATCTGGTAAATGGCTGTGATGCAGGAAGGGAAGGGGAACTGATCTTCCAGAGAGTGTATGACCTTGCCGGATGCAGGAAACCGGTGAAGCGTTTATGGATCAGTTCCATGGAAGATACGGCAATCCGGACAGGTTTTCAGACAATGAAAGGAGCAGAGGAATACCGGAATATCTGCATGGCTGCGGTATGCAGGGCACAGGCAGACTGGCTGATCGGAATGAACGGAACCAGGGCATATACGACCTGTTATTTTAAACGTCTGGTTGTGGGCAGAGTGCAGACGCCAACGCTTGCCATGCTTGCGGAACGTCAGGATAAGATTGAGCATTTTCAGAAAGAAGCCTTTTATAAAGTAGCACTGACAGACGGAAGGCTTACGGTAGTTTCTGAAAATATTGCAAATGAGGAAGCAGCCGATCTCCTTGCTTCCTTATGTATGGATTCGGAAGCAGTGATTACACAGATAAAGAGGGAACAAAAGAAAGCGTTTCCTCCCAAACTTTATGATCTGACCAGTCTGCAAAGGGAAGCAAACCGTTACTTTGGCTATACGGCAAAGAAAACACTGGATATGCTGCAGGAATTATATGAAGAAAAGCTGGTCACTTATCCAAGAACGGACAGCCAGTTCGTGACGGAGGATATGAGGGATACCGTAGAGGAACTGGTAGGGAAAATGCCAGTCTTACTTCCGTTCCTGGATTATGGACAGCTGGGACATAATATCACCAGAGTGATCAACAATGCAAAAGTATCTGACCATCATGCGATTCTTCCAACAAAAGAAGCCGTAGAAAAAGGAATCTCTGATCTGACAGCGGACAAAAAGAACCTGATGATGCTGGTCTGCCAGCAGCTGGTGCAGGCAACAGGGGAAGAGTATCAGTATGAGCAGACGGATATTATGGTCAAATGTCAGGGACATGATTTTACTGCCAGAGGAAAAGTGCCGGTGCAGATGGGATTTAAAGCGGCGGGGAATGCCTTTAAGAACCAGTGCGTGAAAGCCAAGCCGGAAGAAGAAACGGAAAAAGAAACTTCCATCCCATATGGATATGAAGAAGGAATGACGCTTTCTCCGGTAAAGGCAGAAAAGACAGTGCATTTTACTTCCCCGCCAAAACCATTCAATGAAGATACCCTCCTTGCCGCTATGGAAACCGCAGGGAATAAAGACTTTGATTCGGAGACAGAGAAGAAAGGACTGGGGACTCCGGCAACCAGGGCAGGTATCATTGAAAAACTGGTTTCTTCCGGCTATGCAGTCAGAAAAGGAAAGCAGATCTTGCCAAGCACAGAGGGCAGGGAACTGGTGAATGTCATGCCGGCTTATCTGAAATCTGCCGCAATGACTGCCGAATGGGAAAATCAGCTTTTAATGATGGAAAAAGGGCAGATCACCGATACACAGTTTATGGGTGAGATCACTTCTTTAGTCGGTAAGATTCTTTCTGTGTGCAGGGAAATACCGGAAACGGAAAGGAGAAGGTTCCAGAAAGCAAGGGAAGTGATCGGTAAGTGTCCGGTCTGCGGCTCTGATGTCTACGAAGGAAAGCAAAATTTTTACTGCTCCAACAGGCAGTGTGATTTTGCCCTTTGGAAAGAAAACCGTTTCTTAGGAAGCATGGAGAAAACACTGGATAAAAAGATGGCAGTGGAGCTTCTTGATAAAGCCTGCACCCATGTAAAAGGGCTGTATTCCAGAAAAAAAGATATAAAGTTTGACGCAGATCTTTTACTGACACTGGAGGACGGAAAGCCAAGGTTCCATCTGGAATTTCCAAAGAAGAAAAAGAAATAAGGCAAGGAGGTAGGCAGTATGTCGAAATTACAGGACATCCGGGAACTGGCACAGGAACATGCGACATTGGTGAGCAGTTCGCCAAGGGACTGGATGGGTTATATGGATACCGCAGCGAGACTATACCGGTATCCTTTTACAGACCAGTTACTGATCCATGCACAGCATCCACAGGCAACCGCCTGTGCGTCCCTGGAACTGTGGAATGAGAAAATGTTCCGCTGGGTAAACCGGGGAGCTAGGGGAATCGCCCTGCTTGACGAGAATGGTCATAATACCAGACTCCGGTATGTGTTTGATATTTCAGATACGCACATGGTGGCAGGCGGAAGAAGCCCTTACCTGTGGCAGATGCAGGAACATCAGCAGGAAGAGATCCTTACCCATCTGGCAGAAGCGTATGGTCTGGAAGAAAAAGATACAGGGACTTTATCGGATGCGTTGATGGCGGTTGCAAGGGAAATGGTCGCAGACAGTCTGGAAGAATATCTGGACGGCTTGGAATATGCAGCGGAAGGAACGTATCTAGAAGATCTGGATGAAGTTACGATCCGCAGTGATTTCCGCCAGCTTGCAACGGACAGTGTATATTACATGCTTTGCAGACGGTGTGGTCTGGAACCGATGGAGCTTCTGGAAGAAGAGGATTTTATGCATATTACCGATTATAACCGGCTGTCTGTACTGACCTTTCTTGGAAATGCAGCAAGCCAGATTAGTGAGAGTGTTCTGATTGACATTGGAAGGACGGTACATAAAATTTCTCTGGAAGAAGCCAGAAAAGAGGTTGAAATTTCCAGTGAAAGGAATTATAATAACTTCAACACGTTAATGCGTGAAAATAAAAATCAGGACGTAGAAAACAACAAAGAAGAAAATATCGAGAATGAAGGAGGAACCGACTATGGAACTGACATATCATCGCAAGGGGGATTACCTGTTTCCGAACCTGACCGTAGAGGAGGAAGAAGTGACGATAGGGAAATACGGGATGCTTCGGAGGAGATTCCTGAAGGAACACAAGAACAGCCTGTATCAGAGCCTGTTCCTGACAGGAAAGCTGAACAGCCATCTGGCAGAAATCGAGAAGGCAGCACAGGAGAGGATGGACAGCCAGATGGAGAAATTGCTGAAGAACCATCCGGCACCGGACAAGGAAGCAGACCCGATGGCCTGGACAGCACATATGAACGCACTGATGGCAACAGCGGAAGAGAGCATCTTGACGGAATTGGTATACAGCTAGTTGAAGATACAAGAGAAGATGGACTGAGTAAAGCAGAGGAAGAAATTGCCTCTGCTTTATCTTTGCCCGAATATCCAACTGCAAATGAACAAAGACGGCAGATCGAGGAAAGAGCAGCAGCCCTTTATGCCGGAGAAATCCCGATTCCAGAAAGCGTTGTCGATGATATTTTACGGACAGGAGGAAACCGGGCGGGCAGTCAACTTCGTATCATCTATAATTTTATGAGCGAACAGGCCCCGGAGGAATATACGGAGTTTGTGAAGCGTGAATACCGCAAAGGTGGAAAAGGCTTTCAGATTGATGGAAGTGAATATTCGGTCTGGTTTGATGAAACCGGGATGCAGATCGTAGTGGGGCATACGGTCACAGACCAGATTTTAGATAAGGCATTTTTATCATGGGAAGATGTCAGCGGACGTATCCATCAGCT
>CAKRWH010000001.1:0-375874 GCA_934416185.1 uncultured Blautia sp. | reverse complement strand
TAATCGATTTCGATGCTATTTTGGCATAAAACAGGGCTGCCGCCCAGCAAAAATATTTGCTAATGCGACAGCCCCTTTTGAAAGAATTTTATTAGAATTCTTCTATTATTTATTTTTCATAGAATCAAAAATCTCAATTGCCTGAATTATAGTCTTGGCTGCACCTTCGATTCCAAACTTGCTGCTGTCTACGCAAAGATTATAACTTGCTGCAGAGCCCCACTTCTTGTTTGTGTAATAGTTATAATAACTAGAACGGCTCTTATCGGTTTTATTAATCATATCTTTAGTTTCTTTGGCTGTCTTGTTATGCTTCTGAGAAAGACGGCTGATTCTCCAGTCTGTATCTGCGTGCACAAATACACTGAAACAGTCTTTATACTCCGCCAATGCGTAATCTGCACATCTTCCGACCATAACGCAGGGACCTTCAGAGGCCAGTTTTTTGATTGCGTCAAACTGTGCAAGGAATACTTTGTGGTTCATAGGCATATCAGTAAATCCTGAAGAGGAGTAGCCAAAGGAATATGTATCCATTACCAGAGAATACAAAAAACTGTTAGTTGGCTTCTCATCATGATTTTCAAAAAGTTCTTTACAGATACCGCTCTCGTTTGCTGCGTGCTCCAAAAGCTCTTTATCATAACATTTGATACCGAAATATTTGGCAACTTCCTGTCCTATTTGTCTTCCACCGCTGCCATATTCACGACCTATTGTAATAATTGAACTTGTGCTGTTCATAATCTACACTCCCTTCTGTTTCGGATTCGATAGACATATTATACAATATTTTCACAGAAATGCAAACTATTTTCGCAATTTTTCTAATAATTTAAGAAAGTAGTCAGGTAAAGGAGCGGTAAATTCCATATATTCACCAGATGTTGGATGGATAAAACCGAGGATCATTGCATGAAGGGTCTGGCCCTGAAGGTGATAGGGGTTCTTTCCTGATCCATATATCTCATCTCCCAGCAAAGGATGCCCGATGCTGGTCATATGCACACGAATCTGGTGTGTTCGGCCTGTTTCCAGGCGACATTCCACATAGGTAGCATTTTTGAAACGCTCCAGGACCTTATAATGAGTAATTGCATCCTTACCATTTTTGTAATTGATGGCCATTTTTTTGCGGTCAACAGGGTGACGTCCGATTGGTCCTTCTATAGTACCCTCATCTTCTTTCAGAACACCTGCTACGATCGCACGATATCTGCGTTTGATGGAATGCTCTTTTAACTGTTCAGCCAGATCACGGTGAGCATTGTCATTTTTACATACAAGAAGTGCACCTGTGGTGTCTTTATCGATCCGGTGTACAATCCCCGGGCGCAGGACACCATTGATACCCGAAAGGTTGTCCTGACAGTGAAACATAATGGCGTTTACCAGTGTTCCGGAAGTATGTCCGGCGCTGGGATGTACGACCATTCCTTTGGGTTTATTTACAATAAGCACATCATCGTCCTCATAAAGAATATCCAGCGGAATATCCTCTGGAAGAATATCAGGTTCTTCCATATCCGGGACCTCTACTGAGATGTCATCATTCTCCTGTACTTTGTAATTTGCCTTCACAGGGGCAGCATTAACTTTTATTTTCTGTTCTTTCAGCAATTTTTGAATATAGGAACGTGACAGTTCTTCTGTTTTTTCAGAAAGATAGCGGTCAATCCGGATACCGGACTGACCGTCAGAAACATGATACTTAAGAATTTCCATAATATTAATCCTTTTTTATTCGTAAAAAGTCGTAATCTTCATCATTTTTATATTTGAAACATACCAAAATTACTAACAGGATTCCACTGCATACAACATAAATATCTGCCATGTTAAAGACAGGAAAATTGATCAGTGAAAAATAAATAAAATCTATTACATATCCCCGAAACACCCTGTCAATAAAGTTACCTAAAGCTCCGGATACCATAACCAGAGAAATTACCGTAAGAGGCAGATAATAAGCTGTCCTCGGAATCCGTGCATATATATATATGAATACACTGAAAAATAAAAGGCACAAAATTATAAAAACGGGAATTTTGCCTTCAAATAATCCGAAAGCCATTCCGCGGTTCTCAAGATATCGCAGCTGGAGAACCCCCGGAATCAGGATAACGTCGTGTGAACCCTTCAAACAGGTAAGAACAATATGTTTAGTTCCCTGATCCAACAGAGTAAGGAACAGAATAACAATACAGCCTCTCAGCCAATGCATCCGGGCTGATTTTGCTGAGTTTACAATCATACAAGGATCTCCCCAATTGCCTGGAACAGTTCTTCATCAGTAATTGTTTTATCAATAAAGCTCTTGCCAATTCCATCCATAAGAATAAATTTGATATGTCCGTTTTCCATTTTTTTGTCTTTTTTTGTAGCTGCGAGAACATCTTCTGCCTTCAGGGAATCTACAGAAAGAGGAAGATCATAGGACTGGCAGCCATTGCGGATTTCATCATATTCCTGTCGGGTTAATAAACCTCTGTTCATAGAAAGAAAGGCAGCAGCGATCAGACCGATCCCAACACATTGTCCATGGAGCAGCTGAAAATCTTTAAGTTTTTCTACTGCATGGCCAACAGTATGGCCGAGATTCAGAAGTGCACGTTCCCCCTGCTCCTTAGGATCACGTTCTACAACACCGGCCTTGATTTCACAGCATCTGCGGATCATACGGGAAAGCATACTTAAATCCAGGTTGCTGATAGCAGCCTGATTTTGGCATACAAAACGGAAGAAATCACCGTCACAGATCAGACCGGTTTTTAAAATCTCACCCATACCGCAGGTAAATTCACGGGCAGGCAGAGATTGCAGGGTGCTCATATTCATATATACAAGGCGCGGCTGATGGAATGCGCCTACCATGTTTTTATACTGGAGAAAATCAACGCCTGTTTTACCACCTACGCTACTGTCTACCTGAGCAAGAAGTGTAGTCGGAACCTGTATAAAATCAATCCCGCGCAGATAAGTTGCTGCACCAAATCCGGTCAGATCACCGACAACTCCACCGCCTAAGGCGACCAGAAGACCTTTACGATCCATTTCGTTTTCAATCAAAGTTTTATATAATTCTTGTACGGTACTCAGGTTTTTATTTTTCTCACCAGCCTCGAATACAAAAGAAAAAACTGCCGGTGAAATTTCCTGAAGAACGGTCTTCACAGAATCATGATAAAGAGGTGCAACGTGGCTGTCTGTCACAATACAGATTTTTCGTCCGTACAGGCCCTCTTCTCTGATCGCATCAGCAAGATTTTGAAAATCATTTTCAAAATAAATAGGATAACTGAAATCTCCTTCGCGTTTTACAAGTAATTTCTGTTCTGCCATTTTCTCACTCTCCTTTTATAGTATGATTAATTATTAGCAATAATAGTTAAGCAGATAATTGAGTACTCGATAAAAATACATTAGTCTGTAATATCAGGAAAATGTTATTATACATAAAGTAAGATACGTACACCGCATCTTCCTTTTTTTGTCTGATGGGACACGCCATCAAAAATAAAACGGCCTTTTCCGCGAACAGACACGATATCTCCTTCTTTGGGCTCATATCCATTGGATGTGATCAGTTTTCCGTTGACAAAGACCTGGCCACTTTCAATATAGGATACCATACTGCTTCTGGACGCCCTGAATGCGAGTGCAATCAGCGCATCTAAACGGACAGAAGCACAGGTACCATTGACTGGTTCCAGATTCGGACGTGGAAACTCATCAGGATCCTCTACTTTTGTAATTAAAATATTGGTATGACGGACACGGCACAGATTTTTAAGAAAGAAATCCGTCATCTTACTCTGACAGAAAAACCAGGCAGCTTTTTCCTGAACAACAATATCTCCGATCACACTTCTGTCCACTCCAAGATTCAAAAGTGAACCGAGATAGTCGCGATGTCCAAGTTCCTCAGAAAATTTAATTGCTTTTGGCTCTATTTTGAGACAATCAATGGGATATTTCCATGTAAAAGCAAGAGCATCAGGATGAAATGCCACCATCTGACGCTCCGCATTCTCATAGCCGCCAAAAGTTTCCATAACAACCTGTGGAAACTGCTGTTTCAGGCTACTGACCATATTCTGTTCATTCAAATTAAGAAAATCCGAAAATGTAACGATGTCTCTCTGATAAGAGAGATTTGCCAATTCCCGGATCCTCTTAAGAAAAAATTCGTCTTTTTCCATCCGGGATTAATATCCTGCTCTTACGGACGGAGCAGATCCTCCCAGAATATTCTGGAGATCACCGGTGATATCTACATTGTATGGTCCGAGTACAAAAATATAGCTGGACACTTTCTGAAGGCTTCCGCCTAAAGAATAACATGCACCGGATGTGAAATCGATGATTCTCTGTGCCAGTTCTACATCAATTCCTTCCAGATTTAAAATTACAGTAGAATTATCTACCAGTGTGTCTGCAATCTCACGAGTATCTTCCATAGATGATGGTTTGATCACACAGACTTCCATGTTCGGCCCCTGATTTGATTTGCGATTGCTTCTCATTGGCGTAATCTTAGAAGAGGCAACCGGACGAGACTGACGTTCTGCACGTTCCTGCTTAGCCGGAACTCTTGCAGGAGCGGACTGTTTTGGAGCAGATGTCTGTTTTGGAGCTGCTTTTACTGCCTTCTCCTCTACTTCATCAAAATCATCACTGTCATCTGCTTCGGCCTTTTTAGAGAACTTTTCGAAGAATTTCTTCTTCGGTTTCTCATCAAAGTCGTCATCAAGAAAATCTTCTTCATCCTCTTCGTCTAACAGATCCTCATCTAAGAATCCATCATCATCGTAATCATCGTTTAACTTGATGGCATCTAAAAATTTATCTAAAACGCCCATTTTAATCTCCAATCTTAATTTAATCTTCTTTTATTGAGTAATTTCTCTCACCAAAAATACCGGTACCAACACGTACCATGGTGGCACCCTCTTCAACAGCGACCTGATAGTCATTTGTCATTCCCATACTCAGGACGCTCATATTAACATTATTAATGTTTTTTGCTGCAATGTCAACACTTAATTTCTTTAATTTCTGAAAAACTTCTCTGTTTTCCTCTGAATCAGATACAAAAGGAGCAATTGTCATAAGCCCCATTACCTGGATGTGCTGAAAAGAAGAAATCTCTTCGAGGAATGGTAATACCTCTTCTACAGTAAGGCCAAACTTACTCTCCTCTTCAGCTACGTTTACTTCTATCAGAATAGGCATACAGAGAGCCCTTTTTGCGGCTTCTTTTTCGATTGTTTCTGCCAGACGTACAGAATCAACAGAATGGATCATGGAAACCTTATCAATGATATATTTGACCTTGTTTCGCTGCAGATGTCCGATCATGTGCCACTGTACATCGGATGGCATCTGATCATATTTGTCCACAATCTCCTGAACTTTATTTTCGCCAAATACACGTGCACCTGCATCATATGCTTCTTTAAGCATTTCTATGGGTTTAGTTTTACTGACTGCGATAAGAGTCACTTCTTCAGGAGAACGTCCTGCAATATTGCAGGCGTCTTCTATATTTTTCTTTACAAGGTTCAGTTTATCAACTAACATATTAAGCCTCCTTAAATTAGTATAAAATGTCTTCTTCTTTTACTTTATCAGCATTTTTGACGATATGATCATATCTTGAAAGGCCGTAAGAGGTATTTTTTGATACAATAGCATATTCTTCATTCTGATCAAGGATTTCGATGCGACGAAATACAGCATAGCCCTTGTTGATACAGTAAACCCCCTCCAGAGTATCTGTTTCACCGATTACATATTTCTCGCCTGTGTCTGGATTCATAATAGCGTCGCCCTCTTTAAAAGAACTTTTATCGATATAATAGATCATAGGAGTATCTTCGCCGTCTGTAGCCAATTTAGAAACGGAGGTATCTGCAATACTTGCATAAATGCTTACTGCTTTAAATGTTGTTGCAGTTTTGCCGGATTTTGTTCTGGAAGCCAACATAAAGCCTGTTTCATTTGTTTCCGGATCTGTTGTTGCCATTCTGGATGGAACAACATAAAAATTCTTGGTTACAATAGAGGTCAGAGGTATTTTTAATCCTACAACAGTATTAGTTACAAGTTCAATATCAAGAAAACGATCAGATGCATAACGAATAAGCCCCTTATTAAAATCAATCTGACCATATTTGTTGCCATCAATTGTAATAATAGAAAAATCGCCGGTCTGCGTCATATCATCCTTCAAAAATTTGACTCGGATTGTTGAACGGTCTTTTAGTTTTTCTGCCTGCTTATCACTTAATGGTATCAGCAGGCTCCAACGTTCGTCTGTTATAATCGTATAAATATCGTCGCCTGCTTTTACAGAATCAGAAGTTTTGAGATCTGCTTCATGATAAGAATTTTGGTCAAAGTCCTCAGCTGTCACAGAATCTATTGTTTTTCCTTCATAATTATCAGTGGAATAAAGTATAATTCCATCTGACTGAGCTTCGGAAATTGTCTGGTTTCCTGTATAAATGCTGTTTGAAATATTAGATGTAGCATTGCTATTATCTGTTTCTTCACTATCATCCTCAGTTGAAGTAAGGGGAGCAGAAGAACCATTGTCGGATTCTGCGTACTGAAGAATATTTCCTTTTAATTCATATTTAAAGCTATATGTGCTGTTAAATTTACTGGAACTGAATCCTTTAGAAAAGCTCATCATATCATTCCGTACTTTTGAAAGTTCCTCCGGGGTTAAAGTTACTGCGGAAGTAGAAGCCTTTGTATTGCTCAGTCCATATACAGCTCCGGATGCATTAATTTTGCTTCCTTCTCTTGCATAATAAGTAATATATCCAGAGGAAGCTGCCTTGCATACTGTTTCTTCGCGGATAGCAAGTCCTGTATATGTTTCATTACGGGATAATGGTCCTGATGTTACCTGATAAGACTCGATATGAGTGGTTGTAAGGTACAGTATGGCACTGAATGCCATGTAGATAAATAAGATGCCAAACATAATAGTTCCGATATTCAGACCCACTATTTTTCGTAATTTTGCCAGTGGTCCGGGCATCTTTTTTGATTTATTCTGATTATCAGACAATGGAATGTCTCCTTTTTGTTAGGGAATCTTTATTTATGAATGTTCGAAGAAAGAACTCTTCGAACTTAATTTTTAATTTCCAAAGTATTGTAACACTTTGTGAAGTTAAAAACAAGTTTATTCATAAAGAATTCACAGGAGGAGCTATAAAAGAAGAACATATTTTCCGAATATAAGTTTGCTTTTACAGTGAAAATATGGTATCATAAATGTAACTTATAAGCGAAAAAGAAAAGGGTAACGAGATTTAATAATAAATAATAAATGTAGCAGGGAGGTATCACCTTATGGCATATGGAAGAATTACTCAAAAACAGCAGGAAATCCTTGATTATATAAAAAATGAGATTCTGAACAGAGGCTTTCCTCCGGCAGTTCGTGAAATCTGTGAAGCAGTAAATTTGAAATCAACATCTTCTGTACATTCTCATCTGGAAGCATTGGAGAAGAATGGATATATTCGCAGGGATGCAACGAAACCACGTGCGATTGAGATTATTGATGATAATTTTAATCTGGTCCGCAGAGAGGTTGTGAATGTACCAATTGTAGGTACTGTGGCAGCAGGACAGCCGGTTCTGGCAGTTGAGAACATTGAAGGCTACTTTCCTATTCCGGCAGAATTTATGCCGAATGAGCAGAGCTTTATGCTTAAAGTAAAAGGAGAAAGTATGGTAAATGCCGGAATCTTTGACGGAGATCAGGTGCTTGTAAGAAAACAGGCTACTGCAGAAGACGGAGATATCGTAGTTGCCCTGGTAGATGACGGGGCTACAGTTAAGACATTCCATAAAGAAAAAGGCTATTATCGTCTTCAGCCGGAAAATGATACCATGGAGCCGATTATTGTACATGGAGAATTACAGATTCTTGGTAAAGTATTTGGTGTATTCCGTTTATACCAGTAAAAGAAATATGGAACTAGTTTCCTGAAACGAATACATATGAATTGTCGGAAAATTATGAGTATCAGTTATCTTGAAATATGAAATACAAGAACTAAAATAAAAAGGAGAATTATATAATGCCTGTAATAGCGCATATATAATTCTCCTTTTTGATTATAAAACAGGCAGAAAAAATTGCTCTTCTGCTTTATTTCTCAAGAAATTCATTGATATCAAGAACTTTTCCATCTCTCCAGATTCTCTCCAGATCATAGAAAAGACGGTTCTCTTCATCAAATACATGAACGATCATATCGCCATAGTCCATCAGAACCCAGCTTGAATTTCTGGTTCCTTCAATCTGTTTTGCTTCGTATCCTGCTCTTCCCAGAGTTTCGTCTACATTGTCAACCATAGCCTGTACCTGGTTCTGGTTAGAAGCGCTTGCGATTACAAAGTAATCAGCAATTACAGATACTTCATGGATATCGATTACTTTAATGTCTTTACCTTTTTTGTCATCAAGGGCGCGGCAGGCAAGTTTTGCCATTTCAAGTTCCTTACTCATGAATGTGCTCCTTTCATTTCTAGAAAATTAATCAAGCGGATAAAATCATTCGCTTCGCTATTTGGTTAAATATTTCAAACTTTTTATATACATAAGCAACGGATACAGGTTACTGTTTGCATATTGTTATCACGCAAAAATGGGTGATCTGAGAACATTTACTGTTTATGAATATCAGACAGTAAATGTATTCTTGTATGCAGCTAACTAAAATAAAGTACTTAAGATTGTCTTTTTATATGCAAATCTTTGTAATATAAAAAGGCATCTTTGGTAGCGCTGTCAATATCTTTTGGATTCTCTTCCAGATAAGCAAGTGTATCAGCCAGGATCTTATACATACATTCATCCAGGTCCTGAAAAGCTAGTTTGCGGACAACTTTGAGATTAGGGGCTTTATCACGTTTCGGCTCAATATAATCAGCAATATAAACAATTTTTTCCAATAATGTCATCTCTGGTTTCCCTGTAGTATGCCAGGTGATGGCAGAAAGAATGTCCTCATCTGTGATATTATATTTAGCCTTGGCTACATAAGCACCAAGTTTGGCATGAAGTAAAAAAGGATGAGTCTGTTCGAATTCAGATACCGGAATATTATGCTGGCTGCACATTTTTAATTTTTTCTTATTCGGAATGCATTTTGCACAGTCGTGAAGCAGACCGGCTGTCTGCGCTACGATCAGGTCACAGTCATGAACCATGGCAAGTGCTGCACAGGTATACATAACTCCCAGTGTATGGGCATAACGATCCTCATCCAGATATTTAGCTAATTTTTTCTGCATTTTTATAAAATCGTACTCTGCCATTGGGAAAATTATCCTTTCTTTTCATCCAGACTATAAATCTGGTTTTCTTCGATATATGTGATCACTGAATCTGGGATATAGTATCGAACACTCTTATCCTCACTGATCCAGTTTCTGAGCATCTCGCTGGACACATCAATGTTCGTGGTATTTAATGTCAGGAAAGTACCGCCATATTTAAGAGAAAGACGATGCATTTCTGTTTCAAGTTCTGTCATTGTTGAATGGTTTCTTACTGCAGTGACCAGAATACAATTTTTACAGATTCTGTCCGGTTCCATCCAGGTATCGAAATTATACAGGGAATCCGCACCGATTATGAAATAATAATCTATATCAGGATTCTCGGCTTTCAATAATTCCAAAGTATGATATGTGTAAGTATAACCATTTTCATGCATTTCCGCCATCGACAATTCGAAATGAGGATTGGTAGAAATTGCTCTGCGAACCATTTCTACTCTTTGTTCATCTGTAGCACGTCCCTGCCGGTTTCTCTTGTGCGGTGGATTACCAGATGGCATAAACAGCACCTTATCCAGATGAAATTGTTCATATGCTTTTTCTCCAAGAATCAAATGCCCCATATGGATTGGGTCAAATGTGCCACCCATGATACCAATTCTTCGTCTGATGTCAGCCATAAAAACTCCATAAAAAATTAAATAATCGAAACAGTGTTTTTTATCCGGGACAAATATCTGTAACCAAGCAAGTTATTCAAAATATCCCAAACAATGCTATTATTTTTTTGGTAATTCAATTTTCTTTTTCTCGTTTTTGCCTTCGCGGTATAAAACAATCTTCTTGCCAATAACCTGAACAATCTGAGAACGTGTACGTTCTGCCAGAACTTCAGCCATTTGACGCGGATCTTCCAGGCAGTTCTGGAGAACACTGATCTTAATTAATTCTCTGGCTGCAAGTGCTTCTTCCACAGCAGCTGTATTCTCAGGTGTAAGCCCTCCCTTTCCAAGCTGCAGGATTGGATCCATTGTCATTGCAAGACCTTTTAAATAAGCTCTCTGTTTACTTGTCATTTTTCTTTTCCTCTATGAATATAATATCTGAACATATCATTACTGTTTCTATTGTCTAAAATAAATCCACATTTGCTACTTTCTCATATCTCAATAAATATAAGAAGGGAACGGTTACGATTTAGGTAAATTGGTCAATTTTCTTAAATCAGTTTTTGAAATCTCAAAAAACAGCAATGATATTATTCAGTAGTTTTATTAGTTACCTGAATATGTTTTATTTATAATAGTCAAAATCAAATCCGTACATACGTACAGTGTCACCTTCCTGGATACCAGCTTTTTCAAGTTCTTCCAGAATACCGCCTTCTTTGAGGAATTTCTGGAAGAATGCGAAACCTTTTTCTGAATCAAGGTTTGTATATCCGAGCATTTTCTCAATCTTTGGTCCTTCGACTACGAAGATTGTCGGATCTTCAGGGCTCTGCTCTACTGTATATGGAAGGTTCTCTCCGATCAGCATATCCTCAGGGAAGAATTCCTGTTCAAATACTACAGGTTCCTGCGGGCAGTTGTCAAGAAGTTCTTTTACGTGAAATAAAAGTTCTCTTACACCCTGGCCACTGACTGCGGAAATCGGATATACCTGGATTCCCTTTGGTTCAAATTCTGCTTTAAGCTTGTCTACAGGATTCTCTTCACCGTCTTCTGTATAGATACAGTCAATTTTGTTCGCTGCGATCACCTGTGGTCTTGCAGCGATTTCCGGATTATAAGCTTCCAGTTCTTTGTTAATCTTGTAAATATCATCAATCGGGTCACGTCCCTCTGTAGATGCAGCATCTACGATATGGATAATGACTCTGGTACGTTCGATGTGGCGGAGGAACTCATGTCCAAGTCCGACACCTTCGGATGCACCCTCGATCAGTCCTGGAATATCAGCGATTACGAAACCGCCATTCTCAGTATCTACAACTCCGAGATTTGGACTCAGGGTTGTAAAGTGATAATTAGCAATCTTTGGCTGTGCGTTGGTAACACGGGAAAGGAATGTAGATTTTCCGACATTTGGGAATCCAACCAGACCTACATCTGCGATCACTTTCAGTTCAAGAAGAACCTCCAGTTCCTGGGCAGGCTGTCCAGGCTGCGCATATTTCGGAACCTGCATGGTAGCAGTTGCGTAATGCTGGTTTCCTTTTCCGCCTCTTCCACCTTTTAATACGATCTGGCGTTTATTTTCGCCGGACATATCAGCGATTACTTTACCGGACTCTGCATCCATTATAACAGTTCCTTCCGGGACTTTTAATACAACATCTTTTCCGTCGGCACCATGGCAGCGTTTTTTGCCACCTTCCTGTCCGTCTTCTGCTTTATATTTTCTTCTGTGTCGGTAGTCGCCAAGGGTGTTCTGGCCTTCATCTACCTCAAATATCACGTCTCCTCCACGGCCGCCGTCACCGCCGTCAGGTCCGCCATTCGGAACATATAATTCTCTGCGGAAACTTACATGGCCGTCGCCGCCTTTACCGGAGCGGATATAGATTTTCGCTCTGTCTGCAAACATATGACACACCTCTGTCCTTTACTATAATGTCTGTAATAAAGATAAGTATTTATAGTACTATTCCTGCTATACAAATTACACAATAATGAATGAAACAGCAGTTAATATAAATTTATCTGCTATTACAGTTATTTTCAAATTACTTTTTGCTATTCATAAAAGCAAACTGTTTAGTTACTCTTAAATCTAAAAGAAAGGCTCCAAACCCTTATTAGATTTGAAGCCTTCCGCTTAACCAGATTATTCTGCTTCTACTGGAACGATAGAAACCTGTTTCTTATCGCGTCCTTTTCTGGTAAATCTTACGACACCATCTTTCAGTGCAAATAAAGTATAATCTTTACCGCAACCTACGTTCTCACCAGCATGGATCTTAGTTCCGCGCTGTCTGTAAAGAATATTTCCAGCTTTAACAAACTGTCCGTCTGCTCTCTTCGCACCTAATCTCTTGGATTCGGAATCACGACCGTTCTTTGTAGAACCAACTCCTTTTTTATGTGCGAATAACTGAAGGTTCATTTTCATCATGTTGTTACACCTCCTTGACTTTTACTGTCAAATATCGATTGTTATAACTATGCTCAATTTCTGTTAATCCGAGAACCAGCGAATCCATGAGAAGTGTTCCCTTCTCAGTAACCGGAGCCGTAAAATGAAAAGACACATAACCGTCATCTTCCTGTACTTCAAACTGATCTTCTGTAAATGCCTCAAGAGAATTTACAGTATTGATCACCAGTACAGAAACAGCAGCACAGACAATATCCTGTCCTTCTTCTGCATATCCGGCGTGACCCTTCGAAACAAATTCCAGATAATTTCCTTTTCTCTTCTTAACTGTAATTGTAATCATAATGACACCAGATTAACCGTTAATCTTTTCGATTTTTACTTTAGTGTACTGCTGTCTATGACCGTTTTTCTTGTGATATCCAGTTTTTCTCTTGTATTTGTAAACGATAACTTTCTTTGCTTTACCGTTCTCAACTACAGTAGCGGTAACACTGGCATCTTTCACATCTTCACCAGCTTTTAATCCGTCATTGCTTACTGCAATAACATTATCAAAAGTAACGGTTTCACCAGCTTCAACACCGAGTTTCTCAACTCTGATTACGTCGCCTTCAGCAACTTTGTACTGTTTACCACCTGTTGCAATAATTGCGTACATCTGTGGCACCTCCTATAATCTTTACTCGCCAGATATGGTGACCTTTCGGTGCTTGTACCTCTCTGTGCGGCATCTCATTTATAATAGCGGACAAAATTCGATTTGTCAATATATTTTTTTAATTTTTTTTGGAATATTTTTAACCCAATCAAGTAAGTTCCTGCTTCAATTGCGAATATCTTCCGGTTCAGACTTTAGCATTCTAAATAGCTACTATATAATATAGGAAGATTTACAACGGATTATTTTACAGGTACGATTTCAATCCAGTATCCGTCAGGGTCTGTGATAAAATAGATTCCCATTGCCGGATTTTCAAAAGCAATGCATCCCATTTCTTCGTGATGTTTATGAAATTCATCATATTTGTCTGTATCGAATGCCAGATGGAATTCACACTCTCCCAGATTATAAGACTCTGTTCTGTCACGAAGCCATGTCAGCTCTAACTGGAAATCAGTTTCTTTATCACCAAGATATACAAGTTTAAAAGAACCGTCGTCTGCAACTTTCTCTCTTACCGGTTCCAGACCAAGCGCTTCTTTATAGAATGCAAGACTTTTTTCTAAATCAAGTACATTAAAATTGAAATGTGCAAATTTGAGCATGGTAAAAATCCTTTCTTTTAATCATTGTGTTTAACCGAATCAAGCAGCAAAACAGATGATTTTATCCGACGAATTTATAATTGCCGTTTGATCGTATCAAGCAATTTGTTGAATAATGTAATAATATTATTGAAATATTATATTTTAGTTTACACAGCAGGTACAATATTCTAAAGATAGGTATTAGTATTAGTGATCATCAAAATATAATTTACATAATAAAATTATAGTAAACTACGCCTGTAATTCTCTAATTTCCTCAATAACAGGCTTGCGCACTTTCTTTCTGGTAAGTTCCAGAATGTGCAATGGGGTGATATCTACTGCTTTAGCCTTCACCGGATCTTTTCGTAAATATTTCTGCAATACATGGAATAGCTCATCCTGATGATCAGGATTTTCCATATTAATAAAGTCGATCAGGATAATTCCGGACAGGTTTCTGAGGCGTAACTGCCTGGCAATCTCTTTGGCTGCTTCCAGATTAATTTTACGGTAGGTTTCCTGCATTTTCTTTTTGCCTGTAAACTTGCCGCTGTTTACATCGATGGATACGAATGCTTCTGTCTGCTGAATTACCAGAAAGCCGCCGCTGTTTAACCAGACTTTTTCATGCTGAATCTCTTCCAGTGCAGATTCCAGACGATGGAGTTTGTAAAGTGGGAGAAGTTTATCTTCATAGAAACGCAGCTTCTCTTTTTCCTCCGGGCTGTTACTGTCAAGATAGTCAATAATTTTCTGAGAAATTTCCGGAATATCTGTTATGATTTCTTCCAGGTTCCGGCTATTGGCATCGCGGACAGCTGAAATATAAAAAGGTTCTGTTTTGTATACGCAGCTGAAGCAGGTACGGGATCTGCCGTCTACAGCGGATTTGCGATATAAGCTTTTCAGGTATTCCAGCTCTTTCAGAATTTCTTCTTTTGAAGCGTCTGCCGCATTTGTACGAACGATGATTCCGAACTCTTTATCGGGACGATTAACTTCCTCTTCCATCCATTTGCTGAGACGGCTTCGATCATCATTGGGAAGTTTGGAAGATAATCCGAATTTCTTATCTCCGGTCGTAAGCACAAGATATTTGCCTGTAAAATTCAGATTTGTAGTTACTGCCGGAAGTTTTCCTTTCATTGCATCACGGCTGATCTGCACAAGGATCTCATCTCCTGCCTTTAACGGGCGGTCGCCTTTTTTTACAGAGGCATAGATAGCATTTGGAGCATCGGAAAGCTGCAGATAGCATTTTTCATTTGCAGAAATCTGGACAAATGCGGCTCCGATGTTGGCGGCCACATTTTCAACCTGTCCTACATAGATATTACCAAGAGAAGATTTTCCGCCTATGGGCTCCATACGGAGCTCCATTATCTTACCGTCTTCTTCATATACACACACATAACAGGGAATCTGCCGGATATCCATTTGGGTAATGACCAGTTTACTCAACTTCTTCACCTAACGCTTCCAGAGTTACAAATTTATGTTCTTCTTCAGTCCCTTTGTCAGCATATACTTCCAGACGTTTGATGGAATAAGCAAATTCCGGAAGCTCTACGCCAAGCCAGGAGAAGAATGTGTCTGTTACAAGTTCCGGTTTAGTGTAATTGGCACTTGCGGAAGCAAGCATGAGGAAAATTTTGTCTTCCTGAAGTTCCATTTTATAGATAAACGGACGAATATCAATTTCTTTTTCACTTCGTTTGGTTTTCTTCATTACTTTAATTTCCGGCTGAGCCAGGAAATCATTGATTTTATCTTTCCAGGAGATTTCCGGCTCTTTTCCAGGACGGAATTCTACGTAATAATCAGCGGCAGCTACCAAGGACATGGCTTTGCCTGCTTTTCCATCTTCTACCTGGCGGGCGCTGATGACATGAACACCTTCTACCATAACTGCATCCAGACGACGGGTAATCTCATCAGTAGGAACTGTCTCTGTAAGTTCCAGATCAAAGTATTCTCCCAGACTTTCTGTGCCTACGCCGAGCGGTGCCGCAAAAGACATGATCATATGTGGACTGTAACCGCCGGAAAAAGCAACCGGGAGATTGGCTCTTCGGATTGCTTTCTGGAAATAACGCATGGTATCCAAATGTCCTACAAATTTAACAGGACCCTCTTTGCTGAATTTAATTCTTACTTTCATAACATACACCTCCGCCATAACGCATAGCACCGCAGCCGGAACATTTCTGACGGCAGTTTGGTGTTACGGTTTCTTTCTTTGCCTGCTCCCATTCGTGGATCAGGAACTTCTTGGTCACTCCTGCATCAATGAAATCCCATGGGAGGATTTCGTCTGTGGAACGTTCACGGAGTGTATAGAAATCAATATCTGTATTGGTTTCTGCAAAAGATTCCTTCCATATATTATAGTCAAAGCTTTCTGACCACGCATCGTAGATTGCACCTTTTTCATATGCTCTAAGAATTACTTTTGAGCAGCGGCGGTCACCTCTTGCAAGGAAGCCCTCAAGGATGGTGACATCCGGTTCGTGCCAGCTGTAGCGGATACTTCTCTGGTTTACCTGTGCGCGGATCTCGCTTTTTACGACTTTTGCTTTCTCTACAAAATCTTCTTCTCTGTACATGCCGGCCCACTGGAATGGGGTAAATGGTTTTGGTACAAAGAAAGAGGTACTTACATTAACCTGAACTTTGCCGTTACGTTTTTCTTTCGGTACTTCTTCATAATAGGTTTCTGCAATCTTCTGAGCAAGATGGGCGATGCCTTTCATATCTTCTTCTGTTTCTGTCGGAAGACCAAGCATGAAATAAAGTTTTACCTGATTCCATCCACCTTTGAATGCTTCGCCCGCACCGTGAAGAATATCCTCTTCTGTCAGACCTTTGTTGATAACATTGCGCAGACGCTGGGAACCTGCTTCCGGTGCAAAAGTAAGGCTGCTTTTCTTTACATCCTGTACTTTACTCATAACATCCAGGGCAAAAGCATCAATACGAAGGGACGGCAGGGAGATGTTGACTGCATTTCCGTGGAATTCTTCGATTAAGAAGTTTACCAGTTCTTTTAGTTCAGAATAATCACTGGAACTCAAGGAACTTAAGGAAATCTCCTCATGTCCGGTATTCTGAAGCATTTCTCTGGCACTTGCTTTTAAAGTTTCTACATCACGTTCTCTGGTCGGGCGGTAGATCATACCTGCCTGACAGAAACGGCAGCCACGGATACATCCACGCTGGATCTCCAGAGTGACACGGTCCTGAGTTGCTTTGATAAAAGGTACTACCGGAGCTTTAATGGCACGGTATTCTTTGGTAATATCGGTGATCAGCTGTTTACAGACTTTTTTCGGAACACCGTCTCTGGCAGGAGTAAAGGATGCGACAGTTCCGTCTTCTTTGTAAGCTACATTATATAAAGAAGGAACGTAGATTCCCGGAATCTGAGACGCTGCATACAGGAAATCTGCTCTGGAACCGCCTGCTGCCTTATTTGCTTTATATGCATCAAATAAAGCATCATAAACAGTTTCACCCTCACCGATATAAAACATATCAAAGAATTCCGCAATCGGTTCCGGGTTATAAGCACATGCACCACCGCCGATCACGATCGGGTCATCTTCTTCACGATCCCTTGCCAGAAGGGAAATATGGCTCAGATCCAGTACCTGGAGTACATTTGTGTAGCACATCTCATATCCAAGGGTGATTCCGAGGAAATCAAAGTCCTTAACTGGTTCCTGAGATTCCAGTGCAAAGAGCGGAATATTCTTCTCACGCATGATCTTGTCCAGATCCAGCCACGGAGAAAACACACGCTCTGCCCAGACGTCCTCGCGCTCGTTGAACATGTTATAGAGGATCATCATGCCGAGGTTGGACATACCGATTTCATAGACATCCGGGAAACACATCGCAAATCGGATATCTACGTTGTTCTTATCTTTCATTATAGAGTTGACTTCACCGCCAATATAACGGGCAGCTTTATCTACTTTTAGTAAAATTTCATCACTAAGTACTAATTTTCTCATAGTTTTCCTTTCACTTTTTTTGTGTATATAACAATAATCACTCCGATTTATGCCAAATGCGAATTGCTATAACGCATTTTAGAAGACTCAAGTCCTTACTAAATTAGAGGCGAAAATCTAAAAATAGGTAAGCACTTTTAGAGCTATTTTAGCCTAAAAATGATTTTGGTCACTTTTATTTTGGAGTAAAAAAATAACCTCACTATTTTATGGGTACGTGAGACCATTTTAATACATTATAATAATGACTGTTAGCAATGTTTCTTAATTATAAACAGATTATTAAAGAAGTGCAAGTATATAAAAGAAATCATACACATTTTTGACCAAAAGATGCATTTATTATCTACTCTAAAACTTGATAAAGCTTCAAAGGCCTAGTCTTCTATCTTTTGCATATTTCTGAGTAGCCTGTTTTTTCTATTAAAAAAGATATACTGATATGCTTTGATCAACATCTCTTCTTAAAGGGTTAAACATTATGTTTTCTTTGAATTATTCTTTTTCAGCAAATTGAAAGTTGTCTCTTAATTTAATAATCAAGCAGTCGTCCGTAGTCGTTCCAATCTCCGAACATCTTTCCAGCTTCTGACTGCTCTACCAACTTCTTCAAACGTATTTCAAAGATTTCTCGGTCTTTTTTCTTGTCGCGCTGAATCGAATCAATGCGGACTCGCTGATAAAGAGCAGGAAAGCTCTGGAAGTTTTTCCACGCAAGCGGATTTTCCCAAAATGCTTTCTGAATCTTCCGTATCGATCACAAAACCGCTCTCCGACATATCCGGCAGAGCAGCGCGTCCGGCATCGGTCATAAGTCCCAGCTTTTCCAGTCGGCGGCAGCGTTCCTTGTTCAGTTCAGACCATGGACTTCTGGCAGCACGAGGAGTAAATCTTTGCATATCTACACCGTCAATCTTTTTATGTGTTGTATCAATCCATCCAAAGCAAAGCACTTCTTCAACTGCATCTAAATACCATACACAGTCCGTTGGTGAATTCTTACCTCTTTTTGCAGCCATCCAACACTCCGATTCTGTATTATGATTTTGTATAAGCCATTTTCTGAAATCTTCTCTTGTTGTAATATTCAAAATATTTTTTTGTTCCATTTTAATCCTCACAAATCCCGATTTTATTTCTTATAAATCATTTTTCCAAACTCATATGCTTCATTTAAGTGGTTCGTTTTATCAATCTGCGGCTTTCCATTTGTATCACCACAATCACCAGCCAATAACATTCCCTTGTCGCGAAATCCGATATAATTGATCACAGTAAACTTATAATAAGATACTGCCTGTTCATATGTCCAAAACAAATCATCCGCAGATGTCATTAATAATGCTGCATCTTTTACTGGATACTTCTCATATCGTCCCTTGGGTGGATTTTTGTCTTCTTCTGCAATACAGTAAAATCTTTCTATAAATGCTTTTAATTTAGAAGAAATTGTCCAAAATAACAATGGTGATGCAAATACTATCAAATCAGCACCCTTTATTTTAGGAACAAGTTCATTAAATCCATCTTTCTGCACACATGGTTTTCCATAACGACAAGCATTGCAGCCTATACATCCTTTTACCTCTATTTTATTGAGCGATATTAATTCTACATCATTTCCAGCATCTGTGGCACCATGTATAAATGCATCTACTAATTGTCTTGTGTTTCCTTTTGGACGACCTCCCCCTAATACTACCAATATTTTCTTCATAGCATTTCGCCTCTCTTTAAAGAACCGTCTCTTTTTTAGCTTTGAGTTCACCTTTCTCTATGCCGCGTTTTTCACCACTTTCCATTTCCTCACTGTAAGTAGGTTCTCTCTGCCATACCTGCAAAGTCTGGACAAGCGTCGGAATACATTTGCAAGATGTGAGCCAAATGCCCCTCTGTATACATGCAGTTCGTCCAGAACAATATATTTCAGATTGGCAAAAATAAAATCAAAGCCATATTTGCTGTGGTTTGGAATTCCTGATTTGTTATGTCGATTTTTGACATTATTATTTATTGTTTTTCGCAATTGAAGCAGGGGACTTACTCGATTTGGTTAAATATCTGCAACGACTCTGCAAGGCAGTCCCGTCATCTCTGCATAATTCATCGGATAGGTATTAGCAATAAATGTGTTCCCATTTTTTACTACACTGGAAAGATTGCATAAATTCTCAATAATAAAAACCCCATGATCTGCACAATACTGGTCCATAGGTGTATGTTCCCTGCCTCTCCTTACACCGGCAAAATCCACGCCGATCATGGACACGTTTTTCTTTAAAAGAGCCTCGAGCAATTCATTGGAAAGCTGTGGATGCTCTGTAAAATATTTTTTTGTTCCGTATCCTTCTTTCTCAATAAATCCCGTATAAAAACATACAAACATATTTTTAATGACTTTATTCATATCTATGTCAGTAATATCAATATCTCTGTTTTCTACGCTGCTGACATCAAATACAATTCCTTTTCTTTCCGTATACTCCAAAGGAAATTCTTTGTTCATAACATCAAAATGTGTTCCTAAATGTCCCACTAATGCTTTTTTCTCATTGCCCTGAGCGTCTGTCACCATTTTAGGCGTAATCTTTAATGTAATATCAATTTTCATCTGCATTTCCTCCCAATTCTACAATTTGTGTTTCAAGATAATCATTAAATGCCTTCATAAAATTTTCTACCTGTTCCACCGTTTCAGAATCAAATTGTTTTATAAAAGCATGATCTCTTTTCAGCCATAAGTTATGCCGTTTTTCATGTTCGTCATATAAAAATTGTCCTGATGATGTCAATCGAAAGAAGATCTTTTGCTTATTGTCATCCCGCTGATATGATTCAATTAAATTTTGTTCAAGAAGCTTCTTCGTAATTTTACTAATTGCTCCTCTTGTAACATTCATGTTTTTTGCTATCTGGGTCACATTCGGCTCAGCTAAATCCCCGATAGCGGCTATTGTATGAATCTCCGAATAATTATATCCGTGTAATTTTTCATCTTCTGTAAGTTTAGAAAGTATCTCTTGCTTTTCCATGTATTTAACAAATAAATTCATAAGTTCCGTATTCATAATGCCACCTCGCATCTCGTTTCTTCGGAAACAAGTGTATCATCAGCTTGTTTCTTTGTCAACAAATTTTGGTAAAAAATCACAAAACTACAACTGATTACCGGAAGTGGCATTTATAGCACAAAAAAGACAGGTAATCTCATAATAAGACCGCCTGTCAGCTGCTTCTATTTATATTTTCTGTGGTTCATCAGTTCGCCAAATCGGAATTATGAGAATTTAAAATTTTATTGTAACGAGGGGCTTATCCCAAATGCAAAAAGAGATAAACGAAATTATCGTGTGTTTGACAACCATGATATTAAATGGATCCAGAGTTTAAACTGTCTGAAAAACCGTGGTATGAGTATTGCTGAAATGAAAGAGTATCTTTCCCTTTGTCTTGAAGGAGAAGCTTCTATTCCAGAAAGAAAAATCATTTTGCAAAACTTCCGATTTAAAATCAGATTTACAACATCGTCAGCAAATTCATTATTAAAATAACGAAAATGCGACGCGCAGTTATTCAAATGCCTATCTGTAATCCTTTGATACATCCAGATAATGGCGCTTACCATTAATGTAATCTGCGTAGGCAACTTCCGGATCTTTTCCATGAAATATGATACATAAGCCACACATATCACAATCAGCAATGCATCTGAAAGTATTTTTAATATATTGTCTGCGTTCTTCCTCTGTAGAATTCTCTATTTCCGGTGGTCTCATAATCACATCACCTCACAAGACCCATATTGCTTCTGTATTCTTCATTAATTTCACGTAATTCTTTTTCTCCATTAATGTATGGTTCATAAAAGGCATCTACAGACCCGCCGCCCAGATTATCGCAACCATTACAAAAGTCGCAGGCTCCGCCACACTGATTCAGTCCCTCTTGAACAATACGGATTCTTTCTTCTTTTGTTGTGTCTTTAATCAATATACTTGTTGTTTTCATTATACGTTCTCCTCCAATTCATTTTCCATCTGCGCTCTTGCCTTTCTGGCGATTCTTGAATTGCTGTTCATAATGCTGGCTCTGGTGATCATACTGTTTCCGTATTTACTTCGGATCGCATCCATAGCTGCATCCAGTTTCTGTCGGCGTTCTTTGTCCTGAGTATCTTCAAACAGGGACAATTGTTCGAAACTATCTTCTGTAAGATTTGTCAGAGCTACTCCGATCAGTCTCAGAGGCTGCCCCTTCCAGAACTCTGTAAACAATCTGCGGGCATTTTTATAGATTTCATCTGTCACATCTGTAGGATTCTCAAGTTTTGTCTGGTGAGAGCGGTTTTTAAAATCCAAAGTGCGGAACATTACAGAAATACAGGTGCATTTCTTTCCTTTTCGCCGCATTCTTGTTGCCAGTACATCACACTGTTCCAATAAAACCGGCTGTATCTGCTCCATAGAAACAATGTCATCATTAAAGGTTGTCTCCACGCTGAATCCTTTTGCAGCTTCCGGCTGAGCACGGACAGGAGAATCATCAATTCCTCTGGCATATCTGTACAACTGATGTCCTGCTTTTTCGCCAAGCAGAAACTGAACTCTCTCTTCCCGCTCACGAGCCAGATCTCCGATAGTTCTGATTCCTGCTTCTGTCAGTTTTTTCTCAGAAACTTTTCCCAGAAACAGTAAATCTCTTACCGGAAGCGGCCACATTTTTACCGGAATTTCATCTGGAAATAATGTATGTACTTTATTGGGCTTTTCGAAATCCGAAGCCATTTTTGCAAGCAATTTATTCGTAGAAATTCCCACATTTACAGTAAAACCAAGTTCACTGTATATCTTATCTTTAATCTCACACGCAATTGCAACAGCATCCGGATAAATCAACGAAGTACCGGTCATATCCAGAAATACTTCATCTATGGAAAAGGACTCCATCACCGGAGCATAGGAAGCACAAATTGCTTTAAATGCTTTGGAACACTGATCAAACAGCGCAAAATCTCCGGGTACAACTGTAAGCTGAGGACATTTCCTGAGCGCCATAGCCATAGGCTCACCTGTCTGTATGCCATACTTCTTCGCAGGAATTGATTTGGCTACTACAATGCCTGTCCGTTTTCTGGGATCTCCGCCAATGCACGCCGGAATTTCTCTCAGATCAGGAAGTCCCTGTTTTACTCTCCGCACTGCCTCCCAGGAAAGAAAAGCGCTGTTTACATCTATATGAAAAATCAGACGCTCCATATATTTCACGCTCCTTCGCATTTCAAATTCTCAAAAAAGAAACCTGAAGATAACATCCAGTGGTTTTAACAAAATTCTTCTTAAATTTCTTTTCTTGCTGATGGTTCTCGGCACCTGTCCTTCTTTAAGATCATAAGATGTAAGATCTCTGACTGACAGTGCATCTTCCTCATAGCCGGACATATACTCTCGCATCTGCCGGTTAAGCTCCGGACTATCTACGATCAACATCAGTTCTGTATCCAGATACGCACTTCGCATATCCCAGTTAAAAGAGCCGACTGCAGACAGTTCTTCTCCTATCACAAAGCATTTCCCATGATAGGAAACACCTTTATCATACTCCAGGATCTGCACCCCTGTATCCAGAACTTTCTGCTTATATATATCATAATCAGCAGCTCCAAACGGATTTCCGTTATTCGCAACGGAATTTGTCATCATTGTTACTGATTTACCAGAAGCACACACTTCCCTCAGACGGTCCAGCATGTAGGAATTACAGAGAATATATGGTGTATGAAATATTACATCACCGTCCGCCTGTTTCATTAACTCAGTCATTGTATAAAACAGGGTCGGTTCCTTTAATGAATTGGTAACAGGATTGGAAATCAGTGTAATCTTATTTACCTCAGTAAACTCACCGTCAAAATCGCTGTTTTCCTTATAAAGCCATTTTTCTGATTTCATTTCACTGTACAGCTCTTCCAATGCGTCAGCTGCAGCTTCAATTTTCTCTTTTCCGTGACTCAGATGATCAGAAGACTTCATTACCGTTTTGCATATCGGCAAATTCCATACAGTTTCAAAATATTTGTCCAAATCCTCTAATGACTCTGGTGTTGAATTATTCTCAGCAGTAACCAGAATGTCCCAGTCATAATTAATATAATCCGTTTCATCTCCCAGAAAATAATCATAAGTATTCCTGCCCCCAATAATATACGCACTGTCATCTGCGATCAGATATTTGTCATGAAGACGTGCCATAAGTTTCGAAGGCTTTAGTAAATTTACAGGATTATAAACTTTAATCGTAACATTCTTCTGTGATCCGAGGGCCTGAAAATAAGATTTCCCAAGCATACTTGTCACATAAGGAAATCCATCTGCCAGAATTTCAACTTTTACACCTCGTTTCGCTGCATCATATAAAGCTGCCAGCATTCTTTTACCACTGTTATCTTCTCGAAATTCAAACGTAGACAATACAACTCTTTCCGAAGCACCGGCAATCAGACGGATACGTGCCTCCAGGGCATCTTCATTGTCTACCAGAATTCTGGCTTTTTCCCCGCTCTTCTTATCACTGTAGAATTCATCAAGTGTAAATTTCTGTTTTGTTTCTTCTGACGCTGTTCCCTGCCTGGAATATGGCAGACAGATCAGACAGATATAAACAAGCACCAGCGCTACAATGATGATAGATTTTCTGCTCTTTTTTGCCATATTAATCTGCCTTCACTGCCCAGCGCATCTTTGTAGAACGTGCTCTTCCATTCTGCGCACATTCCTGGGCAGACGGACGTATCACATCTTTGGCATAGTCAGAATAAATTCCTGCTTTGTATCCCTCTTTGAGGGCTTTTTTTACAAGTTTGTCTTCACCGGAATGGAACGTAAGAATTGCTACTCGTCCGCCTGGGCGAAGTGCATCCGGAAGTTTCTCCATAAATTCATATAATACTTCAAACTCACGATTTACATCAATGCGAAGTGCCTGAAATGTTCTCTGACAGGTTTTCTTAACTGTGTCTTTCTTTTCTTTTTCCGGAAGGAAATCCAGTGTTTTCTCAATAACCTGACGAAGCTTTGTAGTTGTATCAATGCGATTTCCTTTACGAATCTCATCAGTAATGGCTTTGGCCAGTTCTTCGCAATATGGCTCATCGGAATTCTCATATAACATTCCTGCAAGTTCATCTCTGGAAATAGTATCCAGCCGCTCTGCTGCACTGATGCCCGCTTCCTGATTCAGTCGAAGATCCAGAGGACCGTCTACTTTAAAGGAAAATCCTCTCTTGGGGTTATCAATCTGCATGGATGAAACTCCAAGGTCTGCAAGGATAAAATCAAACCCTCCTACTTCTTTGGCAATCTCATCGATCGTACAGAAATTCTGAAGTTTAACAGTCAGCATGTCTTCCCCAAATCCCTGTTCCGCCAGACGTTTCTTAGTCTTAGCAGATTCTTCAGGATCTACATCTGTAGCATAAATATGTCCTTTACCATTCAGACACTTCAGCATTGCTTTTGTGTGTCCACCGTAACCCAGAGTAGCATCAAAGCCGGTTTCTCCCGGCTGAATATTAAGGAAATCTATGATCTCCTTTACCATAATAGAGATGTGCATTCCTGCAGGCGTATTTCCTTTCTGGATTACATGTTCAATAGTATCTTTATATTTCTCAGGCTGAAGTTCCTTGTATTTCTCTTCAAATTTCTTCGGATATTTTCCTTTATAGCGGACGCGTCTTTTGTGTGGTGTCTGTTCCTGATTTTCCATAGTTTCTCCTTTTCATATCATATAATGATTTTTCTTATAAAGCCAATAATAATACCTTTTTCCGGTTACTGCAATATAAAAAGAATCCTGCCGGAGGGATTTTTATATAAAAAACAGCCCCGAAACTTTACATGAAAGTTCAGAGCTGTTTTTCTATTTTTCAGTACTGATATTATGGATTAACAACCAATATTGAAATATTTGCAGATTGCATTAAATAACTCGGAGCAATTACTGAAATTAAAACACATAACTTACGTCCTCCTTATTCTTATTATTTGTGTGACATCAGATTCAAAAGATTATTTCGTCTCTGACATCTTTGTGTTAGCTAAGCACAAAAGAATAGTAACATTTATGAAACATATTCTCAATAGGAGGCTAATGGATAAATTGGCATCTCCTGCCACAGTACTGCTTGTTTACTCCACATTCAGCAGTGCCTCAATTCATCAGATAAGCTTTATGCTCTGCTGTCTGGTTATAAACAAACTGCAAAACGGATGATGCTTTCATTGATCACTCAATTATCGTATACTGCATCATTTCATAATGCAACCTGCTTCCCTCTACAATATCAAAAGGAAGAAGCGCTCTCGCAACAAGTTTTAATTCTTCATCAGTGGCATCTGTCCTGCGCAGGTGTGCGTAATCTCCATCTATAGATTCTACAATGTAATCACAGACTAACATAGTAACAATCCTCCCATTCTTATTTTTTTACAGAATAACATAAAAGATATATGTGCAACAGGCAAATATTTTTAAATTCCTTTTCGAAACAGCAGGTAAGAATAGCCTGTTGGTACAATAACACTGATAAGGATAACCGCTATCATCAGATAATAACTGACATTCTCTCCTATTATACCACTCAACAGTAATGTCCCTTCCAGCAACATCACAATTCCTGCTGCCACAAAAACTTTCCCTGCCATTCGGTGTGTGCGGTTCCAGTTTTCTTCGCTGTTCAGTGTCCAGGCTACTTTTATTCCTATGGTGTAGTTCTGCTGAAGTTTTGGCATATAATTTCCAAGTATGATCCACAGAAAGGCAAGCACAAATACTATAATTATCGTCATACTTATCTTCATTCCCAGTGCGATCGCATAAACTGCAGAATTTAAAACAAGTGAAAGTACCGGAATGATCCATAATCCTACTGTCATAGTTTTTTTATGGATATTCTTTTTTCTTGGATCTGCATAAACAGCTGCAAGCATGATAATCTGCCCGCAGGCCATAATAAACGGCATGGCAAATACAGTTGCCTTTTTAGAACTCCAGCCATCGATCCGGCCATTTATCCCCCAGTGTGTGGGAATCCGATCCGGCAGTTTATTCCATAAGAGCAGGCCGATCAGTATTGGACAAAGTGTCAATAATACAGTGACAATTGCCATAATATTTCTTTTCTTCATTTCACTTTTCCCCTTTCAGTGTTTCCAGCCACATCATAATTTCTTCTACAACTGTCAGATTTAATTCATAATAAATGTAATTCTTTTTACGAGTCTCTCTGATCAGATCTGCCTGCTTTAATGTCTTCAGGTGATAAGAAACTGTTGCCTGTGTCATGTCAAAATTTCCTGCTATTTCTCCGGCTGACATAGCACCGCTTTTCAGAAGTTCCAAAATCTGCCTCCTGACAGGATCAGACAATGCTTTAAAAGTATCTGCAAAAGCCAAATATCTGTCACCTCTTCCCTCTTATTACATAGTATTTAGAAATTTATCTAAATAGAATTTTAACTTCATCAGACATTCTTGTCAATATAATATTGACGTAAACAGATGATAACTCTATAATGATTTCACATTTTATTTTTACAGAGCATCCAATGACTAGTCCACATGCCTACAAAATCCTCGGCCTGTCCCAGGATTCAGATAAACAGGAAATAAAAAAGAAATACCGCCAGCTTATGCATCAGGTTCACCCTGTCGCAAGTTTCAGATTGAGAGCCTGCTGCATCAGTTCAGTTCTTCGTATATTTGATCGACGGTCTGCCTCCGGTCGAATAATCAATCTGGCTGATGATTTCTCTGTTTTCTACCAGATAATTCATATATCTGCGAACCGTGATCCTGGACAGGTTTACTTCACTGGCGATTTCATTGCTGCTCATAAGAGTTCCCTTATGTTCTTCCAGATAAGTACGGATCCTCTCCAGGGTCTGCTCCTGAAGCCCTTTCTCAAGCACAACTTTCTCTGCAGGTCTGATGTTCTGATCCTGTGAAAGAAGTTTATCAATCTCTGCCTGATCCAAAGTCTTGTCCTGCTTTGCCAGATTTTTTCTGTACAGGTACTTATCAATGGCTTTCTGGAAACGTTCATATGTAAAAGGCTTTACCAGATAATCTACGATTCCCAGCTGCAGGAACTCTGAGATATCCTGCGGTGACAATGATCACATCTGTTTTGATATTCTTTTCATGGCATTTGCGGACAAATTCCAGTCCGTCCATGATCGGCATATAGTAGTCTACTACTGCCAGATCTGCTCCATTGTTTTCCAGATATTCCAGTGCCTCCTGACCATTGCGGAACTGGCCCACAATTTTCAGATTCTGGTTTCTTTCCAGATATTGTTGATTAATAGACGCAACCATAGGATCGTCTTCTACTATCATTACTTTATACATACCTATAACCTCTTCGTAAATTTTAACCTTATATCGGCAGAATAATCTCTATCGAACTGCCCATGCCTGCCTCTGTATCAATATGAACCATTCCCTGATAACTGTCCACAATCTCCTTGATCAGTGCATATCCTGTTCCATGTCCTTCGCCTTTTGTTGTGGTATGTCTGTCATAAATGGAAAACAGGATCAGGAGTTACCAATCCGGATAAAATATGGAACAATGTTGTCTTACCGGAGCCGCTGACTCCAAGTAAGGACACAAGTTCTCCCTGGTCCAGATGGATATTAATATCCTGAAGCACATGCTTCTCTCCATATGATTTTGAAATATGTTCTGCTTTTAATAATGCCATAATATCTATTGCTTCTCCCTGCCGCTTATTTTATCCTGCTTACATGTATCTCTGTCAGCCAAATTTCTTCTACAATTACAGATATCTTTCTGCATATATCCCATGATATAACACTGCTATTTCCAATCAATCACTGTATATCAGTTTCTGACTACTGTGGCAGATAATCATTGCTGAATCCGATACCTGTCAGATCTTTATCACAAAGTTTGTTCTCGTACAGCCATTTGTAGAATGCGTTCCATCTCTCAGGATCGATCACACCCCAGCTGTCAGCGTCATCAATATATTTTGCAGATAAGAATTCCTGGCTCTTCTTTACCAGTTCTTCTGCACCTTTTAAGGAACCTGTATTGTCTCCGTCGATCAGCATCTGTGCTGCTTCATCCGGATTCTCTGCTGCAAATTCATAACCTTTTGCAGTTGCTTCCATGAATGCTTTCGCCTGATCCGGATTGGATTCCAGATAATCATTGTTTGCGATAATTACAGGTGTATAATAGTCAAATACCGGGTTGATATCGGAGAATGCAAAGTAGTCACAGTCAACACCTTCTACTTCTGCATTCACACCACCCCATCCCTGGAATACCCAGATCGCATCTGTCTGGTTCGCTGCCAGGGCTGCAGGCTCATCTGTGATGTCATTCGGGATCAGAGTTACTTTATCGAAATCTCCGCCATCACCGTTTACTACATTCTCAAGCATAGCAAGTTCGATTGGAGATTCCCATGTAGAATAAGTCTTACCTGTCAGACCTGCAGGTTTATCAATTCCATCTCCTGCTCTGGAAAGGATTCCGGATGTATTGTGCTGGATCACAGCTGCAACTGCAGTAATTCCCAAAGGCTCATCCAGTGCAAGAGAGGCTGCCATTGTATCCTGTGCTTCAATTGCAAACTGTGCCTGTCCGGAAGCACACATTAAAGCCGCACCATCTTCCGGCGGCTGAACGATCTCTACATCCAGTCCTGCATCTTCATAATATCCGTTTGCAAGTGCTGCATAGAGTCCTGTATGATTTGTGTTTGGTGTCCAGTCCAGGCAGAAAGTAATTTTCTCAAGGTCTTTATCTGCTGCGGAAACTCCAACCGCAGATACACTCATAACAGATGCTGCTGCAAAAACAACTGCCGCCGCAGATGCCATATATTTTTTCTGATTCATCTTTTTCATAAATCCATGTCCTTTTTCTTCTTTATGTTAATCATATCTTTGGTCATTACAGACTGATTTTTCAGTCAATGATACTCTTCGATCCATGCTGCTGTGATTTTATTTTTTCGCATCATGCCCTGCATTCAGCCACGGCATTGCAAAATGTCGGATCACATTTACTGCAAAAAGCAGAAGCAAACTGATCACAACAATAAAAATAATCACTGCAAACATTTTGTCAAAAGCATACGCCTTCTTCACACGTGTCATATACACACCGAGTCCGTTAAATCCGCCCAGCCACTCAGATACTACTGCACCTACAACTGCATAGGAAGCGGATATCTTCAGTCCTGAGAAAAACTGCGGCAGTGCAAACGGAAACTTCACATGACAAAAAATCTGCAGTCTGTTTGCTCCCATTGCCTGTAACAGACGGATTGCATCCTGGTCAACACTTTTGTATCCATCCAGAAGGCCAATGGTAATCGGGAAGAATGTAGTGATCACTACCAATGTGATCTTCGGTGCCATTCCAAATCCCATCCACAATACCAGGATCGGCGCAATCGCGATAGTTGGAATGGTCTGGGTAATGATCATGATCGGGTAAAATGCCTGATCCATAATACGGAATCTGTCCATCAGAGTTGCAAAGACAAATGCCAGTGCAATACCGATCAGCAGACCATACAGAGACTCCAGCAGAGTAAACTTCGCATGGAACAGGATTGTCGGCATATCACCAAACAATGCCTTAACTACATCCACCGGTGACGGCAGCATATAGGATGGCACAACATGAAGTGTGCATGCCAGCTGCCAGCAGATTAAGATCACTGCAATGGCAACGACCGGTGGGATCTTACTGGTGATGTTTGGATACTTTCTTTTCAATTGTCAGTACATCCCCTTCCGGTTTGTAGGCAACTTTTACATATACGCTCATTTCTTTGCATCCTGCACGGTAAGCTACATGCTGGCATTCTTTTACAATGTCCATCAGCTCATCATAATCACCTTCGATGGTTGTCTCAAAAGGACCTACAGAATAATTTAATCCTGTAGATTTGATGTAATCAATTACGGAATCTACGATACGGATCAGTTCTTCCTCCTCGGATACTTTCGGTAATACCTGAATTGCAATACTTGCGTTCATTTTATTTTCCTCCTTAATTTAAAATCTTTTTTATCCATAAATATGAACCATAAACCCGGAAAGCATATAAAACAAAAAAGCACCTGCCATTGGCAAATGCTGTATGCTCCGGTATATTCTCAACACTTCCTACACTGGCATTATCCAACAGGTATAAAGGGTCTAAGGAATTACCTTACTCTCAACTTTTCATTTAAAGCTCCCCTGGTCTTATTTATAATTTCTGAACTTTACAATAAGTCCGATGGTATTATAATATACTTTTTTAGATTTTCAATATAAATTGTGTTTTGAGAAAAGCATTTCCATTAAGTCCCCGCCCACTGCCTATTACATTTCGCAATTAAAGCAGTGAGCAGGGACTGTTAAAGTACTATTCCTGTGTAATTCCTGTTACTTCATAACCAGCTTCTTTGATCACTTCGCGGATCTTATCCTCATCCAGTTTCTGTGGTGCTTTGATCACAGTTGTTCCTTTGTCATGAGAAGAAACTACATCTTCTACACCAAACGCTTCTTTTACTGCTTTGTTTACGTGTGCTTCGCAATGTCCGCACATCATTCCTGTTACATTGACTGTAATTGTTGTCATACCTTTATTCTCCTTGTTTTCTTTTTTATTTTCCTGATCTCTTCGATCATGAATTTCACTGTTACCGCAGCTGCCCTTCATATCGGACACATCTGTACTTTCCGTACTGTCGGTTACACGAAGTTGTGCTGAATTCTGTTTAATCTTTTTATCCTTAGATGCATCATGCACTTTGAATAAGTTCAGTCTCAGCGCATTGGTTACTACACAGAAACTTGAAAGACTCATTGCGGCTGCGCCAAACATCGGATTCAATGTCCATCCGAAGATTGGGATCCACACACCTGCCGCAAGCGGAATACCGATTACATTATAAAAGAACGCCCAGAAAAGATTCTCATGAATATTTCTAAGTGTCGCACGGCTGAGTCGGATCGCGGCTGGAACATCACTGAGCTGACTCTTCATCAGCACTACATCTGCAGCATCAATAGCAACATCCGTTCCCGCACCAATAGCGATTCCGATATCTGCTCTTGTCAGTGCCGGTGCATCATTAATACCGTCACCTACCATGGCAACTTTTCCCTGTTCTTTCAGAGTACGGATCACACTTTCCTTTCCGTCCGGAAGTACACCTGCAATTACTTCGTCAACGCCTGCCTGAGCGCCGATTGCTTTCGCTGTACGTTCATTGTCACCAGTCAGCATAACAACACGGATTCCCATATTCTGCAGTTCCTTTACTGCCTGCGGGCTGTCCTCTTTCATAACATCTGCCACTGCGATCATACCGATCAGCTTATTGTTCTTTGTAAAAAGAAGCGGTGTCTTTCCTTCTCCTGCAAATTTCTCTGCCTGCAAAATCAGTTCCGGTGATATAGATACCTGATTACTGATATATTTCATACTTCCGCCAGTCAGGACTTCATTGTCCAACACTGCGCGGAGTCCGTTTCCCGGAAGTGCCTGAAAATCAGAAACCTCTAAAGCTGTGATCTGTCTCTCCTCTGCTTTAGCAATGATTGCCTTAGCCAGAGGATGCTCACTTCTCTTCTCAAGGGCATATGCATAAGAAAGAAGTATTTCCTCTGAAATTCCATTTGCAGGAACAAGGTCTGTTACCTGTGGCTCACCTTTTGTGATAGTTCCTGTCTTGTCTAACGCCACAATCTGAATCTTGCCTGCCTCTTCCAGAGAAACTGCTGTCTTAAACAAGATTCCGTTCTTTGCTCCCATTCCGTTTCCAACCATGATCGCAACCGGTGTAGCAAGCCCCAGTGCACACGGGCAACTGATAACAAGAACAGAAATTCCTCTTGCCAGCGCATAACCAAACGGTCTGCCGACAAGCAGCCAGATAATCGTTGTAATAATCGCAATACTGATAACAGCAGGGACAAAAACTCCGGAAACACGGTCTGCAATCTTCGCGATCGGTGCTTTAGTAGCTGCCGCATCACTGACCATCTTAATAATCTGTGAAAGTGTCGTATCTTCTCCGACACGGGTCGCCTCACATTTGATAAAACCGGACTGGTTCACTGTAGCAGCTGAAACCTGATCGCCCGGATTCTTGTCTGCCGGAATGCTTTCTCCCGTAAGTGCTGCCTCATTGACTGCACTGTTTCCCTCAAGGATCACACCATCCACCGGAATATTCTCTCCGGGGCGCACTACAAAGATATCACCTTTTCTTACCTGCTCGATCGGTACTGTTGCTTCCTGTCCGTCACGTACAACAACGGCTGTCTTGGGAGCCAGCTTCATAAGGCCCTTTAATGCATCTGTAGTCTTGCCTTTTGAGCGGGCTTCCAGCATTTTTCCTACTGTGATCAGTGTCAATATCATGGCAGCAGATTCAAAGTAGAATTCCATCATATAATTCATAACTGCAGCAGAATCACCATCTACCTGCGCTCTGGTCATGGCAAAGAGTGCATAGACACTCCATACAAAAGATGCCATGGAACCAAGTGCTACCAGAGTATCCATATTTGGAGCACGGTGCCACAGACTCTTAAATCCGCTGATAAAGAATTTCTGATTGATGACCATTACGATTCCCGCAAGCAGGAGCTGTACCAGTCCCATTGCAACATGATTGCCGTCAAACCATGCGGGGAGCGGCCATCCCCACATCATATGTCCCATGGAGAAGTACATCAGTACAAGCAGAAATCCTATTGATACAATCAGCCTTCTCTTTAAAACCGGCGTTTCATGATCTTCCAGTGCCTCTTCTGCTGCAGAAGCAGATAGCTGCTCTCCGGAAGCTCCTTTCAATGATGCTCCGTATCCTGCATCCTGCACTGCCCTGATGATCTCAGCGGAACCTGCTGTTCCCTCTACTCCCATAGAGTTTGTCAGCAGGCTGACAGAACAGGATGTTACACCCGGAACCTTGGATACAGCTTTCTCAACTCTGCTGCTGCAGGCTGCACAGCTCATTCCGGTTACGTTGTATTGTTCCATTTTCATTCCTCCTCAAAATTAGTACACTCAGATTTGCATTCTATATACTTCACAAGATCATTGCAAAACGGTGTACAAGTATTTCTTTTTCTGAAATTTTATGTAACTATTCAGCAGTCCACTATTCCGCGAGGTGTTTTGGCATGAAAATGTCAAAATCCCATCGCCACAGGCGATTTTCAATGGATTTTGACTCGTAACTGTGAAGGTACTGAACAGTTACAACCTTATTTCATAAGTCTCTGTAAGGTAGCAACCAGCTCGTCGATCGTCTCATCCTTACCCTCACGGATATCACGAGCTACGCAGGTGCGGATGTGATTTGCAAGCAGTTCTTTGTTAAATGCATTCACTGCCGCATTCACTGCCGCAGACTGGATCAGGATATCATTACAGTACGCATCATTCTCCAGCATACCGATAATACCGCGGATCTGCCCTTCCACACGTTTGAGACGGTTGATCAGTTTCCTGCGCTCCTCTTCAGAACGGTCTGTATGTTTCCCACAACAGGGACAGGCTTTCTTCTCCTGTGTATCTGCCATACTCAAATACCTCCTTATCCAAAATATATACTCTCCTAGATCCTCTGTCCGACAGGACTCAATTACTTTTCATAAATACCCTCACGGGGTATCTTTACAATGAACACTATATACCCTGATAGGGTATTTGTCAATACCATATATAAGAAATTTAAAAAACTTTTATATCCCCTTACAAATCACGAATCTGCTGTTCGATTATAAGCAGATAGCGAATATGGATTACGAATCTCTGATCCGCGTCACGATCCGCAGAAAAAAAGAGCTTCCGCAGAAAAATCAGTCATCTCACTATATTTTGACGACATTATTTTCTGCAAAAGCTCTGGAAACTATGCTTTATGCACTTTTATGTACTTTTTTTCGTACGAAATAGAAACAGATCACCTGCATGACAATGGTCAATATCCAGGATGCAGGATAAGAAATAAACAGCACAGACAGAGATCTGTGATTCGGGAAAATTCCGAAAATCCATACAATCCTGGTTCCAACCGTACCGATCACGGACAAGATCATTGGAACAGCGGAATGTCCCATTCCACGCAATGCTCCCGGAAACAGATCCATGATCCCGCATAAGAAATACGGTACCGTGGTATATGCCATGATCTCCATTCCACACTGGATCACTTCCGAATCTTTCGTATAAATCTTAAGGATCTCAGGTCCAAAGAAATATGCGCTGCATCCAAGCGTCAACGCTGTAACCATGGAAACGATAATACAGTCGATCAGCACTTTATCCATACGTTTATACTTGCGCACACCATAATTCTGACTGGTAAAGCTCATACACGCCTGTGTCACAGAATTTACAGACATATATAAGAATCCAAAAATATTATTGGCTGCCGTATATCCTGCCATCGCAATAGAGCCAAAAGAATTAACCGAGGACTGCAGCAAAGCATTCGAGAAATTAATAACTGTACTCTGGATACCCGCCGGAATTCCCACCTGAAAAATCTGCTTCAGATAAGTCGTATTGATCTTCAGTTTCGAGAAACGAAGCTGATAACTGGTCTGTGACATATACAGACACCGCAGTACAAGAACGCAGGAGATCATCTGTGAGATTACAGTCGCAATTGCTACACCAGCAACATCCAGATGAAATATGATCACAAGGATCATATTCAGTCCTGCATTCACAACACCCGAAACGATCAGAAAGATCAGCGGACGTTTGGTATCTCCCACAGCTCTCAGGATCGCAGCTCCATAATTATACAACATAAAGAACGGCATACCCAGGAAATATATCTTCATATACAGCGCAGACTGCCCGATCACGTCCTCAGGTGTATCCATCAGTTCCAGCGCTCCTCTGGAAAAAAGCAGCCCTACAAATGCCATGATCACGCCACTGACCAGTGCAAGAGTAATCGCTGTATGGACTGTTTCTGACATCTCTTTGTCTTTGCCGGCAGCAAAGAAACGTGCTGCAAGAACATTCGCTCCAAGAGAGATCCCGATAAACAGATTGGTAAACACATTGATCAGTGCAGTAGTAGAGCCAACCGCAGCAAGTGCCACGCTTCCACTGAACCGCCCTACCACAATGATATCTACTGCATTGAACATCAGCTGCAGGATTCCGGAAAGCATCAACGGAATTGAAAATGAAATCAGCTTGTCCATGATGGTTCCGTTACACATATCTATTTCGTATTTATTTTGTTTCACTTTTATCTTCCACCCTCTACCTCATCAATTCACTGTCAATTGATACGGGCTTCTTATATTTTGGTATTCATCAGAAGTCCTATATATTTTTTGTCCCTGTCGGACAACAGACAATTATACTCACATTAATCTACAAGACTTCCAAAATAATAGAATCCCTTACAGGTATCCAGTTTTACTTTCACATATTTGCCGATCAGGTCTTTGCATCCCGGGAAGTGAACAAGAAGATTGTATTCTGTTCTTCCTGTGAAGATTCCTTTTTCTTTACTTTCCTCTTCCACCAAAATTTCCTGCACAGTGCCCTCGAAGCGCGCAGATTCTTTTCTTCCTTTCTCCTGTACCAGGGCAAGGAGACGGTCAAAACGATCCTTCACCACGTCCTCCGGTACCTGATTCTCCATCTTCGCAGCAGGTGTACCGCTTCTCTTGGAATAAATAAAGGTAAATGCAGAGTCAAAGTTACACTTATCAACTACATCCAGAGTATCCTGGAAATCTTCTTCTGTCTCTCCCGGGAAACCTACGATAATATCTGTAGTCAGAGAGATATCAGGCACAGCTTTACGGATCTTGCTTACAAGCTCGAGATATTTCTCCTTATCATAACGACGGTTCATAATTTTAAGAATGCGGCTGCTTCCGGACTGCATAGGCAGGTGAAGATGATGGCAGACCTTCTTACTCTCTGCCATTGTCTGGATCAGTTCATCAGACAGATCTTTCGGGTGAGAAGTCATGAAACGGATCCTCTTTAATCCTTCAATCGCTTCTACCTGTTTGAGAAGCTGCGCAAAAGTAACCGGATGCTCCAGTGTCTTGCCATAGGAGTTAACATTCTGTCCCAGAAGCATAACCTCTGTTACACCATCTGCTACCAGTGCCTTAATCTCCTCGACAATTGCTTCCGGCTCACGGCTCTTCTCTCTTCCTCTTACATACGGTACAATACAATAACTGCAGAAATTATTGCAGCCAAACATGATATTTACACCTGTTTTAAAGGAATACTTACGGTCTGCAGGCATACCCTCAACAATCTCATCGGATTCTTTCCAGACATCGATAATCTGTCCTTCTGTATTTAAACTTCTGTAAAAAAGCTCCGGAAATTTGTGGAAATTATGAGTACCGAAAACCAGATCCACAAAAGAATAATCTTTGTGAATCTTCTCGATCACTTCCGGCTCCTGCATCATACATCCAAATAATACGATCTTCATCTCCGGCTTCTTTTTCTTAATACCTTTCAGATGTCCCAGATGTCCGTAAATCTTCAGATTTGCGTTCTCACGGACTGTGCATGTATTATAGATAACTACATCTGCCTCTTCTTCCCTGAATACTTCTTTGTAACCCATACGTTTCACTATTCCGGCCACTGTTTCTGTCTGCAGAGAATTCATCTGACATCCTGCATTCTGTATATAGAAAGCAGGTTCTTTCTCATATTTCTCCTTTACGATCTCTGTGCATTTATTGATATATTCTAACTGTACTTTACTTTCCTGTGTATTGTTGTTCACTCTTAATTCCTCATCTTTCTATTTCGGGATAATTTTAAGACACTCTTTTTATCATACAGAATTTACTCACTTATGTCAAACGCTATTCTCTATTTTTAAGCTTTTTCATTTACCAGAATGCCGCTGTTTAAAGAATAAAGATATTCCAGCGGTATCATTCTCAGTTCTTCTATTTCTCCTTTGCGATAATCAGGAATCTCTATTGCAAGGGATGGCTGCCGGATCACCTCCGCATAGAACTGTTCCGGAGACCCCATATCCGGTCTTGTCCCGGTCCTTTTTGTGACTGCACCTCCTGCTGTTCCTTTTTCCAGACGATAACCGGAGCATTTCTGTAAATGCCTTGCAAGTCTGTAATTTCTCTGATTGTAGGCAAATCCTTTTTCCTGTCTGCAATAAATAATTTTTCCTCTGGAATAGCTGAAAGTGAGAAGTCCTGCACTTGGATACTCCTGAAAAATATTGATCAGTGCCCTCGTCTCATTTTCACTGGCAGGCTCCTGATTGATCCTTTTTCGCTGATAATAATTAGTCGGAAAATTCTTACGCAGATCAATTCCTCTGGCATTGCATTCATAATCTTCCACAGGCCTGTCCTGCATTTTCAGCATCTGCCTGTGAATTGGATTTCGGATAGCACCGTATCCTTTTTCCGATATTTCATAACTGTCAGGATTCAACATGGGAATCACACAGATCCGCACTTTGTCCAGCAGTTTTCTGACTTCGTAATTCTCTCCCATGATCCAGCCGCTTTCGTACGATTTACAATATTCTTTAATGATAGATAACAGATATTCCGGAATATCACCGTCGCCGCTTTCTATTCCACTTACACAAAAGATACAGGAATCGCCCTTTCCGATTTCCAGCATAGGAATCATTCTGTCATCATGACTTCTTCCGATCACTCTGAATTGTACGAAATTTCCATATCTCTGTCCAATTTCCCACATTGCAAAATATAGCCTTTCATATGTACCTGACTGTTCTGCTGCCATACAGGCCGTCCTCCTTTCATCCGCATAAACTTGCGTTTTCATTAATATATATATGAAAAGAGACAGGTCATAAGACCTGTCTCTTAAAAATTTCATCAGTCAGATACAACTACATGAATTACTGTTCTTTTTTACGTCTTCTTACAAGTACATATCCACCGGCAAGAACAGATGCTGCTGCAAGAGCCATCATAGTTCCAATCGGTGATTCATCACCTGTGGACACTGCAGATTTGGATGTACCGTTTGTTCCGTCTGCATAAGTAGTCGGTGTTATATCTGTACTTCCCTCACCGGACATACCATCTCCGCCTGTTCCGCTTCCATCAGCACCCGGTGTTACAGTTGTCTGAGACAAAGGTGCAGCCTTGAACTGGTAAGTTAAAACTTCATAAGAATCTGTCTCCTGCCAGTTGCTTCCATCGTAAACATCTTTTCGAAATCTTACATACATGGAATATGCAACTTCTTTGTCTGTATAAATACCTTTTTCCGCACCGATCTTCCAGGTTGTTTTCCAGCTTGTCGGATTTGCAGAAACTGTACTCCATCCTACAGGAACCCATCTTACATCTCCCTGTCCAGGATTACTGTTCTGTGTACCTGCACCGATTACTCTGAACTCATAAAATGTGTTCGGATAGAATACAAGCGCATTCTCAAATCCCTGTATAACACTCTTATTTATATCCGCTATTACCGGAGTATGTGTTGGAGTCGGTGTCGGTGTTGAAGTGACAGGTACTGGTGGACGCTCTGCTCCGATCAGTTCAAAACCTTTAGCATCATGTTTTCCATCTTCACTGACAACACATACATAAATATCTACATCATACTCTGGAAGTTTTGTGATACTTTTAGTTACAGTTTCACCTGCATTAATCTTACTGCCTTTTTTTGTAGTATCAATCGTAGGTGCTGAGGCGCCATGTTTTACATATTCAATATAATACTTACCTTTTACATTAGACTCGAATGTAACCTCTGCACTGTTATGTCCTGTCCAGCCATACTTCTTTATTGTCACAACTACATCCGGTGTCGGTATCGGTTCCTCTTTAGTGCTTACAAGTGTTCCATCGTCGCCAATTTTAAAATCTGAATTTCCTTCATATGTAATCTTAGAAATCACATCAGCAAGTTTTACATCTGTAATTCCATCGGCAAGTTTCACTACTTGTTTGCCGGCTGCCGCATCCTGAACACTTACACCGATCACAGAATCATCGGTCACTGCACCAGTTACATTAATGACACCCTTTCCGTTCAATACAACATTATCTGCTGTATTTCCGGTAACATTGACTGTTCCCTGAATATTTACAGTACCTTCACTGTAAATTCCGCCGCCTGCTGCTGCAGAGTTTCCTGTAATGGAACCGCCTAAAAGATAAACATTGGCTCCGGCCGCATTGTTGATTGCACCGCCGTTTCCGGTTGTTGCATTTCCTGTGAGAGTTGCTCCATCGGATAATGCAAAATTACCACTGGTTACTTCTACAATGGAACCTGTAACTCCATCACCGGTTTCATCAACAGTTCCATCAACAGTTAATGTACCAGCTGCCGCTCCGGTTGTTTCATCTGCTTCAGCACCTGCTATCTGCAGATTGCCGCCGCTTACAGTAAACATACTGCCTGTAAATCCTGACGCACGTTTAATCGTGCTGTCCTCTGCTGCAACCAGCATAATATTCTTATTAGCAGGAACATCAATTGTCGCATTGATCTCAATATCGCCTTTTACCTTGATATAGTCAGGTTCACCTGTCATATCTGCACTGTCAGCAATTGCTGCAAATGCTTCTGCAAGTGTCGGATATGAAGTTTCTCCAACTACGATTGCTGCATCTACGTTCTCATCTGCCTGTGCGTCTGTCTCATCTGCTGGTGTCTCTGCAGGTGTTTCATCCGCCGGTGTCTCTGCAGGATCTTCGGCAGCCGGATCCTCCGCAGGTGTTTCATCTGCTGGTGTCTCTGCAGGTGTTTCTGTATCTGCCGCGTCAAGCGCTCCCTCGACTTCTCCTTCTGCTTCCACTGCAGTATCTGCCGCAAATGCAGCTGTCGGCGCCATTCCCACGGATAATGCACTTGCCATTAACAGTGCTAAAAGTTGTTTTTTTCTCATTTTATATCCTCCCGTGAATGAGTTTTAATTATTCCCAAAATCTGAGTGCAGTATAGCATATCCCTCAGAAAAAATCAAATTTATGGGCGAACCTGTCCATTTCCATAAATAATATACTTGGTTGTCGTCAGAGCCAGAAGCCCCATCGGTCCTCTCGCGTGCAGTTTCTGCGTGCTGATACCAATCTCTGCTCCAAAACCAAATTCAAACCCGTCTGTGAATCTGGTAGATGCATTGACGTAAACCGCAGCAGCATCCACTTCATCCAGGAATTTCTGGGCATGTTCATAATTATTGGTAATAATGGCTTCTGAATGTTTGGTATTATACTTATTGATATGAGCAATTGCTTCCTCTACAGAAGAAACCACCTTAATCGAAAGAATATAGTCCAGATATTCTTTTCCCCAGTCTTCCTCAGTTGCATGTACAGCTCCCGGGATCAGATCATATGCTGCCTCATCCGCACGGATCTCCACATGCTTCTCCTGCAGCCGTCTGGCCAGAACAGGCAGAAATGCATCCTTGACATCTTTATGTACAAGAACAGATTCGCAGGCATTACATACACCCACACGCTGTGTCTTTGCATTGATGATAATATCTGCAGCCATCTGCAGATCAGCAGTTTCATCTACATATGTATGACAGTTGCCTGTACCTGTTTCAATAACAGGAATCGTACTCTGCTCCACAACAGCCCTGATCAGTCCTCTGCCTCCACGCGGAATCAACACATCTACATACTGATTCATCTTCATAAACTCGGCAGCCGTCTCTCTGGAAGTATCAGAAATAAGCTGAATCGCATTCTCTGTCACTCCCTGCTCTTTCAGAGTTTCACGGATACTGTTTACAATTGCCTCATTGGAATGAATGGCATCACTGCCGCCCTTCAGAATCACAACATTACCAGTCTTAAAACACAGTGCAAATGCATCTGCAGTTACGTTCGGTCTTGCTTCATAAATAATTCCGATAACCCCTAACGGTACCCGTTTCTGTCCAATCAGCAGTCCGTTCGGGCGTTTCTTCATTCCTGTTACCTCTCCGACGGGATCATCCAGTGCAGCGACCTGACGTAATCCCTCTGCCATTCCTTCAATCCTGTTTTCTGTCAGGAGAAGTCTGTCGATCAGCCCCTCAGGCATCTGATTACGTTTACCTTCTTCCACATCCAGCGCATTGGCACTGATCAGTGTCTGCGCATCCTTTACCAGTCTGTCCGCTACTGCCAGAAGTACTTCATTCTTCTTATTTGTTGAAAGATTTCTCATCTCTGTTTCAGCAGCCTTCGCATTTGTGCCAAGGCAGTTCAGCATTTCATTCATATCCCGGTCTCCTTTCAGTCAGTACATTTCAGATACTCCCTTTTCATACCTGCTGCCAAACATTTTTTCTATCTTTCTGTAAGATAGCAGGTCTCTTCTTCTGTCACCACGATCTGCGGGCAGATATCTGTAGGTTCTGTAGGAACCTCGGGCAGCATCTGAAAAGAAAATGCAATGGCAACCCGCTCAAGCTGAGGATGTTTCTCAAGATAACGGTCATAAAAACCTCCGCCATATCCAACTCTGTGGTTTGATCTGTCAAAAGCCACGCCCGGCATAATCATCAGCGCCTCCGGCCATTCAACAATTTCCCCCGATACCGGTTCAGGAATCCCGAAATATCCAGGTTCCAGCTGAGAAAAATCTGTCAGTTTATAAAATACCATATCTTTTCCCACAACTTTAGGAACTGCAACTTCCTTACCGGCCTTCCATGCCTCTCTAATAAGATACTCTGTCACAACCTCATGATTGTAATCTGCATATACCAGAATACGACCGGCATTTTTAAATGCAGGAAGTGAGGTTACTCTGTCTGTGATCGTAAGGCTCATAGACCTTATCTGTTCATCACTTCGCAGCTTTCTTTCTGCAAAAATTTTCTTTCTAATGTCTTTTTTTGAGTCCATATCTTTCACCCAGATTAACGATGGTTCCATCGTCCTGCTTTACATCAATGTTATCGAGCTGAGAACGTAAGTTCATACGTACAGATGCAAGGTATTCCCTGCGGAGCAGATCCCTCTCCTTTTTCTCTTCTTCTGTAAGTCCTACGCTCTTTGCTTTATGTGCAAGTGCATTAATACGATCGATCTTCTCGACTTCCATAATATTCCTCCTGTATTTTCTGTTTTATGCTATATCATAACAGCTTATCAATAATGTCAATCAGATAAACTTCTTCCTTGGACTGACCTACAAACAATGTGCCGTAATTGCGTCCCTCTGTAATCTTATGGATCACATGGAAATCTGCACCATTTGCGATCACCATATCTACCCCTGCTGCAGACGCGATCTGTGCAGCAGTCAGCTTGGTAGCCATTCCGCCTGTTCCCACTTTACTGCCTGAAGTGCCTTTTCCCATGTTAAGCAGCCTGTCATCCAGGTTTTCAACCACATCAATAAATTCAGCATCCGGATTTGTATTCGGATCATCTGTAAAAAGTCCGTCAATATCTGACAAAAGAATCAACAGATCCGCTTGTACAAGAGCAGCTACCACTGCAGACAGCGTATCGTTATCTCCGAACTTCTCCAGATTCTGAAGCTCATAAGTGGAAATAGAGTCATTCTCATTTACAATAGGAATAACCCCCAGATTCAGCAGTTCATTAAAAGTATTCTGCGCATTCTTACGGTTAATATTATTTACCATTGTATTCTTGGTCATCAGTATCTGTGCAGACGGCTGATTATATTCAGAAAAAAGTTTCTGGTAGATCATCATCAGTCTGGCCTGTCCCACTGCCGCACATGCCTGCTTCCCCTTAAGCTCTGTAGGCTTCTCTTTCATTCCAAGTGCTGCAACACCTGTTGCGATGGCACCTGAGGAAACCAGCACCACGTCTTTTCCCTGGTTGCGCAGATCACAGAGCTCTCTTGCCAGCACTTCCAGCTTACGAAGGTTCAGTCTGCCTGTCTCCGGATGAGTCAGGGAAGAAGAACCGATTTTAATTACAATTCTTTTTTTATTCTTTAGTCTTTCCCGGTAATTCATTTTCTGGTACTCCGTAAATATATTTTCTTTAGTCAGGCGGATAAAATCATCCGCTTCGCTACTTACTTGATTTGGTTAAACAGACAGATCTGTCTGCTTTACTGTCAGTTCAGACAGCTGATCAACGTGTGATTCCAAGCTCATCCAGTGCTTTCGCCTGTTTTGCTTCCATAACTGCCGCTTCTTCCGGAGTCATATGATCATATCCCAACAGATGCAGCATGCTGTGAGCAACCAGGAAACAGAATTCTCTGGTTACGCTGTGTCCATATTCCTCTGCCTGCGCAAAAACCTTATCAACCGAGATCATAATATCTCCCAGCAGAAGTTCATCTGTATCCAGATCAAAATAGGACTCGTCCTCTTCCACGATATCATACCCCGCAGGTACTTCAAAGGGGATCATCGGAAAGGACAATACATCTGTAGCCCTCTCAATATCACGAAACTCTGTGTTGACTCTCTTGATCTCATCATTGTCTGTGAGCACCAGATTTACCTGTGCTTCATAAGGACATTTCTCCATCTCAAGAACCTTGTCAGCAACTTTAACTGCCAGAGCTTCATAATCAATTCCAAGTTCGCGCTCTGTTTCATAATCGATCTGCATGTTCATCGTTCATTTACCCCGTTTCTGCGTCTTGCCGGTCTTTCAGGCTTCTGTTTCTTCTCATAAGCATCGTAAGCCTGTACGATCTGCTGTACCAGTGGATGTCTCACAACGTCCTTGCTGGTAAGCTGGCAAAAACCAATATCATCAATTTTCTTAAGTACTTTCATTGCCACGTCAAGTCCGGATGTTGCATCTCTCGGAAGGTCCTTCTGAGAAGCATCTCCCGTTATGATTACTTTTGAACCAAATCCGATACGTGTCAGGAACATTTTCATCTGTGCAGGTGTTGTATTCTGCGCCTCATCAAGAATAATAAAAGCATTATCCAGTGTACGTCCGCGCATATAAGCAAGCGGTGCTACCTCGATCAGTCCTCGCTCCATGTTCTTGGCAAAGCTGTCTGCACCCATAATCTGATACAAAGCATCATAGAGTGGTCTCAGATAAGGATCCACCTTGCTCTGAAGATCTCCCGGAAGAAATCCCAGCTTCTCCCCAGCCTCAATTGCCGGACGTGTCAGAATAATCCTGCTTACCTCTTCATTGCGAAAAGCTGTGACTGCCATTGCCATTGCCAGGTAAGTCTTACCTGTACCTGCGGGACCTACGCCAAATACGATCATCTTCTTGCGGATCTGCTCCACATAATCCTTCTGTCCGAGAGTTTTTGGTTTAATAGGTCTTCCCTGTATGGTATTACAAATAAAATCTTTATCTATCTCTGTAAGAACCTCATTTCTCTGCTCCATTGCAAGAGAAAGAGCATAATTTACGTTCTGTTTTGTAATCGTGTTGCCACGCTTCGCGAGTACAACAAGTTCCTCTATCAGTTTCTTCGCAGAAGATGCGCCCTGTTCGCTGCCAAGGATCTTAAGAATTCCATCTCTTGAGATTACTGTCACATTCAGTGTTCTCTCAATCAGCTTAAGATGCTCGTCAAACTGGCCGAATACATTAGATTCCAGATCTGCAGGCACTTCTGTGTGTAATTCAATAATATTACCAGCCATCCTGTGATGTCCTTTCCTGTTCATAGTCCGCTGCTGTTTATTCTAAATCTGTCATATACATCAGCTCTGTTATCCGGTGTTCATCTTATTTCAGAACCAGATGTGTCTATTGTAACACCTCACTGCAACTTTTTAAATACAAATTTTCCTGTTTTATTGCTCATTTGCCGATTCTGACGTTTCTTCCCTGGCTTTCACATTTATCGCGCTTTCTTTGCCTGTCTGTTCTATGATCTGCAGGGTTCCTCTGGTAATACATAATTGATCTGTCACTTTTGTTGTAACATGATTATCTGTTATTTTTATCCCATTCTGAAGCAATTTCTTTTCATACTGCTGAAATCTGCGTCCTGCTTCCTGTCTGGCTTCTTCCTGTGTATAGAATTCTTCTTTTTTTATATAGTCTATAACTTCTGCTCTTCCGCCCCATACAGGCAGCACAAAATTCTCTGTAATTCGCAGAGGATATTCCTCCGTAATACATCTCTGTTTTTCCGTTGCTGTCTGATACAATTCAACGTACCAGTGTCCTATCCTGAAATATATTCCCTTTTTTGTATTTCCGGAAGGAATTTCAGTACTGTATTTCATAGGAAATTCCTGATAATAAGAAATCTGTCTTGAAATGAAAATATCCGCATCTGCATGAACATATTCATTCCTCACAATTTCCTGACTGTCATTCATGATATGAAGTTCACCGGACACCAGAAGTTCACCTTTTTCACACGTATCTCCGGGCTTTTTTACCGGAACTCCGGCACGGACGATCATCTCAGCGATCACCCCGTCTTTCTCAGCCGTCAGATCACAGGGAGATACATCTCTGGCAGTTTCTTTTCCAGCAGTTCCTTCCTGTATTTCCAGGATCAGACGGGTTCCCTCTATTCTGGCAGACACCCACGTAGTCTCCTGGAATTTTCTCCTTACTGCAGCTGCAATCTCAGAACAGTTCACTTTTTTCTTTGACATGCCGTGAACCACTCCCTGTTCTTCCAGGAAATCCAGAATTTCTCCTGTACTGTTTCTGACATTTCCCTCAATATGAATATTCCAGATTCTTCCTGTCATAAAAAATATAAGAATACACCCCAAAAGCAGTCCTGCAAAAAAAGCCTTTCTTTTTTTATTCCTGAAAAAAAAGAAGGGCATTCCCCGTTTCTCCATAATTTGAATATGTACACCGGTTTTGCTCCGAATCGGTCTTAAACGCAAAAAATCCCTGGCATTCAGCTGTGCTGTAAGCTGGTCACTATTGATATACCGGATTCTTTCCATATATACTTTTCTGTTTCTGCAAAGATTCAGGAATCTCTCAAGCTGCTCTCCTTTTACAAGGATCATTATATAGCCATATATCAGTTTCAGGATTCTTTCCATATTCCGTTCACCTGCTTCAACTTACACATTTCTGCGGATAAACACCGAAAATCTTTCCCTTTATCTTCATTGCCCTTGAAGTATACCAGAGAATCTCCAGACTCTCTCCGCATATGGTAACCTTTCCCCGAAGAGACAAAACCACGATCTCTGAAGGTGTATATCTGGAAATAGATTTATAATTCTCAATCAGGAGTTCCATGGAGCCTGTCAGTGTAATGATCGTTTCCCTATATGCCAGATCAGGCGGGACTTCTAACGCAGATACCACCTGTTCCTTCCACCGTCCTGTTTTTTTCATAAAAAAATCCCTCCGGCTTTTAGTATCAGTCTATGCCGGAGGAATCATATTTAAACCTTTCTATCGAAATAATACCATAGAGAACCACAAAATCGTGTTTCCACCCAGGTTATATTCCATGGACTCACGTTCTACAATCTCATTTACTACTACACCGTGACTTTCCAGACACGGGTGCATCCTGTCAGGGAATCTGCAGGGTTTTCCCTCTTTATAAGCACAATTCTCACAGATATCACAGGATTCAGTAGACAGGATATATGTCTCATATCCCTCACTGTTCAGATACTTTCCCACCTCTGTAGTAAGATCTTCATGTGCTCTTCTGGTGGATAATAGTTCTTCCATATTCATGATGTCAGAAACCTCTGCCACACTGGAAAAGAAAATAGCCTGCGGATAGCTTTTTATCTTTCTTTCACATTCTTCCAGAGTTCCTACCGCAGGCGGACAGGCCCAAGTAGAATCATAACGTTCACATTCCTGTCTGCAGATCGTGCGCACACGTTCTTCCACCCCGATATCTGCTGTATTAAGGAGACGATATTCAAAAATAGGATACTGTGAGATAAATTCTTCAAACTTTTCTGTATTCATAGTTTTTATCTTCTTTCATTATTTGTGGTACGGCTCATGGTTCATAATTCGATAGCTTCTGTATATTTGTTCCAGAAGAATCATCTGCATCAGCTGATGGGGAAATGTCATTCTGGAAAAACTCAGCTTATAATCAGCACGTTTCAGAACTTTTTCACTCAGTCCCAGAGAGCCGCCGATTACAAAAGCAATAGAACTGACTCCGGAAACTCCCAGTTTCTCGATCTTCTGAGATAATTCGACGGAATCCAGCATCTTTCCGTCTATTGCAAGTGCGATCACATAATCCTGCTCCCTGATATGCTTCATCAGGCGCTCTCCTTCTGTATCCTTAATCTGCATATTTAACGCATCTGACGCCTTATCCGGAGTCTTCTCATCTGCAACCTGGCAGAAATTAAGTTTACAATATCTTCCAAGACGTTTGGCATATTCCGCAATTCCATCGCTCAGATATTTTTCTTTAATTTTTCCAACTGTAATAATACGGATTTCCATTATTTAGTCTTCCTTCTTAATTTACATTTATCAATCGTATAAAATTCTTCCGTTTTGCTGCCTGCTTATGGTCAGATAACTGCCTCGCAGTTTATCATACCGTTCTGATCTCCAGCAACAGCACTAATACTGCAGATAATATTCCATTGAAGTCACTTTACTCATCTTACCGTTAGCAGCCACAAGAACTACATTCAGTACATGGTATCCTACAGGCATGGATATCGGCTGCTCATACACCGTACTGTTAATATCAGGCTGTGAATCAAACGCATAATAAGCTTTACATCCATCAGGCACTGTTATCCTGATTTCTGTCTTCTTATCATAATCGCCTGACTCCGGCGTAACTTCAGGTGCATCCGGAGTTTTCAGAACAATAATATATTTTCTGGTGATCACATCGCTCTCAATATTCTTATCATTAACACCAAACGCCTTCACTTCCGTGGTTCCCTCGCCCAAAGTAATAGGTCCTGTATATAATGCGCTCTTCCGTGTAGGAACACTTCCGTCCAGAGTATAATAAATTTCTGAACAATCCGCCTTTAATTCCAGCGTCTGCACAGAAGTATATGTCCCGGGTGCAGGATTAGATACCGGAGTCTCACAGATATAATCCCTGCACGCTTCCTGTATCTCCTTGCTGCTGTGCTTCAGAAGATTCCGCACTTCTTCTGTATTTCCTTCGTCTGTAAGAAGCCGTACACATTCCTTATATACTGGTGTCCCAGCAGTTTTATTCTGTATGAGAGCGCGCAGAATAAGAACTGCAGACTCAGCATCTCCCAGTTTCTCCATACATCTCGCCAGAAGAAGATTCGCAGCCTCACTTTCGGGTTTCATATTGAGCGCATCCTCCGTGATCTTCAGTGCTCTTTCATAATTCTGCTGCTCATACTGTTTCTTCGCACTGGCATACAGTGCAGAAAAAGTATGCAGCTGCCGGTAGCACAATGCACCCAGCAAAATAGCAGCTATTATCATCAGGCATATAATCTGCTTTCTGCTGACATTCGGTTTCTTTCTGATCCAGTATTTCTGAATCTTAAACTTATGTTCCTGTGAAGAAGGGCGACTCTGTTCTTCCTTTTTCATAAGTGTTTCCACAGAATCAAACTCTTTCACCCACGGAATTTCCGAGAGGCAGTATGGACAGTACAAAGAACCTTTCTCCACCTCTTTATGACATTTCGGACATTTCATAAGCAGTCCTCACTTACTGATTTGTCAGATAATTCTCAAACTCTTCCATAGACATCAGAACTTTTCTTGGTTTCGTTCCCTCTTCCGGTCCTACAACTCCAGCATCGCAGAGCTGATCCATGATCCTGGCCGCTCTGTTAAATCCAATCTTAAACATTCGCTGAAGCATACCGATAGACGCTTTTTCCTTTTCTATGATAAATCGACCCGCTTCTTCGAAATGTACGTCTCTGTCATCCGTGGCTGTTCCCACTGCTGTTACAGGCGAATTTACCTGTTGCTCAATCTGCTGATCATATTGTACTCCCGGATTCTTATCAGCAAGGAATTCTACCACTGCACTGACCTCATCATCTGACACAAATGCCCCCTGAAGACGTGCAGGTTTCTGATATCCCTGCGGATAGAAAAGCATATCTCCCTTTCCGAGCAATTTCTCTGCACCATTCATATCCAGGATTGTTCTGGAATCTACACCTGAAGATACCGAAAATGCGATTCTTGAAGGCATATTGGCCTTGATCAGACCTGTAATGACATTTACGGACGGTCTCTGAGTAGCAATGATCAGATGGATTCCGGCTGCTCGTGCAAGCTGGGCTAGACGACAGATTGCATCTTCTACTTCACCCGGGGCAACCATCATAAGGTCAGCAAGCTCGTCTACAATAATAACGATCTGTGGCAGTTTCACAGGTTCCTCTTCTGCACCTGCTGCCTTGATCTGTTCTGCTTTTCTGTTATATTCATCCAGATTACGTACACCGTACTCTGCAAATGTATTGTATCGATTTGTCATCTCCTGAACTGCCCAGTTCAGTGCTCCCGCAGCTTTCTTAGGGTCTGTCACAACCGGAATAAACAGATGAGGAATGCCATTATATACACTAAGCTCAACCACCTTAGGATCTATCATGATAAGCTTGACTTCATCCGGTTTTGCCTTATACAGAATACTGACGATCAGCGTATTGATGCATACCGATTTACCGGAACCTGTGGCACCGGCGATCAGAAGATGCGGCATCTTTGCAATATCTGTCACAACTGTTTTACCCGCGATATCTTTACCAACTGCAAAAGAAAGCTTTGATTTTGCTTTCTGGAATTCATCAGACTGAAGCAGCTCTCTTAACATAACTGTACTGTTCTCTTTATTCGGAACCTCAATTCCCACTGCCGCTTTACCCGGGATTGGTGCTTCAATACGGATATCAGGAGTTGCGAGATTAAGTTTAATGTCATCGGCAAGTCCAACAATCTTGCTGACCTTTACACCCATTTCCGGCTGAAGTTCATAACGGGTAACTGTAGGACCGCAGCTTACATTCAACACGGTTACATTTACGCCAAAGTTATGTAATACTTCCTGCAACTTCTTAGCTGTCTTTCGAAGATAAGCGTCAGAATCTCCCTGAGACTTACTGCTCCCTTTTTTAAGCAGATTCAGAGTCGGAAATTTATATTCTTTTTTTACGGCTGCTTCCTGCCGGGTGATCTCATGCTGGATATTTACAATCCCACTCTGGATCTCTGCCGGAGAAGATTTAGGATTCTTCGAAGGCTGCCGCGTCACCTTCTTCTCCTGAAAAGGGGGCACTTCCTCCGGAATATCCTGCGGCAGAATATCTTCCTCCGGTTCATAAATATCTGCAACTGGTTCTGCTCTGTGGATTTCAAAGTTCATCGGTGCACTTGCAGGACCTTCAGGTGCTTCTGAAATATCCTTCGACTTCTGGTCTGAATTTTCAATATCTGCTACAGCTGCTTCCCCTGAGCCTGCATTCTTACCATCTATGCCTTCTTCGCCTGTATCTTCATTTTTTAACTGTGTTTTTTTCTTTTTCTTTGGTTTCTCTTCTGAATAACCGGTCAATTTGGTTCCTTCGAGAAATGCTCCTTTCTTCATCTTTCTTGCTTCTTTTGGATCAAGAAGGAATTCATCATCCTCTGAAAGCTCATCCTCTCCGATCTCAGCTTCCAGTCTGCGGATCCGTTCTTCTCTGCGCGTTTCTCTCAGCAGCTGACGTTCCCGCGCACGCTCTTCCCTGCGCATCGCACGTTCCGGCTGTCCTTCTGCATAACGGGCACGGCCCTCTTTTACAAAATCACAGATTTTCATAACTATAACTGTCAGAAAATCCAGCAGAGAACGCTGTGTAATAATGATCATGCAAACAATAAATGCCAGGATAATAATCACATATCCGCCAACTGTTCCAAATGCTGATGTAATAGAAATACAGATTGCACCGCCGATCAGACCACCACCGGTTTTATAATCTGCACTTAATGCAAAATAATCCAGCAACGTAGTGCTGGTCATATATCCATCTGTAAGAAGCTGTGCTGCACCACACATAAAAATAAACATTACAAATGCCGCAGCAAGTTTCTTATACGCAAGACGGTTTGTTTTATTGATCAGGATAAAGGCAGCTTCCAGAAAGAATACGATTGGAAACAGATATGCCATCAGTCCCATCAGTCCGAAGCAGAAATTACTGATCGCATCTCCGACAAATCCACCTACTCCAAAGTTACTCACCATCAGGATCACGCACGCAGCCAGAATAACAAACAAAATGATCTCTGTCTGAAATCTCCCTACTTCCTGCTGCATAGCCGCTGCATTTTTAGCTGTCTTTTTAGCCGTCTTCCCGGACCGCCCTGTATTCTTACTCTTTGATGCCGCCATTATAAGACTCCCCTCTTTCCTACTACTTATATCAAATTATTCCGATATTTCTTTACATCCGGTCTCTACAACATATAATTTACCGCCAGAGCGATCATGCCCGCTGCAAATGAATAGTACGCAAAATAACGTAGCTTCACTTTCTGAGACATATTAATTGCTGTACGTATCATAAGACATCCAATAAATCCTGCCACCACTGCTGCAAATACATATGCGAAGCCCAGACCTACAGTCATCTCAGCAGCACCAAAATTTCCCGCTTCCACAAAAAAAGCACCTACAATCGCAGGTAAACTCATAAATACTGAAAAGCGCACTGCAAACTTGCGGCTATATCCACACAGAAGTGCCGCACACAAAGTAAACCCCATTCTGGAAATTCCCGGAAAAACCGCAAGTCCCTGACAGATTCCGATCCACATAGCACTGTCATAAGAAGCCTCTCTCGGTCCCTTCATTCCTCCTGATCTGTTCAAATCAGTCACCAGCAACAAAACACCCGTAAGTAAAAATCCAATTCCCGGAACAATCTGTGAATCTGCCGCCAGAAGCGCCAGCCGTCTTCCTGTAAATCCAAGAAGTACTGTCGGTATCATGGAAATAACAAGCAGAGCACCGAATTTCCGGTAAGTTCCGGTTACTATTCTTGCATATCCTAAGCTCTCACCTGTTCTCCTGTTATGAATATAAAGATTCACATTACCCAAAATATCCATAAACATTCCCACAAGTTCCAGACCTGTTTTCTTCAGTTCTTTTCGAAACAAAAAGATAATTGCTCCTGCAGTTCCCAGATGAAGCATAGCTTCCAACAGAAGTCCTGTCCCATGATCCATGCCCAGCAACTGTTCTAACACACATAAGTGACCTGTGCTGCTGACAGGAAGGAATTCTGTCACTGCCTGAATAATAGCTAATAAAATCAAATAAACAACTATCATAAAACGGATTCCTTTTCTATATCTTTCTTGACAATTATTTATATTATATCACAGTTTAAGATACTTTACAACCAAAAAGCCCCCCGGCTGCCGAAGCAGCCAGAGAGCCCTGAGTCAAAATACAATATTGATTTTATTATTTATTTTTAAGATATTCGTCGATACCTCTGGCACCAGCTTTACCTGCACCCATAGCAAGGATAACAGTAGCTGCACCTGTAACAGCATCACCGCCGGCATATACACCGTCTTTGGATGTCTTACCTGTTTCTTCTTCAGCAACAATACATCTTCTCTTATTGATCTCAAGACCCTTTGTTGTAGAAGAGATAAGCGGGTTCGGAGAAGTACCAAGAGACATGATAACTGTATCTACATCCATGTCATACTCGGATCCCGGAATCTCAACCGGACGACGTCTTCCGGAAGCATCCGGCTCGCCAAGTTCCATCTTAACAACTTTCATACCTTTTACATGACCATTCTCATCAACAAGGATTTCCTTCGGGTTTGTAAGAAGATCAAAGATGATTCCCTCTTCTTTAGCATGATGTACTTCTTCTGCTCGTGCAGGAAGCTCTGCTTCACTTCTTCTGTATACGATATGTACTTCAGCACCAAGTCTTAAAGCTGTTCTTGCTGCATCCATAGCAACGTTACCACCGCCTACAACTGCAACTTTCTTGCCAGCTGCGATCGGTGTATCGTAAGAATCATCAAAAGCTTTCATCAGGTTGCTTCTTGTAAGATATTCGTTCGCAGAGAATACTCCGCTTGCGTTCTCACCCGGGATACCCATGAACATTGGAAGTCCGGCACCTGATCCGATAAATACAGCCTCAAATCCTTCGTCCTCGATCAGCTGATCGATTGTTGTAGATTTACCGATAACTACGTTAGTTTCGAATTTAACACCTAATTCTTTAACTTTTTCGATTTCTTTCTTAACAACTTTCTGTTTCGGAAGACGGAATTCCGGAATACCATAAACAAGAACACCGCCAAGTTCATGAAGAGCTTCGAATACAGTTACATCATAACCTGCTTTCGCAAGATCACCTGCACAGGTAAGTCCGGATGGGCCGGAACCGATAACTGCAACTTTATGTCCGTTCTTAACTTCTGCTCCTGCTGGTTTGATATCATGCTCCAGAGCATAGTCAGCAACAAATCTCTCCAGTTTACCGATAGAAACGGCTTCACCTTTGATTCCACGGATACATTTACCTTCACACTGAGACTCCTGAGGACATACACGTCCGCAGATAGCCGGAAGTGCGGAAGATAATCCGATCACTTTGTATGCTTCTTCAATCTTTCCTTCTTTGATCTGTTCAATAAATCCAGGGATGTTAATGGATACCGGGCAGCCTTCTACACATTTCGGTTTCTTGCAGCCTAAGCATCTCTGTGCTTCTTCCATTGCTTCATCCTGATTGTATCCAAGACAAACTTCTTCAAAGTTTGTTGCACGTACTTTCGGATCCTGTTCTCTTACAGGAACTTTCTTTAACATCTTTGCATCTGCCATTACTTGTCACCTCCGCACTGTCCGCATCCACCGTGGTGGGTATCGCCTTCCTGAAGCTTCAGTAATGCACGGCCTTCTTCGGTCTTGTACATCTGGCTTCTCTTCATAGCCTGATCGAAATCAACGAGATGTCCGTCGAATTCCGGTCCGTCTACGCAGGCAAATTTAATCTCATCGCCAACCTGAAGACGGCATGCTCCGCACATACCGGTTCCGTCAACCATGATCGGGTTCATGCTGACAATTGTATGAATGCCAAGTTTCTTGGTCAGAAGACAGACGAATTTCATCATGATCATCGGTCCGATTGCTACACAGACATCATAATGTTTGCCTTCGTTTGTTACCAGATCTTCAAGAGTCTTGGTAACCATACCGGAACGTCCGTAAGAACCATCATCTGTTGTAACATATAAATTGGAAACAGCACCAAGTTCTTTCTCAAGGATCACCATATCCTTTGTCTTGGAACCAAGGATTACGTCTGCTGTGATTCCGTGCTCGTGCAGCCATTTAACCTGTGGGTAAACAGGTGCTGTACCAACACCACCGGCAACGAATACCAGTTTCTTCTTCTTTAATTCTTCGATATCTTCGTGAACGAATTCGGATGGACATCCAAGAGGTCCTACGAAGTCGCGGAAAGAATCTCCGGCTTTTAATTCGGACATCTTGATAGTAGATGCACCGATCTCCTGGAATACAATTGTAATTGTTCCCTCTTCACGGTCATAATCACAGATAGTAAGCGGGATTCTCTCGCCTTTCTCGTCCATCTTTACAATAATAAATTGTCCTGGCTGACAATGGCTTGCAACACGCGGTGCGTGTACAACCATAAGATGGATCTTAGCTGCCAGTGTCTCAGCTTTTAAAATCTTATACATGGTTTTCCTCCTCGCAAATAATAACCTCTAATAATAATACGCCAAAAACTGACATATGGCAAGGGTTGATTTCAAACATGTACAAGAAAATTTTATCTTTTAAACGCAAATTCTGTGTATTGTCTCAACAACTGATATCTGTCTTTTTATTAAGCAATATTTTCAAACTATATCGGTTCAATTCACAATCTTATATTTTGTTTTAACTGTTTATGCAATATCTATTCCTATGTTTATACACATACATCATCTATATAATAGATCTGCAATTTACAAAGTCCCCCAAATAGCAATAACTTTTCACAATAACCTTTTTAGTGCCGGGCTTTTTTTTCTATCAGTTCATACAGTTTTGCCAGTGCTTCCTTAATTCCTCCAACTTCATCGATCAATCCTTCTTTTACCGCATCTTTTCCCTCAAGCATGGTTCCTACATCCTTCACCAGCTGCGTTGTATCCAGCATCAGCTCTTCCAGGCGCTGTTGGGACGCTTTGGAATGTTCTGAAATAAATGTAGTGATACGATCCTGGATTTTTTCCATATTCCGATAAGTCTGGGCAACTCCAATAAACATTCCGCTGGAGCGTACCGGATGGATCACCATTGTCGCACTTGGCACTACAAAAGAATAATCCGCAGAAACAGCCATAGGAACACCGATAGAATGCCCGCCTCCCAGAACCAGTGACACCGTAGGGATGCTCAGAGATGCAATCATCTCTGCAATAGCAAGACCTGCTTCCACATCTCCCCCTACTGTATTTAACAGGATCAGCAGCCCCTCTATTTCTTCATCATCCTCAATGATAGCAAGTTTCGGCAGTACATGTTCATATTTGGTCGTTTTAGAATGAGAAGGAGCAGATTCATGTCCTTCTACTTCTCCAATGATCGTCAGCAATTCCACTTTGTGCTTTCTGGAGTTACTGTCTAATACTACCTGTCCCATTTCTTTAATCTGTTCATTCTGGGTATCTTCCTTTTTCAACTTCTGCTCTTTATTTTCGTTTTCCTCTCCATTCGCTGCTGTATCTTCATCTGCTAAATTTTCCACTGTTTTTTCATTCCGTTCATTCTGGTATCTGCACATTTCTGCATACTGATCCAGGACCCCCATTTCCTGATTTTCTGTTTCTGATCTTTTTTCGCTCTTTATAATGTCATGCATAAAAATACCTCCAAGATTTTGCTCCTGGAGGTATTATGTATCATTTTTTTTTTATTATTCATAACTGTTCCGTACTTTCACAGTTACCATTATTTTTCTTCCATACACGCTTTTAGATTTTTCCTTATCTTTTTTATTCCGCACTGTCTTTTGTAACCAGTTTTACTTCTACAGGAATAGACTTCTCAACAGTCTCTCCATCTGCCAGAGTAATGGCTGTATCTACCGCAGTTTTACCCATCTGATCTGGCTGCTGTGCCACTGTTGCAAGCATTTTACCTGCTTTTACAGCTGCAACTGCATCATCTGTAGCATCAAATCCAACAACTTTGATATCTTTTCCGGTTGCCGCAATTGCCTCTAATGCGCCAAGTGCCATTTCGTCATTGTGCGCAAAGACACCCTTGATAGAACCATCAGCCTGAAGCAGGTTTTCCATAACAGTCATTCCTGTTGCACGATTAAAGTCTGCTGTCTGGCTTCCTGTTACTTCCAGTTTTTCATCAGCCACTTCATGGAATCCGGCACCTCTGTCGATAGTTGCAGACGCTCCGGTTGTTCCCTGAAGTTCCGCTACAGGTGCTCCTTCTCCAATTGTTTCTACAAGATATTCTGTTGCCATTCTGGCACCTGCCACGTTGTCGGATGCGATCTGACAGTCTACGTCAACACCGTTTACAACACGGTCTACAGAAATAACTTTGATTCCCTTTGAAATTGCATCTTTCACTGCCGGAGCTACTGCGTCAGAGTCTACCGGGTTTACGATCAGAACAGATACATTTCTGGAGATCAGGTCTTCTACGTCATTGGTCTGTTTTGCAGCATCATCACCGGCATCAACAGTGATCAATTCCGCGCCTTTTTCCTCTGCTTCTGCCTCTGCACCCTCTGCAAGGCTTACAAAGAACGGATTGTTCAGCGTAGATACAGATAATCCGATTGCTCCGTTTCCTACTACTCCATTCTCACCGGTTTCAGCAGCTCCCTCACCGTCAATAGTGATGATCTGGCATCCTGCTGTGGAAGATAACACCGCACATGCAGCTGTCAGAGCCACAATCTTCTTTATTTTCATTTCGAAATCCCTCCTGTATATTCAAATCTCTTATATTTAGTTTCTCAGACTGCCGCCAAATATCCCCCGGCAGTCCGGGTATGTAATCATTCATCATCCGGAAATACTCCATATGATCAACTGACAAATTACATTCCTGCCAGTAATCATAATTGTGTCCACCAAATATTTACGCTATGCCTCAATTAACGGTTTCTGTCAGAAAGTACAGCGATCAGAATAACAATACCTTTTACCACATCCTGATAGTAAGAAGAAATACCAAGGATGTTCATACCATTATTTAAAACTGCGATGATCAGAACACCGATCAGAGTTCCCTGGATCTTACCGCGTCCACCACTCATACTTGTTCCGCCAAGTGCTGTTGCTGCGATGGCATCCATCTCATATCCGTCACCCAGAGTCGGCTGAGCAGAATTCAGTCTGGAGAGAAGGATCAGACCGGAAAGAGCAGACATGAAACCGGAAATTCCATAAACGATAATTTTTGTTTTATCAATATCAACGCCTGCAAGACGTGCACATTTACTGTTACTTCCTGTTGCATAGATACGTCTTCCGAATGTTGTTTTGTTCAGCATAAAATAGAAAGCGATAAATGCAAGTACAAAAAGGATTACAGGGATTGGAATACGGAAGATGTTTCCCTTTCCTACCAGCTTCAGTGCAAAGCTGTCACCAAGGTTAGAAATTGGTTTTCCATCCATAAAGATCATTGTTAATCCACGGTAAACAGTCATTGTTACAAGAGTTGCGATAAATGCCTGTAAACGACCTTTTGTAACAAGAATACCACTGACAAGGCCAAGACCTGTACCAATTACCAGGGCAAGGATCATTGCAGGTACAACCGGAAATCCGCTTGCGATCATTCCCGCGCAGAGTGCAGTGGACAGACCCAGGATAGAACCAACAGACAGATCGATTGCATCTGTCAGGATTACGCATGTCATACCAAATGCGATAAATCCGTTAATAGAAGACTGTCTTAACAGTGATAAAAAGTTACTCCATGTGCGGAATTCCGGACTTGCAATACCGATTCCCACAACAAGAACGACCAGTGCGATAAATGCACCATATTCCTGAATATATTCAGATACGCTTTTTTTCTTAGTTTCCATTAAATTGTACCTCCCGTAGCCAATGTCATTACTCTTTCCTGATTTGCTTCCTCATAGGAAATGATTCCTCTTACTTCACCCTCACGGACAACCATAATGTTGTCGCTCATTCCAAGTACCTCCGGCAGTTCTGAAGATACCATAATAATGGCAACTCCCTGCGCAGCCAGTTTATTGATAATATTGTAAATCTCTTTCTTTGCTCCGATATCCACACCTCTGGTAGGCTCATCCAGGATCAGGATTTTCGGATTTGTAAGAATCCATTTTGCAAGAACAACTTTCTGCTGGTTACCACCACTTAAGTTGTTGCATTCATGGAACGGTCCGAAACACTTGATATGCAGATCTTTGATTGCCTCTGCTACCATATCTTTCTCTGCCTCTTTTGAAATCACGGAAGACTTGGAAATACGTCCCAGGTTACAGAGAGAAATATTCTCCCGGATACTCTTATCAAGCATCAGTCCTTCTGTTTTTCTGTCCTCTGTGATAAATCCGATTCCATGCTCCATTGCCTGGCGCGGATTGGAAATCTTTACTTCTTTTCCGTCAATCTCAATCGTACCACTCTCATAAGAAAGATTGCCAAAGATTGCCTGCATGATCTCCGTTCTTCCTGCACCCATCAGGCCGGAAACTCCAAGCACCTCACCTGCACGTACAGAAAAGCTTACATCATGGAAAGTTCCTTTTCTGGTCAGCCCTTTTACTTTCAGAACTTCTTTGCCGATTTTTACATCTCTGGATGGATAGCGCTCGCCGATCTCACGTCCGATCATCATTTTGACAATCTCGTTCATATTCGTTTCCGGAATATTCTTGACTCCGATATAAGAACCGTCACGCAAAACTGTAATTCTATCACACAGTTCAAAAATCTCCTCCATGCGGTGTGAAATGTAAACCATAGACACACCCTTCTTTCTCAGAGATTCAATTACCTTAAACAGAGCTACTGTTTCACTCTGTGTCAGAGCTGCTGTCGGCTCATCCATGATAATAACCTTCGCATCTGCCATCAGCGCCTTGCAGATTTCCACCATCTGCTGCTGGCCTACAGAAAGTTCAGACATCACTGTCTTAGGAGAAATATTTACCCCCAGAGTATTCAGTGCTTCCTGCGCCTTCTTCTGCATTGCTTTCTTGTCACAGATTCCGAATTTTCCATGGATTTCTTTTCCCATGAACAGGTTCTCCTCTACTGTCAGATCAAACATAACGTTTAACTCCTGATAGATAAATACGATACCTGCTTTCTCTGCTTCCTGCGGATTCTTATAATTTACTTCTTTTCCGTCAACAAGCACAGTTCCTGCATCTTTGGTGTAAACACCGGTAAGAATTTTCATCAGAGTAGATTTACCGGCACCGTTTTCCCCCATCAGTGCATGAACCTCGCCGCTCTCCAGTGTGAAGCCAGCCTGCTTCAGAACCTGGTTGGAACCGAATGATTTATCGATTCCCCGCATCTCAATTCGCATTATTTTTGCCCCCTTTTACTTTTATCCGAAAATACAGCCTGACTGTAGAATGATATTCGCATAAGGAGTTGTCTCTCCGCTGCGGATCACCGCTTTACAGTTCTCTGTTTTCTTTTTTAATTCTGTATGTGATACAAATTCAACTTCTGCTTTCTGTCCTGTTTCCTGCTCAATTTCTTTAAACAACTGCTCGATCTGCGCAAGCATTTCCGGATTCTGTTCACGAATTTCCTTTGCGAGTACAATTTTTTCAATCTTCATGTCTTTTGAAACCGGTTTCAAAACATCCATAAAAGATGGTTTTCCAAATTCAAGTGCAAGGTCAATTCTCTCTGTTGTGTCCGGTACCGGCAGACCGCAGTCGCCGATAGCAAGAGTATCGGTATGTCCCATATAGGCCAATACTCTTGCAATATCACTGTTTAAAATTCCAAGTCGTTTCATCTTATTTATTTAACTCCTTTTCAACTTCTTCTCGTGTCGGCATTCCTGTCTGCGCTCCAAACTTCTCTGTGGAAAGGCTTGCAGCTGTGTTTGCAAAACGAAGTGCACTTTCCAGATCAGCATTCTCTGCAAGCATGGTACAAAATGCGCCGTTTAATGTATCACCGGCTCCTGTTGTATCTGCAACTTTTGCAGGACGAACTGGTACATGAACAATTGTTCCGTCTTTTTTCGCTGCCGCTACACCATCAGATCCAAGTGTGATCACAAGTTTCTCAGGATATGTTTTCAATAATTCTTCTGTATTTGTATCTGCTCCAAACAAAATCTTAGCCTCATGTTCGTTTGGTGTCAGCCATGTGATCTTTTCCAGAACTTCTTTCTTTACTTCTCTTGCAGGAGCAGGATTTAATACTACTTTGATTCCATTCTCATGGCAGATATTTACTACATATTCTACTGTTTTCGCCGGAATCTCATGCTGCATAACCACATAATCGGATTTCAGCAGATCCTCTTTAATACTGTCAATGTATTCGCAGTCAACTTTTCCGTTGGCACCAGCAACTACAATAATTGTATTGTCATTCTCACCTACTGTAATGATAGCCAGTCCTGTAGGTACGCCTGCAAGCTTTCTGATGTTTCCTGTCTTAACCCCGTTCTTTGCAAGATTATCGATCAACGCCTGTCCGTTACTGTCATCTCCTACACATCCGAACATCTCTACATCTGCACCAAGTCTTGCCATGGCAACTGCCTGGTTTGCACCTTTTCCGCCAGGGATGTAGCTTAAAGTATCGCCCTGAAGTGTTTCACCCTTCAGCGGGATTCTTTCTGCAGTTACTGTCTGGTCCATGTTGATGCTTCCTACTACTGAGATTTTCATGTTCTCTTCCTCCTTGTATTTATTACCATATAATTGTTATTTTTCTATAAATAATTTATTCCCATCAAGCAAGTCCTATATAATCACGAAAACAATACACAATGGATTGGAATTCGTCTCACCAGGAAAACACCTGTTTCTTCTGATACATTTCGAATATCCGCTTGACTCGCATGCCCTATTTCATAATCGTCGTTTCTCTTTTTATTAAAGTTACCGGGAATTTATTTACCCTTGTCACTTCGGTTCCAGTTGCATAATTGATAATACACTGTACTGCCGTTTTTCCCATATCTTCGATCGGCTGTCGGATTGTAGTCAGCTCCGGTGTCATCAGATGTGCCAGTGCCACATTATCAAATCCTATGATCTGCACATCCTCCGGAATCTGATATCCATGACGCCTCAGGACTTTGAATACAGAAATCGCTACCATATCATTACAGGAAATAATTCCGTCAACTGCCGGATATTTCTGAAGAATCTCCTCAGCTACCTGCTGTCCCTGCTCGAAACTGTATTCACATTCCAGGTTCTGGACTTCCCGTCCGTACTGTTTACAGGTATCTACATATCCTCGATATCTGTCTCTGGCACTGGAATACTTCTGTGGTCCGGAGATATTTACGATATTTCTGCAGCCACACTGGATCAGATGTCTGGCAGCCAGCTTTCCACCTTCATAATGATCAGCTTCCACGAAAGCCAGTTCTCCATCTGCATGAATACGTCTGTCCACGGCCACCACTGGAATGCCGCAGTCTTTAACTTCCGCGTCGATTTCCTCGTTGTTAGTCATAAGGATAATCCCGTCTGCATTCATTCTGGAAAGCATTCGGATACTCTCTTTTTCTTTCTCAGGTTTATTTTCAGAATAACACAACGTCATCCTATATCCCCGGGCATATGCCTCGCCTTCAATCGATCTGGCCATTTCCGTGAAAAATGGATTTTCAATATCCGGTGCAATTACACCAATGATCCTTGATGATTTTTTAAACAGGGAACGGGCAACTTCATTGGGCTTGAAACCCGTTTCAGAGATAGCATTTAAAACCCTCTGCATTTTTTCTTCATCTACTTTTGCTGTTCCATTCATTACCCTGGATACTGTAGAAGGAGAAACTCCTGCCAGTTTTGCCACATCTCGAATACTTGTCATTCCCGGTCCCCTCCTGTTGTTGTGTATTTTTTCTTTTGAAACCCGTTTCAAGATGTCTTTATTATATCATTTCCACAATCAATGTCAATGTGGTTTTCAGTTAAAAATGCTTTTCAGCGTTTATTACAGATTTAAGATGTACAATTTGTGCAATATATCCGATAAATTTTCATTCTCTATAACAAAAAATGACCTTTTTCATACGCTGGCCATCTTAGCCATACATACGAAAAAGATCATTCTCTCATTCATCAATGTTATTTAATCATTCGTTCCAGTTTGTCCACACATCTGTCACGTCGTCGTCCTCATCTAAGAGATCCAGTGTTCTCTGAAGATCTTTAAGTGCCTGCTCATCTGTAAGATCTACATATGTCTGAGGAATCATGGCAACCTGAGCTTCAGCAATCGGAGCTCCTGCTTTCTCAATTTCCTCGCGAACTGCGCTGAAATCATCCGGTGCTGTAAGTACTTCATAGCTGTCTTCTTCTTCATTGAAGTCCTCTGCGCCTGCATCCAGAGCCAGCATCATCAGTTCATCAGCATCCATTTCACATTCTTCTTTATCAATAATGATCTGGCCTTTCTGATCGAACATATAGGATACACATCCCTGAGTACCAATGCTGCCGTTACCTTTTGTAAATGCATTACGTACATTACCTGCTGTACGGTTCTTATTGTCTGTCAGAGTCTCAACGATGATAGCTACGCCGTTCGGACCATATCCTTCGTATACAGCTTTTTCATAGTTATCTGCAGAATCAGCACCAGCTGCCTTCTTAATACCACGTTCGATAGTATCATTCGGCATATTGTTTGCTTTTGCTTTTGCAATTACATCACGAAGCTTGCTGTTATTGTTCGGATCCGGACCGCCAGCTTTAACAGCCATAACCAGCTCACGTCCGATTACTGTAAAGATTTTACCTTTCTTTGCATCGTTTTTCTCTTTCTTATGCTTAATGTTCGCAAATTTTGAATGTCCTGACATCTTTCTTTTCTCCTTTTGTTAAAATATTTTGTAACATTATTTATCCCGCTCTACCTTCACCTTGCCAATGGTTTTATTTCCAATGGAAAGAATCGTAAAGCAGTAACCAATCGCTTTTATGGTAGTATCAATATCCTTGTCTGTAGGAATATGTCCCAGAATATTGGTAAGATAACCATTCAGAGTCTCAAACTCTGTATCACCGAAATCTGCATCCAGCTCTTCTTCCACATCCTCAAGATATGCAAGTCCGTCAATAATCAGACTATTATCCTTCTGTGCACGGATAGTAATCTCATCTTCATCATATTCATCCAGAATATCCCCGACAATTTCCTCAAGAATATCCTCCATGGTAACGATTCCTGCAGTCTGTCCATATTCATCCACAACAATCGCCATATGAATTTTCTTAGCCTGCATAGTATGAAAAAGATCTCCGATTCCTCTTGTCTCCGGAATCAGTGAAGCCTGTCGGATAATTCCCGGCAATTCTTTTAATGGCTTAAATTTCGCCCACGGATTCTGGGTCATAAATTTCAGTGCATCTTTATAATGAACGATTCCTTTGATATTGTCAATATTCTCCTCATATACCGGATACCGGGAATTTCCCTCTTCCAGCATGGTATCGATCATGTTCTTGAGAAGAATCTCTTCATCAAAAGCTACTACGTTCTTTCTGTGAGTCATAATATCATGAGCCTCTGTATCATTAAAGGACATGATATTCTGGATCATCTCTGCCTCGTTCTCCTCAATGACACCCTGTTCATGAGCTTCATCCACAATCGAAATGATCTCCTCTTCTGTGACTGCCGATTCTGTACGGTCTATCTCCACACCAAACGGTACTGCTGTCAGTCTGGCAATCCAGGTGATAAACACAGTAAAAGGTTTCAGCAGATTTACCCAGAAATATACCAGATTCAGATATCTGTACGCATAAGTTTCCGGATGATACGTACCCACTCTTCTGAAAGCCAGGATGCCAACCGCTGCAAGCAGAATCACACATACCGCCATCACCAGTATCAGCGCAGGCAGATGTTTTATGTATGGATGAAATGCATCCACTGCCCATGGAACCAGAAATGTACCAAAACAAATTCCGCATGCCATAACGATCAGAGGAATCGCATTGACAAATTGTGCCGGCTTATCAATCAGTGCCATCAGCATCTGTGCTTTCTTATCACCTTCATCAGCCTTCTTCTGTGTATCATTCTCACTTATGTTTCTCAGTGCTGCGGCAAATCCATAAAAAATCCCATTCAGCCACAGCAGTAATAGTAAGATAAACACGCCCCAGAGGGGCATACTACTGCCATCTTCCATTGTATTAATCAGTCTCCTCCGTATTGAATACGCGTAGTTACTGGTAAAATATATCACTTTCTTCATTGCTCGTCAAGATACCGACCAACAACCTACATCTATAAAGCACAATTTGGTTACTGTATACACCAATCATATACTTGCAGCAATTTCCAGATAAAGCAGCTTAAAACGTAAGCTCCAGACTGATTTCAAGTGCATGATTAACTTTATCCAGCATTGCTTCATCCAGATGGCATACTTTATCTTTCAGCCGCCTCTTATCTATGGTACGAAGCTGTTCCAGCAGAATCACAGAATCTTTCTCGATTCCATAGATTCCCGCATCGATTTCAATATGTGTCGGAAGCTTGGCTTTATTCATTTTTGATGTAATAGCAGCACAGATCACCGTAGGACTGTGCCGGTTGCCTACATTGTTCTGAATAATCAGAACCGGCCGGATCCCGCCCTGCTCACTCCCCACCACAGGTCGAAGATCCGCATAAAATATATCCCCTCTTTTAATTACCACACAATTCACACTCCGATTCTTTCTGGTTTCATCAAAGAAACCTTGTTTTAGAATAAAGTATTTCCATCTTTTTCTTGTGTATACATGCGTGGTATATAAAAACAATTACTGTTTTTTCATTAAATTATGCTTCTATCTCTTTTCCGTTTTTAATATAGACTCTCGGTACACGCGGACTGATATCACAGGCAAATTCATAGGAAAATCTGCCGCAGAGATCTCCGATTTCTTCGATGCTGATAAATTCATCGCCGTCTCTTCCGAGAAGAGTTACTTCATCACCTTTTTTTACATCACCGATTTCAGTTACATCAACCATAAACTGATCCATACAGACTCTGCCAAGAATCGGAGCCTTTTTCCCATGGATCAGAACCCATCCTTTATTGGAAAGTTGTCTGGAATATCCATCTGCATATCCTACAGGTATGGTAGCCACACGAAGATTTCTGTCTGCCACATACGTACCGCCATAACTGATCGCAGCCCCTTCCGGTACATCCTTCACATAAGTAACATGACTCTTAAGTTCCATCACAGGTGTAAGTTTTACAATGTCCCTCTCCACTTCACAAGACGGATAGATTCCATAAATCGTGATACCTGCGCGAACAATACTTAAATTAGCCTCCGGTACACGGATAATACCTGCACTGTTCGAACAGTGATGCAATGGAATTTTCACCCCTGCTTTCTCTACCAGCTCTGAGAATCTCTGATAACGTTCAAGCTGTACCATTGCCGGGCTTCTGTCATATTCATCTGCCCTTGAAAAATGAGTAAACATTCCCTCAATCTCAAGATTCGGCAGTTTTGAAATTTTTTTGATTTCATTCACACTCTCCGGTATATCTGCATAACCGATTCTGGTCATACCTGTATCCAGCGCAATATGAATATGTACTGTCTTATTCTGCAGAACAGCCTCCCTTGAAAGTTTCTCTGCTTCCTCATATTCGCACACTGCCAGACGAATATCATCTCTGACAAGTTCCGGATAATACTCCTCGAAGACAATTCCAAGAATCAAAATTGGCTTTGTAACTCCGTTCTGGCGCAGATGAACAGCTTCTTCTGCTGTTGCAGCCGCAAATCCCCAGATATAATCATACTTCTCAATCAGATGTGCGATTGGAACTGCACCATGGCCGTAGGCATCTGCCTTGACCACAGCGATCATTTTCGTGTCCTCTGCAATATTTTTTCTCATTTCCCGGAAATTCTGCTCTACAGCATCCAGGGAAATCACTGCTTTTACTCTGCTATTTTTATTCATAATAATTTTCCTCTGTCAATTACTTATAACTATTCAATAAACAGTTTACATGAATATAATACCACGAACTCTGTGAATAGCTACCCTTTTATTTTAGTATTTCCGGCAAAAAGCGAATAATATCTCCTGCTGTCATGCCTCTCTGTCCGATCATCTGTGCAGCGAGATCACCGGCTGCACCATGGATATAAACTCCAAGTGCAGACAACATAACCGGTGCAGGTTTCTTCTCCTGTGCCAGATACATACACAATATTCCTGCAAGTACCCCACTTAATACATCACCGCTTCCTGCAGTAGCCATACCTGCATTCCCGGAAAGATTCAGATACATTTCTCCGGCTGCATCTGCCACCACAGTACATGCATCTTTCAGAACACAGACTACATTTGTCTCCTTTGCATAATCAGACGCGATCTGAGCCAGGCAATCCTGAATATCTCCGATACTCTTTCCGCACAGACGGCTCATTTCACCAATATGAGGAGTAACGATCACATTTTCACCCAGAAATTTTTTCCAGTCCTCATGGACTGCCAGAAGGTTCAGTCCATCTGCATCCAATACCACCGGTTTCCCGCATGCTGCCGCCCGTGACAAAAACCACTGCTCACGCTCCCTGCTCTTTGCTCCTGTTCCAAGTCCCGGTCCGATCACAAGTACATCGCACCAGTCAAGCATAGCCTGGTTCTTGCTTTCATCAAACTCACAGGAAATCATTGCCTCAGGAAGCAGTGTCTGAAGCGGAATACGATTGGCCTCCACAGTCTGAATTTTCACCATTCCCGCAGAACATTTCAATGCTGCTGCCGCGCTTAAATATGCAGCACCGCACATTCCCTCACATCCGGCAACCAGAAGAACTTTTCCAAAAGTCCCCTTGTTTCCATACGGAACTCTCTCCGGAAGTGTTTCCAGATCTTTCGATTCAAGATAATGCATTCGGACCGGCTTATCTGGTATGGAATAAATACCAATATCTGCTACAACGATTTCTCCACCGTACATACGACCCGGATAAAAACAAAGGCCTCTTTTTCGAAAAGCAAAGGTAACTGTAAGATCCGCCCGAAAAGCGATACCTTTCTCAAATCCTGTATCTGCATCGATTCCTGACGGAATATCGACAGCAACTTTATAAGCAGATGCCTGATTAAGTTCACTGATAATTTCTCCATACTTTCCCTCAACCGGTCTGCTGAGCCCAACCCCGAAAATGGCATCTACTATAGTAGTATATTCATTCAGTTTCAGGTTATTCGCCCGTGGCACCTGATAATACTGCGCTGTTTTAAACTGACATGCTGTTTCCGAAGTCATTTTCTCTTCACTGCCAAGAATATAATACCATGTTTTAATTCCTTTCAGATGAAGAAGTCTGGCAATCGCCAATCCATCCCCGCCGTTATTACCGGTTCCACATACGACCAATATTTTCTCTTTATCCTTATTTTTTAAACGCTCTGTGATCTCGGCAACAATCTGCAGTGCCGCCCGCTCCATCAGTACAAGAGATGGAATTCCCGCTTTCTCAATGGTATTTTTGTCCAAAGCTTTCATTTCGCCAGCAGTCACAACCTCTCTCATTTGTTCACCTCCTGCAAAAAGATATCCCATTTCTGATCTGCATCAGACAGATAAAAAGCTGTGATCAGATGACCACAGCTTTGTGTTCTACATTTGTCCTTCATGTTCCTTCCTGTACTCACTCAGATTATAGGACAGCGTCATAAGGCTCTCTGAAAGGTGTACATTCTCAACCATTACATCTTCCGGAGCATCCAGATCAATGTGTGCAAAGTTCCAGATTGCCTTAATTCCATTGTCAATTAAAATCTTTGCCATTTCCTTGGCTTTGTTCTTAGGAAGAGTCAAAACCGCGATCTCAACCTCATTTTCCTTCAGAAACAACGGAAGATCACTTAACATCTGTATCTCGATTCCGCGCACTGCAATCCCTTCAAGTACAGGATTAACATCAAAGATACCTACCAGCTTAAATCCACGTTTCTCAAAATCCACATAATTGGCCAGCGCCTGTCCCAGATTACCAGCACCCAGAATAATCATCGGATGTACTGTATCCAGACCAAGGATCTTACCGATCTCTGTATATAAATATCGTACATTATAGCCATAACCCTGCTGACCAAAACCGCCGAAATTATTTAAATCCTGACGAATCTGGGAAGCTGTCACATGCATTTTCTTGCTGAGATCATTAGAAGAAATACGCTCTACATTCTCCTCCATCAGCTCACCGAGGTAGCGGTAGTACCGTGGCAAACGTTTGATTACCGCTTTTGAAATTTCTTTAGCTTCCACAAATTTTCCCTCCTTATATGTCTATGTCAATTATACCGAGATGTTATTTTATTGTCAAACTAATTTTGTACTTTTTGCCTAAATATTGGTATATTTTTTATCAATTTTCATTTTTTTAAACTTCAAATATCACCGGACACTCCCCATCAGGCACAGATTTTTCTGCAATTTTCCAAAATCAGCTGGATATTCGCGATCAAATTTCAATTTCCTGCTAATTACAATTGAAGCGTAACTTTTCGACAGAAATGCATAAAATCAATTAAAATGCTTTTAAAAATACATATTTTCGATTATAATAATACGCGGACAAATATAACAGGAGGAATTCCTATGATTTTATCATGTCAGAATATCTGTAAATCCTTTGGCGAAAAAGTCATACTCGAAGACGCCAGTTTCCATATAGAAGACCGTGAAAAGGCAGCTCTGATCGGCAACAATGGTGCCGGCAAAACTACTTTGCTGCGTATCATCATGCATGAGATTTCACCGGACTCCGGAAATGTAATCCTTGCCAAAGATAAAAACATCGGATATCTTGCGCAGTACCAGGATATCCATGGACACCATACCATCTATGAAGAGCTGATCTCCACCAAACAGCATATTATTGATATGGAGAACCGTCTGCGCTCCCTGGAGCAGGAAATGAAAACCACTACAGGAGAAGCACTTGACAGCCTGATGAACACTTATACAAGATTGAGCCACCAGTTTGAACTGGAAAATGGATACGCATACAAAAGTGAAATTATGGGTGTGTTAAAGGGTCTCGGCTTCACTGAAGAGGATTTCGAACGTCAGATCGAGACTCTCTCCGGAGGTCAGAAAACCCGTGTAGCTCTGGGTAAGTTACTTCTCTCAAGCCCTGATATTCTTCTTTTGGATGAACCAACCAACCACCTGGATATGGAAAGTATCTCCTGGCTTGAAACTTATCTGCTGAATTATCCGGGAGCTGTATTTATCGTATCCCATGACCGTTACTTTCTTGATAAAGTCGTTACAAAGGTCATAGAAATCGAAGCGGGTGCTATGCGTATGTACAGCGGTAATTACTCTGCCTACGCTCTCAAAAAAGCTCAGCTTCGCGATGCACAGTACAAAGCTTACCTGAACCAGCAGCGCGATATCAAACATCAGGAAGCTGTTATCGCCAAACTGAAATCCTTTAATCGCGAAAAATCTATCAAACGTGCTGAGAGCCGCGAAAAGATGCTGGACAAAATGCAACGAATTGACAAGCCTGTAGAGATTCAGAACCAGATGCGCATTTCACTGGAACCAAGATTTGTCAGCGGTAATGACGTACTTACTGTTGAAAATCTTTCCAAATCTTTCCCTGGCCAGACACTTTTCAGCGATATTTCGTTTGAGATCAAACGAGGAGAACGCGTTGCTCTGATCGGCAACAATGGTACTGGTAAAACTACGATGTTAAAAATCATCAATGGACTGGTGGATGCAGACGGCGGCAGATTTTCCCTTGGTTCCAAAGTTCAGATTGGTTATTACGATCAGGAACATCACGTTCTACATATGGAGAAAACCATTTTTGAAGAAATCTCCGATACTTATCCTACTCTTACAGAAACAGAAATTCGAAATATGCTTGCTGCATTTCTTTTCACAGGAGATGATGTATTTAAGCTGATTTCTGCTCTCTCTGGCGGAGAAAGAGGCCGGGTATCTCTTGCCAAACTGATGCTTTCAGAGGCAAACTTTTTAATCCTGGATGAGCCTACCAACCATTTGGATATCGCATCCAAGGAAATTCTTGAGGAGGCATTGAACAGTTATACAGGAACAGTTTTCTATGTTTCTCATGACCGATATTTTATCAACCAGACAGCTACCAGGATCCTGGATCTTACCAATCAGGCAATTGTAAATTATATCGGAGATTATGATTACTATCTGGAGAAGAAAGAAGAACTGACTGAGAAATATGCTCCAGCGGCAGCTCAGGCTATTGCAGAAGCGAAACAGGCTTCAGATAACAAACTCTCCTGGCAGCAGCAGAAAGAAGAACAGGCACGCCAGAGAAAACGTGAAAATGAGCTTAAGAAAGTTGAAGCTCGTATTGAAGAGCTTGAAACACGGGACAAAGAAATCGATGAAACCATGATTCTTCCTGATGTCTGCACAAACGTGGCAGAATGTGCCCGACTCAGCAAAGAGAAAGCAGCTATCACTGAAGAACTTGAAGGATTATATGAAAAATGGGAAGAACTTGCGTAATGCAGGTTCTCCCCATTTTTTCAATCAGCAGACAAAATTATCTGCCCGGCCGTTTATTCATTATCAAATATAAATCATAAGATTTCATCCAGTCTCTCTCTGATTGCAAGAATGAAGTCTTTACTGTTCAGTACAGTCACATCTTTCAGAGAAGTAATTAATGCAAGATCTTTTGTCATTTTACCACTCTCGATAGTTTCCAGAGTTGCTTTCTCAAGCTTGTCTGCAAATTCCATCAATTCTTTATTGCCGTCCAGCTCACCTCTTTTTCTCAGAGCGCCAGTCCATGCAAAAATTGTTGCCACAGAGTTAGTAGATGTTTCTTCCCCTTTCAGATGACGATAATAATGTCTCTGTACAGTTCCGTGAGCTGCCTCATACTCATAATAGCCCAGAGGAGATACCAGTACAGAAGTCATCATGGCCAGAGAGCCAAATGCTGAGGAAACCATATCACTCATAACATCTCCGTCATAGTTCTTGCACGCCCAGATAAATCCGCCTTCTGCCTTCATAACACGTGCTACAATATCATCGATCAGGCTGTAGAAATATTCAATACCTGCTTTCTCAAATTTATTCTTGAATTCGTTCTCATAAATAGTCGCAAAAATTTCTTTAAAACGACCGTCATAAATCTTGGAAATAGTATCCTTACCGCCAAGCCACAGGTTCTGCTTTGTATCCAGCGCATAATTAAAACAACATCTTGCAAAACTTGAAATAGAATCATCCAGATTGTGCATACCCTGAAGAACCCCTGGTCCGTCATAATGATGGATCAACTCTTTTCTCTTCTGTCCGTCAGTACCTTCGAATACCAGATATGCATCTCCTGGTCCATCGATGTACATCTCTGTGTTCTTGTACACATCACCATACGCATGACGGGCAATAGTGATCGGTTTCTTCCAGTTCTTAACACATGGCTCAATTCCTTTCACTACGATCGGTGCGCGAAATACAGTTCCGTCAAGAATTGCACGGATGGTTCCGTTCGGACTCTTATACATTTTCTTTAAAGTATACTCTTCCATTCTCGCCTTATTCGGAGTGATAGTTGCACATTTAACTGCAACGCCATACTTCTTGGTAGCTTCTGCTGCATCAACAGTTACCTGATCGTCTGTCTCATTTCTGTATTCCAGACCGAGGTCATAATACTCAGTATTCAAATCAATATATGGAAAAAGAAGCTCATCTTTAATGATCTTCCAGAGAATTCTGGTCATCTCATCTCCATCCATTTCCACAAGCGGTGTCTGCATCTGAATTTTTTTCATGTTAGTCCTCCTCTTTGGCTTTGATAATCAATTAACTATCATAATAGCTGAAAACCTCTCAATAGTCAATGCTTTTGTGTAGTAAAGCGACATTTTGCGAAATACAATAAACAAAATTATTTCTCCTGCCTTCTAATGTCTCTGTCAAGCGGATATTCGCAATCCGCTTCGCTACTTGCTCACAATTGCATAAAACGCTCCAGATCCAGTTCCCCCCATCCCTGCTGATTTTTTGAAAGTCCCATATCTCTGGCACTTTCTTTCAGTTTCATCTTTATCTGTACATTTGTAAGCCCGGGATTCTTTTCCAGCATCAATGCAGCTGCACCGGAGACCAGTGGTGTAGACATAGAGGTTCCGCTCTTGACTCCATACCCATTGTCTGTTCCAGGTGCACAGGCAAGCACATGATTACCAGGAGCTACCAGATCCGGCTTACAGATACATTCAAAGGTAGGACCTCTTCCTGAAATAGCAGTCCGTCCCATAAGAAGATCACTGGAACCTACCGTAATAATCTTACGGCTGCTTCCGGGCGCAGTCACACTTCCTGGTCTTGGTCCCTGGTTTCCTGCAGCAGCGACTACTATCAGCCCTTCATCCCAGAGTCGTTCCACACCATTGATCAAAACCTTGTGATCTTCAAAAGTTCTGCAAGTCGTTCCCACTGAAATATTAACTACACGGATTCCATAATATCTCCTGTTTTCCAATATCCACCGAAAAGCCCGCAAAACATCTTCTTTTCTCCCGTTTCCCATTCTATCAAGTACTTTCAGAACGATCAGATTACATCCCGGTGCCACACCCCTGATTCTCCCGTCAGAGGCTCTCCCGTCACCACCTATGATTCCGCAGACATGCGTTCCGTGAGAATTATCATCATACGGCTTTATACGATGCCCGATGAAATCATGAAACACCCGTATTCTTCCTGTAAAATCTATATGAGGAAAAATTCCGGTATCCAGTACACAAACCCCTACATTCTTTCCCGTATACCCGGAACTATCTAAATTTTTCATCAAAAAATCCTCCGAATCACCCAAGTAATAAGTCCTTACTTTAAGTTATTCGGAGAATCCTGCTTTCGTGTTTCCGTCATATTTATAGTTTTCTGTAAATAAAATGTATAAAACTCCCATGATATGCAAACGCTTCTGATATGCCGGATATCCGACCTCCGGTATATTGGCAGGCATATAGTAAGGAGGACTCTAATGATCACATTGTTATTTATCCTGGTATTTTTTCTCTTCCAGACGTTTATTCTGCTATGCTGTGTAGCTGCCGGAAATGATGCCGCCTCACAGGAAATTTCAGATGAAGAACAAATAGAATTTATTCAGGAGTGGAAGAAAAAACATTGCCGTCAGCCGTAAAATATAACGCTTTGCAGTCATCCCAGCATAGCCCTCCCGCCACAAGCAAAAAGCACCTGCCAGGACTCTGTTTTAACCAGAATCGGCAGGTGTCAAATTCTTTTTACATTACATAACAGTCGTAACGTATTGCTTTTCCTTTTAATATATAAGAAGGCTCTCTTCCATCAAGGTATACGCTCTTCAGCGGACGTTTTACGATAATCTTAGATGGGTTGGCTTTGATCGCAGCGTTGAAAAGATCTTTTTCTTCAGAACATGGCGGCTCAAGTTTCTGGATTAGCTGAAGTTTTTTGTTAATGAGGCCTGATTTCTGTCTTTCAGGAAACATAGGATCAAGATAAATTATATTTACCGGATCCATGAGTTTTTTCAGGCATTCTACACTGTCATCTTCTATCAGTTTCATTCTGGCTGCAATATCCTTTAATACAGGATGTTTCTTTGCACGACGGAGTGCATCTTTCAGAAGGGCAGCGATTACCGGATTCTGTTCATATAATGTTACTTCGTATCCATATGCAGCCAGAAGAAAACCATCCTCTCCCATACCTGCAGTAGCATCAATCGCTTTCAGATTTTCTCCCTCAGATTTAGCTGCCCGCACCAACATTTCATGTGAAAGTCTTCCGTTAGTGACTCTGTGAAGCATATTTTCGAAATCACCCTGGTAAGTCAGACCATAGCCAGTCAGAGATACTCCTTTTGAATCAAACATTACTGTCAGATGTTCTCCCTGTTTCTGCATGATCGGTACATTATTCTTTCTGGCAAAGGACTCCGCCATTTCTTTTTGCCCGCCTTTTCCAAGGCAAACTACTACTTTATCATTCATTTTATTATTTCTCCGTTTTTATAGTTGAACAGATAAGCCCTGAAGCACGGGCTTATCTGTTTCGAGCCAAGCGGATATTTACAATTTCTATTTTGTTTTCGCATTAATATAATTTATAATCATATCCACAGCATCAGAAATGTCAATCTTTCCAGTGTCAATGGACAGCTGATACTGACTGGCGTCTTCCCAGGCTTTTCCTGTACAGAATTTATGGAAGGATGAACGTTTTTCATCCACTTCTTTTATTTTTCGTTCAGCTTCTTTGCGTGATATATTGTCACGCTCCATCACTCGCTCAATACGACAGTTCTTATCTGCATGGAGAAAAATTGTTGTTGCATCAGGATCCTTTTGATATATTGCTCCGGAACAACGTCCGATAATCACTGCCGGTTTTCCCTGCGTAAGTTCATGGATCAGCTCAAAAGATTTTTCCATGGGATTACTCTCTCCGTAGCTTATCGCAATACTGTATAACAGACTATTCACCGCTTTTTCCTGAAAAAAATCTTTGTTCTCATCAAATTTTCCAAGTTTTTTAGCCTCTTTTTCAAGTTTCTTTCTGTCATATAGTTCCATTCCCAGTCTGGAAGCCAGTTCTTTTCCTATCTCGTGTCCGCCGCTTCCACATTGTCTTGCAATTGTAATAATCATATTTATGCCTCCTGTGTCACGATATCGGTCTTTTTCCTTTCGGCAGGTTCATTATACCCAAAAAAGCATAGAAAGTATATACCAAAATCTACTATAAATTGCTTCCGCAAATCACGATATTCTGGTACTTATAATGAATTGGTCAGACAAGTTACTACTGTTCACTCCGTTCTCAGTAACAACAAATTCCAATGTATTACCTCATACTGATTATAATCTTGACAATTTCGCATATTTTCCTGTATAATGCTAAGAAATAAACGTAACATACGAGGAAACGTACAAGGACGTACAACACAGATTATTCTGGTTGTGCGTCCTTGTTTGCGTATGTTATGTAATTATAAAAAGCGGTCTGCAAAAAACATTTTGCACGATCTGCTGTTTAAAAGGGAGGATGCCTATGATCACTAATATTGCAAATTTTATCAACAAAGCAGACAGTTTTGTATGGGGTTGGTGGATGATTCTTTTGCTCCTTGGAACACATGTCTTTATGACGATCCGCACAGGAGTCATACAGAAAAAGATCGGGACAGCAATCCGTCTTTCAGTTACAAAGGATACTGAGGCAGAGGGCGAAGTAAGTCAGTTCGGGGCACTTACTACTGCTCTTGCATCCACTATCGGTACCGGAAATATTATCGGTGTGGGAACTGCCATTGCATTGGGTGGTCCTGGAGCCGTTCTCTGGTGCTGGCTGACAGGTGTTTTTGGAATTGCTACCAAATACAGCGAATCTCTGATTGCAGTTAAATATCGTGTAAAAACAAAAGACGGGCGAATGCAGGGAGGCGCCATGTATGCGCTGGAACGTGGTTTACATATGAAATGGCTGGCACTTCTTTTTGCTTTCTTTGGCGGATTTGCTTCATTTGGAATCGGATGCGCCACACAGGTAAATGCGATTGCTACTGTATGTGATGAAAACCTGAACATTCCCCCTGCACTGATCGGTATTGCTGTAGCAGCTCTTACTGCTCTTGTTATTTTTGGTGGTATTAAATCTATCGCAACTGTATGTGAACGTCTGGTTCCTTTTATGGCATTCTTTTACGTATTGGGATGTCTGATAATTTTGGGAATCAATTATGATTTTCTCCTTCCGGCAATTAAAACAATCTGCACCATGGCATTTACACCCGGGGCCGCTGCAGGCGGACTGGTAGGCCGCGGCATTATGATGGCCATGCAATACGGAATCGCCAGAGGACTTTTTTCCAATGAGTCCGGTATGGGATCTGCACCTATCGCAGCAGCAGCTGCTCAGACGCGAAACCCGGTTCGTCAGGCACTCGTTTCCAGTACCGGGACTTTCTGGGATACAGTTGTTGTATGTCTGATGACAGGCCTGGTTCTGGTCACCAGCATTATGAAAAATCCTGCTATTGATATGGGAAATATCACAGACGGCGGAGTTCTTACCACTCTGGCATTTCAGCAGATTCCGATCCTCGGACCTGTGATCCTGGTAGTTGGAATCATTTCTTTTGCTTACTCGACTGTTCTCGGATGGGCTTACTACGGTGAAAGATGTGTCGAATATTTTGCAGGTAAAAAAGGCCTGATTCCTTATCGAGTACTTTATATCGCTGTAGCAGCTATAGCTCCGGTTATTTCTCTGAATCTGGTATGGACAGTTGCAGATATTCTGAATGCGTTGATGGCAATTCCAAACCTTGTAGCTGTACTTCTGTTGTCAAATGTGATTGCGAAAGAAACACGAAAATATATTCATAATCTGGATGCTAAAGATGACACACCAATTGAAGTCATTGACAAATAAAATAATTATCCCATTTCCAAAGGGCGTCAGGAAATTTTAATTTATTTCCTGACGCCCTTTTTATCATTGCTATTTTCTGTTTATACATACTCCTTTAGAATTAAAGGTATATTTCTTTCCGGAAGGTGTAACAGCAGTACGGTTTCTGTACATAAAAGCATATTTCCTATGGAAATAATACCAATTACTTCTTACCTTCAGCCAACCTGTGTGAGCATAGCCGTATTTATTGATATAATATTTTTTTCCTCTATACTCTGTCCAGCCCTTGCATCGTTTTCCATCTTTATCAAAAATATATATCCTTGAATTTGAAGACATCAGCATTATATCCTTATACAACGTACCTGTCCGTCGATTAAAGAAATAATAATTTCCCTCCAGTTTCATCCAGCCTTTTTGGGCTTTTCCATCGTTCTGAAAGAAATATGTATTCTGCCCTACTGTCTGCCAGCCATACTGTCTCTGGCCATTCTTATTTACATAATAAATCTCATCATCTAAATTTAAAATTTTATTTTTCTGTATTATACCATTTATATAATAATAACTGTAGCCATTCTTCTCTTTCCAACCCGTAAACGCGTTCGGAACATCCGGAGTTACAGAAGAAGGTTTCTTGGCCGGAAGCTGCTGACAATATCGAATAATTGCTCTGGCGTCCGCTTCACCAATTTTCTTCAATCTGGCATTCGTACTGAGAAAATGTGTTGCATCATAATAGTTACTCACAAAAGCATGCTCTATGATCACACCCGGGAAATTCTGTTCCACACTCTCTGCCACAATACCATAATAGTCACGCGCTCCGCCATTAGGATATCTGCTTCCATTCTCACTCATGCGGTATACCAGACCTCTTTTAGTAATCCCCAATTTTCCCAGTTCTTCCAGAACATAGCCTGCAAATATTTTCTCCTTCGCAGCAATAGACGGTCTGTAAGTTCCTTTTGATACAAGTACAGAAGCTCCATGTACAGCACTGCTGTCAGAATCATCTATGTGCTGACTTACCAATATATCCGCATTATAACTCTTTGCCACGCTCACTCTTTTTGACAGACCCATTGTCTGATTTTTCGTCTTGGTAAGATGAACCTCTATGTCCGGAGATGTACTAAGTGCCTGCATCGTATAATTTGCAATCCTCCAGTTAATCTCTTCTTCCCTGTAAACCTTTCCGTCGTGAACTGCACTTGTTCCGCTTTCCGTTCCTCCATGTCCCGGGTCCAGAACTACTACATATTTTGCTGATTCACTGCCTGCCCCTGCTGCCTGTGCTGTCACTCCTGACAGAAGCCCAGATACCCCTATTGCCATAGATAACAACAAACACCCTATCTTTTTTCTCATAACTTCTCCTTTTCCTCACAAATAGGTACTAATCCATTTCTGTACATTTCACTGATCACAGCCTGTGCATGTTCAGACTCCTTCTTTTCTATTATCTGATTTCTGTCACTCAAAATTGCCAGCATCTCATCTACCAGGTCTTCTATCCTTGGATTTGTGTAACGATATAAATAGCCCAGCATTCTGGTTGCTGTATAATCTGTGTTCATATTTCTATATGCAACCTCTGCACAGAAATCTTTCGGATAACCTTTGTTCAGCAAAACTTTATATAATTCTTTTGTTCTCTCTGATGCCATAATCGTCTCCTTCCCTGTTTCTTCTCTATGCAGCACAGTATCCCTGAATATTTCAGGTCAGGTTTTTCAGTCTGCTTATATGCTTATAATTGTAACATTTTTTATAAATCCATGCTATCCTTTTGATAAATTACTACTGGCTTTTTGAAAAAAAATCACTACTGGCTCCATCCTGAGCAGATTTCAGACAGCAAAAAAGACATATCCGGGAAAGAAGTATCTCTCCTGGATATGTCAAATATCCTGATGTCTTTTTTCTGTTGGAATAAGGTGTAATGCCTTTTTACATATTCTTATAAAATAACAGATACCATTACTCTACAGTCACACTCTTAGCCAGATTTCTTGGCTTATCTACATCTAATCCCTTAGCTACACTGACATAATATCCAAGCAACTGGAGCGGAATAACTGCCAGTGAAGTAGCAAAATGCGGATCTGTTTTTGGGATATAGACTGTAAAGTCTGCAGTGTCTTCTATGTTATAGTGACCATAAGTAGTAAGACCCATCAGGTACGCACCACGGCTCTTACATTCTACAAGATTAGAGACTGTTTTCTCGTAGAGATGATCCTGAGTAAGGATTCCAATAACGAGGGTTCCATTCTCAATAAGAGAGATAGTGCCGTGTTTAAGTTCACCGGCTGCATACGCTTCTGTGTGCACATAGCTGACTTCTTTCATCTTCAGGCTGCCTTCCATACTGATGGCATAATCAATGCCGCGGCCAATAAAGAAAGCATCTTTTGTATTTGCCTGTTTAGCAGCAAACCACTGAATGCGTTCTTTGTCGTCTTCAATAATTTTGGAAATTTTATCCGGAAGAGTCTGCAGTTCTGTAATAAGCTGCTGATATTTCTCCTCTGTGATCTGTTCTCTGACTCTGGCAAACTGTACTGCCAGAGTGTAGGCAGCTATAAGCTGAGTGCTGTATGCCTTGGTAGTTGCTACAGATATCTCAGGACCTGCCAGAGTATAAAAAACATTATCTGCTTCTCTGGCAATAGAAGAACCTACTACATTAACAATACCCAATGTGCGGATACCATTCTTTTTCGCCTCACGAAGAGCGGCCAGACTGTCTGCAGTCTCGCCGGACTGGCTGACAATAATCACAAGCCCATCCGGATCCAGAATAGGATTTCTGTAACGGAACTCAGATGCCAGCTCTACACGTACCGGAATTCTGGTCAGATCTTCGATGACATACTGGGCAGCCATTCCTACATGATAAGCAGAACCACACGCTACAATGTAAATCTGACTGATCTTACGGATATCCTCTTCTGTAAGGCCTACTTCTGTAAGATCAATGTGGCCGTCCTTCAATACAGAGTTCAATGTATCGCGAACCGCTTTCGGCTGCTCATGAATCTCCTTCATCATAAAATGTTCAAAGCCAGCTTTTTCGGCTGCCTCTGCATCCCATTCAATAGTTTTTGGTTCCTTTTGAATCTCATCACCGTCCAGATTATAAAAAGTAATCTCACCTTTTCTGACACGTGCCATTTCAAGATTACCGATATAATATACATTTCTGGTGTACTTCAGGATTGCCGGAACATCGGACGCAATATAGGATTCACCATTCTCTACGCCAAGAATCATCGGACTGTCTTTTCTTGCCACATAAATTTCTTCCGGATAGTCTTTGAACATGATCGCCATTGCATAGGAGCCACGGATACGGACCATTGCATGATTGATAGCATCTACCGGTGTACCGAGATACTTTTTGTAATAATAATCCACCAGCTTAACTGCTACTTCTGTATCTGTGGATGAATAAAAGTCATAACCATTACGGATCAGTTTATCTTTTAATTCCTGATAATTTTCAATAATTCCGTTGTGAACTGCCACAACATTTCCATCATCACTCATATGCGGATGAGCATTTGTTTCAGATGGTTCCCCATGCGTTGCCCATCTGGTATGTCCGATTCCACATGTTCCGGGTACTGACTCTCCATCGCTGGTCTTGTCTGCAAGAACTTTCAGACGTCCCTTCGCTTTAATAACTGCTGTATCACCATTACCGTCACGTACTGCAAGACCCGCTGAGTCATATCCTCTGTATTCCAGTCTTGATAAACCGTACAGTAATATCGGCGCTGCCTGATGATTACCTGTAAATCCTACAATTCCACACATTTTATTACATTCCTCCCATATTCGATAATATTCCAAACATTTCTGCCTTTTTATACGGGCAGACAATCAATCTTGCTTTAACATGGCCTCATTTCCGACGCAGTGCGATCTTGCCCGGAGGGATTTTTATGTCATAGAAACATTACGGAGTAATTTCCTCTGATATAAAAAACAGAGGCAAAATTTCTTCTGCCCCTGATTTCATTCTCTCTTAAAATATGCTATCTCAAGGTCATTCTCTTTTGCCGTGTCTCATTGTAGCATGTTGTTTCTCCCATGGCAAGGAAATCACCAAAAACTCTGCACTCTGTTTTCCTGAAAGTACTTTCAAATATAGTTCTCAGATAAAACAAAGACCTTTTATTATAATCCTCTTTCTCCCGCGAGATAGCATAAATCAGCGAGACGTTCATATTTCGTCTGCATACATGCAATATAGTCATCCAGAAATCTTCTTACAGTATATGGTATATCCAATCTGTTGTATCTGTTCTCCATTTCCGTCAGATCACTGTTATCTTGTTGCAGATATTTGTCTGATACACTCATTTCTTCTTTCAGTGCAACCAGTTTCTCCTCGTAACTGTCTGTTAATTTCAGTTCCTCTAATTGATTACTAATTTCGTTCATTCTGCTCTCTTCTCCTATTATCCAATATTTGTGATCAAATGTTACTTCACTGAATTACTTTACTTGATATTGTACTGTATTTTAGTGTGTGTGTTGTCCCAGGACTGCCGTTTTATTCTTGTTCCGACAGCTGTGTTATGCAGAACAGAAAATGGACTCATTTTCTATATCTTGTGCAGTACTACCAGTTATATTACATCTTTTCACATAATGTAGTGTATTGTGTCCTATTTCGAGTTTAATTGTAATTTTAACTGCTGTAAAAGTCAACGAGATTCGTCCGACGTTTCATGATATAATTCGACACCTATCTGCAAACGATGAGAAGAAAAGTTACTGCCCGTCATGTAACTACATGCGGACAGTAAGAAAGAAAAACAATTTTTTGAACTGTTTTGTCAGGTATTGCGAATAATACGGTTCAATTTCACGAAGTCTATAACTGCCTGTTTCCCAATTTTGCAGATTTTCTTCATGTTGATGGAATTAACTCCACCCTGCCGCGGCCTGAAAGTAATTGGCAAGTATTTCACTGCACAATCTTTCTTCTTATAAATAACTGCCAGAAGTACATTGGAAAGATTAAAGTCTTTCGGTATCAGACTGATATATCTGCGCATGGTCTCAGCTTTCATCAGGCGATACGGAGTATTTGCATCTGTGAGGGTTACTCCAAAGCAGATGCGGATTACAAACTTTAATGTTTTTGTTACAAACACACGGGAAAAGCCATCCTGTCTGCTCTTTCTCCAGCCGATGACCATATCGTATTTCTGTCTGAGATTCCAGAACGGTTCAAATTCTCCCGGAAGTGTCTGGCCATCGGAATCTGTCTGAAATATGTAGTCTGCATCATTCTTCAGTGCATATTTATATCCATAAAGCACTGTGGCTCCATGTCCGCCGTTTGGTTTGGTCAGAGGAATCAGAAGTGGACGTTTTTGTGCACACTGCTTTATTTTCTCATATGTGGAATCTTTGCTTCCATCATCGATGATTACCAGTCGGGACTGACCGGCACCGTTGTGTCTCTCTATAATTGGATACCAGTCATTTATGACCTGTTCGATATTATCCTGTTCATTGTACGCGGGAATAACGATATATAGCTTATCCATAGTGTCTCTCCTTTGGATTGTTGATGGACTCTATTATATCATATGTATGTACTAAATGGTATTGTAGAGTTTATTTTCCGGAAATACCAGTATATCCTTTTTGATAACGGCTGTATCCTCGTGCAAGATATAGTTCTGAATGTATAAAGCCTTACAAAAAAGAATTACTTCTATAAATAAGTACTCTCTTATGCAAGGCCCCTTATATATATTTATATCAGATATTTTCTGTAAGTATTCCCAGTTTGCGGGCAAGATAAAGAAGTTCTTTGTTTGCAGCATTCATGGTTCCGAAATCTCTCAGAGGACAGATAACTTTCTGACACTGTCTCATAAGTTCCACTGCCCTATCATAACTGTCCTGTGTAATACATTCAAATGGTTTTTCTGCGATTACCTGTTCTGCAAGAGCACTGGCTACCTGATAATCAACGTCATTCGTATGAAGCACGCCTGCAGCAAAAGGAATGCCCTGGCGCTGAAGCTTCCTGTAAATTGGAATTCCGCTTCCATTACCACCGATCACAAATACCTGCGGTGAGCCTTTCGGCGGCTCCATTTCTACACATCCAAAAGCTGCGTTATAGCTTCCACGGGTGATACCATACAGATTTCGGATATAATCAGAGGTAAAAATTTCTTCCGGTGCACCATATTTCTCTATGTATTCTCCATGAACACAAATAACTTTGTCCGACACTTTCTGAGCAAGATCCAATTCATGGAGGGACATGATGACTGTAAGCTGATTATCCAAAACCATTTGTTTCAGGATAGTGAGAAGTTCCAGCTTATGGCGAATGTCCAGAAAAGATGTAGGCTCATCCAAAACAATAATCTCCGGCTCCTGACAGATGGCACGTGCAAGGAGAATTCTCTGTCTCTGACCGTCACTGATTGCTGTAAAATCTCTGTCTTTTAGTTCCCATGCATGAACAGTTTCCATGGCTTTTTTTACTTTTGCCTTATCTTCTGCAGAAAGAATTCCCAGAGTGCCTGTGTAAGGATAACGTCCTGTTGCTACGATATCCTCGCAAGTCATTAGTTCCGGACGCATTCTCTCCGTGAGAACAACTGCCAGTTTCTGTGATACCTCTTTATTGGACATCCGGCTCATAGTCTGTTTGTCCAGATAAACAGTGCCGCTGATAGTTGCAAGCTGCCTGGTAATGCTCTTAAGAATTGTAGATTTTCCGGCTCCGTTTGGGCCAATAAGAGTAAGGATCTCACCTTTTTTTAACTGAATGTTAATTTCTCTGATCAGTGGTTTACCGTCATATCCTACTGTCAGCTGGTCTGTATGAAAAAAATATTGTTCTTCGTTCTTCATGTCGCTCTACCCCCTCTGTTGTCTGCGGATCATAATATAGATCACAACCGGAGCACCAAATACTGCAGTTACAGAGCTTATGCTCAGTTCTGTCGGCGCAAACACAGTTCTGGCGATCAGATCACAAAAAAGGCAGAATACAGCACCCCCAAGGAAACATGCAGGAATCACAAAAAGTGGTCTGGCTGTCTTTAACAAACTCTTTACAATATGCGGTACTGCAATTCCTACGAATGAAATCGGTCCTGCAAAAGCTGTAACACAGGCGGACAAAATACTCGACAACAGGATCAGTGCCACGCGGAACAGTTTGATATTTACTCCCATATTCTGAGCATAAACTTCCCCCAGCTGGTATGCACCGATAGGCTTTGACATAAAAAATACAATCACCATTGTGAGCAGCACAACTACTGCCATTACCCTAACATTGGCCCATGACATTCCTGAAAAGCTTCCCAAAGACCAGTTGTGGAGATTAACGATATTGGAATCATCTGCAAAAGTAACCACAAAATCAGTAACAGCAGAACAGATATAGCCAATCATAACACCGCTGATAACCAACATAGACATATTGTGAACTTTCTTTGCAACCAGCAGGACAAAGCCCATAGAAATCATGGATCCGATAAACGCCGCAATAATCATGGCTGCAGATCCCATAGAAATGGATCTGCTGAGAAAAAAAATCATCAGCAGGGCAACTACCAGTTTAGCTCCTGAGGAAATTCCAAGCACAAAAGGTCCTGCAATCGGATTATTAAAAAATGTCTGCAGAAGAAATCCTGAGACCGAAAGTGCTCCTCCCAAAATAATAACTGCCAAAATTCTCGGCAGACGAATTTCCCATATAATATTGTAAGCAGTATTATCTCCCTGGTGTCTGAATATAATATTCAAAATCTCACCTACGGAAAGGTGAATGCTTCCGGCATTTACGTTCCAGACAAATAAAATTACCAGCAGAACTGCCAGTATGATAAATGACAGCCAGTATCTGGCTGTGCGTTTTTTGTTATTCATGTCCTTGTTCCTTCAATCTTTTATCTGTTTTCTCTGCTCTTATCTAGAATCATATAGATAAGAGCAAGTCTGTCCATCTTACTCAGATATGATACAGGGGCAAACAATAAGTTTTGCCCCTGTGTAAAAATCCCATCTGCAGGATTCCCTCTCATTTAAAATTCTTTCTTATTTCAATTTATGCATATAATTGAGTTCTTCCAGAGAATCATCCTCTGTTGTCAGAATGGTGTGGATATCTTCAATCATAGTTCCAAGTTCTGTTGTTTCCTGGAAAAGGTTCTTGCCCGTGCACCATACATTTCCATTCTTAACTGCTTTGAAATCCGCCAGAAGATTACTTTTTGCAAGGAGTTCATCAATAGTGTTGAGTTCTCCGTCAATGGTACTGTTGTAAATAATATAGTCTGCATCTTTTGCCTTGGCATAAAATTCTTCCATCTGCATATTCATAGTAGACAAGGCGTTATCACTCTCTCCGGTGTCTTCCGGAACATATTTGCCGCCTGCAAGTTCAATCATCTTGGATACGTAATCATTGTTTTTGCGAACATTGACAGCACCTACGGAATTGATGTAAAAGAATGCTACTGTCTTTCCGGTATCTATATCATCAGATGCAAGAACTTTGTCAAGCTTATCTGTCTGTTCTTTAAAAGCTTTCTCTGCCACATCTTCTTTTCCAAGAAGAACTGCATAAAGTTTCATCCATTCGGTTCTTCCAAGAGGATGGCTCTCATAGCTGGAACGTTCTACCATAACCGGAATACCAAACTGTTCCAGTTTCTCCTGTACCTCAGGATTGTGATGAATCATGGTAGACTCAATAGCAAGACCACATCCCTCATTCAGAATCAATTCATAGTCCGGTGCGTTATATTTACCGGCATAGATCATATTGCCAGTTTCCATGGCATCTTTGGCTTCCTGAATATACCATCCGCTCTCTTTTGTCCCGGAAAGGCGGATATTATCAATACCGTCGATAGCACGGAAGAGATCCATAGCTGAAGTCGCTACCAGATAAATGTTATTCAGCGGCTGCTGAATAACTGTAATATCTTTATCCAGACCTTCCGGCGCTTCTTTTCCTTCCGGTACTATCAGGAACTGACCCTCCTGATCGATGGTAATGAGAGCATAACCATCATTATAGTAGTCTACACTGAACTCCTGTGCATAGGAAAGCTCCATACTGTGATCGTAAGTCAAACCCGGAATTTCTGCCGGAGTACTGGTACTGTCGGTGTCAGTTGCATATACTGTGCAAGTGCAGACCAGTAACATTGTCATTAGCAGAAAAGCATACATGATTGTTTTCTGCAGTTTTGTAATTAAAATATTCTTTTTCATAACTTTATATTTTTTATTATCGTACGATTCTCTTTCAGTTTAACCAAATCAAGTAAGTCCCCTGCTTCAATTGCGAATATCCGCTTGACTTGAAACAGGAAATTTCCCTGATTTTTTAAGATAAAAAGACCGTTACATTTTTATCATTATTCAGCGTCTTTTGTATCTGTTTCCTTTGTATCTGCTTTTTTTACAGTTGAAGAGTCAAAATTTAAAGTGTAGTCAATTTCATGAGGTTCACTCATCGCTACTGTATCGGCTGTTATTTCCATTTCTGCATCAAATACATCAACTGGAATTTCGAAAGTAGAATTTCCATCTTTATTGATTGGCTCATATTTTTCGCCATCTACCAACATATAATCATAATTTGGGCTGCTCCATACGATGGTTGCTGTGGCTTTGTCACCTTCTACTTTGATGGCAGCCGGAGAATCAACAGTTGCTCTGCCTGTACCGCCAGTGAGGGTTACTTCCATTGTATATTCGCCATCCTCAAGATTAAGATCTGCTAATGTTTTGCCTTTTTCGTCTTTGGTATCTTTCTCTGTGTCTGCGTCATCTTTCGCATCTACTTTTGTATCTTTTGCATCTTCAGTATCTACAGTCTCAGCATCATCTGTCTTAACGGGATTAGAAACGCTTACCTTATGATCATACCATTTGCCCTTTGTCCCGATAAGAGCTACATCAAATTCTTCATCAAGTGCAGGTACCGGAATATCGAAGCCGTATACTTCTTCACTCATTCCATCACTGTATGTAACAGTGTCTGTGGTTGGCTCAAGGAGTTCTGCTCCATCTTTCTTTGCGTCTTCTGCTTTTCCGACGAAAAGGTTTACGATTTTCTTAGATGCGAGGCTTACATGGATAGTCATCTGGCCGTCTTTTACTGTAAGGGTTCCTTTTCCGTCGTTTGCTTCGTTTACATGGAACATGCTATTATCTGTATCGAATTCAGCTGTATAAGTGCCATCCTCTAATGTATCTCCCTTGGATGTGTCTGCATCTTTGCTTTCTTCGTCTTTCGCATCAGTTTCTTCTGTGTCTGCCACGTCTTTATCTGCATTTTCTTCTGTCGCTGTATCATCTTTTGTCTCTGCCAGGATCGGGCTTGTGCCGAGTAATGTTGCTGAAACTGTAAGGGCAGTCATTAATAAGGTAAATGAACGTTTTTTCATAATGTTACTCCTTTGTCTTATATATAAATTTTTATTTTTTCTTCTATAATAATAGATAAAATGAAATATTCTTATTATTTAAGAGTTATCTTGTTGTTTATCAGGCTAAATCCGCTATTGCAGATATACTATATGATAAAAAGTCTCACTCCTTCTTATCATATAGTATATCTGCCCGGGAACTTTTGCAAGTTCTCCGGGCAGTTTTTCGTTTGGACAATATTAATTAATTTCTATTTATTATTCAGCGTCTGTTGTTTCTTCTGCTGTATCATCTGTTGCTGCATCATCAGCTGCTGTGTCATCTGTAGCTTCTGCGTCTGCATCGTCTGTTGCTTCCGCATCAGATGTTCCAAGAGAATCAATAGCTGCTTTTGTATGCTCTACATAAAGATCCTCTACTGCCTCAATTCTTCCAAGACCTTCAATCTGGCAGTCTACACTGTCAAATGCTCCGGATGCTTCGAACTGGCTCTTCCAGGAATCTTCATCATCGCCTGCCATATCATTGTTAGCATGGTCACCGGCAACAACCATCAGAGGACGAAGGATTACATTCTTAAATCCTGCATCTTTTACTTTTGCAATAACTTCTTCACAAGCTGTATCTTCCGGTTCACCTTCTACAGTACCGATGAAAGCGTTTGTGAAGCCGAGGTTTTCCATCTGTGTCTGCATCTGGTCATATGTTACGTTAGCTGTATGAGATGTACCATGTCCCATGAATACAAATGCTGTACCAGCATCTGCTGCTGCCTGCATATCATCGAATCCTGCTTCCTGGCAAGCTGCATCTGTAATTGCCTGAGCAACTGCTTTCTTGTCATCGTTGATTACTGTAGCGTCATCGCCTACTTCACCAAGCATTGGCTCTGCAATTGCTACAGATTCGAATTTATCTTTGTATTCGTCGATAGCTTCTACCATCTCATCATATTCTGCACCATGCATCAGATGTGTAGGCTGTACAACAAGGTTCTTAACACCGTTGTCTACTGCACGGTCAAGTGCCTGCTGCATATTATCAATTGTTTCATCATCTCTTGCTTCTACATGGTTGATAATAATCTGTGCTGTGAATGCACGTCTTACAGACCAATCCGGATATGCTTCTGCAAGTTTATCTTCGATTCCTTTGATATCCTCTGCACGGCTGTCATTGAATGATGTACCAAAACTTACTACAAGAAGTTCGTTCTCACCGATCTCGTCCTGATTACGTGGATCATCTTTGGAAGCATCACCTGTGTCACGTCCGAAATACTCTGGGCTTGCTTCTTCACCTTCTACCAGCTCCTTCTGAGCATCTGTCAGTTTATCCCATGCTTCTTTTGCAGCTTTGCAGTCTTCGTCAGTTGTATCGTTTCTCTCCTGAACATAAATCTTGTCAATCAGGGCTGCTACTTCATCAGCTGCTTTCTGATCATCATCAGAAGCTTCTTCTGTGTCTGCTGCTTCAGCATCATCAGCTGATTCTTCTGTTGCTGTGTCATCAGATGCATATGCCACTGCACCTGTTGCTGCTGTCATAGAGCAGGTCATAGATACTGCAAGTAATAAAGCTAACATAGATTTTCTTTTCATTTCGTTTTTCCTCTTTTATTTCTTGTATTTCCGGACAAACGTATGCAAAAAAGCAACTGCATATTCTGCAGCTGCCACTTTCCCATAAATACACGGTTATTATATAAAAGAGCTATGTATAGTTATGAGAATACAGGTCCTGTATACCGCAGACCTAAAATTCTACGCCAAGGCAGTTCTCCTGACTTCGATCATCGCTGCTTCTCCCTTCCCGGTTTCCCAGTGGTTTTTGAAAAGTAGCTCCCATACACAGTGACGGTATCGCTCCGGATTCTCACCGGATTCTCTTTTGCACATCAAACATGATGTAACCTTTGCGTTATAACATTGCACATATTCAATTCGGATACTCTTTTTTTATCACATTTAATAAAAAATGTCAATACAATTAGTCATATTTTCTATTGATGTTTTGCATTAATATTATTATTCATTCAGTTCTCAGTAACGAACCATAACTTATTCCGGATTCTTTTATCTCATTCTGCCTCTGTCAGTGTCTTGAAAAAGCAGGTTCTGTTGCCGGTATGGCAGGCTGCACCGATCTGCTCTACTTTTGCAAGAATCGTGTCATTATCACAGTCCAGAATAAGGGATCTGACAAACTGAAGATGACCGGAGGTAAGACCTTTGGTCCAGAGTTCATTGCGACTCCTACTCCAATAAGTCATCTTACCGGTCTCAAGTGTAGTGTTAAATGCTTCTTCGTTCATATATGCAAGCATCAGGACTTCGTTTGTCTGGTAATCCTGAGCGATAACAGGTACCATTCCATCACTGTTCAATTTGAAATCAGACCAGGCGACGCTGCTTTTTAACTTTGCTGTATTTTCCATTTTTCCTCCATATAAATATACAGGTAATATTCCTTACGAATTCTTTTATCTGATCATAATTACTTTATGCTATAGGCTTCCCTTTGTGGACAGAACATCTGTAATTCTTGAATCATAGGATGTAGCAGCGTCCAGAGCTTTTGCAAAACTTTTAAACATCGCTTCTGCTACATGATGATTGTTTCCACCGGTTAAAACTTTGATATGAAGATTCATACCGCATGAATAGGAAATCGCATAAAAGAATTCCTTTACCATTTCTGTGGACATGTCACCGATTTTGTCTGTAGTAAATTCTGCATCCCATGCAAAATATGGTCTTCCGGACAGATCAATGGCGCAGAGTACCAGGCATTCATCCATCGGAAGAATACAGCTGCCATAACGCTTGATTCCTTTTTTGTCACCAATTGCTTCTTTTAATGCTGTTCCGAGAACAATACCTGTGTCCTCGATAGTGTGATGATCATCTACCTGAAGATCACCGTGAACTCTGACACTAAGGTCAAAGAGTCCATGACGGGTAAATCCATCCAGCATATGATTGAAGAATCCTACCCCTGTTTCAATATCTGAATATCCCGTTCCATCAAGATTAATTTTTAATTTGATTTCTGTTTCTTTTGTGTTTCTTTCTACTGAGGCTTCTCTTGCCATGATTAAGTCCTCTCTGTTTCACATTTTATGTTCTTTCACCTTTATAACGTTCTGGAATAAATTTTTTTCAAATATTATTCCTTATCTTCATCTTCGAAACGAACCGCAATGGAGTTAGCATGTGCAGTCAGCTGTTCAGAAGTTGCAAACTGGATAATATCTTTGTGAATATCGCGCAGTGCTGCTTTTGAATAATATACAATACTGGATTTCTTGATAAAGTCATCTACGGAAAGTGCAGAGAAAAACTTAGCTGTTCCGTTTGTCGGAAGGACATGATTCGGTCCTGCAAAATAATCTCCCAGAGGCTCAGAACTATATTCACCGATAAAAATGGCACCAGCATTCTTTACTTTCATCATATCTTCAAAAGGATTAGCTGTTACGATTTCCATATGTTCCGGTGCAATCTCATTGGCTGCTTCGATTGCTTCATCCATATCTTCTGCAATAAGGATATAACCGAAATTGTCCAGAGATTTCTGAATAATTTCTTTTCTGGAAAGAACTTCTACGAAGCCTTTTACTTCTTCATCAACTTTTGCTGCAAACTCTTCACTTGTTGTGATTAAGATCGCACAGGCAAGTTCATCGTGCTCCGCCTGTGAAAGAAGATCCGCTGCTACAAAATGCGGATTCGCTGTCTCGTCTGCAAGTACAAGAATCTCACTTGGACCTGCGATGGAGTCAATGCTTACATATCCGTAAACCGCTTTTTTTGCAAGAGCTACGAAAATATTTCCAGGTCCTACGATCTTGTCTACTTTCGGAATGCTCTCTGTTCCAAAAGCAAGTGCTCCGATTGCCTGGGCACCGCCTACTTTATAAATTTCATCTGCTCCTGCTTCTTTGGCAGCTACTAATGTAGAAGCACATACTTTGCCGTCTTTTCCAGGAGGTGTTGTCATGACAATATGCGGTACACCGGCTACTTTTGCAGGTACGATGTTCATTAACACGGAAGACGGATATACCGCTTTTCCGCCTGGTACATAAACGCCGACACGATTTAACGGAGTGACTTTCTGTCCGAGCATCGTTCCGTTTGTCTCGCTTGTGAACCAGCTGTTCTGAATCTGTTTTTCGTGATATTTACGAATATTAACCAGTGCTTTGCGAATCACTCCAAGAAGAGCCGGATCAATCTGTGCATAAGCTTCTTCAATCTCCGCTTCTGTGACACGGATCGTTTCCTTTGTCACTTCTGCTTTGTCAAATTCTTTTGTGTATGTAAAAAGAGCTTCGTCCCCCTCATTCTTTACTTTATCAAGGATCTGCGCAACGGTTGATTCGTATCCTCCGTAATTATTCGGGCTCCTTTTCAGCAGATTCTCAAGTATATCCTTTGTAGATTCTTTTGTTAATTTTACTGTACGCATCTTTACATCTCCTCCTGCAGAACTCTTCTTAATTCATCAATGAGTTTGCGAATTCTCTCGTTCTCCATCTTCATACTTACCTGGTTAACTACCATTCTCGCAGACAGAGGGCAAACCTCTTCTAATACTTTCAGGCCATTCTCTTTCAGAGTACTTCCAGTCTCTACAATATCTACGATCACTTCAGAAAGTCCGACAATCGGTGCAAGTTCGATAGAACCATTTAATTTAATCAGATCTACAGTCTGATGTTTTCTGTTAAAGAAATAATCTTTGGCAATGTTTGGATATTTAGTTGCAACGCGGATAAGCTGATTATTTTCCAGTACTTCTCTGGCACTCTCAGGTCCGCAGACACACATTTTGCATTTTCCGAATCCAAGGTCCATAACCTCGTAGAGCTTGCGTCCCTCTTCAAGAATGGTGTCTTTTCCTACGATTCCAATGTCTGCAGCGCCGTATTCTACATAAGTAGGAACATCCGGACCCTTTGCAAGAAAGAATTTCATTTTTAATTCTTCGTTAACAAAAATCAGTTTACGGGAATCTTTATCTTTCATTTCTTCACAGGTAATTCCTGCTTTCTCGAACATTTCCATTGTTTTATTGGCAAGTCTGCCTTTAGTCAGGGCAACTGTCAGGTATCTCATGGCTTATCTGGCCTCCTTTTTCAAACGTAATGCTACACTTCTGCCTTCTGCACGAAGCTTCTGAGCCTCTTTGATGGCTTCTGCACGGTTCTGCGGCTCATATTCAATTACTTCCGGCTTTTCTTCTTTCTCAGAGATCAGCTTCTGGCTGGAAAGCGCAAGAAGAAGATTATCTACCTCAAGAGCAAAACCGATAGATGCAGCCGGTTTGCCGAAGTGCTTCATCAGACCATTGTAGCGGCCGCCCTTAATCATCGGCTCGCCGGTTCCATAGGTATATGCCTGAAAAATAATTCCGGTATAGTACTGGTATTTACTGAGCATTCCGAAATCAAAGGAAATATATTTCTCGTATCCGTAATTCTTCATGATCTCGTAGATCTCTTCCAGTCTGGAAACTGCCTCCAGTGCACAGGCGTTGTTTGTAAGGCTTCTGGCCTTCTTTAAAACTTCTTCTGATCCGAACATCTGCGGGATTTCGATGAAAGCTTTCACCATGCTGTCCTTAATCTTCTGTTCTGCTACAAACTCTTCTACACCAAAAGAATTCTTCTGGGAGATCAGGGTGCGGAGACGTTCTTCTGCTTCCTGATCAAGTTCTGCTTCTTTTAATAAGGATTTAAAATAATCTACCTGTCCAACACTAACCTGGAATTCAGTCAGTCCTGCTGCCAGAAGACACTCAACTGTCATAGCAAGAAGTTCAGCATCTGCATCTGCAGATTCATCGCCGATTCGCTCTACGCCCATCTGAGTAGTTTCTTTAAGATGACCTCTGTAACTGGAATTATTGATGAATGTATTGCCTGTGTAACAGAGACTTACCGGTTCTTTATCCGGCGAAAAATAGGTAGCGCAGGCTCTGGATACGGACGGTGTGAAGTCTGGTCTGAGTACCAGAGTATTGCCTTCTCTGTCAAAAAATTTATAAAGTTCTTTAGATGGAATAGTTCCTACTTCACGGCTGAATACTTCAAAATATTCAAAAGTTGGAGTTTCTATATCTTCATATCCATAACGATGGAAGACACGATGAATTTTCTCCTGTACTTTCCTTTTCTGGCTGCATTCGCCATTGTAAATGTCTCTTACACCTTCCGGGGTGTGAAAAATACGCTGCATGGTTTGGTCCTCCTGTGGTTATGTATTGTGGTTTCTTATAACTCTCAATTAATATTGTTCTCTTTGTTTTTACTTTAGTTTAGTAACGTGATACTAAGCTAATACGAAAACTAGGTAAAATTATAATGGGTTTTATTGGAATTGTCAATCCCTTCTCTTTAGTTATTTAATAAAGGACGCTCAGAAAGATAGTTTCTGAACTGGGTTATTCAATATGGAAGTCTGCGAGTGGCTGGGATGTGATGCATCATTTTTATAAACAAAATTCACCTGCATACAAGCATCTACCGCCAACAGCTTATTGCCTTTCGCAATTGAAGCAGAGAACTTACTTGATTTGATTAAACAGCGTAGAAATGAAATCACTCTTCTCTTTCATTTAAATCCATCTGAATCCCGTCAAGATAAGGAACAAGAAACCCACTCTTCTTATTTAAATAGTATTGGTCATCCAGTTCCTCCCGCCGGAAGCTTTTGCGTCCGCCTTCCTGCATTCGGTTCCAAAATATCATAAGATGGCGCAAGGGAAGATAGTAGAATTGGTTTTCGTGACTGTAGAATATAAGAAAAAATGCTACTCCTCCCTGTTTTTCAAATGCTTCCATGAATTCTACCTGATGAGGATGAATATTTGCGAGAGGAAAGGTGTCTGTGGCACATTCCTTGGCGTCAAAGCAGACGGGGATTCCCTGTACTGCTCCAATGTAATCTACAGTGCTTCGCTGTTCAAAGTAGGCCAGTGTAATGTGACGGTTCTCTTTATCCATACGGACGGGCGTTATCGGCGTCGGGATTTTCTGGATAAGTGCCAGTCCTTTTTCTCTGTATTGTTCGTTAGTGCGGTTTACAAGGTCTTCTAAAGTAGAGCCTCGTAACCCTCTGCTGTTCCAGGTTGCCACGGTGTTCCTCCATTGTACTGTTGAATTGTGTTTTCATTTTTACTGATATTTAAATCTGATCATCTTACACCTATCAGTCCAAATGATTGCCTATAGCAATTCCAGAAAATAATATAAACAAAATAGTTCCGTAAAATGTGAAAGGTTCCGTATTTATGGACTTACTATAATCATTTCAACAATTTTACAGACGGATAATACCGTATAATTGCTTTGCCGACAATTTCATCAAAAGTAACGAAACTGGTGGTTTTCCAGTAACGGGAGTCCTTTGAGTGGTTACGGTTATCCCCAAGTACGAAGTAGCTATTCTCAGGGACTTCGTATGGACCGAAGGTTCCTCTTGGTGCTTCGGGAACGAAACTGTCATCCAGAGGGATTTCCGAATCATTAATATACACTTTCCCGTCTGTGATCTGAACTTTTTCTCCGGGAAGACCGATGATTCGTTTGATGAAAAGCTGGCTCTCATCGTCGGGATATTTAAAAATAACGATGTCAAAACGTTCAGGGTCTTTTGTTTTCTTTGAGATCTCATGTCCAAACAAGTTCATATTGATTCCGTATGCCAGGCGAAATCCAAAGATACGATCTCCTGTCATGATGGTTTTTTCCATTGATTCTGATGGAATCTTAGCGTTGATAAGTATGACGTTATTTACGAGAGTCACGATCAGCACCACTACAATGATCATTTTTGCGTAATCCCATACTTCTTTCCAGATTTTCATGATATACCTCCTCCAGGCGTTCTTCTTTGATGATTTTGAAAAAAAGCTCCGGTACCGGCGCCACGAAGGTCTGGTCTGTTTCCGGAATTACTAATCTGTATGCATGGAGAAGCTGGTGTTTTACTCCATGACAAGAGTATCGTTTATTAAATTCACTGTCTCCGTATTTGGTATCGCCCAGCAACGGGTGACCTGTACCTGCAAGATGAGCACGAATCTGATGCGTACGCCCCGTAATGAGTTCCACTTCCAGAAGCGTCATTTTTCCATTGTTTCCCAATGGACGATAGCCTGTCTCAATCGGCAGAGAATCCGGGAACTCCTGCCTGCTTACCGTTACTTTGTTGGTCTTTTTATCTTTGTGCAGGTAACCTTTGATGTGAGCAGGTTTATCCAGCGATCCCTTTACCAGGCAGAGATAATATTTATGAAGAGTTCTGTCGTGGAAAATTCTGGACAGAAACTGAAGTCCAGAGAGGCTTTTGCCTGCACAGACCATTCCACTGGTATTGCGGTCAAGGCGATTACATACAGATGGTTTGAATGTTTTGAGCTGGTCTTCTGTAAGTTCACCTTTCTTCAGAAGATATCCGATCAGGTATTCCACCAGGGATGGTTTACCGTCATCCGCAGGCTGTGAAAGCATTCCTGCAGGTTTATTGATAATGATGATGTCGGAATCTTCATATATAATATCCAGGTTGCAGTAAGCACGTGCCACCTGGGTAGTTCCGGCGAATTTGTCAAAGGTTTCATCACTCAGAAATAGTTTAATGGTATCTCCCTTGAGAAGTTTTTCATTTCCTGTGGCTTTCCTGTCATTCAACGTGATGTTCTTCTTGCGAAGCATTTTGTAGAAGAAACTCTTTGGAGCTTCTTTGAGAAGTTTGGCCAGATATTTATCAAAACGCTGACCGGCTTCATTTTCTTCTATGATAAATTCTTTCATATTTTATTTTTCTTTCTTATACACTATATATTACTGTTCGTTCCACTCTCAACAACCTCAGAATGTTTTCCTGAACAATATTTATTTTTTAATACACTGTTATACTGGTGTTAGGGTCAAAAAGTATTTTGAACCTAACTTGATATCTACGAATTGCTGCGCTGCTAAGCAGCTCCCACAATTCTTATCCTATTACAGACAGATAGCCAGAATCGTCTGACGGATGAGTTCGTTTCTGGTAAGATCCGGGTATTTCTCGTCCGGAGTGAACTTAATTCCTTCTTCCAGACTTTCTTTGTGCTCATTCATGGAATCAAGACGTTCCAGGAACGGGCGGATATCTGTAAAAATTTTCACTGTAGCTTTGTAGCCGTTTTTGCGGACAATCTTCTGAGCATTCGTTTCCATGAAAGCCGCGTCAATTTTCGGATCACTGCTGTATGCTGCTACTGTGTTTCCACATACTGCTACTGCGTCAATGTAAGCACTCTTCTCATAGAAAGTCATATAGAGTTCATATGCCATATCCAGTTTTCCCTGATGAACACGTATTTTCTGATAGAGTGTGCTGTCCATTGGTCTGCATTTTAATATCATAATCAGGCTGACCATGGATTTGCAGGCCGGAAGACATCCTACTACTGCTACGACCGTCCATACAGTCATTCTGGTCTTGAAATAAATCCAGGATGTAAAAAAAATAAATAATGGCACTGAAAAAAGAATGGCCGTAATAATCAGGCGGCGTTTCTTTTCACTTTTGAAATATCCGAAGTCACCTTTGGAAATTTTTTTAGATGTTTTCTGATTTGTCTTTACTGTCACTTGCGTCCTCCTCTGGAGTTTTTCTTATGTGCATTTCGTATTGTGTTCTTCTTGGATACTGAAATATTTTTATTGTTCTTTCGGGAATTTCCCTGACCTTTTCCAGGCGTTTTCGTTGTTCGGCTGTTTCCTTTTCCCTGATGTTCACCATGATTTTCACGTATCGGACGGACCAGACATTTCGGACCATATCCTACCAGATCCATTCTGCCAGTCATCTTCAATCCTTCCAGTACCAGTTCTCTGTTTGCAGGATTTTTATACTGCATCAGAGCACGTTGAATAGCTTTCTCATGCGGATTCTTCGGAACATAGACCTTTTCTCCCGTGAGAGGATGGATTCCCGTATAATACATACAGGTAGAAAGAGTAGACGGTGTCGGATAAAAATCCTGCACCTGTTCCGGTGTAAAACCAAGATCACGAACATATTCAGCAAGTTTTACTGCCTCTTTCATGGTACATCCCGGGTGAGAAGACATAAAATATGGCACTGCATACTGCTGCTTTCCGGTCTTCTTATTAGCTGCATTATAATCATTAAGAAACTGCTGGTATACACTGTGACTTGGTTTCCCCATATATTTCAACACCTGATCCGAAACATGCTCCGGTGCCACTCGTAACTGTCCGCTTACATGATGCTCTACCAGTTCACGAAGAAAAGTTTTATCCTTATCTGCCACTACATAATCAAAGCGCACCCCGGAACGGATAAACACTTTCTTAACGCCAGGAATCCTGCGCAGTTTTCGAAGTAATGAAACATAGTCGGAATGATCTACTGTCAAATTCTTACATGGTGTCGGAAAAAGACATTGCTTGTTCTTACAGACCCCCTTGGTAAGCTGTTTCTGACAAGAAGGCTGGCGGAAGTCTGCTGTTGGACCGCCTACATCATGGATATAGCCCTTGAAATCAGGATCTCTTGTCATTCTGGTGGCTTCTTCAATCAGAGATTCGTGACTTCTGGTCTGAAGAATCCTTCCCTGATGAAATGTCAAAGCACAAAAATTACAGCCTCCAAAGCACCCTCTGTTGCTTGTCAGACTGAATTTAATCTCCTCTAATGCCGGGATTCCGCCCATCTTATCATACATTGGATGGACCTTCTCTGTATAGGGAAGTGCATAAACATCATCCATCTCCTCCTGTGACAGAGGCATTGCCGGAGGGTTCTGTACAATATATCCTTTTGTTCCATAAGACTCTGCCATTGGTTTTGCACTAAATGGATCCGTATTCTGATATTGAACTGCAAAGCTGTCTGCATAAGCCTTCTTGTCCTCTTTTACCTCTTCATAAGATGGCAGAACGATAGGGTCGTAAACCCTGGACAGATCTTTGCACTTAAATACAGTCCCTGCGATAAAAGTAATCTCCTCTACAGGAAGTCCACTGTCTAAGGCTTCTGCAATCTCTATAATAGAATGTTCGCCCATTCCATAGGAAATCAGATCTGCACCTGAATCCAAAAGCACACTGTGTTTTACTTTATTATCCCAATAATCATAATGCGCCAGTCGTCTCAGGCTGGCTTCAATCCCGCCCAGAATAATGGGCGTCTTTTTATAGGTCTGACGTATCAGATTGCTGTATACGATCACCGCACGATCAGGGCGACGTCCCATCTGGCCGCCAGGAGAATAAGAATCCTTCTGTCTGTGTTTTTTTGACACTGTATAATGGTTTACCATGGAATCCATGTTACCCGCTGATACCAGAAATCCAAGACGTGGCTCTCCAAATACCTGGATACTCTCTTTCTTTTTCCAGTCCGGCTGACTGATAATTCCTACTTTATATCCTCGGCTCTCCAGCAGTCTGCTGATGATCGCCGTACCAAAGGAAGGATGGTCCACATAGGCATCGCCTGAAATATAGGCAAAGTCTACCTGATCCCACCCTCTCTCTTTCATTTCTTTTTTATTTACCGGTAAAAAATCCTGCATTTATATCTTTCCTCGTATGTACCTGATAATTGTATCTGCTATTGCCGACTGACTATATAAGCCATTCCCTGCAATCTCCTGTCCAGATTAATCATAGAATAGGCCTTGTTGTTATCAGACATGATGATACACTGCCTGTGCACGGTAACCTTCTGAAATGATATCAAGCTGTCTGTGGAATCGTTTCAACTGCTGGAGATCCTTTGTCCGGAATACTCTCAGGAATTCGTCCTGGATTTTCATAATCTCCCGCTTGTTTGCGATCTTATACAGATTCTCGATATTGATCAGAATATCCTTCACCAGATTCGACTGCATCTGGGAAGAATTCTGTGCATCCATAATCTCATTTCGAACAGATGACATCTCATGATCAAGGGCATTAATCGCATCTGCAGCATTGCTCAGACGTTCTGCCACATGCTCAGGCATATCCCCTTTATATTTATATTGGAGGGAATGCTCAATAGTTGCCCAGAAATTCATTGCCATGGTTCTGATCTGAATCTCAGCCTGAAGTTTCTTCGGTCCGTTAATAGTGTCTACTGTATAGTAAATAATCAGATGGTAGCTTCTATAACCGCTCTGTTTAATATGTTTCAGATAATTCTTCTCACTCTTTATTATCATATCGCTTCTTTTCTGGATTATAGAAGCGACCGTCTCTATATCCTCTTCAAACTGGCAAATAATACGGATACCTGCTATATCTTCCAGTTCTTCCTCCATTTTTTCCATCGGAATATGTTTACGCTGCATTTTCTCAAGGATACTGCTCACACTTTTAACTCTGCCTTCAACCTGTTCGATCGGGCAGTAAATATCATTCTCTTTGCATTCCTCGATAATGTGGGTGAATTTAACTTTCAGCTCTCTCACAGCCAGTTCATACGGGCACAAAATGCTTCTCCATAACTGTATTTCCATTCTCACTCGCTCCTTGCATTTCATACATTTTGTTATTATAGCATAGATTAAAAAAAATATCTCGCTAATATGAATAGTTTCTGATTTTTTTAGAAATGGCTTTCAGTACCCAGTACGGGTTTACGCTCAATTCCTCATAATGCGGTGTCCTGATGTAAATTCCCAGATGGAGATGAACCGGGAACATACCCTGCGTGCCTTCACCGCCATAACCTGTATTTCCCATATATCCCAGAATATCTCCTGCAGATACTTCTTCACCTGTCCGAAAATTCTTCTCATATGCATCTAAATGGGCATAATAAAAATACCCGCCTTTTGGGGCACGTATTCCGATTCTGTAGCCGCCCAAAGGAAGCCAGCCGATATTCTCCACTACACCATCTGTAATACTCAAAACCGGATAAAATCCCGGTTCTTTCTCTGTACCAAATAAATCGCAGCCTTCATGTGTGCGCGGGCCTCCGTAATCTCTGGGTGCACCATAGGAATTCTCGAAATAAATCTCTGTAGATGGAATGGGAAAATATTTCAGATCCGACCACACAGACTGGTAAGCATCTTTCAACTGCTCATATTCTGCCGGTTTATACTTCTTATATGGTGTACTGTCAGGCAGTATCTGTTTTGGATAAAAATCCGAATTCAGCATAGTCGCAGTCAGAATATCAGCAAAACCATCTGTACCAACCTTCGTATCCTCTGTCATCTTCTGCAAGCCGCAATATAAACCAGACGTTACATACTGCTGCCTGAAATCAATCTGTTCACAGGAATCTTCTTTCAAACCAGACGCCCTGCTGCGTAGTTCCAATGTTGTCTGTATCACAACAATTACAAGCAAAAGAACCAGCAATGACAAAATATACCGAAACAGAAAAGTCCGTGAGTCGTACGGATTAAACATTTGAGATACCTCCGCATTCTGATACAATATATGCAAAGAACTAACTATATAGAACTGATATCTTTAAGTTTTATCTTATATGATACAGCAGCGAGAGGACGTTAGACCATGATGACATTTGCAGGAGTTCTAGTAGTACTTGGCTTCGGGGAATCTGCGTTATTCTCAAATTGCTCACTGTCTGAGCCGCCCAGCGGCGAGTTTGAGCAATTTAAGAATGTTTTTAGCAGATTTTCCGAAACCTAGTACTACTTAACTCCGAAACCGAATCATGGTCTAACGTCCTCTCGTTGCGTACTTTAATCAGATAATTCAAAATGCACTCCATCATCTTATCATGACAGAGTGCATATACTATTTTCTTATCAGTCTTTCAATATTTCCAGAACTTTCACCAGATATTTCCATACTCTCTCTGTAGAAGAAACACTGAGCACTTCCTCTGAAGTATGAATATCCTTCATATCCGGTCCAAGAGATACACAATCAAGCCCTTCCATCTTCTTATAGAAAAGACCACACTCAAGTCCCGCATGGATTGCTACTACATTCGGTTTCTCACCATACATTTCTTCGTATACCTCTACCATCTTATCGCGAAGCGGAGAATCTTTACGGTACTCCCATGCAGGATATACACCCTGTCTCTCATATTCTCCACCAAGAAACTCTGTCAGATACTGGATCTTGTCAGAAAGTGCATCGCGCGCTGTTTCCACTGAACTTCTGATACTGGAGCTTCCCAGTACTTCATCTTCAGATGTTTTCAGAATACCAATATTGGTAGATGTTTCTACCAGTCCCTCAATCGTTCCACTCATTTTCTGAACACCATACGGCACATTTACAAGGAAAAATACCACTTTTTCTTTGCTTGTCGGATGGAAAACTTTTACTTCCTTCTCTCCATCATCTGAAACAGTTACTGTGATTCCCTCATCAGTTCCTGCATATTCTTCTCTCCATGCATTCTGCATATAAGCCGCATATTCTTCAACTGCTTTCAGATCTTCTTTAAGAATAAGAAGCTCTGCAACAGATTCTCTTGTAATAGCGTTATCTTTCTGACCACCCTGTACACTGATCAGCTCATAATCAGCTGCTTTTTTAAGTCCATAAAGAAACTTACCCAGCAAAGAGTTTGCGTTTGCACGATTCTTATCAATTTCAGCGCCGGAATGACCACCCATCAGTCCGCTGATCTTAACTGTCAGTTTCTCACCTTTTGCTTCCAGTCTTGTTACCGGGATATGGCTGACTCCGGAAAGTCCGCCTGCACAGCTGATCCAGAGACTTCCTTCTGCTTCGGAATCAAGATTGATAAATCTTCTTCCTTTTAACACACTGCAATCGAACCCAACTGCTCCAAGAAGTCCAATCTCTTCATCTACAGTAATAAATACTTCAAGTGGCGGATGTGCGATTGTATCACTCTCCAGAAGCGCAAGCCCATAAGCTACTGCAATTCCATCATCACCACCAAGAGTGGTTCCGTTTGCAGAAATATAATCACCCTCCACAGAAAGATTTAAGCCATCCTTTGTGAAATCATGCTCTACATCAGGACGCTTCTCACATACCATATCCATATGTCCCTGAATAATAACAGTAGGAGCATTCTCATATCCTGCTGTTCCTGGTTTGTAGATAACTACATTATTCATCTCATCCTGTATATAGTCCAGCCCATGGTCTTTCGCAAACTGTACCAGGTAATCACTGATCTGCTTTGTATTTCCTGATCCGTGAGGGATCTTACAGATTTCCTCAAAATAATGAAATACTCTTTTTGGTTCGCAATTCTCTAAAACTGCCATAATTACATTACCTCCAAAAATCACACTTTTTTCTGATAAAGTATCTGTTCAGATATATTTTACTTGAATACTATAGCATTTATTTTTATTCTGTGCCATATAAATTTTATAAAGAATTTCTAAAACTGATTGCTGTTCATATCCGAACATTTTCTGACTCATATGAATATAAACAGCAACTTTAGAATGGTGCCTATGGAACATATTATAACTGATAATAGATTTTTACTTTCCAATATTCAACAAAAAGCAAAAAAATTTCTTTCTTTCTGCGCAGTCTTTGGTCTCCTGATTTTTCTTTTAATACATCCGTCAGAAAGTCTAGAATGTGCCAAAGCAGGAATGACATTGTGGCTGAATACGTTGATTCCTACTCTGCTGCCTTTCATAATCCTTACAGGGACACTCACACATATAAACAGTATCCAAAAACTTCTGGCACCTCTTGAATCTTTTTTTCGCATTGTGCTTGGCGTCAGTATCTGGGGCGGTTACATATTTGTACTTGGCATGCTGTGCGGCTACCCTCTGGGAGCAAAACTGGCTTCTGATCTGTATACATCCCGCAAGATCAGCAAAAAAGAAGCACTGTATCTTACCACGTTCTGCAATAATGCAAGTCCGGCTTTTATCATTACTTATCTGAACAAATTGTGCCTTAAAAATACAATCCCTGTTTCATTGATTTTTATCAGTATTTTTTCTGCAAATCTGATTTGTATGCTATTCTTTCGATTTGCAGTATACAAAAATTCTATATACAGCTTTACAGTATCTGCGCCTTTAAAAAAAGAAACATCTCATACAGCTTCACAGGAAAGCATTCTGGATGTTTCTATTATGAATGGTTTTGAAACAATCACCCGGCTTGGAGGTTATATTCTTCTCTTTTCTATCCTGGCCGGATGTATCAGATATTATCATCCGTTTCCGGTATTTTATCAGTATCTGTTATTGGGATTTACCGAAATTACTACCGGTCTTTCTATTATCGCATCTTCAGAATTGCCGGCTATAACACGTATCCTTATATCGGTTTCTGCCACATCATCCGGTGGACTATGTATTCTTGCACAGACCCGAAGTATCCTTCACCGTGATCTCAGCCTGCTGCCTTATATTATTTCGAAATGTGTCAGTGCAGTTCTTACATCAATCATTCTTTACTGTCTGATATAACAAAAATTTGGTTAAAATGTTCCCTACCTGCAGCAAACAGATCTGCCTGCAATTCCAATAATCTTCTCAACACGAAAGAATCCTGCTTGCAGGATTCTCCGCCTGCGGCGAGGGGGCGCTCCAGCGACATGATTCCTCTCCGACGCAGTGCGATCCTACCCTGAGTTTATTATGTCATAGGAACATTACACAGTAATTTCCTATGACATAATAAACTCAGGGCCAAGAACTGTTCCTGACCCTGATATGTTCATATTTATTACTCTTAGTTGTCACCCAGATCATCTAACAGATCATCATCCTTATCCTCTTCATCATGATAAGAACCTGTGATTGCAGCTGCCTGTGCTGTCTGAGGTGCAAGTTCCTGACGGTTGTGGTTAACAACATCAAGACAACTCTGCAGAGAATCGATAAATGTTTTATATTTAACACCTGCATCTTCTAATGTTGTATTAAGAACACTGCCAATATTTGCCATCATATCATCTGTATAAGTGATAGCACTGAGGCGAATACTGTTTGCATCCTGTGTTGCAGAATCCAGAATCTCCTGAGCCTGCTTGTTTGCTGCATTGATGGTATCATTTGCCTGTGCATATGCTTTCTGCATGATTTCATGCTGAGTTACCAGTTCCTGAGCTCTTGCCTGCGCATCTGCAATCAGAGCATCAGCTTTAGACTGTGCATCCTCAAGGATAGCGTCTTTATTATTGATGATCTTCTGGTAACGTTTGATCTCATCCGGAGTTTTCAGACGGAGTTCTCTCAGAAGTTCTTCGATTTCTTCTTTATTTACAACAATCTTGGTAGTTGACAGTGGCTGAAATTTACAGCTTTCCACATATTCCTCGATTTCACCGATAATCTGTTCAATTCTGCTGCTCATAGTATATACTCTCCTTATTTTCTCTATTTCTCATCTGCTCTTTGCTGTAACTTGCTGATGACTGCATCAGTTATTTCCTTTGGTGCAAATTTACTCAGGTCGCCGCCAAAATTAGCAATCTCTTTCAATATAGTGGAACTTAGGTATGCGTATTCCAGGCTTGTGGTCAGAAATACCGTATCCACATCCGGTGCAAGTACCCTGTTTGTCTGGGCCATCTGAAGCTCATATTCAAAATCCGTAACTGCACGAAGCCCACGTATGATTACCTGAGCGTGATTTTCTCTGGCAAAATTTACTGACAATCCCTCAAATGGTTTCACCTCAACATTAGGAATGTCCTGAGTTGCCTTTTTTAATATATTAACACGTTCTTCTACAGAAAACAACGGACTTTTTGAAGAATTGTGTAAAACGCCTACGATAACCTTGTCAAAAGATACTGCTGCTCTGCGGATCACATCAAGATGACCATAAGTAGCAGGATCAAAGCTTCCTGGATATACTGCTATTTTCATGTATTTCTTACTCTCTCTTTCTTCTGGCACCTGTGCATGAAAATATGATCATCATCTGCATATCAGTTAAATAGCATTACTTTTTGCAGATAACAATCTTCATACACGTTCTAAAAATACGTGCTTATTAGTTTTATACTCTTTTGAACGAAGCTGCCTGTAACCGAGAGATTCCACATAACTGAAATCCGTCTGCAGATCTGCCTCTACAATAATAAGGGTGTTCTCATCAACAACTGTACTGTCTTTAAGATATTCCAGTACCTGACGTTCCAGATCATTATTATATGGCGGATCCATAAAGATAATGTCAAAGACACCTTTTCCTTCAAGGGAACGCAGGGCCTGCAGCACGTCCATGTTCAGCAGTTTACCATCTTCTGCAAGTTTTGTAAATGCAAGATTTTCCTTAATACAGGATGCAGCTTTCGGATTCTTCTCCACAAATACTGCATAAGAAGCACCTCTGCTTAACGCTTCAATACCGATTCCGCCGCTTCCTGAAAAAAGATCAAGGAAACGACATTCCAGAAGTTCAGGCTGCAGAATATTAAACAATGTTTCTTTGATTCTGTCGGTAGTAGGTCTTGTATCCATTCCTGGAACAGTTTTTAAATTAAGCCTTCTGGCCTTTCCTGCGATCACTCTCATTTCAGATTCAGTCTCCAATCCAGGTCGCCTCTTGCGAGTCCTAAAATAAGAAGTTCTGCAGTGGCAATGTTTGTCGCTACAGGAATATTGTACTGGTCACATCTTCTCACAATACTTGTGATATCCGGTTCTTTTGGATCGATCATAACTGGATTGTAGAACAAAATGACCATATCCAGATCCTGACGCTCTACCATTTCCATAAACTGCTTGTCTCCACCAATACTGCCGGCAAGGAATTTATGCACATGAAGGCTTGTCGCTTCTTCAATTCTTCGTCCCGTTGTACCTGTCGCGTAGACCTCATGTTTGGCAAGTATATTCTTATAAGCGATGCAGAAATCTTCTATCAGTACTTTTTTGCTGTTATGTGCGATTATACCTAAGTTCATAGTTTCTCCTCTCCGATTCTCCCATTTATTTTGCGAATTCTTTCCATTCTTCACAATTCTAAATGTAATTATAACAAAGTACTAAATAAAACGCAATTAAAACTTGAAAAACGTACACAATTCATAATTTATTAATATTTTCTATATTTTTTCTATATGTATAGATTTCCTGAGGTATGTATATGCCTCTTTTAAAGATCTAATTGTCCGTTCCATTAATACAATTTATCAGGAAAAGCTTGTCATCGGACAAAAACAATGCCGCTTTATCTCCGATATCATAAACATATGATACAGCAATAAAGCGACATCATTTCATTTTTTAGTGATATTATCCCAACAATCAGCTACACTCTATATCTGATTCTGTCATATGGTTTTGAGACAGTATCTTAGTACTGCTGTCCACCCTGGGAACCGGAACCACTGGACATCTGTCTTTCCTGGGCTTCGATCATTTTCTTGACCATATATCCGCCGACAGATCCGTTCTGTTTGGAAGTCAGGTTTCCGTTATATCCATCTGTAAGCGGCACGCCTAATTCATTTGCAACCTCGAATTTGAAACGGTCTAACGCACCTTTTGCTTCCGGTACTGCTGTCTGGTTAGAAGATTTTGTGTTTGACATATCAATTTCCTCCTTGGTTGTCATTTTCATTTTTGATTGTATTGATGTTACAATGCTAGTATATGAAAACCAAGAAATAATACACTGGAAGTTTTCTCTTGAGCAGGAAGACCATGGAAAATCTTATTTTTTATCCAACAGCAATTTGATTTTAGACACAAATAAATCAAACGCAATATCATTTTTACCACTGTTGATCACAATATCCGCTTTAGAACGTGTTGGTTCTACATAGAGATAATGCATCGGTTTTACAGTTGTCAGATACTGTTTGATAATACCGTTGAGATCTCTTCCGCGCTCTTCTACGTCACGGGAAATTCTACGCAAAATTCTCTCGTCTGCATCTGCTTCCACATATACTTTGATATCCAGAAGATCCCGCACTCTTGGATCTGCCAGCAGCAGGATTCCCTCTACCAGAATAACCGGCTTCGGATCAATACGGATTACTTCGCTGGAACGGTTATGTTTAGTATAATCATATACTGGACACTCAATAGATTTTCCCTCTTTCAGTTGCTTCAGATGTTCCACCAGAAGTTCTGTCTCCAGTGAATCCGGATGATCATAATTTACGGTTACTCTCTGTTCAAAAGGAACTCCATCCTGTCTGCGGTAATAATTATCATGATAAAGAACAACTACGTCATCCCCAAAATATTCCTTAATTCTATTTGTAAAAGTAGATTTACCAGAGCCGGAACCTCCGGCAACTCCGATCACAATGCTTCCCATCTTTTTATCCTCCATTGGCTGTATCATCCTATTTTTCATCTCTATCCTGTGTATTATAATTCAGTCCAAATTCTTCCGGCATAAAACGCGGACAGATATTTTCAGAAGTACAGATTACTGTAGAAGAAAGACGTGTACCGATTCCACATGCTTCCTTTAATGTTTTTCCATAAGTAAGTCCTGCACAGGATCCCGCAAAAAAAGCATCTCCTGCCCCTGTGGTATCAACTACATCTACTTTCATAGCCGGGCAGACGCCACACTCTCCATTTTGATCCGCATATACAGCGCCCTGACCACCCATTGTAACGATCATCTGAGGAATACGTGCTGATTTCACACGTTCTGCCAGGATCTTAGCCATTTCCTCCGGCTCTGTCTGGCTGTAATCTTCAGAAAAGAGAATCCCCGCTTCCTGTTCATTACAGACAAAACATGACGTTCTCTTCAGGAAATCTCTGCGTTCTACAGCGATGCTCATGTTGGATACCATTGCGTATACTTTTTTATTATATTTCTCTGCATACGCAAATGTCTTCTTGACAATTTCCCTGTCTGTATCAATCTCTATGGCAATGCTGTCTGCATCCTTAAAAATCTCATCACCACATTCATCCAGAATATACTCTACAGGTGTATGATCCGGTCTCTTTGAAACAGAAGCAACCACATCTCCGTTATTATCAAAAATTGCCAGCCAGGTTCCCATACCATTCGGTACCTTACGCATAAATCTGGTGTCTACTTTATGACGTTCCAGCTTACGGACAACTTCTTCACCCATTGCATTATCATCTACAAGACCGATAAAAGTCGGCTTCAGTTCCAGATTTGCGATATCCTCTGCAACATTTCTGCCTACACCGCCGTGAATCTGTGCGATGGTTCCTACATTTCTTCCCTGAGGGATATAAGATGCTATCGAATATCCTTTTATATCAATAAATACATCTCCTATCACAACGATTCCCATATTTTGAATTTACTCCTTTGCACTTTTATTCTTTTTCATCTTTTTGAAGACCATTTTTATATATCACTGTTCCGTACAGAACAGACAGCAGTTTTTTCACGTTCTTATTCTGGCAATTATTATCATGATAGCATAAAATACTTTGTCCGTAAAGTTTCTAATTTTTTCGATCTTATTCGCTCAGGAAAAATGTTACTGTTCACTCCTTCGGCAATACGATTAGTAGGACATAACCTGTAACAGTAACGGAAAAATCCTTTCCGGAAGATTTTTTTATCGTAAAAACATTACAAAATAATTTCCTGTGACATAAAAAAGATCCCTGTTTACTGTTATTCCCAGCTAAACAATAAACAGGGATCTTACCCGATCCGGATCAGACAGATATTCGCAATCTTTTTTGTTACTTGGTTTGAGTCAGGCGGATAAAATCATCCGCTTCGCTACTTTCTTGATTCGGTTAGAACAAAGGAATATTTAAACCGATCATATGAACGACCAGTGCTGCTGCCCATGCGACCACACACTGCCACAAAACCACGCCTGCTGCCCATTTACCACCAAGTTCACGCTTCACAGATGCAATTGCAGCTACACACGGAGTATAAAGCAGGCTGAACACAAGCAGTGATGCCGCTGCCAATGAATTCAATACAGCCGCTATGTTTCCGCCAAAAAGTACTTCCAGAGTAGATACTACACTCTCTTTTGCCATAAACCCGCTGATGAGAGCGGTACAGATTCTCCAGTCTCCCAGTCCAAGAGGTTTGAATATCGGAACCAAGAGCCCGGATATCATTGCCAGAATACTGTCAGATGAATCTTTTACCAGATTCAGATGCAGATCAAAGCTCTGGAGAAACCAGACTACCATAGTCGCAAGCAGAATTACAGAGAACGCTCTCTGCAGGAAATCTTTCGCTTTTTCCCAAAGTAGCTGTGCTACATTCTTTGCCCCGGGCAGACGATAATTCGGAAGTTCCATAACAAACGGCACCGGATCTCCTTTAAAAAGAGTTCCATTGTACAGAAGCGCCGCCAGAATTCCAACCAGGATACCCAGTAAATAAAGCCCTGTCATGATAAATCCGCCTTTTTTCGGAAAGAACGCATTTACAAAGAAAGAATAAATTGGAAGCTTCGCGGTACAACTCATAAACGGAGTAAGCAAAATAGTCATCTTTCTATCACGTTCACTTGTAAGAGTTCGTGTTGCCATAACCGCCGGAACTGTACAGCCAAAACCAATCAGCATCGGCACAATACTTCGTCCGGATAATCCAATCTTACGCAGGAGCTTGTCCATCACAAATGCTACACGGGCAATATAGCCACTGTCCTCCATAAGGGACAGAAAGAAAAACAGCGTTACGATGACCGGAAGAAAACTCAGGACACTTCCAACGCCTGTAAAAATTCCATCAATCACCAGACTGTGCATAGCACTGTTGACATTAGCCGCAGTCATAGCTGCATCCGCCAATGCAGAAATCTGATCGATACCCGCTTCCAGAATTCCCTGCAGCCATGCACCGATCACATTAAATGTCAGGTAAAAGACAAGTGCCATAATTCCTATAAAACATGGAATAGCCGTATATTTTCCGGTCAGGATTCTGTCTATCTTTTCACTTCTGATCCTCTCTTTGCTTTCTTTCGGTTTCACAACTGTATGTTCACATAACCGTTCAATAAAGTCAAAGCGCATATCTGCAATCGCCGCACTTCTGTCCAGCTGACGTTCTGTTTCCATCTGCTGAACAATATGCTCCAGCATCTCTGTCTCATTTGTATCCAGCTTCAGCTGTTCAAGAATCAAAGGATCACCCTCGATTGCCTTGGTTGCAGCAAAACGCGCCGGAATTTCTGCCTGAGCAGCATGATCCTCGATTAAATGCATTACTGCATGGATGCAGCGGTGAACTGCACCATCATGATCATTTTTATCACAGAAATCCTGTCTCAGCGGGCGTTCCTGATACTTTGCTATATGTAACGCATGATCTACCAGTTCATTTACACCCTCATTCTTTGCAGCAGAAATAGGAATAACCGGTACACCCAGAAGCGCTTCCATCATATTTACATCAATAGAGCCCTGATTTCCCAGTACCTCGTCCATCATATTCAATGCTACAACCATAGGAATATCCATTTCCAGAAGCTGCATGGTCAAATATAAATTTCGTTCTATATTGGTCGCATCTACAATATTGATGATCGCACAAGGTTTCTCATTCAGGACAAAATTTCTGGAAACGATTTCTTCACTGCTGTAAGGTGACATAGAATAAATTCCCGGCAGATCAGTAATTTCTGTATCCGGATGACCTTTAATGGATCCTGTTTTACGGTCTACTGTTACACCTGGAAAATTTCCTACATGTTGATTGGATCCTGTCAGTTTATTAAACAGCGTCGTTTTTCCGCAGTTCTGATTTCCTACTAATGCATAGGTCAGTGTTGATCCCTGCGGTACCGGATGCTCATCTTTTTTGGAATGATATTTTCCATTTTCTCCCAGACCCGGATGGTCTGTTTCTTTCAACAGTTCAATTCCTTCGTGGCTTCTGCTTCTTTTGGGAATCTGTTCAATTTCTATTTGTTCCGCTTCTGCAAGTCTCAATGTTAGTTCATACCCGTGAATCTGTAATTCCACAGGATCACCCATAGGTGCAAATTTCACCACTGTTATTTCCGCTCCCGGAATCATACCCATATCCAGAAAATGCTGACGCAGAGCTCCCTTCCCGCCGACAGATCTGATCACTGCGCTTTTTCCTATTTCCAAATCTCTTAATGTCATTATCATTCGCTCTTCCTTTGTTTTTGCTTTCAATATTATTGTTTTATATTGATTATTTTTCTCAATAATATATTCCTATTGAAGATAGCTTATCCTAACTGATAATTTTTGTCAAGTAAAGAGCGTACTGAATTTCTTTTTCTGAAATCTGATATTTTCGCAATATAACAAAAACCCAGATGAATATATTTTATCACCTGAGTTTTTATAATCACATCCGCCGAATCATTAACCCGCCCGGACGATTCTTTAATTTTGTTTAATTCGTAAATTTAAAACAGACTTCTCTGCTTTATTTATTACCTCTTATGTATCAGAGTCCGATAGCCCCTGTTACATCACCATTGATTACATAATATGCTTTATATTCTTCTGGTTTGATATAAATCTTAACGTCTTTAAGATCTTTCTCTTTTTTGCCCATTTCTTCTGTCCAGATTTTCTTAACATTCTCTAAGACATCTTTTGCATATACTTCTCTGCCCATGAACTGAACATATACTTCTGCAGTTACTTCTTTCTTTGTTGTTCTTCTTGTTGTAGTCTTCTTTTCTGCAGCAGCCTTTTCAGCCGGTTTCTCAGCAGCCTTCTTTGTTGTTTTTCTTGTTGTGGTCTTCTTTACTGTTGTTTTAGCAGCCTCTTTTTTAACAGGTTCTTTCTTGGCAGGTTCTTTAGCTGCTTTTGTTGTTTCTTTTACGGTCTCTTTTACAGCTTCTTTTGCATCTGCTTTTACTGTCTGTTTAGCTGCAGATTCCTTTACTGCTGTCTCTTTTTTTACTGTTTCTTTTTTGTCAGCTTCTTTGTTTACAGCTACTTCTGCAGCAGTTGTCTTTGCAGGAGCCTCTTTAACTTTGGTTGTCTTCGCAGTGGATGTGTTGAGATCTGCTGTAGTTGTTTTTGTTGCCATATGATAGCCTCCTTACAAGGTATAAGTATTCTTTTACGGAAATAGAATACTACGAATCTCCTGCTTTTGCAATGTTTTTTACCTTTATATAGATAAAATAACAACAAATAAAGTACTTTTGTCTTGCTTCACGGCAGCCCATTTTGTGCAATATTACATATAATCATCGAAACTTTCACAAAATATTTTAACCAGATCAAGTATGTCCCCTGTTTCAATTGCGAAAAGCAATAAGCAGTGGGTGGGGACTTGCTTGTCTCAGGAAGAGTGCAAGCTCTTTCTGATAAACTGCGGAGCAGTTATTTGGTGTAGAGTCACGTAGCGAAGCGGATGATTTTATCCGCTTGACACATAATCAAGCAGATATTCGCAATTATAATCCAAGGTTCTGCAAATCTTCTTTCATATACTCAGACAATTTTTTCTGTAGTTCGTGATTCTGCGGAAGACTCAGGTCTTCATCAAGAGAAAGAATATCTGCAGCAGTCTCACTGGCTGCCTTTAAAATATCTGCATCCTGATAAATATCTCCCAGCTTAAATTCCAGCAGACCACTCTGTCGAATTCCAAACAGATCACCGGGGCCGCGAAGTTTCAGATCTTCTCCTGCAATATAGAATCCATCATTAGATTTATTCAAAATTTCCAGACGTTTGGAAGTTTCTTTTGCATCACTTCCCTGCATAAAAATACAATATGACTGATATTCTCCACGACCTACACGTCCGCGAAGCTGGTGAAGCTGTGCCAGGCCAAAACGTTCAGCATTCTCTACCATCATTACCGTCGCATTCGGCACATTTACCCCTACCTCCACGACAGTTGTTGATACAAGAATCTGAACTTCATCTGCTGCAAAAGCCTCCATGACTGCATTTTTCTCTTTCGCTTTCATCTTTCCATGAAGAGATGCCACATGAATATCCGCTGGAAAAATATTTCGAAGTTTCATCGTATAATCCAATACGTTCTCTCCATCCATACCTTCACTCTCCTCCACCATCGGACAGATCACATAAACCTGACGGCCCTGACGAATCTGTTTTTCCATAAAAGAGTAGGCTTTTGGCCGATAAGAAGTATCCACAACACAATTCTTAATAGGGAGTCTCTGCGCAGGAAGCTCATCGATCACAGAAATATCCAGATCTCCATATATAATGATAGCAAGGGTTCGCGGAATCGGCGTAGCGCTCATAACCAGCACATTAGGAGGATTTCCCATAGTAGTCAATGCCTCTCTCTGTTTTACACCAAAACGATGCTGTTCATCTGTAATGACCAGACCAAGGTTATTGTACTGCACTTTCTCCTGTATCAACGCGTGTGTTCCTATTACTATATTTGCCTCTTTTGATGCGATCAGAGCATATTTTTCCCGTTTCTCTTTCGCTGTATCTGACCCGGTCAACAATACCGGATGTCCAAAATTTATGTTCTGTTCCTGAAGCAATTTTTCCATTGCCTGAAAATGCTGTCTGGCAAGAACCTCCGTAGGAGCCATCAACACCGCCTGATAACCATTTTCTGCAGTCATGATCATTGCAAGAAACGCCAGAATCGTCTTACCACTTCCAACATCTCCCTGGATCAGTCTGGACATCAGCGCCTGTCCACTTAGGTCCCGTTCAATCTCATGCCATACATTTAACTGCGCATTTGTCAGATCATAAGGCAGATTCTCTATAATCTGCTCCGTAGTCCATACCGGATGCATAGGAAAAGCATTCGGCGCCTCTTCTGTCTTTTCCTTCAGCATCTGCACAGCAAGAATAAACAAAAGAAACTCATCAAATACCAGACGTCTTCTGGCAGATAATAACTCCTGCATATTTTGGGGAAAATGTATCGCAGGAACCGCAAAATTCCTGTCTGCCAGATGATATTTTTCCTTATACTCATCTGCCAGATACTCTACCTGAAGTTTCTGCTCATCCAACACCTGATGGATCAGTTTCACGATCGTCTTATTAGAAAGTCCCGCTGTCAGTCCATAAATTGGCTGAAGACTGTGTAGTATCTCCTCATAAGCCGCCGGAGTAAAAATCTCCGGATGCTCCATTTGCAGCTTTCCCTGCTTTCTGGCAACACGCCCACGCAGAACAAATCTGCTGCCTTTCCTGACTGTAGAGCGTAAATAAGGTGCATTAAACCATGTAACAGAAATCTTCCCTGTAAGATCTGCTACAGTAGTCGTTATGACCTGAAGATTTCGTACTTGATTTACATACACACCTGCCGTAACCGTTGCAGAAATCGCCGCGACAGCCCCCTCCTCCAGAGACTGAATTTCCACCGGTTCCTCATATGCATCATAATTACGCGGATAATAACTCAACAAAGACTCTATATCCGTAACCCCAATTTTTCCAAACAGCTTCTCCGTTTTCTCGCCCACACCCTTGAGGGTTCGCAAAGACGTTGACATATATCACCGATTCCTTTCTATAGAAAATAATTCACAAAAGCCAAGCAAATATTCCTATGATTGTTTCCAATAATTAATAACAAAACACTTTTTCATCCGTCAAATATTATTCAAAATACTCTCACATGTTCAAATACCAGGCAGGAAAATTATTTGTTTGGGGTGCATTTGCAGGGCACTTAGATATTCTTAGCTGGTCAAAATCTGCGTTATGAGAAAAATGACACACTGTCTGAGCCGCAGGCGAGTTTGTGGCATTTCTCTCATGCTTTTAGCAGATTTTGACCAGCTTAGAATATCTTAGTACCCGAAACCGCACCACAAACAAATAATTTTCCTGCCGTCCCATGTCAAGCGGATAAACTCATCCTCTTCGCCACTTGCTTGATTTGGTTAAAACACGAAAACGGATATACCCACTCTCAATAATGGCCCATACCCGTTTTCATTACATTAACTATTCATTTATATCTTTCAAAAATCCAATTATTCTACAGAAATAACATAATAATAAATCGGCTGTCCGCCTGCATTAAGTTCTACATCACAGTCCGGATAAGCCTCCTCAAGTGCCGCTGCCAGTTCCTCAGCTTCCGCTTCCTCAATATCAGCGCCATAATAAATACTGATCACCTCAGCCTCATCATCTACCATCTCGGCAACAGTCTCCTTGGCAACCTCCAGACGATCCTTTCCAACTGCCAGAATTCCATGATCACCGATACCCATCATATCTCCTTCATGGATCTCCTTGTCATCGATTCTGGTATCACGGACTGCATAAGTAATCTGACCTGTCTTCACGCGTTCAATTGCCTGAAGCATAGCCTCTGTATTCTCTGCGCTATTCCTCTCAGGCACGTAGCTGATCATAGCTGTGATACCCTGCGGAATAGTCTTCGTAGGTACAACTACAATCTCTTTATCCTCTGTAAGATCTCTTGCCTGATTAGCTGCAAGAACAATATTCTTATTATTTGGGAAGATATAGATAGTCTTTGCATTTACTTTTGCAATGGCATTCAGCATATCTTCAGTACTTGGATTCATTGTCTGTCCGCCTTCGATCAGATAGTCAACACCCAGTTCTTTAAAAATCTCTGTCATTCCATTTCCAACAGATACAGAAATAAATCCAACTTCCTTCGCCGGCTGTGCTGCAATCTCTTTCTCTTCCTGCTCAGCCTGCTCTTTAGCCATCTTCTCAGCGTCTTTAATCAGTTTCTCCTGATGCTCTTCTCGCATGTTGTCAATCTTCATACGGGAAAGTGCACCAAATGTAAGTGCCTTCTCAATTGCCTGTCCAGGATGATTAGTATGAACATGTACTTTTACAATTTCATCATCAGCAACAAGTACAATAGAATCGCCAAGGGACATAAGGAATTTCTTAAATTCATGCTCTGTTTCTTCAGACATCGGCTGATTCAGCAGAATAATAAACTCTGTACAGTAACCGAACTTGATGTCAGCTTCTGTCTGAGCATCGATCTTAGTAACTGCAGGACCCTTCGCCTTATCAAACTGAGTATAATCGATTTCTTTTCCAAGGAATCCGTCATATGCTCCGTGATATACTTCCAGAAGACCCTGTCCACCTGAATCTACTACTCCTGCCTCTTTCAGAACCGGAAGCATTTCAGGAGTCTTTGCCAGAGTTGCCTCTGCATGAGCAATCACACCCTGGAAAAATGTATCCAGATTCTCCGCTGTCTCTGCAATCTCAACAGCCTTGGCTGCCGCTTCTCTTGCAACAGTAAGAATTGTTCCTTCTTTTGGCTTCATAACTGCCTTGTATGCAGTCTCCACACCTTTCTCCATTGCTGCAGCGATAGCCTGTGCATCTAATTCCTGACTCTTCTTAACACTCTTGGTAAAACCGCGGAGAAGCTGGGAAAGGATAACACCTGAGTTACCTCTTGCACCTCGCAGAGAACCTGAAGAAATCGCTTTGGCCAATGATTCCATATCAGTATCTCCAAGAGATCCTACTTCTGCAGCAGCTGCCATGATAGTCATTGTCATATTGGTTCCCGTATCTCCATCCGGTACCGGAAATACATTCAGTTCATTAATCCATTCTTTCTTAGTTTCCAGATTCTTGGCTCCTGCAAGAAACATTCTGGAAAGTATTCTGGCATCTATGGTTTTGTTATTCACCACAAGTTCCTCCTCTATCCTAATCAATTGCGCGTACACCTTCTACGTAAATATCAATCTTATCGATCTCCATTCCTGTAAAGGCTTCGACTTTATATTTGACATTGCTGACAAGGTTGTCCGCAATTGTACTTATATTCACGCCATATGCCACAATAACATGGAAATTCAGGCGGATTTTATTGTCCTCTGTAATTCTGACACTGATACCATGTTTCAGGCTATTCTTTCCAAGAAGCTTTACCAGTCCGTCTTTCATGCTGACTGCTGCCATGCCCACGATACCGAAGCACTCTACTGCAACGCTTCCTGCGTAGGTTGCGATTACATCTGTGTCAATTATGATCTGACCTAATCCGGAATCTATACGTCCATTCATATGGTTACCTCCAATGCTAATATATTGTATGTAAATGTATTATAACCTCTTTTGCTAGATAAAACAACGACCAATTTCGTCTTGGTTCATCTTACACCCAAAGCGCGCTATTTTCAAGGGTTTTCGGCTCTTTTGTTCTATTTTATGTTTCGTCTAGTTTCATCTAATTACTTTCATTTGTCATAAAATTTGTCACAAAAAAGCCACACCCAATAAAGGGAATGGCTCTGATTTTATATGATGTTCTCCAGCTTTTTCATTTCGTTCTGTACTCTTACAGAATCCACATGATTGTAAATATCCATGGTGGTGCTGATATCGCCATGACCCATGATATACTGTAATGTTTTGGGGTTGATTCCGGCTTCTGCCATTCTTGTACAAGCGGTATGCCGCAGGATATGAGCGGATATATGCGGCAGCAGTTCCGGCTCCCTGTTTTCCCGTTTTGCCTGTGCAGTTTCCTTTTTGTTGTAGGAATTTACTACATTTCTCAGCATGGCATTGAAATTGAACGGTAATATTGGCATTCCTTTTGAATTGATAAACACAAATCCTTTCGTCCCCTCAATCTCCTGTTCAATCAAGCGTCTGCCAGTCATAAAATCAATCTCTTTCTGCTTTATCAAGCTTTTCCGCGCTGTTTCTGTCAATGGTATATCTCTGTTGCCTGATTGCGTTTTCGGCTGTGTAACATGGAATTTAAAGCCATCTCCATAGTCTTTGTAAATCAACTGTCGGCGAATATGAATTACATTTTCTTTCATATCGACTTCATTCTGCTGCAGACCAATTATTTCGCCAATTCTCAACGCCGTAGACAGTGCAAAACTTAATATTGGATAAATAACTAAGAAGCCACGTTCTCTGCGTAACAGCGGCATTTACGATATGATGCCGCAAACCATGCGGTTGTATATGGACAGCTGCGAAAGTAAAGACCGTGGGCGTATCCTTAAGGTACTTGCAGAGCTTACAGAACGTACCGGATTTACCAGTGCAGTCAATACTGTCAACGAGGCTGTACGCATGAATGCGACTGATCCGGATAGTCTTGAAACCCTGTACAGGCGGACTTATGCGGATGTTCCAGTCCTGCCGCCTCTGGATTCCGGGCCTGATATTCCAAAACAAAGGATCATTCCCTTTAGAAATGATCTTCAGAAACTGGATGCCGCCCTACACAAAGGAGGTGCCTTCAATCATGGCTGAAATAGAAAATTCTATTGCGCAATGCTGTAAGCAGCTGAGGCTGTCCACAAACTTTGCCGGACAGGCACTTACGCTGGAAGGAGATACCCCACAAAAGTACCTGCTAAACCTTCTGGAAAATGAGATCAGCTACCGTATTGAAAAAAGAAAAAGTAAATATCTTAATACAGCCGGTTTTCCACGCAGATACCGGGCAGAAGAATTCAAAACAGATGAAATTGATTTTCCTGATGGTATCAGTTTTCAAATCCTGCTTGACCTGGATTTTTATCATGCCGGAAAAAATGTCATCATGTATGGAGGTACAGGAACCGGCAAAACGATGCTGTCAATACTAATCGGGATGTCGGCCTGCAATCAGGAGATCCCAGTCAGATTCTATCGCACTGCAGGACTGATCAACCTGTTTTCTGAAAGTCAGGGAAAAGGTACGCTCAGTACGTTGAAAAAGAAATTAAACAGCGCACAGATCCTGATTCTGGATGAATTCGGCTATGTTCCATATGACAGGAACGGTTCGCAGCTTCTGTTTGATTATCTGTCTGAGATACACGAGCAAAAATCTGTCATCCTGAATACGAACCTAGAATTCTCCCAATGGGTGAATGTTCTTTACGACCAGCGGATGACAACGGCACTGATCGGCAGGCTGACCCATCATGTAGAACTGATCCTGTTTCCTGGTGTCAATAACCGATTACGGGAATCCAGCATTAATGAAACACTTTCAAAGATCAACAGTCAGAATGGGTAAATTGTCCTAAAGTAAAGTCTGCTTCTACGCAGGCAAAATATTTAAAGAATGTCTGCAATGCCCTTTTAAATGGCTGGCAGGTACCATGACTGCCAGCTGGGCTTGCAATTACCTACAAAATGCAGCTGCAACGACCTACAAAAAGTTTTTGCAATTTTATGCAAAAAGGTCTTGCAAAAAACAATATAGCAATAAGAAAAATCTTACTTCAAAAGAATATGCCAAATGGAAAGAACAGGCAAAACAAGAACGTGACAGAGCTTTAACAGCTTATAATAAATCACCATCAGACAGCATAGTTAATAATTTTAAACGTTTTCTCGAAAATAAATAAAAAAACAGCACGTTAAACCATACCGGGTAATTATCTTCTATATATTCCAATTTGTTCTAAATCATGTTATACTAAAGAAGCTGTCGAACCTCCAGCAGAAAGCCTGCTAATAAAAAGTCAAGTGTTTTTTGAAGAAAATTTCAGAAATCCGATTTGATATTTTTAGGTACAACTTTTAAGCCACCCGAAAAGCTGGCTTTGAAAGAGGTGATATAAAAATAGGTACTATGATTCCTGCTCTAAGTTACGTAGGCATTCTTTGACCTTGCCATAGTAAATTCGCAGGAACTTATTCGCTCCGGCCGTCATGTAAACATAGTAGGGTTTTCCCTGAGACCGTTTTTTATCAAGAAAACGGTACACCGGATCGTCTTCCGGAGCATTCTGAAGTAGGGTCGTCATGATCTGAAACAGTGTTTTACGCAGCCTTGCAGATCCAACTTTGGAAGACCTGTTACTCTTGGACTTATGCTGACCAGACTCATCCACACCAGGGTCAACACCGGCAAAGGCAGTAAGTGCTTCCCTGTGTGTAAATCTGGATACGTCGCCAATCTCGGCTATAAGCTGTGGACCATAGGTTTTTCCGACGCCATAGATTCCCATTACGGTATTGTATTCGGGAAGTGTGGAAGCTAGCTCATTCATTTCTATACGTAGCCGTTCCACATGCTCAGAAGCAAGATTTAATTGTTGGATGCTTTGCTGGATTAACAGCTTGTAGGTCTTCTCTTTTGGAAAGACAGCAATTAAATCCTTTGATGCATTGAACAGCTTTTCGGGTTTATCTGTCTGAAAGATATAGTGGTGTTTCTTGCAGAAAGCCCTGTAGCGGTCTGTAAAGGTTTTTAATCCGATTTTACGGACACAATCCACATGCCAGAAAGAATAAGCGTAATCAACCCATTTTTCACTTCCGTCTTCACGGGTAGGGCTGTCAAAGAGTTTATTAACACCGGGATACGTATTATCCAGTAGGGCAATCAGGTTTGCCTTTGCGGCGACCTTCTGCTTCATGAAGAAGCTGAATTGAGAATTTAAAGTTTTTAACTGAGTGCGTGTATTATCCATACCTGAATACTGACGTAGTTCAGCCCAGTTGTCAAGAGTATAGCGGGCAATCTTTTTGGCGTCTGCCGGATCGGATTTGACTTTACGAAGAGAATTGTTGCCAAAGTTTTTTATCAGATGTGGGTTTACAACAGAAACAAACAATCCGGCTTGAAAAAGGGCTTTGAGAACAGGCTCATGGTATCTGCCGGTACCTTCCATTACAATCCTTGTATCGCCATCGAGCGTATCAAGATAGTTTGTAAGCTCATTCAGGCTATGGGATGTGTGGAAAACATCAAAGGGTTTGCGGATCACAGTGCCGCCAGGCTGCAGGACTGCTACGGTGCTCTTTCCCTTTGAAACATCAATACCTACTGCATTGTACATTCTTATGTACCTCCAAAAGTATATTTGCATGGATTCCAGCTTTTCTCATTGCCGATTCCATCTCCTGGGGTATCAAACGAACGTACTATAGTAGTTCAACCTGCATAAATCGAACGGCTGCAATGACAGGCTTTCGTACGGACGCTAATGGTCCTAGGAGGTGTCGTCAGACCGATGCCTAATCATTATACAGCTTAAACAATGAGAGGATTAAGTCCCAACTGGCTGTTGGGTACTGAAACCCTACACTTATATATTAGGAGGAGGTGGACTCCATGGAAGAAATTCTCACCACATTTCTTGTCTCTGTTATAGCAGGCGTAGTTAGCTACTACATATGCAAATGGCTGGACAGTAGACGATAGACAGCAACAGTCTAAACGGAATAGCTCACCGTAACGAGCAAGAAAGCCCCCAGAGCTGGCACTCTGAGGGCTTTTGTTTTGCTTCACGGAATCTCACCACATTCCTTAGCTACTGTTAGTATATGCGGAATGTATCAAAAAGTCAACTCAAAAATAATGATACACATCTCCTATAATTCTGGCGTTTGTCCTAAAAATGTCACAAAATAACGATTTAAGAAATTTTCTCATGTCTGGAGATGCCGCAAAATCAAGGGTTTAAGAAATTAATGGGTGTTCTATAACCTCTTTTGCTAGAAAAAGAAATATAATTTTTGAGTTTTTTCCTTTTTTTGCTTGCAAAAGCACAATTCATCTGTTACAATGTAATCTGTTGAACACAAGGTTACTGTTTAGACGCTATGCACACAGCAGACAGTAACAATAAAGCGTCAAGGAGGTGCTATCATGGCTAAATGTGCAATCTGTGAAAAAGCTGCTCATTTCGGAAATAATGTAAGTCATTCACATAGAAGATCCAATAAAATGTGGAAATCTAACGTAAAATCCGTTAAAATCAAAACTGCTGAAGGCGGAGCTAGAAAGACATATGTATGTACTTCTTGCTTAAGATCCGGTAAAGTAGAAAGAGCATAATAACACCATTGCCCCTGTTTTTGCAGGGGTATTTTTTTTGTTATTGAAAATTCTTCCGGGCAGGATCTATTTTTAACTATCAATCCACCTATATCAGAAAATCTTAGTTTTCCACCCATTTCCCCCGTCAAAATAAAATATATAAAACAGCAAAAGACTGCCGTAAACCGAATATCCTTTGAAATCCGTAAAAATTTCTCTGATATCCTGCTCCGGCAGTCTCTCTTTATTTCGTTTTTAATGGCAGAAAAGATGATACCCCAACAGCAGGAAAATTCCGGCCGAAACTACAAGAATCACATTTTCCGCGATCAACAGTCCGATCACCATTCCAAGACCTATAAAAAACAGCATGAAGCCAATCAGCTTTTCCAATTCTCCTGCACCTTTTTTTTTCATTGGTTTGCTATAGTTTATGCAGATATATTCTCAGAAATGTGTGAAATTATGTCATCTGACTTCTACAATATTTCTACTGTTGTTTATTTCTCCTGTTCGCTGCTTGGTTCATCATCACCTTTTCCAGCTGTAAAGGCTGTGAATCGGTCTACAAAATCAGGAACCATGTCAAGTACCTTGGTAAGTCCGTCCTGGTTTTTCACATTGACAAGTTTAGTTGTTCCATTCTGGATAACAAGCACTGCACAAGGCGTCATCTTTCCGGCCATTCCGCCGCCGCCATTGTCCTTCTTCTCTCCTGAAAAAGCGCCTGCACCTACACCAAAAGATACATCCATAAGAGGAAGGATGATCGTATCACCTACATGAATTGCCTCTCCTACTACAGTTTTCGCGGAAATAAAACTATCCATTCCTTTGAACAATGAATTTACAGTCTCTTTAAAGTTATTTTCGTTTGCCATGATCATGCCCTCCTGGTTTTCCAACGTTTTATAACGTATTTTATATTTTTATCAAAATAGATACTCAATGCAGCCCTCACAAAAACAAATCCATATATTCTTCCTTTTGCCTTAATGTTTCCCTGCAGATAGTTTTCTCCGTCGAACCGCGGAGTAATCTGCACACAATTCTTATGGAATGGAATTGTCATGCCAAGCACTGCAAGTGCTGTACCTGTCAAGGCCGGATCTTCGCAGGAAAAGGTAATCTGTCCTTCTATCCTGGTCGGAAAAATGTGTTTCAGCAAAAATTTTGCATGTTTCCACACAAGATCTCTTGCTGCTTTCACCCTGGGATGTTCAAGAAATTCCTTCCACCAGGAAACTCTGTTTCTAATCCCGCCTAAAGTCATGTAAATGCTGTGCAGCTTTTTCTGAATATTTTTGATAATTTTCTGCAGACATCTATATATCTTTTTTATAAAAAATGTTTTCTGCTGTACAGTCTTATCAAAATTCTCCTTCTTACCAGCAATTTCATTAGAGATTTCTGTTGATACAGTCTCTTCTGTTTCCTGCTCATCCGCACGCTGTATACTCTCCACTGAATTATCTTCCTGCTGCATGTGATCCCGTTTTCCTTCAGCAGAATCCACAGGATTCTCATTTAAAACTTTAGAATTTATCTTTGTCTTCTCATCAGTTCCAGACGTTTTTTCTTTTTTACGGGATTTCTTCTGTAACCCTGCCTTTCTATTCCGATGTTTCTTCAATAATCTATCTATCGGAATCCCAAACAGATAAAATATCAGACTCAACTGCTGATCTTTCCATCCCACTTTCAGTGAAACTGCATGGAACAGCCAGCTTACAATCCCTTCGCCTTCTATCTGTTTCAATTCACCCTCTGTCTTCACAGCTGATGCTTTATACCTTACAGGGCAGAAAAGAACAAGTAAAACCGCCAGTAAAAGGAGTCCCAGCAAAATCCCCAGTATGATCAATATAAACTTAAGGATCAGCCATAAAATATGTAACATATTCTCACCTGTTTTCTATATATTCAGCTGTTGCAAAGGTTCCTGTCTTTGTATACATTTCATCTACCAGACTCCGTACCATTTCCAGAGCTTCATCCTTATCCCTGGCCATTCCTATGATCTTCGGGCAAATCCCATAAAAGCTCTTCTGCACCAACATTGCTGCAGGAATGATATCCATCAGATTTAATGGATTCTCTGACAATGTCAGAAGATAAATTCCAGGGACTAATTTTCCGTTATTCAGTTTCTTTTTTATCCTATCGGGATTCTTTACTGATTCCCCTGTCAGAAAATTCTCCTGCCATTCCAGCATCTTGCTCCTTCTCCCATTCTTCTGCATTTGTCAGGCAAATGAAAATTCATCTGCTCCCTGGTCTGCTTCATTAAAAGCATTCCCATATTCTCCGAAATTTAAACCGGGCTGCGTCAAAAAACACAGCCCTGTCCACGTTAATAATACTTATGCTGTTTTCCCCAGAGTCCGTTGCTTCTCATCTCCAGATACTCCTGATATGCACGCTCTACAATCTGCTTCTCATTGGAAAATCTCAACAGATGATAGATTTCATGATATTTATAATATCCTGAATCTACAAAAAACTCTTCTCTTTGGGGCTTACTATGATAATTATCCGCAGTCATCAGATACCAGTGTACCTCTTTGGAAACCACGTCCTCCGGAACGGTAAAGTTATATTGGCTCTTCCCGATATATTTGACAATGGTAGCCCGCACTCCAGCCTCTTCCATCACTTCACGTAATGCCGTCTGTTCATGCGTTTCACCCGGCTCCACAGTTCCCTTCGGTAATACCCAGCCCTCATAACGGTTCCTGTAAGATTTATACAATGTAAGAATCTTACCCCGATGAATTACCACACCGCCACAGCTCGTTGCTTCTATCATAATGCAATCCCTCCTGTTTTGCGTGGTATTAAAAACTGAATATAGTATACCTCTTTTTCACCAAACCCGCAACCCGTAAATATGGAATCATCATGGCAAGATTACAAATACAAAAATGCTCTGTTCAGAGATATCGTTACAGCCATCTCATAAAACAGAGCATTTTATTCATAAATCGGACAGATATCGCGATTCGCCAGTATTCCTTGATTGGGTTAATTATCAAAATAATACGCATCAAATATCTGGCCTGCGATCGGCACAGCTGCCTCGCTTCCTGTACCACCATTCTCAACAATAATAGCTACTACGAGGTCAGGATCATTTACATTAGAGTATCCGATAAACCAGGAATGGCTGGAACCATTTTCATCAAATTCCGCTGATCCGGTTTTACCTGCTACTGTATATCCTCTTCCGTTTAAAGCAGATGCTGTTCCATTCTCCACAACGCCTTTCATCAGTTTTCCAAGGATATTTGCCTCATTTTCCGTCATCAGACGTTTATAACTCTCCGGCTGTGTCGTCTTGACTGTTTCACCATCTGAGCTGACTACAGAATCTATCAGATATGGTTTCATCAACTCACCGCCATTGGCAATAGCGCTGGTAATCAATGCCATATGCATCGGAGATACCAGCGTATTTCCCTGTCCGATCGCAGTCTGCATGACTTCTGCAACTGAAGAATTTCCATTAAGTGTAAAGTTACTTTTTTTATAGGAAGTAAGCGGCAGACTCTTATTGAACAGAAGCTCTTCTGCCGTCTTTCTCAGAGAACTGCCCCCAACTATAGTTCCTATCTCCGCAAAAGCACTGTTGCAGGAGTTTGCAAAAGCACTGTAAAAATCCTCCTGACCGTGAACTGTCCCGCCATAACAGCGAATCGTGTGATCTTCCGTTGTAATGCTTCCCTCACAAAGATAAGAAAATCCTTCCAGACTTCCTTTAGTCCTGAAATAATCAAGAGCGGTTACCACTTTGAACGTCGAGCCGGGAGGATATGCTCCGTTAGTCGCTCTGTTAAGCAAACTGCTGTCATTAGAGTCATTAACCAGAGTATCCCAGTTATCTGCGATGGTATTCGGATCAAAATCCGGTTTGCTAAGTTCCACCAGAATCTTTCCGGTAGACGGCTCTATGGCTACAACTGCCCCCCTTCTGTCACCCAATGCATTATAAGCAGTTGTCTGAAGGTCTGCATTCAATGTTGTTACTACAGAGTCACCTGTATTCTTCTGATTCTTAAATTCATTCTTCATCTGATTAAGAAAAAATTCATGGGATGTCAGAAGCTGAAAGTTTGCCTCTGATTCCAGACCACTTTTACCGTTTGTATCATATCCTACTACATGAGCAAACATATTCGCATACGGATAAGTACGCTCCTCTGTCCCATCTTCATACACATTGGTCTGTGCAAGCACCTGCTCATCAGCTGATATGATCTTACCTCGCACAACTCTGTCTGAAAATGTATCCTGTCTGGTATTATATGGACTGTTAATAAAGTCCTCGCTCTTTGCATAATTGAAATAAACCAGATATCCGATCATGCTTACAAAGATCAGCACAAAAAAGCAGGATACAAAAGTATATTCCCGGTTGCGGGATCTTTTTTTTCTAGAAATCTCCTGAGCTTTGCGCTTCTGCCGCTTCCTGAGCTCTTTGCGCTGCTTCCTTTCTTCGATATCTCTCAATTTCTTCGTCCTCGTCTTCTCTCAAAATATACAATCCCTGAATGATTGCCAACATCAGCACTGTACTTGCAACAGAACTTCCGCCATAGCTGACCAGTGGAAGTGTTACACCTGTCATAGGAATAAACTTTGTTGCACCACCAATCGTCAGAAACACCTGAAATGCGTATTCTGTACCAAGTCCAAGTGCGATTAGTTTATAAAACGGCTTCTTTATCTTAAGTGCGATATTTACGATCATCAAAAAGAAATTCATACATACAAGAATCAGGCAGATTGCAAAAATACCTCCCAGTTCCTCACAAATAGCACTGAATATAAAGTCATTCTTAACAACTGGGATTTTTTCCGGTGATCCCTGGCATAATCCCATTCCAAACCATCCACCCGTTCCGATGGCAAACAATGACTGAACGATCTGATATCCTTCATTCTGGTATACCGCCATAGGATCTTTCCAGGCAGTTACCCTCTGCCGTACATGTCCAAACAGATGATATGCAACAACTGCTCCTGCTGACCCGCCTGCAAGCCCAAGCGCCAGATATCCCACATTTCTGGAAGCCACATAGATCATGATCAGATATGCGGCGAAAAAAATCACCGCGCTTCCAAGGTCTCTGGACAATACCAGAATTCCCACATGCAAGCCTGCTACCACAGTCGCCTGGACTACCTTCGAAAAATCTGCCCCATTTCTCAGCAAAGCTGCCATAAAAAATACAAATGTGATCTTGATTGCCTCTGACGGCTGGATCCCCATCAGGGAAAGCTTCGCACCATAGCTTGTCTGAGCAAGCACCAGTACTGCTGCCAGAAGCACAATTCCAATCCCCGCGTACAACCAGGTCAGATCCTTTAGAAATTTCATCTTTCTGATCAGAACCGGAACTGCAAGGGCCACTGCATTCACACCAGACACGATAATAAGCTGTCTGGTCGCAGTAGACACATCCAGCCTGCACAGCATAATGAATCCCACGCTCAGAAGCATACACATATTGTTCAGCAATAAAATCGATGCTTTCTTATATATAAGCCTGTACAGAATCTGGATTACTGCAAAAAACGCCATCATCTCCACATAGAACAGAATTACCTGAAATTTTCCCGTCTTTAGATAGATGACCAGAAATGCAGTAAAATCCATGAAAAAGATAAGCATCAGCTGCTGCCGCAGCGATTCGTTTTTCTCCTCCTCACTCTGCTGTTTCACCAGATAGAAACAATGGAATGTGTAAATCACCATCAGGGTAAGGATCACATACTTGGATAATTCTACAATTACATTAATCATATGCCTTACTCGGCTCCTCTTTTAAAATGTCCCTTTGTATACTCCCGCTTCGGAGGATTTCCGCCATTCTGATAAACTTCCCGGAACTCTTCATAAATCTTTAACGCTTCCTGAGGCTTCTCAATGGTAAACGCAAGTCTCAGAGAAGAAACACCAAGTTTGTCTATCTGATTTTTCTCCTTCAGCAGGCCATAGGGAATACTGTTGTAAATGATATTATAGCAGGGAATGCTAAAATTTGTATTCTCCATTTTCCACGGGTTACATACACATTTGGCTGTAAATTCCTTGTCATAACGGTCTTTAAGAGTTACCCACTCTTCTTTATGATTACACCCATAAACATTCTTATGCACGCATTGGGCGGAAATCATCAGTGGAAGATATCCATAAATCAATATCTCGCTGTTCTGATTATTTCTGTGCCGGATCTCTCCTTCGTTTAATTCAAGCGGAATTGTATTTCGCATGATTTTTTGCTCGTTCCAGAATTCCTCTGCCGCATTGTTCCATGTATACATGCTATGATCCAGCACACACTTCTCAGCCAGACCGGCTTTCTGCAGAATCGCAAATGTTTCCAGGTTTCTTACAAGAAATCCTGTCATTCCTCTGTTCAGCCAGTCTTTTATCTGAAAATTCATTTTCTCCGGCATCTCTCCTCTCATAATATGCGGCAGTAACAGATACATTCCCATCCCCCGGCGCACACCCTCGTCAAGACATGCCTCCATGGCATCACCGTTCAGATACATTCCCTGTATTCCTTCACTTTTATATAACGCAAGTGCGGTCTCTTTTTCTTCACAGGAAACATAAATTGGCAGTTTTTTTTCTGTTTCTTCAGATCTGGTCCTCTGTGCAGATAACTTTTGTTTCAGCCATAAACTGCCTGTTTCTTTTCTTCTGTACGGTTGCAGAATCTCTTTTTCCAAGGCTTCCAGGGCCTGTCTGCGGGTTTCGTTCAGTATTTTCATCGGAATAAAAATACTCTCATCCATCTGGATATCCAGACTCTCCCACTCATAGACAGTATTTCCCAGTTTCTCCATCTGTGAACGGACTCGTTCTTCTGTCAGAGGCTGATTTTGCGCATACTGTACTTCTCCTACTGATGCAGATCCATGGATTCCTCTGCAGGCCACATCCAATATTACCGGACTTCCCGGATAAAGAATCAATGTTCCCTGAATTTTTTCTTTTTTCTGTTTTAATGCAGGTGTGATATCTCCTGTTTTCTTTTCATTGGTAAATGCCATCATAGACGGCCCATTCTGCACCTGATAATATCCAGTACAGGAGCCGCCCCTGTTAAACAGATCCAGCAGATATTGTTTATCTTTCTCATCTACTTTATAATTCTCAGCACCTTTTTCCAAAAGAATATCCAGATATTTCCTGTACACGGAAGTGACCCCCGCTGTATATCCCGGCTGCTTCATTCTTCCTTCTATTTTAAGAGATGTAACTCCCGCATCCAGAATCTGTGGCAGAATTTCTATTGTAGAAATGTCCTTGAGACTCAGCGGACATATTTCTTCCGCATTTCGTTTTCCCTGTTTCCGCTTTCCCTGGCTTCTTTTTGCAGAGATTCTGTTTTCTGAGGTTCTGTCTTTACTTTCGCCGCACAGTACAGTTTGGTATGGAAGGCGGCACGGCTGAGCGCAACGGCCTCTGTTTCCACTTCTTCCCCCAAGAATGCTGCTCATGAGACATTGTCCGGAATAGCTGTAACATAATGCGCCATGAATAAATGATTCAATCTCTATAGGGCTTGTCTCATGCATTCTTCTGATCTCATCTAATGAAAGTTCTCTGGCAGTTACTACACGTGAAGCTCCCTGTTCCTCCAGAAAACGCATTCCCTCAGGTCCTGTCACAGTCATCTGCGTACTGGCATGAAGATGCAGCCCCGGAAACATCTCCCTGATCGCCATAAATACCCCCATATCCTGAACAATTACCGCATCCAGCCCTTCTTTATAATACGGAAGCAGATAATCATACAAATGTTCCGAAAGTTCTCTGTTCTTTAGAAGTGTGTTAACTGTCAGGTACAGCTTCTTTCCATGAATATGGGCGGTATCAATTGCCCGGAGAAGCTCTTCTTCTCCGAAATTCTTCGCATATGCACGCGCTCCAAATGCAGCCCCTCCCACATAAACTGCATCTGCTCCGGCGCCAATAGCCGCTTCGAATCCTTCATAAGAACCGGCAGGTGCCAGAAGTTCTATTTCATTTCGTCTCACTTATATACCTCACATAATAAAATTACAAAGGGGAAATCACCGAAGCAATCCCCCCTCTTATTATTTCAGCAGTTCATCAATCTGTTTCTCAAGTTCATTGTTCTGCTTTTCCAGTTCATCGTTTCTTCCTGCCAGAAGGCTCTTCTGCTCGGTCAGTTCCTGTTCATGCTTCTGCACTTCCTCGATCTGCATACGAAGAGAAATCAGTTCATGTTTCAGATCGTACATCTCCTGATCCTTCTGCTGTAAATCCTGTTCAAAAACCTCTGCCTGTTTCTTAGCCTTAAAATAATCATCTGTGATATTCAAACTAAGAAGTGTATGCTTGGTCTCCATCGGCTGTCTGCTGTAACCCGGCATACCGCTTAATTCATCCATCTTTTTATTTATATAGGATGCTACTTTCTGGAAATATTCTTCCGATTCATAACCTCCCAGCGTAATAATCTTACCTCCAATGATTACCTTTGCTGTATTTTTGACCGCCATCCGTACGAGCCTCCTGTATCTTATTATTACTATTCTGCAAATTCACATTATATGCCGCAAATTTTTGTTCTTTTGACCGGACAGATTAATTCATCCATCCTGCTAATCCTTCATAACAAAACAATTTTTTTGTATTCTATTCTGTTATAATACTGGGCAAAATCATATTCAGGTCTGCCTCTCTAACGTTACTGAACACTGAATGATCAATAACTCTTTATCTAACGAGAATTCCAGACATTTATTTCATTATACTCGAAAGCGGTCGAAATGTATAGGAATTTTTAAAAAAGTTTTACTTTTTGATCTTTTAACAACTTTTTGATTAGTTTTTCTCGGGCATCTGGTAACCCAAATGCTCATATGCAAGTGCAGATGCCATTCGTCCACGCGGAGTACGATTCAGGAATCCATTCTGAAGCAGATAAGGTTCATATACATCCTCCAATGTACCAGAATCCTCTCCTATAGCGGCTGCCAGTGTTTCCAGTCCTACCGGTCCACCCTGGAAATTAACAATCATTGTCTGCAAAATTCTGCGGTCAATCTTATCAAGACCGTATTGATCCACTTCCAGAAGATTCAGCGCAAAGCACGCTACATCGTAAGTAATCCTGCCATCATACTTCACCTGCGCAAAATCGCGAACTCTTTTCAACAAACGATTTGCAAGTCTCGGGGTTCCCCTCGACCTTTTGGCAATCTCCGCTGCTCCTTTCTCGTCAATCTCCACCCCCAGAACCTGAGCAGAACGGATAATGATAGTTTTCAATTCGTCGTGAGTATAAAATTCCAGATGATGCATCACACCAAAACGGTCACGAAGCGGTGCAGACAGAAGTCCGGCTCTCGTTGTAGCCCCTACCAGAGTAAACTTCGGCAGATCCAGACGAATAGATCTGGCTGATGCACCTTTTCCGATCATAATGTCTATAGCATAATCCTCCATAGCAGGATAAAGTACCTCTTCTACCTGCCTGTTCAGACGATGGATCTCATCCACAAACAGGATATCTCCCTCCTGAAGATTGTTCAAAATCGCAGCCATCTCTCCTGGTTTCTCAATCGCAGGACCGGAAGTTACCTTCATATGAACTCCCATCTCATTGGCAATAATTCCGGAAAGTGTTGTTTTTCCAAGTCCCGGAGGGCCATAAAACAGCACATGATCCAATGCATCATGACGCTGCTTGGCAGCTTCTATATATACTTTTAAAGTATTCTTTGTCTTTTCCTGACCAATGTAATCATCAAGAGTCTGAGGTCTGAGATTTCCCTCCAGGGAAAAATCCTCCTCTGTGACATCTGTGGTTATAATACGTTTCTCCATTTAATATTTATTCCTGGCCTTTCACTAACCTGTTTTTCTATATCCAGATATATCTGTATCTTCTTTTCTCGAATTCAGACAACTTATAGTCCCTTTTAATAGCAAAATCATTGTTTCAAGTCAGGCGGATAAAATCATCCGCTTCGCTACGTGGCTCTACACCAAATAACTGCTCCGCCGTTTATTTAGTTAAATCAAAAATTTTTTAATGCCGCTTTCAGCAAACCTTCCACATCATCCGGCGCTACATCCGTAACTTTACGCACTGCACGAAGTGCATCTGTACTACTGTATCCCAACGCAACCAGTGCTTCTACCGCTTCCTGTCTACCGTCTGAGATATCTCCAAGTCCTGTTGCTGCCTTCTCCTGCTCATGCGCCAGTTTCAGCTCAAATGCATCCTCAAGTTTCATCTTATCCTTCAATTCAAGGATCAACTTCTGCGCAGTCTTCTTTCCGATTCCCGGAGCCTTGGACAACGTTTTTACATCGTCTGAAAGGATTGCAAATCTCAGTTCATCTGCTGTGATTCCTGCCAGAACTCCTACTGCTGCCTTCGGTCCAACTCCATTTACACCCAGAAGCAGCTTAAACATCTGTAGATCATCTTTGGATCTGAAACCATATAATTTCATGGCATCTTCTCTTACACTAAAATAAGTATGGATCTTTACTTCCTCTCCCATATGGATGTTTGACAGATCCGTACCTGTCATATATATGTCATATCCGATCCCGCCTGCCTCAACAATGACAGAGTTCTCGGTCATATCTACTGCCGTTCCATGAACAAATGCGATCATGATATTTCCTCCGGTTTCCTGATTACTTCTGAACTATCATAACACATCACACCGCAGAGTGCAAACATATATTCGAATGCATAAATAATTTGGGGCACTTTCTATTTTTTGAATTCTCAGCACGTATCAGCATTTCTATTTGGGTGATTTTTGCAGGAAGCGTAGTAACTCTTAGTTCCGGGAAATCTGCGTTATGAACAAAATGCTCACTGTCTGAGCGAAGCAAGTTTGAGCATTTTGCGAATGCTTTTAGCAGATTTTCCGAAACTTAGAGTTCCTAGCTTCCGAAACTGAACCCAAATAGAAATGCTGACACGTGCGTCCCCATACAAAAAACTGCTATGCAAGTTTTACCTCACACAGCAGTTCTTTAAAATTACTGAATAATATGTCTCGGGCAAGCCTCTCTACATGCACCGCAGTTTGTACACTTACTGTAATCTACATGAGCACAGAAGTTATCAACTGTAATCGCGTCATTCGGACAAGTCTTCTCACACTTCTTACATCCGATACATCCAACTTCACAGGCAGATGTAACAGCCTTACCTTTCGCATGAGAGCTGCACTGTACGAATGTAGTCTGCTCATACGGAACAAGCTCGATCAAATGCTTCGGACATTTCGCAACACATTTACCACACGCTTTACATGCCTCTTTATCAACCACAGCCACACCATTCACTACATCAATAGCACCAAACGGACAGGCTTTTACGCAGCTTCCGAATCCAAGACATCCAAATCCACAGGCCTTAGCTCCGCCGCCGGGAATGAAAGCCATCATTTCACAGTCTTCCACACCTGTATATTCATAATTGTCTTTTGTCTTTTCGCAGGTACCTGCACATTTTACATATGCAACCTGACGGGCTGTCTCAACAACTTCCTGTCCCATGATCGCTGCGATCACTTTTCCGACAGGCTCACCACCTACAGGACAACCGTTTACAGGCGCTTCACCTTTGGCAATTGCTGCAGCCAGACCATCACAGCCCGGGTAACCACAGCCACCGCAGTTATTTCCAGGAAGTGCTTCACGAACAGCAACCTCTTTCTCATCTACTTCTACTGCAAATTTCTTACCTGCAACTCCGAGGAAAATACCAATAAAAAGACCTACTGCCGCAACCAGTACAGTTGCCGCGATAATTGCTCCTATATTCATAACATTTCCCTCCTTAAATCAGTCCTGAAAATCCGAAGAAGGCAATTGCCATCAGTCCGGCAGTCAGCAGAACTGTAGGGAATCCCTGGAAGGATTTTGGAATGTCATTGTATGCGATTTTTTCACGGATACCCGCCATCAGTACAATAGAAATTGTAAATCCGACTGCTGTTGCAAATCCGTTGATCGTTCCCTGAAGTACATTATAACCTTTCTGTACGTTTGTAAGGGCAACACCGAGAACTGCACAGTTTGTTGTGATCAGAGGAAGATACACACCAAGTGCCTGATACAGAGAAGGCATTGCTTTCTTAAGGAACATCTCTACAAACTGTACCAGCGCTGCGATCAGCAGGATGAATACGATTGTCTGCAGATAAATCAGGTTTGTAGGTACTAAAATAGCGTTGTAAATAATACCTGTCACAAAAGATGACAGTGTGATAACAAAGATGATCGCACCGCCCATGCCGGCTGCTGTCTCTACACTCTTGGAAACACCAAGGAAAGGGCAAAGACCAAGGAACTGGCTGAGGACTACGTTATTTACGATCGCCGAGCTTACAAGTATGATCAAAAGTTCTTTCATAATCCATTACCCCCTTTTTCCCTTGCACATGGTATTGCCGCAGGCTGCACAGCTTCCGCCGCAGTCCGGATTACTCGGGTCAATGCCACGTTTAGCTGCACCAAGTTTAAATTTGTTCTGTAATGCGGAAAGTGCTGCCAGAACAAAGAATGCTCCAGGTGCGAGGATAAAGATTGTAATTGGTTCATAACCAGCTTTACCTGCTGCAGCATCTGCCAAAGGAAGAATCTGATGTCCGAAAATAGATCCGGCACCGATCAGTTCACGTACCGCGCCGATACAGGTAATACTTAAAGTAAATCCAAGTCCCATACCAATACCATCGAACAAGGATGCGATCGGTTTATTCTTGGATGCATATGCTTCTGCACGGCCAAGGATAATACAGTTAACTACGATCAGAGGAATATAAATTCCAAGTGAATCATACAGACTTGGGATAAATCCCTGTAAAAGAAGCTGTACGACTGTTACGAATGAAGCAACTACTACGATAAATGCAGGCATACGGACTCTGTCCGGAATAAAGTTTCTCAGAAGAGAGATCATTAAGTTGGATGCTGCAAGGATTACTGTTGTAGTAAGTCCCATTCCGATACCATTAGTTGCAGATGTGGTGATGGCCAGTGTCGGACACATACCAAGCATCAGTACAAAGGTAGGATTTTCTTTGATGATTCCGTTATACAAACGTTCTGCAGGTGTGTTTGGTTTCATCACTAGTTTCCTCCTTTCTCATACTGGAATGCACATAAACCGACGTTGACACCGTTTGTCATGGCATTCGTTGTAATTGTGGCACCACTTAAAGCATCGATCTGATTATCTGCTGTGGCACCTGTTTTTGTATATTCAAATTTGTCTACTTTCTTATCTTTGAACTGATCCTTAAATGCATCTGTGTTTGCTCTCATACCAAGGCCTGCGGTCTCACCGATGGAAAGAATAGAGATTCCATTTAAAGTACCGTCATCCTGGATACCCATTGCAAACTGAATATCTCCGCCGTAACCTTCGGAAGTGGTTACTGTAAATGCATATCCCAGTTCATTGCCAGAAGCATCTTTTGCAAGCATGGTCTCATCGATAGACTGTGCTGCATACCCGTTCTCATTCAGATAAGACTGCAGTGCATCTGCATCTACATCTACTACGTCAAAGCTGTCTGCATCTGCAAATACTGCTTTGTAAGCATCCTGTTTCGCCTGTGCTTCCTGCTTTGCGATCGGGTCAGCTGTAATATCCTGAACTACACCAAGGGCAAGTCCTGCCACCAGCGTGATCACTGTAATGGCAATCGTATCTTTGATAATTCTGTTACTCATGCTTTTTTGCCCCCTTTCCCAAATGCCGGGTGACGAGTCACACGTTCGATCATTGGAACTAACAGGTTGCAGAAAATAATCGCATAGGATACACCCTCTGCAGAACCGCCGAAAAGACGGAAGATTGCAGTCAGTACACCAAGACAGACACCATATACATACTGTCCTCTAGGTGTGATCGGTGTTGTGACATAGTCTGTAGCCATAAACCATGCGCCAAGCATAAGACCGCCACCGAAAATGTGACTAAACAGATAATTCACATCAAATCCTTTGCCTGTTCCAAGCATGTAAAGGATTACAAATACTGCAAAAGATCCGATATAAGTAAGCGGGATCTTAAGATCGATGACTTTGTAAACCAGAAGGATTGCTGCACCGATAAGGATCGCGATTGCTGAAGTCTCACCAATTGTACCCTGGATATCACCGATAAACATATGTAATACGGATACAGAACCATCTGTAAATCCATTCTGTTTCAGAGCTGCCAGAGGAGTTGCACCGGATACAGTATCTACTACACCTCTGAACTTATCGCTTACTGCGAAATCTGTCATCTTTCCTGCAAAAGAGATCATCAGGAAACATCTTCCTGCAAGTGCCGGGTTCATGAAGTTCTGTCCCAGACCACCGAAGAGCTGTTTTACAACAATAATTGCAAATGCACTGCCAAGTACAGGCATCCAGAGCGGAATAGATGCAGGCATATTTAATGCAAGTAATAAACCTGTAACTACTGCACTGAAGTCCGTGATGGTGTTTTTCTTGTGCATCAGTTTATCATAAATCCACTCAAAGAATACACTGGAAGCAACGGTGATCACTACTACCAGTAAAGCGCGAATGCCAAAATTATAAATTCCAAACAGTGTGGTCGGCAGAAGTGCCAGCGCCACAAGCTGCATGATTTTGCTTGTTGTCATCTTATCCCGGACATGGGGATTGGATGATACATGTAACATCTGATCCATTATGATGTCCCCCTTTTACTTTTTCTTACGGCTTGCCAGAACCATCTTACGCATAGATTTGATCATCTGGGTCAGCGGACGCTTAGCCGGACAGATATAACTGCAGCAACCACATTCGCAGCACTCCATACCGTCAAATTTCTGGAAGCTTTCCATGTCACCATGCTCTGCAAATGTTGCAAGTCTTGCAGGAATGACATGACCGGGACAGACTCCTACGCATCTGCCGCAGTTAATGCATGCAGTCTGCTCAGCATCTGCCACATCATCCTTCTCCAGACAGAGGCAGGCAGAACTTGTCTTGATACATGGTACATGAGTATCGTACATGGCAAATCCCATCATAGGACCACCGGAGATTACTTTTGATACATTGTCTGTCAGTCCGCCGGCAGCTTCGATCAGCTCTGCCATATCTGTTCCTGAAAGGACCTCAAAATTCTGCGGATTCTTAATTCCCTGTCCTGTTACTGTTACGATACGGTCCATAACAGGTTTTCCAAGGATAACTGCCTCATAAACAGCAATTACAGTATCTACGTTATCAACAACGCATCCCGCATCTGCCGGAAGCATAGTTGAGTTGATCTCTCTGTCTGTGACAGCCTTGATCAGGAATCGCTCACCACCCTGCGGGTACTTGGTCATCAACTCTGCAACTTCGATACGGGGAATATCTTTTACCATTTCTTTCAGCTTTGCAATACAGTCAGGCTTATTATCTTCAATACAGATATAACCCTTCGCATTGTCAAAAAGCTTCAGCATGACTCTTAAGCCTTCGATCAGCTTCTCAGAGTCATCCAGCATTCTTCTGTAATCGCTGGTAAGATACGGTTCACACTCAGCACCGTTTACAAGAATATGATCGATCTTGTCCGGTTCCTTTGGAGCAAGTTTTACCTGTGTCGGGAATCCGGCACCACCCATTCCTACTACTCCGCCTTCTTTAATTCTTGCCAGGATCTCTTCTTTTGAAAGATCCTCCAGTCGTGCAGGAGTAAATTCCACACTTTCATATTTCTGATCATTCTCAATGATAATAGAATTGACCATAGATCCTGTTGCTGTCAGTCTCGGTTCAATTCCTTTTACTGTACCGGAAACAGACGCATGAATCGGTGATGAGACAAAGCCTGCAGCATCCGCAATTTTCTGTCCTGCAAGTACATGGTCTCCTTTCTGAACCACCGGTGCAGCCGGCGCACCAATGTGCTGTGAAAGAGGATATACCATATCTCCCTTAGGCAGATATTTCACTACCGGACTGTTCTTGGATAATTCTTTTCCGTCATAAGGATGAACACCACCCTTAAAGGTTAAAATTCCCATTTTGTTCCCTCCTTTTTATATTAAGCATCTCAAGAGTATTTTCGTTGCTACTGTTTCTTTGTCTTCTCAGTAACTTTTTTGTATTTTTTCCGCTCTTTTTGATCCGCTTTTTCGTTAATCACCGCAGCTGCGAAAGTATTCCACAACTGCGGAACAGAATCCATTAAAACCGCCTTTAACGATAGGATTTCTATTTTTCTTTTTTATTTCTGATATTCTTCAGATTATGTAATTTGTAGCCACGGTTCAGGTTTGGATATGCCTTTACGAAACGCTGCATATTGTGGCCGACCTTTGCTGCCATAGCTTCCTTCTTCTTCTGAAGCTCTGCACTGAGTTCTGCTGCGATTGCTGCCCGTTTCTGTTCCATTTCTTTAAGAACTTCCACATCCTCCAGACGTTCTTTTACGCTCTCAAGAGTAGCTTCTTTTGCAAATCCAACACTGGCAACTTTCTCGTGCATCCTGACAAGCATTTCGTCCTTCGCCTGCTCCATAGCAGCTTCGATGATCGGCAGTTTTTCCTGAATACGGAACGCTGCAGCTGCTGAGAACCCAAAGTCCACAACATAGACAATTCCTATCACACATACCCCGATTTCCCCAACGAAAACCGGATATAATGCAACAATGTACTCTACAATAGGGTGAAGAACTTTAAACAGAAGAATTGTGAAGAAGCCCCATCCAAGAGAAGCCCCCAGGCAAATGCGTCCCTGGAAATTGAATTTATTATCACTGTAATCCCACCAGGACGTATGGAAGATTGTCTCCATTAATACTGCAGTCACATACTCCAGTACAGTAGCCACCACGATTCCTCCCAAGAACAACCATAACAGATTGCCGCTTACCGATTTCAGGATTACGTAAACAGATACTGCCCCGCATCCATATATGGTGCATAACGGTCCATTAATAAAGCCACGGTTCACATATTTTCCGTTCTTTACAGACACATAACAGGTTTCCCACACCCATCCGAAGAAACTGTATATGATAAACCAGTTAATGAGGTGATAAAAATCAATCCCCAAAATTGATAAATCCCACATGCTTTTTCTTCCTTTTTTTGTATAATTTTTTTCATTTACATTTATACTATAAACCATTTTCTAAAAAAAATCACTACCCAAATTTTAAATTCTTGTGTATAATTAAATACAATTTAGGAAAGGAAAAAAGATTAACATGATTGTTAAAAAAATGCCCATTTTACAAGGGTTTCCAGACTTTGAGACTGTTAAATTTTTCACTGGAAAATTCTTCCAAAAATACAATTTTTCACCCGTTTTTTATGACATTGAGACCACCGGATTATCCAGAAAATCCACGTTTTTGTACCTTATTGGAGCTGTTGGAATTGAAGATAAAACTTGGTATTTTTACCAGTGGATGGCCGAAAATGCCACAGAAGAAGAGACAATTCTGAGAATTTTTTCACAATTTCTTGAACAGTATGATTTGCTAATTTCTTATAACGGAGAGCGGTTCGATCAGCCATATCTGGAAGCCAGATACGAAAAATATGACCTGCATTCTCCTTTTGAAGGAAAATTCTCGTTAGATCTGTATCTGACATTGAAACCTCTAAAAACACTTCTGAAGCTGACGGCCATGAAACAGCCATGTCTTGAAGAATTTCTGGGAATCAAAGACAGAATTTATGACAACGGAAAAGAATGCATTCAACTTTATAAAGATTTCCTGAAGAAACGAAATGCCGTTATGGCCGATGAGATTCTCGGACACAATCTCGAAGACGTGCTGGGACTTGGCAGGATTTTTGAGATGTTGAATTACCTGTGTATTTATGATTCAGAATATGAAGTTACATATGCAGAATATGACGGTGAAAACCTGATACTGGAACTAAAACTCCCATATAAATTACCGCAGAAATTTTCCAATGGAAACGAGCAATTTTATCTCACCGGAGAAGAAGAAATAATAAAATTTATTATAAAAACAACAAACGGAAAGCTGAAGCAATATTATTCCGATCACAAAAATTACTATTATCTGCCGGAAGAAGATACTGCTATCCCCAAAGCACTTGGTTCAGGAATTGACAAAAAGCATCGAAAAGCAGCTACAAAAGACACCTGTTATACATGGTTTGCATGCTCGGATGCATTTCTCAATAATCCACAGCAGCAAAAACAGTACCTAAAACATGCATTGCCATATTTACTAAAAACATTAAATTAAGCTTTCTGTAAATCTCCAAACACAGATTCTGTAAAAACAAAAATGATGAAAACTCCTGCATATTTTATATCCTGCACCGAGTTTTCATCATTTTATTGTTTTTCTTAAATAATAGCAGTTACTGAATCATTTTTCTCTTTTATTTGTTTTAAGAGAGTCCTCTTCATATCACCTGCTATCATCAGACAGTACAGCTTATTTTACTGTTACTTTACACTTTACTGTAAATTTACCTGCTTTCACAGTAATTACTGCTGTTCCTTTTTTCACTGCTGTGATCTTGCCTTTTGTGTCTACGGAAGCAACTTTTGTATTGCTTGATGTATAAGTGATCTTTGCAATACTGCCAGCTGGATACAGCTGTGGTTTTAATGTATAAGTTTTGTCTTTTACAATAGTTTTCTTTGTCGGAACATTTTTAATAGCTTTTAATGCAGGTGCCGGTTTAACAGTTACTTTTACATATGCTTTCTGTTTGCCCGACTGTACTCTAACAGTTACTTTTCCTGCCCTTTTTGCTTTAATAACACCAGTTGCACTTACTGTGGCAATCTTGGTGTTGCTGCTCTTATAAGTTACTTTTTGCTGAGAATTGGAAGGCGTTACAACTGGTTTCAGTGCATACTTCTTGCCGACAGTAAGATTAAGTGTCTTCGGTACTTTAGTAATTTTTTGGGTTCTTATAAATTTTACAGTAACTGCCACTTTTGCCGTCTTTTTACTTGCCAGAGTTACCTTAATAACTGCTGTACCTTCTTTTTTGGTTGCAGTGATCTTTCCGTTTTTATCAACTGTAGCAACACTTGTATCGCTGGATTTCCAGCTTTTTACAGAGTCTCCGTTAGCAAGCCCTGTTACTTTTACTGTCTTGGATTGTTTAGTTTTAAGTGTAAGTTTGGATACGCTGAGTTTAACAGTTGGCTCCAGTTTTTCTCCTGTATATCTATAATTCTTTTCGCCGCACCACTTACATGTCTGTTCCTGCTTTTCCTTTTCAAAAACAGTAGCGTCACTTACCTTTTTCCAGGCTGTATAGCTATGTTCATGTGCTTTTACAGAAATCTGCGCATTTACAGGAATATAATAATCATAAGGTGCCTTTGTGATAACTGCTGTATAGTCTCCTGCAGTTACTACCTTAAATGAAACATTTCCCGCTTCATCTGTTACGCCTGTTGCTGCTACATTTCCCTGACTGTCGCGAAGCTCTACTGTAACATCTTTCTGTGCAGCGGCAGCTTCTCCCCATGCTACTTTACTTCCTTTTACGTTCAAATCAAATGCTTTGTCTGCCATAATATCTGTGCTAACAGCATCAAAATACAAATATCTGTCGCCATAACCAGGATCATTGTAGACAAACACATTTAATACATCACCGTTCTTAAGAACTGTGTTATTGCATAAGCTTCCCATACCGGATGCATCAACAGGTGTAGTATTATTTACCAGAAATCCAATATTTCCGCCGTCTGCACCAAACATTCTGGTGACCCATCCGCTTTCGTTTATTTTTAAATATTTTTCAGGATCTGCTTTAAATTCATCTCCATACATAGCCGCATGAATATCAGCAAATGCATCCAGAGCAGTTACCTCATTCTGATATGCTTCCGGTTTAGCATATCCATAAATCGCCGCATCCGTAGATTTTACTGTAATCTTCTGAACTTCCCCCGCTGTATTCGCTGTTGTATTTACGATTGCAGTTACATCTGCGGTCTGTGAAATACGGGAATCCCTGCAGTCCTTCATTGCTTTAACAAGAGCTGCAATCGCCGCTGTCTGCTGCGCTTCTTCTGCTTCTGTATCATCCAGAACTGCCTGTGCTGCTGTAATAGCATCTGCAAGTTTTTTCTTTGTTCCTTCCGGATACTGGCCTGCATCTGTTCCTTCTGTAATTGTTTCAAGAAGAGCATTTGCTTCCTCAATCTTTGATTTCAGTGCTTCAGACTCTGCCTTGGTACCTTTTACAGTTACCGTAACAGAAACTTCCTGTTTGTAAAGTTTCTGAAGTTTCTCATTGTCTGGATGGTCTTTTGCAAACTGGCCGTATTTCTCGCTGGAAAGAAGAGAACTGATCGTAACCTGTGTATTACTTTCCGGTCTTGTTACAACAAGATTTTCATGTTTGATCACACTGATATCAGAAGATTTAAAGTGATTATATCCCTGGCCTTCCATAACCCACGGATCATCAAAGTAATCATCTGGTCCGATACCTGCACCTGTTTTATCATCTGCATTGTGAACCCATACTGCATTTCCATCACTATCCAGATACATTTCCTGGAAAGTCTGAAGGTTTTGTGTGATATTATCCGCATCTGTATTGTCACCTTTGATACCGTCAAAATAATGGGCTTTTGCGTAGTCCATCATTGCGAGTTCTTTATCCAGTGCCTCATTGATTCCCTTTGTGGCAACTGTGATCGGAATCTCTTTAACAGCTGTAACACCTTCTCTTGTGAAAGTCACAATAAGATTTGCTGTGGTATCTTTCTCATATTTAAACATATCAACTGCTACTCTGTAGCCGTTGACTTTCAGGAGTTCAGGATCACTTGATGTAACTGTAATTTCTTTATTGGCAAATACATAATCCCCATTTTCATCCTTGATCCTTGTATAACGCGGAAGCTGAATGTCACCGGTACAGTTAGCTGTATCCAGCTGTTCCTTGGAATTAAAATCCTGCAGACTTTCTGCTGTATAATATTTGTCCAGAAGTGCTTTCAGTTCTTCTGCTGTAGGAACCTGATTTCCGGTTCCTTTTACAGTTACTTTGAAAGTTTTTGTAATTGTTCCAAAACTGTCAACTTTCTCAAAATAGTCATTGATAACATTACTGTTTGCCTTAAATGTAGCTGTCAGCGTTACTTCTGTGTCTTCTGTCTTTGGCTGAATCTTTCCGGTTCTCGGATAGATCATGGAATCAATAGATGGTGCCTGAATGGAAATAACATCCGGTTCTGAAGATTTCCATGTAATCTCTGACCATACAGAACGTGCGTTGGAGCCCATGCATCCCGGAAGTGTCAGATCAGAATCTACCTCTTCCTGAGACTCGTTGTTTCCTTTAATGCTGTCCCATGTAAGACTGTCCGCCTCAGTCTGCATTTTTCCTTTGAAATATTCTCTATCCCATCCAACAGTTACAGTACGGTCAGATACTGCGGATGCGCTGTTGCAGGTAAATTTGAACGTACAGCTTATATTCTTTGAATATACGCCCATGCCGCCCAGTCCATCTGTCACATAATGGATCGTTCCGTCTGTTCCGATGTATGTAGAATCCTCTGTTGATTCCAGAGAAACTTTTACTTTTGATACATCCACGTCCAGCGTATAGTTCTGAATTCTTGCCAGTACTGTATCTGCAATATTGGAGTCTGTTCCATATATTGGGCGGAGACTTCCAAATTCTGCATCAAAAGCTTTCTTTACTGCATCTACAGCAGCCTGATCGGCCGGGTCAATATTGGACTCAAGCACAACCGGGAATGTATAATCTCCATCTTCATCCGGCACAGTAAAGCTTCCGGATGCATCTTTATATCCGTCTTTTGTAATAGTATATTTGTATTCTTTGCCGACCTGAAGTTTATAGCTGCCATCTTCCTGCGGTTTCAGAGTTGTATACCAGCCCTCTTTCAATGTAATATCCGCATCTGTGATCACAGTACCGTCATTTCCGGTTACAGCAAATGTAGTGTTTCTGTAAATGATCGGAGAAAGTTTTACTTCCATATCCCCCTGAACAGTCGGGGTAAATGTCTGTGTATATTTGTCATACCCTTCTGCTGTTACTGTGAGAGTATATTCTTCTCCTTCTGTGAGAATATAGCTTCCATCTGATTCCGGTTTCAGCGAATTCCAGTTCTTCTGGATTTCTACAGAAGCACTCTCAACTGCAGCACCGGTCTTTGCATCGACAGGTTTCACATTTACTGTATATTTTTTCTTTTCCGGAGCCAGAATAATAGTAAAATCCTGTGTGGCAAGAGCAGTCGCTGTGCCGTCATTAATTGCACTGTCATCTGTATTTTTCTCAAAAAGCTTCAAAGTTGCAGTAAAACTGTAAGGTCCTTCTTCAGCAGACGGACGTGTAATTCCACGGCTGCCACTTGTTGCCGGATCCTTATATCCAACATATGGATTATCCTTTGAAATATACCATCCCGTCTTATAAGCTGTGTTAACATATTTCAGTCTCATACTGCTGATAGCAGAACCGCTTGTCGGAATCGTAAGTCCTACATTATAAGTAAGTCCGTCTTCACTCTTTGTAACACCAGTTCCTCCGTTTAATATAATTTTATTAGTTCCATCAATAAAATTAGCTTTCAGATATTCCTGAGCTGCCGCCTCTGCAGCCCCATCTTCCGTTGATCCGTCACTGTTTTCATCTGCAGATACTGATGGCTGATCATTTCCGACACTGTTCTGCACTGTTACATCTGTTCCTGCAGAGAACTCATCTCCCGTACTATTTCCACTTGCTTCTTCACCGTCAGAAAATTCAGTAACAACCGCTTCACCCGGTAACTCATCTGCAAATGTGACAGCAGGTGCTCCTACTGTGGTAAATGTCACAATTGCCGCCATTATAACTGCCTGTATTTTTTTGCGCAGTTCCTTTTTTAGCATCTTTTTACCTCTCTTTCCTTTTTCCTGTGCAAAGATATGCATCAGTTTTTCTATGATCTGCACGTCTTTTATGCAATGTGGTTTCCGCCTCTTACAGACTTTTATGTAATATACCACTTTCCTCCTTTCTTTTACCCGGATATTCTGTTTAATACAGTGCGATTTCCGCGGAACATTTTTATTTCACAAAACATTATCAAAAATTTTCTGTAAAATAAAAAAAGACGCGCCTTTTACGACACGACTCCATCACAAAATACCGTGCCACCCTGAAACCGAGGGTTTCTGCACTCAGCTATAAAGATAGACCTGACTAGAGCTTTCACTCATCACAGTAGCGTTCCTGTGCGGGATTCTCACCCGACTTCCTATGCAGACATCTTCTGTCTTACATAAAATCCCTATAGCATCGTCTTCATACTATATTACCTCTAATATATGTTTTTTTCAATATATTTCTTATAAAGATATACTTTTTTCTGTATTTTAGTTACTGTTCGCTCCGTTCTCAGTAACAATACAGCGGCACAATTTTTCTCCGACGCAGTGCAATCCTGCCCGAAGGGATTTTTATATCATAGAAAAATTACGGAGTAATTTCCTATGGTATAAAAAACACCGCCTCTGCCGGAATCTCCGGCAAAGACGGTATCAATACTTTCTGACTATATAAAATTATTCTTCTGTGTTTTCCTCAACTGGTGCTTCGAGAGCTTTCATGCTCAGGCTGATCTTCTTGTCTTCACCATTGAAGTCAACAACCTTAGCTTCGATTTCCTGTCCAATTGACAGTACATCTGCAGGTTTAGCAACATGCTCTTTAGAAATCTGAGATACATGAAGAAGTGCATCTACACCAGGTGCAAGTTCTACAAATGCACCGAAGTCTGTCATACGTGCAACTTTACCTTTTACTACGTTTCCTACAGCGAAGTCCTCAGCTGCTGTGAGCCATGGATTCTCTTCCGGGAATTTAAGGGAAAGTGCAATTTTGTCTCCATTGATTTCTTTGATAAGAACTTTTACAGTATCACCAACATTGAATACCTTCTTCGGGTTCTCTACTCTGCCCCAGGACATTTCGGAAATGTGAAGAAGTCCGTCAGCTCCGCCGAGATCGATGAATGCACCGAAATCTGTAACGTTCTTAACAGTTCCTTCAACTGTATCGCCAACATGGATTTTTTCCATTAATTCTTTCTGTTTTTCTGCTTTCTCAGCAAGAAGAAGCTGTTTACGGTTACCGATGATACGGCGTCTTCTTGGGTTGAATTCTGTGATTACAAATTCGATTTCCTGATCTGCATATTTGGAAAGGTCTTTCTCATATGTGTCGGAAACGAGGCTTGCAGGAATAAATACTCTTGCTTCGTCTACATTTACACAAAGTCCACCGTCAAGTACCTGAGTTACAGTAGCTTTTAATACTTCCTGATTCTCAAATGCTTCCTCAAGACGTTTGTTGCCTTTCTCTGCTGCCAGTCTCTTGTAAGTAAGAGTAACCTGACCTTCTCCATCGTTTACTTTGAGAACTTTTGCTTCCATTGTGTCGCCAACGTGAACAGCATCTGTGAGTACAAGGCTTGCATCGTTAGAGTATTCGTTCTTTGTGATAATACCGTCTGCTTTATAACCGATATTCAGAATAATCTCATCTTCTTTTACATCGATGACAGTACCCTGTACAATCTCTCCATTTCTGATAGTTTTTACGGAATCTTCCAGCATCTGTTCAAAACTTAATTCTGACATGTTCTTGAACCTCCTCAATAATTTTCTTTGGGGTGGAAGCCCCTGCTGTAATACCTACATAACTACTGCATTGGAACATTTCAGAATCCAAGTCTACAGGTGTTTGTATATAGTAAGTATTTCCACATTCCTTTTTACATATTTCAAACAGCTTTTGAGTATTGGAACTGTGCCGGCCTCCTACGACCAGCATAGTGTCTACCTCTCCGGCTATGTTTTTTGCTTCTTTCTGCCGTTCTTCGGTAGCATTACAAATAGTGTTTAAAATATTAAGAATATTTAAAACATTATTATCATACCTCTTTTTGCGGAGAATTTCAACTAAATCTTTAAATTTGTTGTAATTAAATGTCGTCTGAGACACAATACTTATCTTTTTCCCTTTTGGAGGTACAAATGCATCTGCTTCATCCTGATTTTTGATCACTGTATAGGGTCCCTGACACCATCCGCAAATACCCTGAACTTCAGGGTGATCTTTGTCACCGATAATGATCACATGGTTTCCGGCAAGGCTTTCTTTCTCTACGATGCGGTGGATTTTCAGAACGAACGGGCAGGTGACATCTACGTAGGAGATGCCTTTTTCTTTCAATTTATCATAGATTGGTTTTCCTACTCCATGGGAGCGGATTACTACGATACCGTTTCGCAGATTATTATCTGAAGTATCGAGATCCTCTTCTGTGATAACATGAACGCCTTTTGCATCCAGATCTGCCACCACTTCTTCGTTATGAATGATCGGGCCCAAAGTGAAAATCGGTTTCTGTTCAGTACCAATCAGTTCATAAACTTTATCCACTGCACGTTTGACACCGAAACAGAATCCGGCTGTTTCTGCCACTTTTACTTTCATAAATAATCCTTTCGACCTGTCAGATTATCCAGCAACATTTCTCCCCAGCAATTTGCCTACTGTGGATTCAGGAAACCTATCTGGTTTTCTGGACAAGATCAAATTTCTGATACTATTTCTGTACTTTTTCCTTATATACATTGAGAATAGCATTTACAACATCATCAATTCCCATTTCCGAAGAATCTACAAGTACTGCATCATCTGCCTGTTTCAGAGGAGAGACTTCGCGGTTCATGTCGCGTTCGTCACGCTCGATGATATCCTTAAGAATCTGGTTGAAATCGAACGGTTCGCCTTTCTGTTCGTACTCAAGGGCTCTTCTTTTTGCTCTGGTATCAGCGCTTGCAGTAAGATAAATTTTTACCTCTGCATTTGGAAGGATCGTTGTTCCAATATCTCTGCCATCCATAACCACATCATTCTTTTCTGCCAGAGTTCTCTGGAGTTTCAGAAGATGAGCTCTCACTTTTGCGTTTGCTGAGCTCTTGGATGCCATGTTTCCTACCTGTTCGGTACGGAGCATGGAATTAACGTTCTCGCCGTTGAGGATTACGATCTGTTCTCCGTTTTTATATTCTATGGAGATATCTGCACCGGAACATGCAGTTTCAATCTCTTCCTGACTGTCTCCGTTTACTCCATGATTCAGAAGATATAAAGCCATTGCTCTGTACATAGCTCCTGTGTCTACATAGATAAATGATAATTCTTTCGCCACTTTTTTGGCGATGGTGCTTTTTCCTGCTCCTGCAGGTCCGTCGATGGCAATATTACATCCCATTTTCACGGTTCCTCCTGTTTCTATTATTTAAACAGATTTTCTGTTACTGAGAACAAAATGAACAGCAACGTTTTTCTCTGTTTTATTACTTAGCATTTATAATCTTTAAATAATATATAGCCAAATCATATCATAGATATAATTTTCTTACAAGGTACTACCTCATTACTGTTCACTGGCAATATCCCGCAAAGTGTTTTTTGAGCAAAGGTCACAAAAGACCCGAGATTTCTATAATAGATTATCGGTTACTGTATCGCCTGCGCTGCCAGATATGCAGTGGACCAGGCAATCTGTAGATTGTATCCGCCGGTCACTGCATCCAGATCCAGCACTTCGCCAGCGAAGTAAAGGCCTGAGATTTTCTTTGATTCCATGGTTCCGGGATTGATCTCTTTTACGGAAACGCCGCCCTTGGTGATGATGGCTTCTTTGAATTCGCCCATTCCTGTGATGGTAAATGGGAATGCTTTTATGAGATCAATAAAGTGCTGGCGTTCTTCTCTGGAGATGTCGTGGATTTTCTTGTCTGCCGGAATTCCCCCCAGCTCCAGCATTACCGGGGTCAGAGATGACGGGAAAAGTACGCCGATCACGTTCTTAAACTGTTTGTTCTGTCCTGCTTCGAATTCGCGCAGGATTCTGGCGTCGAGCTGTTCTCTGGTGAGAGCTGGTTTCAGATCCAGATATGCGGACAGTTCGCCGTTTGGAGCTTTTGCCAGTTTTGCGCCTATATGGGCGCTGGCAGACAGGATCATCGGACCTGTAACTCCGAAATGAGTAAACATCATTTCACCGAAATCTTCGTACAGTACTTTCTTGCCGTTCTTTATGGTAAGTCCCGTGTTCTTAAGGGAAAGACCCTGAAGTTTTGGGATATAGTCTTCTTTTGTCTTTAGTGGAACCAGAGACGGGCTGATGTCTGTGACTTTCAGTCCCAGTTCTTTTGCGAAGCGATATCCATCTCCTGTGGAACCTGTACTCTGATAGGAAAAGCCGCCTGTGGCTACAATGACTGCATCACCTTCCATAAAGGTACCATCTGTCAGGATCACGCCTGTAATTTTTTCTTTCTCTGTGCCTGTTTCCGGGTCTGTTATCTGTTCTTTTACTACCTCTTTTACAGCAGTGTGAAGATGAACTTTTGCTCCTGCTTTCTTCAGTTCACGTTCCAGGGCACGGATGATATCCGAAGAATGGTCAGACTGCGGAAAAACCCGGTTTCCTCTTTCCACTTTCAGAGGGACGCCTGCTTCTTCGAAGAAATTCATAACATCCTGTGGACCGAATGAATAGAAGCCACTGTAAAGAAATTTCGGGTTGCTCATGACTGCCGGGAATAGTTCTTCTGTATCACAGGCATTGGCTACGTTGCATCTTCCTTTTCCTGTGATGAAAACTTTCTTGCCGAGTTTTTCATTTTTTTCTAATATATGAACTTCATGATGGTTGCAGGCCGCGAAAACTCCCGCCATCATTCCGGCAGCTCCGCCGCCGATGATTAAAACTTTGCTCATGGAATGTCCTCCTAGTATTACATTCCTTTATAATAACGCAAAGGAGCCTGCTTGCGCAAGCTCCTTTTTTCGTTTGGACATATTTAATTTCTGATCAATTAAACCGGATATGCTCCGTTCTTTTTGTCAGCTGCTTTCTCATCAACTTTTGTTTTCTGAGCCTGACGATATTTGAAGAAATCCATAGCTACCTGTGGGAACAGTGCGTATGTTAATACGTCTTCATCCTGTTCTTTGTACTGAGCCATTTCGCTCTCAAGTTTCTCAAGCTCATTGTCAAGAAGGTCTGCAGGACGGCATGTGATCGGTTTCTCATCGCCGATGCACTTCTTCTGTACTTCTGGATTAAACGGTTTTACAGTTGCGCCGTATTTTCCTAACAGGATATCCTTTGTTTCTTTTGTAACCATTTTGTATCTCTCGCCCATGAGTACGTTGAATACAGCCTGTGTACCAACGATCTGTGAAGACGGAGTTACAAGTGGCGGCTCGCCGAGGTCTTTACGTACACGCGGAACTTCCTCAAGAACATCGTAGAATTTGTCTTCTGCGTGCTGTTCTTTTAACTGAGAAGTCAGGTTGGAGAGCATACCGCCCGGTACCTGGTACAATAAAGTCTTGATGTTAACACCAAGGTTCTTCGGATTGAGCAGTCCGCTGTCAAGAGCTTCGTCACGGATCGGACGGAAGTAGTCAGCGATCTCAGAAAGAAGTTTCTGGTCAAATCCTGTATCATATGGTGTTCCCTTGAATGTCTCAACCATAACTTCTGTTGCAGGCTGGGATGTTCCCAGTGCGAATGGAGACATTGCTGTATCGATGATATCTACACCAGCTTCTACTGCTTTTAAGTAAGTCATGGAAGCTACACCTGATGTGTAATGTGTATGAAGATCGATCGGGATCTTAACTGTTTCTTTTAATGCTGTAACAAGCTCTGTAGCTTTGTTTGGAAGGAGAAGACCTGCCATATCTTTGATACAGATGGAATCAGCCCCCATATCTTCGATACGTTTTGCAATGTCTGTCCAATATTCCAGTGTGTAAGCATCTCCTAATGTGTAGGAAAGAGCTACCTGTGCATGAGCCTTCTCTTTGTTTGCAGCACTTACTGCTGTCTGCAGGTTACGAAGGTCATTAAGACAGTCAAAAATACGGATGATGTCGATTCCGTTTGCAGCAGATTTCTGTACAAAGTATTCTACAACATCGTCTGCATATGGACGATATCCAAGGATGTTCTGTCCACGGAAGAGCATCTGAAGTTTTGTGTTCTTGAAGCCGTCACGTAATTTACGAAGTCTTTCCCATGGATCTTCATGGAGGAAACGAAGGGATGCATCAAATGTTGCACCACCCCAGCACTCTACTGCGTGATAGCCGACTTTATCAAGTTTATCTACGATCGGAAGCATCTGTTCTGTGGTCATACGTGTTGCGATCTGAGACTGATGAGCATCACGGAGAATGGTTTCCACAATTTTAACAGGTTTTTTCTCTAATTCTGCCATTATTAAATCTCCTTTATAAATTCAATTAAACGCCGAAAATAGCCATGAATGTTCCGGCTGCTACGGCTGTACCGATAACACCGGCAACGTTCGGACCCATTGCGTGCATCAGAAGGAAGTTTGTAGGATCTGCCTCTGCACCGACTTTCTGGGATACACGGGCTGCCATAGGTACTGCGGATACACCGGCAGAACCAATCAGCGGGTTGATACGTCCATGAGTCAGTTTGCAAAGCAGTTTACCAAGCATACATCCACCGAATGTACCGATTGCGAATGCAACAAGACCTAAAACTACGATCTTCAGAGTATCTACGTTTAAGAATGCTTCTGCACTTGTGGAAGCACCAACGGATGTACCCAGAAGGATAACTACGATATACATCAGAGCATTGGAAGCTGTTTCTGTCAGCTGTTTTACAACGCCGCATTCTCTGAACAGGTTACCAAGCATCAGCATACCAACCAGAGGAGCTGTTGTAGGCAGGATCAGACACACAACGATTGTGATAATAATCGGGAACAGAATCTTCTCCAGTTTGGAAACCGGACGAAGCTGATCCATTTTAATCTTACGTTCTTTCTCAGTTGTGCAGAGCTTCATGATAGGCGGCTGGATAATCGGAACCAGTGACATATAGGAATATGCTGCTACTGCGATCGGTCCCATCAGGCTTGTCTGTCCGAGTTTACCTGCAAGGAAGATAGATGTCGGACCGTCAGCACCACCGATGATAGAGATCGCCGCCGCTGCTTTTCCGTTGAATCCAAGGAAGATTGCAAGGAAGTAAGCTGCATAGATACCAAGCTGTGCTGCTGCACCCATCAGGAAACTGATCGGGTTGGCGATCAGCGGACCAAAGTCTGTCATGGCACCTACACCCATGAAGATCAGAGATGGTAAAATACTCCACTCATCAAGGATATAGAAATAATGAAGAAGTCCACCTACACCGTTGGACATATCTTCCGGATTTGCCATAATGTCCGGATAGATATTTACAAGCAGCATACCAAATGCGATAGGAACAAGCAGAAGCGGCTCGAATCCTTTTTTGATAGCAAGATAAAGGAATACGCAGGCTACTGCGATCATCAGGTAATTGCCCCATGTCAGATTAAAGAATGCTGTCTGATGAATCAGGTTGGACAATGTTTCTGTTACATAAGACATTTGACTACCTCCCGTCTTAGTTCATTGTTGCTAAAGTATCTCCGTTTTCTACAGAGGCACCTTCTGCAACATCAATGCTTGCGATAGTACCATCCTGAGGAGCTACTACAGGGATTTCCATTTTCATGGATTCAAGAATAACAACGCTGTCTCCGGCTTTTACTGCCTGTCCAACACTTGCTGCTACTTTAACAACTTTTCCTGGTACGGAAGCAGTTACTTTTACTGCGCCTGCGCCTGCTGCTGGAGCTGCTGCTTTCGGAGCGGCTGCAGGTGCTGCTTTAGGTGCTGCTTTCGGAGCAGCTGCAGGAGCGGATACGCTTCCTGTTTCTTCAACAGTTACTTCATATGCTGTACCGTTTACTGTAATTGTATAGCTTTTCATTTTTTAATCCTCCTAAATAAATGACAATTATCTTCTATTTCTTTTTACTTTGCGGATGGAACGAACTACGAATCCGTCTGTTGTAGTTCCCTCTGCTGCTGCAATTGCTGCTGCGATAACAGCTACCAGTTCTCCGTCATCTGCAAGGTTCTCTTCTGCTGCCTGCACTGCAGGAGCTGCTGAAGCTGCCTCTGCTTCTTTTGCTGCCTTGGCTGCTTTGGCTGCTTTTGCTTCTGCTGCTTTCTTTGCTTCCGGGTTCGGAATAAATTTAAACAGAGAGATCAGAAGGCTTAATAAAATCAACATTACGAATACAGTTCCAATACCCATAAGGGTGTTAAGGCCGGCTCTCTGAAGAGTCTTGCCCAGACCATACTGTACGTCTACAGACAGAGATGTCGGTGCTCCTGTGGATTCGAAAATGTATACAAAGTTTGCATCTGCTTTCTCAAATTTAACAGGAACAGTAACTGTGTACTGATCATCTTTTAAAGTTACAGTAGTTTCGCCGTTGTTGTCCTTCTTTGCACCAAGTTCATCCTTGGAAGACTGCCAGGACTGCATTGCACTTGTAGTAAAGTCATCTCCTGAACTCAGGTAATTCTCAATGTCTTCATCTGCAAGTCCGATGATAGTATCTGTCAGACCCTCAGCTGTAGTTACCAGTGTGGATTTCACAGAATCATCGATTTCATCAGTAGCAAACACCATAGATGTGCTGCCGATCACCAGTGCAGCCATTACGAGAAGTGCCATGCAGACAGAAGTTATTTTTTTGATTGTCTTCATATGCGTCACCTCGCTTAAACCGTTCCGTGTTTCTTAGACGGACGATCTTCCCTCTTTGTGAACAGCATCTCAAATGCACCGATTACATATTTTCTTGTGTCAGCCGGGCTGATCACAGTATCAACATAGCCTCTTGCTGCTGCAGAAGCAACACCATTCTGAAGCTCTTTGTACTGAGCAGCTTTTTCATTTAATTCAGCAGCATCTGCATCTGCATACATGATCTTAGCTGCAAGGGATGCATCCATCATACCGATTTCTGCGTTGTCCCATGCATATACAAGGTCTGCACCGATAGATTTGCTGTTCATTGCCACATAAGCTGTACCGTAAGCTTTTCCAATGATCACGTTTACCTTCGGAACTGTTGCGTCTGCAAATGCAGCTACCAGTTCGCCTACGGATTTCGCCATCATCTTTTCGCTGCATAAAGTTGCCATGAAGCCTGTTGCATTTGTAAGTGTAAGAACCGGGATATCAAAAGCGTCGCAGAATTTCACGAAATCTGCTGCTTTTCTTGCACCTCTTGCAGAAATGCTTCCATCGAATTCTTCTACTTTCTTGCCTTCAGCGTCGTACACTTCGCTTCTGTTTGCTACAGCACCAATTGTAGCACCGTTTAAACGGATAAAGCCTGTAACCATGTCTTTTGCATAGTTTGCTTTTGTCTCAAAGAATTCACCGTTGTCAGCGATCTGGGAAAGTGCGATTGCAGTGTCACCTGCACAGTTTGCAAGTTCTGCACATACACGGTTCAGATCATCTGTGCACTCTGTGTAATTGTCTGTATCTTCATTATTAGAAGGAAGAAGTGATACTAAAGAACGGATCTGGCCAAGAACCTCTTCTTCTGTACCAACGCCATCGATCAGACCTGTTTCTTTGCTCTGGAAATCAGCAGCTGCTGTATCGCATTTATCTGCATTATTTCCTTCCAGTGCGTTTGGTGTGTTGATGAACATTTTTCCTTTTTTAGATTCCATGAATGTGAAATCTGTCAGGGAAGGGATAACTGCCATACCGCCACCACATGTACCAAAAATTGCTGTAATCTGCGGAACTACACCAGATGCCAGTGTCTGTTTCAGATAGATCTGTCCAAAAGCTTCCAGAGCATCTGTTGCTTCCTGAAGACGGATACCTGCACAGTCAACCAGTCCGATAACCGGAGCACCTGTTTTCATGGCAAGATCATAAAGTCTTGTGATCTTCTTGGCATGCATTTCGCCAACAGTACCGTTTAATACAGATGCATCCTGGCTGTATACGTAAACCAGTTTGTCATCAATTACACCATATCCGGTGATTACACCGTCAGATGGTGCTTTGTTTGCAGTCATGTTGAAATCTGTAGATCTTGCTGTTACGCTCTGACCGATTTCGACAAAACTGTTTGCGTCAAGCAAAGAAGTAATTCTTGTGCCTGCTAAGCTTTGTGTTGCATTACTCATTCTTGTTTGCCCTCCATCTTTATGAGAATATTTAAAAGTTAACCCAAAAATTTAGCCGATTTTAATTTTACCTTTTTTGGCACAATATTTCAATAATTTTTTGTCTTTTTTGTTAAAAATATGGCAGAAAAATTTGTAACGTTTTTTCATAGAAGGTTTTTCTTCCTATTAAATCATGTTCTGTTTCTCTATTTTTTATTATTTTCTTTGTGTCATATCAACAGCAATCTGTATATCTCATTTACCCCAAATATTATTTTTTGATATATACGATCGGTGCTAAATGTGTGCCGCTGGCACACAGCACTCTCAAACATCTGTCACCTGTTACTCCACATACAGTATTAGAAACCTATCGTAAAAAATATCCAACTCTAACCATAGATTAATTTTATTATATAGCAGATATTATCAATTAGATTTATGGATTACTCTGTTATATAATTAACATATAAAAGAAATCCAGTAAAATTCTCAGGAGGAAAAACGTAATGAAAAGCAATTATCAGCATATTTTCAGCCCGCTCACAGTAAAAAATATGACTATCAAAAACCGTGTAGTTATGATGCCTATGGGAACCAACTACGGTGAGCAGAACGGCGAAATGAGTTTTCTTCATATCAATTATTATAAAGAACGCGCCAAAGGCGGCACAGGTCTGATCATCGTAGAGAATGCAAGTGTAGATTCTCCACAGGGTTCCAATGGAACCACCCAGCTTCGTATTGATCACGACAACTATCTGCCTCGTCTTTACAAATTCTGTGAAGAAATTCATAAATATGGTACATGTATCGCGATTCAGATCAACCACGCAGGTGCTTCCGCAGTTTCCGCACGTACAAATATGCAGCCGGTTTCCGCATCTGATGTTCCATCTAAAGAAGGCGGCGAGATTCCGCGTCCGTTAACTGTTGAAGAAATCCATCACATTGTAAAAAAATATGGAGAAGCCGCAAAAAGAGCACAGGCTGCAGGTTTTGATGCAGTAGAGATCCATGCAGGACATTCTTACCTGATCAGTCAGTTCCTCTCTCCTCTTACAAACAAACGTACTGATGAATTCGGTGGATCTGTCGAAAACAGAACACGTTTCTGCCGCATGGTTATTGAAGAAGTCAGAAAACAGGTTGGACCATTCTTCCCGATTATGCTTCGTCTCAGCGCAGATGAACTGATGAAAGGCGGCAACACTCTGGAAGACACTCTGGAATATCTGGAATATGTACAGGATGAAGTTGATATCTTTGACGTTTCCTGTGGTTTAAATGGTTCTATTCAGTATCAGATTGACGCAAACTATATGAAAGACGGCTGGCGTTCTTACATGCCAAAAGCTGTAAAGGAAAAATTCGGCAAACCATGTATCTCCATGGGTAATATCCGTGACCCGAAAGTTGCTGAGAAGATCCTGGCTGACGGCGACGCAGACCTGATCGGTATGGGACGCGGACTTATCGCAGAGCCTGCATGGGTAAACAAAGTTGCAGCAGGTAAAGAATGTGATCTTCGTAAATGCATCTCATGTAATATCGGATGTGCAGGAAACAGAATCGGCTTCAACCGCCCGATCCGCTGTACTGTAAACCCATCCGTGCTTGAAGGTGATGTTTATAAGAAACAGAAAGTTAATAAAAACTGTAATGTTGTAGTTATCGGCGGTGGTACTGCCGGGCTGGAAGCTGCCTGTACAGCCGCTGAGGTAGGCTGTAACACTTTTCTTCTGGAAAAGGGCGAAACTCTTGGAGGTCTTGCTTCCGTTATTTCTAAGATTCCTGCTAAGAAACGTCTGGCTGACTTCCCTAACTACCTGATCCACAGAGCAGAGCAGCTTGATAACCTTTATATCTTCAAAAATACAGAAGGAACACCGGAAAATATCCGCAAATTCCATCCAAACCTAATCGTAAGTTCCACAGGTTCCGCTCCCCTGCTTCCTCCGATCAAAGGTCTTCATGACCGTATCGACAAAGAAGGCGGAAAGGTTGCTTCTATCCTCGGAATGATCAACCACATCAATGACTATCCTGAAGATATGACAGGCATGAAAGTTGTTGTTGTCGGTGGTGGTGCTGTTGGTCTTGACGTAGTAGAATTCTTTGCAGCAAGAAATGCTGAAATCTCCATCGTAGAGATGATGGATCAGATCGGACGTGACCTTGATCCTGTTACAAAGAACGATATGAAAGATCAGATGAAGAAGCACAACGTAGCTCAGCTTACAAAAACAGCTCTTCAGGAAGTAAAGGATAGCTCTTTCCTTGTAAAAGATGCTCAGGGTGAACGTGAACTTCCATTTGACTATGGCTTTGTTTGTCTTGGTATGAGAGCTCAGGGACAGCTTTACACTGAACTTTCTCAGGCATTTGCTTCTGAAGATGTAGAAATCCTGAACATCGGTGACAGCAAACGTGCAAGAAGGATCATCGACGGAACTATGGAAGGAAGAAATATCATCAACTCCCTGACACAGCTGGGATATCTTCAGTAAACAACTTGTAAAATCGGTATCCCGATATTATTCATAAAATGGACATTCGTAATATCGTTTTGTTCACTTTATAAATAAACATAATATTATTTTAAATGTATACTTTTCATTGTTTTATCTGTACGCAGATATGCAATGGATGCCAAAAAGATCTTGCAAAAATAAAAGCAGACCTTTACAACAAATCACGAAAGGGGCTATTATAATGGCAGAAAGAATTACCGGACATACTGAATTAATCGGTCTGATGGCTTACCCGATCCGTCACTCCAGTTCTCCTGCAATGCAGAATGAGGCTTTTGCAAAACTTGGGTATGACTACGCTTACCTTGCATTCGAGGTTGGTGCAGACGAAATCGAAGATGCAGTAAAAGCGATCCGTACACTGAAAATGAGAGGTTCCAATATTTCCATGCCGAACAAAACTCTGGTTGGAAAATATCTGGACGAACTCTCTCCGGCAGCAGAGTTATGCGGTGCAGTTAATACAATCGTAAACGACAATGGTCATCTTACAGGTCACATCACCGATGGTATCGGATTTATGTCTGCTCTGAAAGACAACGATATCGACGTGATCGGAAAGAAAATGACAATTGTTGGTGCAGGCGGTGCCGCTACTGCTATCGAAATCCAGGCTGCTTTAGACGGTGTTGCTGAGATCACAATCTTCAACCGCAAGGATGAATTCTGGGATCGTGCTGTGTCCACAGTAGAGAAGATCAATACAAAGACATCCTGCCATGCAGTTCTTTATGATCTTGCAGACCTCGATAAACTGAAAGCTGAAATGGATGACAGCTACATTTTCGTAAATGCTACAGGCGTTGGAATGAAGCCATTAGAAGGACAGTCCGTTGTTCCGGACAAATCCTATTTCCGTCCTGAACTGATCGTTGTAGATGTTCCTTACTCTCCACTGGAAACAAAGATGCGTTCCATGGCTAAAGAAGTAGGCTGCAAGACAATGAACGGTCTGGGAATGATGTTATTCCAGGGTTCTGCTGCATTTGAGTTATGGACAGGCGAACCAATGCCAATCGAACATATGAAAGAGATCCTTCACATCTCCTATGATGACTGATACCTGCAGGTATCTTCACAAAAGATATATCATATTATGATGCAGAAAAATCATTTCACTGATTTTTCTGCTCATAATATTTGATATATGCCGCTTTTCAGCGTGCTGCAGGAGATGTACTGATATATAACTCCGCGCAAAAATGTACATGTCCTGCAGTTTGCTTTTATGCGTGCATATGATAAATGATTCTTGTTCACTTTATGAACATTATCTGATATTTTCTGTATCATTGCCGTAGATTTCAACAGCCTAATGACATCGCGTTTATGTTACAGTTATTCGTAGCTGGCTACTGTTCACTCTGCACCCGGCAACACGCTTCGCAATGCACAGAATTGTAAAAGGTTGAATAGTTCCGGTTATTCTTAATTTAAGAAATATGAGGATAAGAAAATGAACACAGTTCAGGTAAAAAACATTGTGATCGGTGAAGGCAGACCGAAGATCTGCGTTCCGATCGTTGGAAAAACAAAAACAGACATTCTCGAAGAAGCTAAAAAGATCACTGCTCTCCCTGTTGATGTGGTTGAGTGGCGTGTAGACTGGTTCGATGATGTCTTTACTACTGAAAAAGTATTAGAAACCGCAAAAGAGCTTCAGGAAATTTTAAAAAATATTCCTGTTCTCCTTACATTCCGTACTTCCAAAGAAGGCGGTGAAAAAGAAATCTCTGTAAGTGATTATGCTGCTTTAAATATTGCAGCTGCTCAGAGCGGTTATGTAGATTTAATCGATGTAGAAGCATTTACAGACGACGATATTGTTAAAACAATCATCAATGCTGCTCATGAAGCAGGCGTAAAGGTAATTGCTTCCAATCATGATTTCTTTAAGACTCCGGAGAAGGACGAGATCATCAGACGCCTTCGCATGATGCAGGATTTCGGTGCAGATATTCCGAAGATGGCAGTTATGCCTACCTGTAAGCAGGACGTTCTTACACTGCTCTCTGCAACTCTGGAAATGTCTGAGAAATATGCAGACCGCCCGATCATTACCATGTCCATGGCAGGAACAGGCGTTGTCAGCCGTCTGACAGGCGAGACATTCGGCTCCGCTCTCACTTTCGGCGCTGCTTCCAAAGCTTCCGCTCCGGGGCAGATCGGTGTAAATGAATTAAAACAGGTGCTTGATATTATTCATAGCAGCCTGTAATCCATCAGATAATTTCGGTCATTATCTGATGAAATGTCAATAAATATTTGATCAAAATAATACTCCTTAAAATTTTTTTGATGAAAATCTCCATGCAAAGACCCTGTCACTTTCCGGCAGGGTCTTTCAATATACATAATTTATTTTCATGTTCAGACCAACATGCTTATCCATACATATAAAAAGAAGGATAATTTCTGCACTTCTCATGCGTAGAAACTATCCTTCTTTTACTTTATGATTCAGAAATTTTTTTCTGTTCTGCTTTCTTCTCAAACGGATTCCAGTTTGACAGGAAGATGTTCAGTCCGAATCCTACTGCAAGCGCCCATGCAGATGCCCATGCAGTTCCCTGTGTGGCAAGGACTGCTGCCATTACACCTGCGATCATTTTGTCTCTGTCACTCTTGCAGTAATCCATACCGATCCTTGCACATACAAATGCCTGGAACATCAGAGTGATGGATGATCCTACGCCAAAGATCGGGCGGAAGAAGCTTACTACAGGAATGATCATTACACTTAAGAATGTAGCCAAACGGAAGGAGGACATTCCTCCAAGAAGGGATTTCATAGCTTTCTTTCCTTCTCTGTAACGCATGGATACAGATACAGTCATTCCAACCCATAACGGACCGGAAAGCGGCGGGAATGGTGCGATGATGGACAGGATCAGGTTTCTCAGACCGCTGACCAGATTGGAACGGCTGGAATTGAAATCAATATATTCATCATCGCGAGCCTGTCTTGCCTCTGTTACCAGAGTCTCTGTTGTAACAAAATCACCAAATGCAATCAGATAACATACCAGTGCCAGCGGTAAAGCTTTTACAAACATAGATACCGGTGGAATTCCGACTCCAAAAATGCTTACCTGATCAATTACCTCACGAAGATGTGGAAGACGGATAAAAGTTCCGATTTCCAGACCCGGTGCATCCAGTTCGCCAACCAGGATCCCTACTATCATTGCCAGAAGATAGGGAAACAGATTGCCGTATCTCGCTACAAGGTCAAGGAACTTATTTGTCTTTCTCTTCTCCTGGTATTTGTCAGAAAAACTGATCAGGATCAGCAGGCCTACACCGGCTACGATCGCCAGAGGATATTTATGCATGTTTCCGCCTTCACCGAGCTGTCCTGCCATAACAGTGACAGGTGCAGCAAGAAGAATTCCTCCCTTAACAGAGTCCGGTACTGCATGGACAAATTTATCTGCCAGCTTCGTCACACCCATAAATATGAATACAAGGCCTACCAGCATCTGTAATGCGATCATCGCCTGTATTCGTTCTTTTCCCATAGGGAAGCCTTCCAGGAATACAATGGTCAAAGGCAGTGTCGGTGTGATCCATCCCGGTACCACCGGATCACCCAGCAGGCTGTGAAGCAGATAAAGAAATGTCTCAATAATTACACAGCTCCACGCCAGCTCATAAGGAAGCCCTAGATACTGTTCCAGATAAGGAACGGCAGCCAGCGCTGTTACGCCCAGAATCAGACCCTGAATGAACTCAACAGATTCTATCTTGTAATGAATAAACGGAAGTCTTATCTGAAATGGTCCAAAGGGGATGTAGGGCAGTTCATTTTCTCTTTTTTGTGTTCTCGTATGTGCCATACAAATTCTCCTTTTCAGTAAATTGTTAGATTATTTCTATGTTTTTTCATATGTTTTTTATCTATTTTGTTAATTATTAAACAATCTGATTGAAAAGGAAATCCAATCTGACCGGAAAATGAATTCGAAACTTGTAACGTCCAAACGTATCTTCGGTTGGATTGGATTTCAACATCATGGGATTTCTGTATCTTATTTGTTTCTATAACTTACTTGTTTCTGTTCTTCTTCACAAAGAGGGCGAGCAAGATACCACAGATGGTTACTGCCATGTTCAGAAGCAGAATCATTCTCGGTGCACCGCTTCCACCTACTTTTGTAATGTATCCGGCAAGGCTTAAAATTGTATAGTTTGCAATGCTAGATGCGATCATTACCAGAGAAGTTGCTGTTCCCTTGTTCTCAGGGAAGAACTCTGCTGTAGTAGAAACTGCGAGCTGAAGTACACCGCCGGCACCTGCATAGCCGATGACGAAACCACCTACCAGACAAATAAACGGTGCCTGGATGAAATAGCAAAGTGCAAGCATAATCGTAGAGATCAGAGGATAAATGATCAGTACATTAATCTCTTTTAAACCTTTCTTAATAAAGGCTGCGGTTGCAAGAATCGCTACTGCAGTTCCCAGCGCATACAGAGACTGGATCTTGGAAGGATCTGACATTCCATAGGAACGTGCAAGCTCCTGATTGCAATTCAGCCACAGCATAAATGTGGAAGAACTTGTAAATCCGATAAGGATTGCTGCAATTGCAGCAGGAGAAACCTTGTGTCCGGATTTCTTTTTATCAGTTTTTGCCTGTGCCGCCTTTTCTCTCTTAGGGAAAGGAAGGATCAGGATCAGAATTCCATCGATAAAGATTGCAATACCTGCAATGATAAAAATTGTCTTGTATGACATATTTGCAGATGCTACGATACCGATCAGGAACGGAAGTAAAAACTGGCTCAGACAGATGGAGAATTTTGTAAACAGATTCGCTACTGACGGATTGTTTACATAGATTTCCATACAGGTCGGGCTTACGCAGGTATCAAGGAAAGAGTTTGCAATTCCACCGATGACCGCAAACGCATATCCCATTGCCATGGATGTGGAATTGGCCATTCCAAAAAAGTATGCTACATAACAGAGCACACCGATGATTCCGCTCAGTCTTCGTCCGTATTTGTCAGACAGAGGGCCGGAGAAAGGAAGGGAGATTAAGCGTCCCAGTCCAAGTGCCGCAATTACAGATACTACCATACTTACATCCAGAGTGCCATCTGCCAGAGTCTTGGCGCCCCAGGCAGCGGCAAACTCTGGTTTGTACTGCCCAAGGATAGAAGCACCGATTCCATGAATGAAATAGGTAAAATATGCTGCAAGAGAGGTGAAAATGAGCATTTTATTTGTTTTCTGTTTCATTTTTAGTCTCCTACGTTATTGTGAGATTTATTTGTTTTCGTTTTCTTCCTGGAATTTCTGGTATTCAGCAGTCGGCATTTCCAGTCCTGTGTAAAGTTTATAAGCTGCTGCGCCCTGCCATAACAGCATTCCTTTTCCGCCGATTGCAAGCTTGCAACCTGCTTCTTTGGCTTCTTTTACCATTCTTGTTTCAGCAGGATTGTAAACAACGTCTGCTACTACAAGATCCGGACGGAACATGGATTTATCTTTGATCAGAGTAAGTTCTTCGTGAGGTTTCATGCCTGCAAGTGTTGCGTTTACAAGAATGTCTGCGTTTGCAACCTCTTCTTTCAGTTTTGCCTCATCTGCCAGATCAAATACCTGAACTTTGCATTCCGGTGTTTCTTTTTTCAGTTTCTCTGCTGTTGACTCTGCACGTGCAAAGAATGGGTCTTTCGGATTGAAAATGGAAATGGATTCTGCTCCATCTAATGCGCACTGTACCTGAATTGCTGTTGCAGCACCGCCGGCACCGAGAACTACCATTTTTTTGCCTTTAACATCAACGCCGTGTTCTTTTAAGTTACGCACAAAACCAATACCATCTGTGATGTGTCCTACTAATTTGCCGTCTTCATTAACGATTGTGTTAACCGCACCGATGATTCTTGCAGCCGGTGAAAGTTCATCCATGTGTTTTGCAACTTCGTTCTTGCATGGCATAGTTACGTTTGCGCCTCTCATTTTGAAAAGACGGATTGCATCCAGAGCAGCCGGAACCTGGTCTTCCTTGATATCAAATGCCATGTAAGCATAGTCAAGGTTGTGATAACGGAAGCTGAAATTGTACATTGCCGGTGATCCAGAGTGTCCTACCGGGCTTCCGATGAGTGCCATTAATCCTGTTGTTCCTTTGATTCTCTGTTCCATTTTCTGTTTGCCTCCTGAAATATTTTTGTCAGCATCCGGATACGTTTTACATGTGTATCCGGATATTTTTCATTTGTAAAATCATTTTCAAGTTACTGTTCGTCGATAATATCATATAGATTATTTTAATTACAACTATAAAATGAACAGTAACCGTTCCATCCACTGTCTGGTTCTTTTTGTTATTGAGACAGTTTTGTTTCCTATTGTTGTAATTATAATGTGGAAGCTACCTCATACGCTTCTTTAGTAGCATCAAGTGCTCTTCTTGCGCGAATCGCATCACCGATCACATATGTGTCCGGTACGATTGCTTTGATCTCTTCGCCGAATGGATTGTAATTTCTGAATCCCATAGAAAGAATTACAGAATCATATCCTCTGGACTCATGTCTCTGACCGTCTGCTGTCTCATACTCTACGCCGTCTTCATAGAATTTGCATACTTTTGCACCTGTGATCTCTTTGATTCCGTAATCTTCGAAATCTTTCATCAGGTAAACTCTATGCTCGTGGATCACATCTGCACCTACAGTATCTCTGAACTCGATAACTGTTACGTCATGGTTCTGCTCTCCGAGGAATGCTGCTGTTTCGCATCCAACCATACCACCGCCTACAACCAGGACTTTCTTTCCTGCTGCTCTCTTACCGTCAAGGAGATCAGAGCCATGAATAATTGCAGGATTGTCGATTCCTTCAATTGGAAGGATCAGTGTTCTGGAACCGGAAGCAACAATTACGCTATCTGGTTTCTCTTCCTTGATAAGATCCAGAGTTACTTCCTGGTTCATCTTGATTGTCACGCCTGCTTTCTGGCAGCGAACGATATAGCTGCGGATCATGTTTGTGATGTCGCCTTTTCCCGGAGGATAAGCTGCGAGGCGCATGTTTCCGCCAAGTTTATCACTTGATTCATAAAGTGTTACCTGATGACCTTTTTCCTGTGCGATAAATGCAGCGCAGAGGCCTGCAACACCGCCGCCGATCACCATTACTTTCTTAGCTTTTTCTGCAGGAGCGATTTCCTGAGCTTCATGTCCAAGGAATGGGTTTGCCAGACAGCAGATCGGGTTTCCGGCGTACATATTTGCTACGCAGCCCTGAAGACATGCGATACATGGGATCATATCTTCCAGTCTTTCTTCCTGTGCTTTTAATGGCATATGAGGATCTGCAAGACTCTGACGTCCGAATGCAACCAGATCGCAACGTCCCTCTTTTACCATTAATTCAGCAAACTGTGGCTCTGTATAACGTCCAACTGTGATTACAGGAATAGATACAGCACGTTTGATTTCTTCTACCTGAGAAGCAGAAAAACCACCGTGTGTAACTGTTGGTGCCCACATGAATTCATCACGGATATGAACGGCACGGGATACATGGATGGCATCCAGTCCGCATCCTTCCAGATATGCAGCGATCGCAGCACTGTCATGCACATCAAGACCGCCAGGTACTTCGTCGCAACTGTTGATTCTGGCAAGTACTGCGATTTTTCCTTCTGTCATTTTCTTTACTTCTTCGATGATCAAACGGGAGAAACGCATTCTGTTCTCAAAAGAACCACCGAACTCATCCAGTCTCTTATTTGTTCTTGGGGAAAGGAAAGTGCTTACCAGATAGCCATGTGCCATATGGATCTCAACTGCATCTACGCCTGCTTCCATGGCTCTCTTTGCTGCAAGACCATAGCCTTTTACCAGTTCGTAAACTTCTTCAGTTGTAACTTCCTTTGGTGTATCTCTTCCGCAGTCTGCAGGAATGCTTGTAGCAGCCTCGATCGGTGCACCTGCATTTTTCGCATTTCCTTCAGGACCTGCATTCTGAAGCTGTACAGAAACTTTTGCTCCCTCTGCATGACAGGCATCAACTACCTTGCGGAAGCTTTCGATTGTGGAACCATCATAAAGACATGGTTTGCGCGGGCCGCCTTTTGCGCCTTTATGTACTACGGTTGCTTCAATTGTGATCAGTCCAAAACCACCTTTTGCTCTCTCTCTGTAGTAAGCTACGGACTGTTCGCTCATGCTTCCGTCTGTGTTTGCAAAGTTATTTCCCATTGGCGGAACTACGAAACGGTTCTTTACTGTCATTGGTCCGATGTTGATCGGCTGGAACATTGCATTAAATTTCATGTGGCGTTCTCCTTTTCTTTCGGATTCTTATTTATATACTGTTACGTTTTATATTGTTCGGTATTTCTGTTTTGGATCAGACAGGCGTGGAGGTTTCTGCCTGATCCTTTTATCTGTAAGATACTTACTGAAGAACTTCCGGCCATGCCTCTTCAAGCACTTTCTTTGTGTTCTCATAAGTATGGTTTGCAGCATATTCAAGTCCCTTTGCAAGGATTGCATCGCTGATAACTTCTACACCGATTGCGTTCGGTTTGATTCCTTTTTCTTTTACCATCTTAACAAAGTCTGCTGTGCATCCGATTCCTGTTCCAGGAGCAAGACGGTCATGCATAGACTCATCTCTTAAAATTGTTGTTGCATACGGTCTTTCCCATACATCGTTGATCTGGATGGATACGATTTTATCCGCTGGAATCTCTTCGATCACTGCAAGATCAATCGGCTGATTTGCTCTTACCCAGTGCCATGTGTCCATGATCAGTTTTGCGTTTTCGCAGTCAGCTGCTTTTACAACTGCCCAGCCTTTTTTCATATCCGGGATTCCGCTGTATGGCATTGGCTCGACACCGATGATGTATTTTCCTGCTCTCTGGCATAATTCTCTTAATTTCTGGGCAGTATATTCTACGGAGTAATTTTCCATCAGACCACAGTTGATCTGTTTTACGTCAAATAATTCACACATATGGAAGCAGAGCTGTTCTTTGTATTTCTGCTCATAAGATCTGTGCTCTTCTGCCCACTGTACGATGTACTCAACTTCTGTTACTTTCATACCGTGCTTGTCCAGAATAGCAAGAATGTCTTTGTCAAAAAGTCCCTCATTCAGTGCATCTACATAGGTTTCTGCACGAAGACCGATTCCTTCATATCCTGCATTCTTTGCGGCAATTACTCTGTCTTCAAATTTGCACTGATCTCCCAGTGTCCAGGAACTGATAGTAATTGGAAATTCTTTTGACATCTTTTTGTCCTCCTGATAAAATCGCATAATTTTTTTATTTATTTTGATAATATTTTGTATCTTTTTGATATAAGCATTATATATCTTTGTTAAATATAAAACAAATTAGTTCTATCCTTTAAATTCATAGATTTTTTCAATACATCATGATATAATCTACGTATATGACAAATACAGCGCGGGTTATTTGTGCAAGAGTGACTATAATTATAGTTTTCCGAAGCATTAAAGGACTGTGAAAGCCTGCACATAAAATATAGTCACTTATAAAATACTTATCAGAGAAAGGAGTTTTTCTATGAACCTGTATCATCTTCGGTACTTTTCTACGCTGGCTCATATTGAGCATTACACAAAAGCCGCTGATATTCTGGCGATCACTCAGCCTTCGCTGAGTTATGCGATCTCCACTCTTGAGGAAGAACTGGGCGTGAAACTGTTTGAAAAAAATGGAAGGAATGTTACCCTTACCAAATATGGAAAAGTTTTCCTGAATGACGTGGAAGAGGTACTGAACCGTCTGGACTCTTCTGTGAACAGTCTGAAGCTGGCAGGTAAAGGAGAAGGCTGCATTGATGTGGTATTCCTGCGTACACTTGGAATTGATTTCCTTCCTAAGATCATGCGGGGATTTCTGGAGGAGAATCCGAACAAAAAGATAGATTTTAATCTGTATTGTGACAAAGTTTTAACAGCTGATATCCTGAACGGATTAAAAGAGAAGAAATATGATCTGGGATTCTGTTCCAAGATTGATAATGAGCCACTGATCGAGTTTATTCCGGTTGCCAGACAGGAGCTGGTTGTGATCGTGCCTCTGGATCATCCGCTGGCGGCAAAGGATGAGGTACGGCTGGAGGATACCATTCCTTATAAACAGATTATATTTAAGAAGAGAAGCGGCCTGAGACAGATCATTGACGGACTGTTTGAATGTATCGGACAGACACCGGATGTAGCATATGAAATTGACGAAGATCAGGTTGCTGCTGGATTTGTATCTAATGGATTTGGTATCTGTGTGGCACCGAATATTCCAATCCTGCAGTCACTGAATGTAAAAATCCTGCCACTGGTTTCTCCAAGCTGGCAGAGGAACTTCTATATGGCGATGTTGAAGAACGTGTACCATCCACCGGTTGTGGAAGCATTTAAGAAGTATGTGATCGAGCAGGCACAGAAAGAATGGGATTATAAGACAAGCTAAATACAAAAAGACCGTTTTTATATACAACATTGTATCTTTATAAGCACATGTATATAGAAAACGGTCTTTGTTTATGTGATTGTAAATTTCTTTGCCATATGTTGCCAGCATTGGATTATGCCTTTTTCCAGTTTGAGAAAATATCAGCGGAATCTTTCAGAAAATCATAGGAAATTTCTATTTCTTCATCTGTCACTGTTTTATTCTCATCCAGGATTGGCCATGGATCGCATCCCCTGGAGATTTCTCCTACCTGATCCATGGTAAATGAATTTCCACAGTTCTGGCAGACCAGCTTATCGCCCTCCTGTTTATAGTATCCTTTACCGGAATCATAGCATATCTGGCAGGTGTTGAATGCTGTGCGTATGATTCCTGTGGAATCTTTTACTGCGATCACTTCCATTTCTGTGCCATCTACATCTACCGGGTAAAATTTTGCATTTTCAGACAGTTCATCTGTCGGAATGCTCAATGCATTGCCAGAAGTTATTTTTGTTACCTTATTTGTCGTATTTTCAGAAGTTTGTGCTGTTGTCGAAGTTTCTGCTGCTTTTTCTTTTCCGCATCCCGCAAATGCTGTGATCAGTATCGCTGTTGTCATGACTGCTGCAACTATTTTTTTCATTCTTCTGTCTCCTCATATCAATTATTTTCCACATGGATTTTCCCTGTGATCATTCCCATCCAGCAGGTATAAGTATAAGTTCCTTCCTGTTCAGGTGTGAATTTTATTATGTTTTTTCCCTCTGTAAAAGTATGCTCCAGACCAAAATCCTGCAGGAGTATCTTATAATTACATCCGTTGATGTTGTCTTCTGCTGCTTCAATCTCCCACTCCACCGGCTCACCTGCTCTGACAGTGATATCCGGATATTTGCCGGACTGAAGCTGGCTGTAGACATATTGTGTCCCGTTCTTTTCAACTGCTGTATCTCCTGTTTCCTGTGAACCTGTGTCTGCCATCCGGGATACCTGCAGAGAGTTCAGTCCAGTCAGAGCAGTTCCCTGTGTCATCATCGAAAGCCCCATGACCACAATTAAAATTGAACCTGCCTTCAATACCAGTCCTGTAAAGCGTTTCCCAAGAAAAGCTACTGCAGAGCCAAATCCCAGCATCAGTGGAACCGTACCAATACTGAAACAAAACATGGAAAATGCACCTGCCAGTGGATTCCCGGATGCCAGAGCTATAATCTGTACAGACTGTAATGGTCCGCATGGCATAAGTCCATTGCACAACCCTATAATAAAGGGAGTTCTTTTCTTATTTCCTGCCCTTTTATAGAAAAGAGGAATTCGGATCCTGAATTTTCGAAGCCACGGAAAAATCCCCAGCATATTGATCCCCATAATGATCATAAAAGTTCCTGCTGCCAGTTTCAGAATTCCCTGGATCAGCGATGAGGTCTGCAAATCTGCACCAAATCCGGCTAGTCCACCGACTGCCCCCAGGATTCCGCCGACTGCCGTATAGGAAACTACCCGTCCCGCATTGTAAAGAAAAGAATTTCTGAACATGGCTCTTGAAATTTCCTCAGATATATCTTTCTGCAATGTCTGGGACAGATTAATGCCTCCACACATGGCGATACAATGTACGGAAGTGAGCAGTCCGATCACAAATAACATTCCATAGCTCATTCCCGAATCCGCAAGCGAGGCAGGCACAAGATAATTCAAAATCCCGAAACATTGTAATATTCCAAACAGTACCACGATCAGCAGAATCTCTGCAATTGACTGCAGTATCTTCTTTTTGCCGGACAGCTTTTCAGAGAATGCAGAATATCCCATTTTATTTATGATATCTGTGATCTGCTTCAAAGATATCCGATCCGGATTATAGGAAAAAGAAGCTTCACCTGTCTCATAGCTTACGGATATATCTGTCAGATCCGGATCCTTTTTTAGTTCATTTTCTATCCTTGTCTGGCAATTTATGCAGGTCATTCCATCAATATATATTCTTGCCTGTTTCATGATCCGTCCTTTCTTATGACATAAAGAAAACTGTAACCATAGATTTTATGTTTCTATCATTACAGTTTATTTATTATCATATTATTTTGATAGGAATTATATAGTAGTTTTTTATTGTCGTCAACTATGGAGTACGGAATTTCACAAAATTTTCACTTACATAATATCCTCCAGGCAAGTGGATATTCTCAGACCCCAGTTTTTTCATTTTTGCACAAAAAGGGACTGCTTAATTATTTCTCATCCATAGTACGAAGTCTGTGTACCAGTTCTTCGCAGATCTCCAGTTCGTTCTTGCCGTCAGTTTCAATGATAATGTCGGCTGCTGCCTCATATTTGGCACGACGTTTCTCCATCAGGTCTGCGATAAATGGAACTGTTTTGTTGTTCTCGATCAGTGGACGGTCATGGTTATCTTTGACACGATCGAGAATTGTCTCTGGTTTCGCAGTAAGGAGAACGACACGTCCATTCTTCTTCATTTCTACTACATTGCACTCTCTCATCGGAGTACCGCCACCGCAGGAGATTACTACATTACTGCGTGACTGCATTTCAATGAGCAGGTTTGTTTCAAGGTCACGGAAATACTGCTCGCCATATGTTTCGAAGATATCGGAAATGCTCATTCCCTGTCTCTCGGCAATGATCTGATCCATCTCTACGACGTCCATGGCAAATACGTTCTTAAGGAAATCAGAAATTGTGGACTTTCCTGCACCCATGAAGCCAATCAGTACGATGTTATAATTGAAGAGCTTTCTTGCCTGAATACGTTTACTGTTAGTGCGGATGCAGTCAAATACATCAGCTACCTCGTCTTTATGGCGTCTGCCTTCCATTCGGTTCTCAAGCCATTCTTTCTGCTTTGCTTCCTGCTCCGGCTGTAAAATCTGAAGTCCGTTGGCTTCTTTATATGCCATGATGTCCTCTACGATTCTGTTTCGCATGATAAGCGCATCCAGAATAATCTCATCACACTGGCCAAGACTCTCTCTGAGTATTTCTAACTGATTCATATCTTTTTCCTCTGTCTTTCCTATACTTTCTGATAGCAAACCGGGCCAAATACTTTGATCCCAGTTTTTACTGTTAATTTTTATTATATCAATGGTTCTTTAGTATATCAACCCTTTAAATCATTAAATTGTCACATCCAATTCATAGAATATTTCTATCAATCAGATAATTTATTCTATTATACTTCACTTTTTATATTCGCTAGTCTAAGAATCATCTTTTCTTTTTGCAGATAATTCTGCTAAATATAAGATTCCCTTATACAAGCCAGATAGCCCATAAATATAGAAAAGCATATCATCTCCTGCAATTACATATTTTAAGGTTTACCACTTAATGGAAAAATCCATGAAATACTTTCTCTACATACCATTTAAGGCTGATCTTCTCCACCGATTTCTCCGCATAGACCGGATAGGAATCGATCAGTTTTCCGTTCAGATAATAGGCAATACGTCCCAGTTTCTCCCCTTTCAGAACCGGAGCGCTGACCTTTCGCGGTATTTCTGTGCGACAGGTTACTGTTTCGCCTTTTTTCAGAAGTAATTTCTTATTACGGTCATCTGCTGTGACACTGCATTTACCCCTCAGATAGATCTGTGTTCCTATATCCTGATCGCCTTCTACCCCGTCTGTAACCAGAATTTTTTCTGTTTGCGGTTCCTTCCAGTAAGTTTCGTAATTATAATTGTAAGACCCATAGCTTAGCAATTTTTTTGTATCACTCCATTTATAAGTCTTGTGATTTGGCCATCCACATCCCAGAAGGCTGACTACAAATGTCCTGCCGTCTTTTTTCCAGGCACATACATAACAATAACCTGCCTGAGAAGTGTAGCCGGTTTTTCCCGCAAGAACTCCGTCCATCATGTCTAACAGTGCATTGGCATTATGTACGGAAAAGCTTCTCTTTCCTGTAATCTCGGAAAATGTATAATCTCTGGTCTGTGCGATGTGCAGAAATGTTTTGTTTTTGATAGCATATCGCATGATCAGTGCCAGGTCTCTGGCTGTTGTATGATGTTTTCCATTCTCATCTTCCGCATCCAGGCCGTTAGGAGTAATAAAATAGGTATCCTTACATCCAATCTGCGCTGCTTTGCGATTCAACATTCTGGCAAACCCTTCTACGGAACCGCCGCAGTGTTCTGCTATGGCAACTGCTGTATCATTGTGACTCTTAAGCATCAAAGAATATAGCAAATCCTCCAGATAATACTGTTCCCCTTTCTGCAGACCCAGTTTCACTTCAGGCTGAGAAGCTGCTTTCTGGGAAACCTGCACGTAATCGTCGCCTGGTGCACTTTCCAGAGCTACGATACATGTGAGTACTTTTGTTGTGCTGGCGTTTGCCAGAGGTGTTTCTCCTTCTTTCTCATAAAGTACCCTGCCGGAATCTCCGTCCATAAGGACCGCAGATAATGCATGCAGTTCTGTTGGTTCCTCTGCAACAGGTGTCATGTCTACTGTCTGGGGTATCTTGTACGTTTCCCCTTGTGCGGAAACATAAGTCTGCGTAAACAATAATACCGCCGTCACAAACGTGACAGCGGCAATATGTCTGATCTTCATACTCCACCTCACATGTCCGGCACTACTTACTGCATTAATATTTCAGCAGATCTTTTCTTTATCTGTAAATTAATCCGCAAACTTATCAATGCTTATAAAATAATTTATGCCAACATGTCCGGAATATGTCTAACGTAAAGTATAAATTTGTATTGTAGAAAAAACGGTTATCCATTATAAGTACAGTTCCATCGTGCACTCAGATGATATGCACCTTCTCTTAAAGTATAAAGTTCTTTCAGATATTCAACCGTTTCAGGTATGGCTTCTCTGTACAGCCTTTCCAGCTCCGACATTGGTGCTTTTGCTTCTTCTACTGCTCCTTCAGTCATGAAATGCTCAATCAGAGAACCGATAGATCTACCGCCTAACCCCAGAAGTCTGCCTATGATACGACGTTTCCTTCCATGGTCATCACATACCATGAAATTTGTGAGGAATTTCATCATTTTAATGGAAATATATATGTTTACGGTTTTTACCAGAGGGATAGCTCTGTGGATCACTCTGGCATATTCCATCTTTGGAATAATTCCGCAGGCAGGATAATAGTGGTCCGGGTCCTTGCCAGTTTCTTCCATAAGCACACGATCAAATTCTTTCTCCAGCACAATATGAGGAACAATCCCTTCTTTTGCCATCTGATTTACATAAGGATGACACGCGGAGTCCAACATATAGTGACATCCGAAACCAAGCAGATAACTAAGAAGTGCCTCATCTTTATTTCTGCGGACTTGACGCATTCCCTCTTCAAAGAATGCCCGCGCTTTCTCCTGATGCATACTGATTCCAAACTGTGTAACCGGATTCTTAGATATCATATAGTAAAACAGAACATCCGGTCCATGCAGACCAATCCTGTAGAGATCTCCATGTCTGCGGATCAGTGCTTTCATATCTGACGGCAGTCTCCTGTATACTTCTTTTCCAAATAAATCATGTGCATATGTGGTCGGCATAACCATTTCCCCTTCCTGTATTTTCTTCAAGTTCTGATGTAAATTGTGTCCTATACAGTCATGTCTTTATTCTGCCGGACAGATAAAATCTCTCATTGCCTAGCAAATATCAAGCGGATATTCACAGTCATACATCCAGTTTCAACTGAATTTCTTCCTCTGCTTCTGCCTTAAAATCTTCAATCTGAACCGGATCAGGTACAGGCAGGGATTCAAGATCCTGTACGCCGAAACAGCGCAAAAATTCTTCCGTAGTCCCAAGCAGAATCGGACGACCCGGAGCATCCAGTCGTCCCAGTTCTCTGACCAGATTATATTCCACCAGTTTGTTGATGGCATGGTCACATTTTACCCCTCTGATTTTCTCAATCTCTGCCTTTGTTACAGGCTGCTTGTATGCGATAATAGATAAGGTTTCCAGCATGACATCTGTAAGCACCGGTTTCTGAGGATGCAATGCGATATTGATCAGATATTCATAATATTCTTTTTTTGTACACATCTGGAAAGAATTCTCCAGTTCAATGATCTGGATACCTCTGTTCTCTTCCTGATAACGATCCATCATATTGCGAATGATCTTTCCTGTGGTCTTCTCATCCACTCCGATAGCTTTGGCGATCCGCGACAATTCTACGGAACCTCCCATAGCAAAAAGTATTGCCTCTATAGCAGCTTCTGTCTCCTTAATCTTCACTCAGTCTTCCTCATTCCTTATCTTTTATTACACATTTATCTCTTGTAAGTACTCTGCTTCAATTCCACCTGACTCTGTCAATTATTGTTTCTCCGTATCCTGCAGGGCCTGTAAATTTCCTTCTGAATTCTGTGATTCTTCTTCTGCAAATTCTGTAAGATTCTTCCATGTATCGGGATCTGTCTTTACTTCAACAGAAATATCATCAAACAGACTGTCCTGTTCAACATGGATATGTCCCATTTTGATCAGCTCCAGTATAGACAGAAATGTAACAATCACCTGCACCTTGGAACATTGACTCTCCAGAAGATTCCGAAAACTAAATTTCCGATGATTGCGGGCAAAATCTCTGATTTCTATCATTTTGTCAGAAAGGCTGACTTCTTCTTTTTCAATGGTACCGAATTTACTTCGGATCGGGTCGATCTTGTCCTCCTGTCTGCGGATGATGGATTTGTAAATAGCATTAAGCTTTTCCAGCGTAATGCCCGCAAGCAATTCCCTGGGATCTACCGGTTCTCTGTACTGGGCTACCTCATCGGGTATGGTAGGATCTTTAAAAAATACATTGGCCGCATCATCCATCTTGTCCTTTAACTCATAAGACATAAATTTATACATCTTATACTCCAGAAGTTTCTCCACCAGTTCCGCACGCGGATCTTCCTCTTCACCCTCTTCGTTTACCTCTTTCGGAAGAAGCATTCTGCATTTGATATCCAGCAAAGTAGCTGCCATGACCATGAATTCGCTCATAATTCCCAGATCTTCACGTTCCATAGCGTGAATGTATTCCATATACTGGTCTGTAATCTCCACAATCGGGATATCGTAAATATCTATTTTATTTTTTTCGATCAGATGCAGCAGCAGGTCCAGAGGACCCTCAAATACTTCCAGTTTTACCGGAATTCCCATAGTGCTATGCTTTCCCTTTCAAATATATTTTTCGTCCTTCTCATAACAATGACAGTAAATTGCAGAACATTTATCCGCATTGTGTTACTGTTCACTTCGTTCTCAGTAACACGCTTCGCGATGCACAGACTTTATGCTGATCGCAGTTTGGTTAAACAAATTCTTTCGCCGCACAAGGCTTAATATCCACAATCAGCAGTTCTCTTGGATTATGGATTCTTACCGGGATCGTATGCTCTCCAGCCCCTGCACTTACCAGCATATGTTGATTTTCTCTGTGAAAATCTCCGCAGCAAAACATCGGAAATAACTGAAGCTGCGGGGAAAGCAGACCTTTTCGTCTGCCAAGCCTTACAATCCCGCCATGGTAATGACCACTCAGAATAAGATCTGCTCCCCAGTCAAAATAGGCATTTCCATATTTGGGGCTGTGCGCAAGCAAGATATTCAATGAATCTTTTACCGGCTCTCCAAGCAACTCTCTGACTTCTTCTGTATGAAGCTTCGGTGAAAATGGTTTCTTATAATAAATCAGCGGGATTTCCAGACCATAAATCGTAATTCTGTTTTTTCCAACCTGTAATTCACAGGATTCGTTGTGCACGATATGAATTCCTGCTGCTTTCAGTTCCTTTTCATATTCCTGATAATCCCTTGCCATTTCATTCTCTTCAGGATTACTTCTGTACAGTTTATATTCATGATTTCCCAAAGCATAGTAAACCGGATACTGAGCCGCAAATCTCTTCAGAAGAACTGTTGCTGTTTCTATAGATGCAGAATCAGTTCTGACGATCATATCACCTGCAATAAAAACTCCATCCGGCCTGTATTTGTCGATTGCCTCAAGGAGTCTTTTATTATCCGGGCCAAATTCCATACCGTGAAGATCTGCAAGAACTGCAAATCTCGCTCCTCGAGTATCTTTTATTTTGTCTGAATGAATCGTATAATGTACAGTTTTGAATCTTTTCATGTAGTCTTTTCCTTATTATTTTCCAAATCCACAATTTGGGAATGTACAGACATCGCAGTTCAGGCAAAGCCCGCCCTCGCCAAGATGATTGATCTCAGATGCTGTAATCTCATCATCTGCCATCAGCCTCGGCAAAAGCAGGTCAAAGATAGTATTCTTAGCATACATGACACATCCAGGAAGTCCAAGGATCGGAATCTGTTTTCCGTCTTTCTCATAATAGGATACCAGCATCATAGCTCCCGGAAGCACCGGTGCGCCATAAGATACAATGCGGGTTCCTGTTGCTTTGATCGCACCCGGAGTTCTGTCGTCCGGATCAACGCTCATACCGCCGCTACATACTACCACATCCGCTCCATCTTCAATAAATTTCAGGATGTCTGCAGTAATCTGTTCCATATCATCCCCTGGCATGGTCTGTCCAAGAATTTCGGACGGAAATCTGGCAAATTTGTCTTTCAGCACAGGCGTAAAAGTATCCTTGATCAGGCCTTTCTGTACTTCGCTTCCTGTTGTTACGATTCCCACTTTTTTCTTCTTATACGGAAGAATAGAAAAAATCGGCTGATCTCCTGCCACTTCTTTTGCGCGTTCCATTTTCTCTTTCTCAATAACTAACGGAATAATTCTGGTTCCCGCAAGTTTATCACCTTTCTTTACAGGAAAATCACCATGGCGGGAAGCGATCATCATCTCACCAAGTGAATTAACTGCAGTCAGAGCATCTCTGCGAATCTTGAGCACACCGTCAATGTCTGCAATCAGTTCGATTTTTCCCTCTTTTATGTCTGATCCATGCATGGTGTCTGAATTCCCGGCACAAATCTGATAAAGAATCTCTGCGCCTTCGTTCTCATGAAGAATTCCCTCTTTCTTCTCCCATACATATAAATGTTCTTTTCCTACAGAAAGTAAAAGAGGAATATCCTCTTCTCTGACAATATGTCCTTTCTTAAAAAGCACCCCTTTTTTTACATCTTTGATAATCTGTGTGATGTCATGGCACAAAATATGGCCAACTGCATCTTCTGTACGAATTTCTTTCATTATATATACCTTCCTTTATCTTTTTGCTACCCGTAATTACCCATTTGGATTTTATTATACATCCTGTCTGTATCTTTTGTCAAAGTGGATGTTATAATATGTTACTACTGTAATTCTATTCCCCATATCTTACAGTCTCTGGTGCCAACGATCACATAGTTATCATACACCGCCGGAGAGGCTTCAATTACACCTTCACTGATCGATACTGTATCTTCCAGTTTTCCGGTTTTTCCGTCAAGAAGGCGAACATCGCCGGTGCTGTTGCAATATAGGACTTTACCGTTTCCGTCTTCGTTATACACGCAAACCGGAGAAGACCATGCATAGGAAGACGGATCCTCCCATACTTTCGAACCGTCGGATTTTTTCAGACAGGCAAGAACTCCGGAGGCATTGTCAGAAGTCTTGGATACTGTCACATATATGTAATCGGAAAGATTATCTTTTCCACAGGCGATCGTAGACTGAACTCCACCGGAAACGCCGTCATCTGTATAGCATTCATAATCTGTATGCCAGACAATCTCCCCTGTCTCCGCATCAATTTTCCAGATTGGAATTGTTGCAGAATCATAACTCCTCCATCCAAGACGAAACGAAGTACTTACATACAGATACAAATGTCCGTTTTCAATTTCCATGACAGGAGTCGAGTTTGAATCATCAAGAGTATCCTGTACCCATACAAGCTGCAGAGTATTCAGGTTCAGACACATCAGATTTCCTCCGTTATCAGTCATAAATGCATAACCTTTATAAATTGCAGCACTGTCTTCCATTCCAATCCAAAATGATTCTGTACTGCTTCTGGTTCCATAATAGCGCCATTTTACAGTTTTACCCGGATTAATAGATAAGGTACCGTTGTTCTGGTCATATTGAGTATTCAGTTTAATCAGATATACAATTCCGTTTTCCCCCGGATAGATCAAAGTATCTGTTTCTGCATCCACCAGTGCTGATCCATCAAAAAAGCTCAGACTGCCGCGCAGTGAAAACTCATCATTATCTCCAAAAGTATACATGACGCTACAATCAAGCAGATTCACAACAAATACTCTCGCAGTTCCCTCATTACTATTATACCCGGCCCCGACATACATGATCGGATATCCTCTCGGATCCAGGGCTCCCGCACCTTTAAATGTATATCCAAGATACAATGGATCACGGGTTTTTTCTCCTGTTTTCAGATCCAGAAAATATATATATCCATCCATGCAGGCATAAATTACCTCAACCAGTTCATCATCTGTCCTGGCTTTTTCTGTCATGTTCATGTGTGCTTTGACTTCCTTAGGCCATTTCATCATAAGTGGCTGTCCGGTCCAGCCGCTTCCGGTCCAGACTGCACTGCCCGAAGAAAGAGAACCTGTATCTGAAGACCACAGTTTGTTGAGTTTAAAAGTGGTCATATTTGCACATCCGTGCGTCGGATTATCACGAAAACTGTTTCCGCGAAATGTAACAATCCCATCTACATCTGTGTAATCCTGTCCAACCTTAAACGAAATATCTCTATCTGTCGTATAGTCCTCGACATTTTCAAGCACATTTCCATCTACTTCAACATTTGTATAGCTTATAAGATTTTCCGGTTTAGTCGACTCTACACAGTGCGGCTCAAAATGAATCTCTCTGCTTTCTTCCATTTCAACAAGATCCCTTGTTTCTTTTTCTTCTTTTGTGTTTTTTATTTTTGCGGATGATACTTCCTTTACTTTCCTGTTGTCTGTCTTTATACCAGACAAAAATACCATGCTTCCGGAAAGCACAAGCAGAAGTACAAAAATTATAATTCCGAAACGTTTTCTTTTGCGGCTCTGTACTCTTTCCTGCATTATTTCTTTCTGAAGGTGCTCCGGTCTTGCAGATTTTTTTCTGTATCCGCTTTTCGTTAAAGGTGTCTTTTTCTTTTGATTCATACTTTCTCCTCCAAAATACATCTGACTGTTGCAGCCCGTGTAAAAAATTATATCCAAATACAGTTTATCATACAACGCCAAATATAGTAAACAAAAATGTCGCTTGTTTACTCCTCTCTCAGGAACCTACAGCCTTCTCACCAGTTCTTTCAGACAGTCCAGATACGTCGCTTTTTTCACAGTTTCTCCATAAAGGATTCTCACTCTTCCAAGCTCTTTTCCATCAACTGAATAAATCATCTCTCCTGCCTGGCTTTTCTCTTTTATCGGGGCCTCTACTTCTCTGTGAATCCTCAGCTTTCTTTTTACATCTCCTATATTTTCTCCATTTGTATCCAGATATCGAAACTGCTCTTCATAAATCAGCGAAACTGATTTTTTCTTTCCTTTTCTGACCGGAATCTCCGGCAAAGACTGCATCTTTTCATCTATGTAAAGACTGCATTTTGAAAAACCATAGTTAAGCATGGATGCTGCATCCTTAAAACGAATTTTATAATCAGGTGCCGCCATCACTACTGCTATCAATGTTATATCATTTCTTTTTGCTACCGCACTGAGACAGTATTTGGCGATACTGGTGCTGCCGGTTTTCAGGCCTACGCAGCCTTCATAGCTGCGGATCAGTTTGTTGGTATTTGTAAGTCCGAACTCCTTTGAGCCCTGCTTGGTCACATGAACAATATTTTCCATCCAGATAGAGGAATATTCCAGAATCTTGGGATATTTTGTGATCAGTTCACGACTCATGATAGCGATATCTCTGGCTGTTGTGTAATGATTTGTAGATTCTGTCAACCCACAGCAATCTTCAAAATGAGTGTTTTTCATTCCGAGTTCTGCCGCTCGTTCGTTCATGTGACGGACAAATTCCTGTTCGCTGCCGCAGATATGCTCAGCCATTGCTACACTGGCATCATTTCCAGATGCAATTACAATACATTTAATCATAGTTTCTACTGTCTGAGTTTCACCTTCTTCCAGAAATACCTGGGAACCACCCATGGATTTGGCGTAGGCGCTGGTTGTGACGGTGTCGTCCATTTTCAGGCTGCCTTTTTCCAATGCATCAAAAATTAAAATCAGGGTCATGATCTTGGTGATACTGGCAGGACTTCTTCTGGTGTCCTGATCTTTTTGATAGATAACAGTTCCTGTCTGAGCTTCCATCAGGATTCCGGACGGCGCCTGGATCAGATCTGTGTTTTCCTGTGCAGCTTCATCTGTCGAATCGTTCTGCGCTCTGACAGTCAACGGTGTCAGGAACATTGTAAACGACATTACCCATACACATATTAGCGAAATCCACTTTTTTGTCATACTTTCACTCCGGCGGATATATTCTATTCTATTATAAAAGTATCTTTCAGAAAATATGCCTGCATATCCTGTTACAGAAAAAGATTCTACGTTACAGTCAAGCAGATAAAATTATCGGCTTCGCTACTTGTTCATAAAAAAATAGATGTAATGTATATCTTTTCACATTTATACATTACATCTATTATTTATACTCCACCTACAACATCGGTGCAAACACACGGAAGATATTCTGCATCATCCGCACCCCTATATTTCTGTTCAGACAGAATTCCAGTTCTACCGGGCGGCAGTATTCCATTGTCTGAACAAAGTCATCTTTAATATCCTGTATAACCCTGTTCTTATAAATCCATACACCATCCTCAAAATGAAGATACAGGCTTCGATAATCCAGGTTAATAGTTCCTACCACGCCGATTTCATCATCACATACAAAAGATTTTGCATGGAGAAATCCTGGCTGGTATTCGTATATTTTCACACCTGCCTCAAGCAGCTGCTTGTAGTAGGACTGGGTCAGAAGAAATACAAGTTTCTTATCCGGGATTCCCGGAGTCATGATACGGACATCTACACCACTCTTGGCCGCCAGACAGAGAGCTGTCATCATCTCATTATCTATGATCAGATACGGGGTGCAGATATATACATAATCTTTCGCCTTATTTATAATATTCAGATATACATTCTCACCAACAATTTCCTCATCCAGAGGTGTATCGCAGAACGGCTGAATAAATCCATCACTTTCAAATTCTTCCTCATGATATCTGTGCGGAAAATAAGCTTCATAGTCAATGCTCTCATTTGATCTGCTTACTACTGCCCACATATGAAGAAACATGGCAGTCATATTCCAGACTGCTTCGCCTTTCAACATAACCGCAGTATCTTTCCAGTGTCCAAAACGTTCCTTTTGATTAATGTATTCATCTGCCAGATTAATTCCTCCGGTAAAGCCTACCCATCCATCTATGATACAGAGTTTCCTGTGATCACGATTATTCTGAATGATATTCAGAAGCGGGCGGAATGGATTAAATACCTGGCAGGAGATTCCCTTTGCACGGAGCTCTTCATAATATTTATGAGGAAGTGTGGTGAGGCATCCAAATCCGTCATAGATCAGTCGGACGTCTACACCTTCTGCTGCTTTCTCCTCTAAGATATGAAGGATAGTCTGCCACATCACTCCGTCATTGATGATAAAATATTCGATAAAAATATATTTCTTCGCCTGTTTCAGTTCACGAACAAGTACCGGAAACATATCATCCCCTACCTGGAAATATTCTGCTGTAGTATTCTCATGAACTGGGAATCTGGAAATATCCGAAATATATCTGGACTGAATTGCTGCAGAAGGATCCATCTCCTCCAGGCGTTCTCTTGTTTCAGGCCGGTCTTTCAGATATTCTCGGCTCTCCTCGATTCTCTGTTCAAAATGCTGTTGCATGATCGCAGCGATTCTTGATCGTCCAAACAGCAGATACAGAACCACTCCAAGGATTGGCAGAACCAGGATCAGTATGGTCCATGCCAGTTTATACGACGGGTTAATCTCCTTATTCAGAATCCATAATACAATCACAACTCCAACCAGTTTTAATAAAATATCCACATATCTGGAATAAGTTGCAAGACGCATTACCATCATTAAAATCCATCCGAACTGGACGAGAATGGCTACTGCTACATAAAATATTCTGTTAAAGAGTAATTTTGCAATTTTCTTTAACAGTAACAGGATCCAGTTTTTCTTTTCTTTCAGTCTTTTGTTGTTCTCTGCTTTCAAGATTACTTCCTTCCCCTGATAGATTTGAAGGTACCTCTTTGGAGGTTCATATTTACTGCTTCGCCAAGCGTGTTACTGAACATAGAATGGACAGTAACTGTTTTTCTTTATTATGATAAAAATCCCTGACAGACTGCCAGGGATTTTTGCGCACAATTAATTATATTTACGTTTTCTTGCGGCTTCAGATTTCTTTTTACGACGAACGCTTGGTTTCTCGTAATGCTCTCTTTTGCGGATTTCCTGCTGGATTCCTGCTTTTGCACAGCTTCTCTTGAATCTGCGAAGAGCGCTATCTAAAGTCTCGTTCTCTTTTACGATTACGTTTGACATAGACTCACACCTAACCTCCCTCCAGTTGTAGATTGTGCTAAAATACAACTGTCTGGGTATTTTTTCTTGCACAAGTGATATTATATATCATTGCCGGTAGGTTCGTCAACATCTTTTTGGTTAAATTTTGCAGAAATTTCATTCTTGTTTATCTGGCACTATTTTGCAGAAAATCCTCTTATATTTCTGGAGAATTTAACCGAATAACAGCAGCCCCTGACTGTTGCTTTCCGATTCTGGCAAAAGTCAGGGACTTATTATTTCACATAAATTCTATTATTTCAGCTGGCCCTCAAGGATTCCTGCTGCTGCATCTACGGCTTCCTGAGCTTTGGCAGGGTTCTTTCCGCCGGCCTGAGCCATGTTCGGACGTCCGCCGCCGCCACCGCCTACGATAGCTGCCACCGCTTTGATCAGGTTACCTGCATGAGCGCCTGCTTTCTGTGCTGCATCAGTAGCCATTGCAAGAAGGTTTACTTTCTCACCGTTTACTGCTGCCAGAAGGACAACACCTTCACCAAGTTTACCTTTCAGCTGATCACCAAGATCACGAAGTCCGTTCATGTCAACTCCGTCTACTTTTGCAGCAAGGAGTTTCACACCTTTGACTTCTACTACTTTATCCATAACATCTCCCAGAGCGCCCTGAGCCAGTTTGCTCTTTAAGGATTCATTCTCACTGGAGAGTGCCTTTACTTCTCCCTGAAGATGTCCGATCTTCTCTACGATCTCTGCAGGATTTGCTTTCAGTGCTTTGGCTGCTTCGTGAAGCAGTTCTTCCTGTTTCTTATAGTATTCCAGAACTCCGTTGCCTGTCAGAGCTTCGATACGGCGAACGCCTGCTGCGATACCGGATTCAGAAACGATCTTGAACAGCATAATATTGCCTGTGTTTGCCACATGAGTACCACCGCAGAGTTCCTTGGAGAAGTCGCCCATGGATACCACACGTACCTTCTGATCATATTTCTCTCCGAACAGAGCCATTGCTCCGGATTTCTTGGCTTCTTCCACATCCATAACATCTGTACGGACTTCAAGACCGGCCTGGATTTCTTTGTTTACAAGCGCTTCTACCTGTGCGATCTCATCTGCTGTCATAGCCTGGAAATGAGCGAAGTCGAAACGAAGTCTGTCCGGTGTTACCAGAGAACCTTTCTGTTCTACATGGCTTCCAAGTACAGTCTTTAATGCTTTCTGGAGAAGATGTGTTGCACTGTGGTTCTTCTCAGTGTCTCTTCTTGCAGCTTCATCCACTTTCAGGGAAACAGTTTCGCCTGTGGAGATCATACCGGATTCCATATGGCCAACATGACCGAATTTGCCGCCGCGAAGCTTGATGGTGTCTTCTACTACGAATTTACCGTTTGCAGTTTCGATCACACCTGTGTCACCAATCTGTCCACCCATGGTTGCATAGAATGGAGTCTGCTCTGTAAAGACAGTTCCTTTCTGGCCTTCTATCAGGGAGTTTACGATCTCTGTCTCTGTTGTAAGGACTGTTACTTTGGAATCAAAGGTAAGATGATCATATCCTACAAATTCTGTTGTAACATTTACATCGATATCATCATATACAGTTGCGTCAGCACCCATATAGTTTGTCACTTCACGTGCAGAACGTGCTTTGTTTCTCTGCTCTTCCATACATTTCTGGAAGCCAGCCTCGTCGATATCATATCCTTTTTCCTCAAGGATCTCTTTTGTAAGATCCATCGGGAATCCGTAAGTATCATATAATTTGAATGCATTTTCGCCGGAAAGCGTTTTCTCTCCTGCTGCTTTCATCTCATCTTCCATCTCTCCAAGAATACGAAGTCCCTGGTCAATGGTCTTGTTAAACTGGTTTTCTTCGTTTGTGAGAACTTTAAAGATAAATTCTTTCTTCTCTTCCAGTTCCGGATATCCTGCTTTGGAACCATTGATCACTTCTTCACTTAATCTGGCAAGGAAGGTTCCTTCGATTCCAAGAAGACGTCCGTGACGTGCTGCACGACGGATCAAACGGCGAAGTACATAGCCGCGGCCTTCGTTTGTAGGCATGATACCGTCGGAGATCATGAATGTTGCAGAACGGATATGGTCTGTGATCAGACGGATTGATACGTCATCGTTATAGTTCTTCTCATATTCTTTTCCGGAGATCTCACATACCAGGTTACGCAGTGCACAGATGGTATCTACATCGAAGATAGAATCTACATCCTGTACAACAACTGCCAGACGTTCCAGACCCATACCTGTATCAATATTCTTCTGTTTCAGTGTTGTATAATTTCCGTTACCATCGTTCTCAAACTGAGTAAATACGTTGTTCCATACTTCCATGTAACGGTCGCAGTCACATCCTACTGTACAGCCGGGTTTCCCGCAGCCGTATTTCTCTCCACGGTCATAGTAGATCTCTGAACATGGACCACAGGGACCTGCGCCATGCTCCCAGAAGTTATCTTCTTTTCCAAAACGGAAAATTCTGTCAGCCGGAATTCCGATCTCTTTGTTCCAGATATCAAATGCTTCATCATCTTCCAGATATACGGAAGGATAAAGACGGTCTGCATCCAGTCCTACTACCTCTGTGAGGAATTCCCAGGACCAGTGGATGGCTTCTGTCTTAAAATAGTCACCAAAGGAGAAGTTACCAAGCATTTCAAAGAATGTACCATGACGTGCGGTTTTACCTACATTCTCGATATCACCTGTACGGATACATTTCTGGCAGGTACTTACTCTTGTTCTCGGCGGGATCTCAGCACCTGTAAAATATGGTTTCAGCGGAGCCATACCTGCATTGATCAGCAGAAGGCTCTTATCTCCCTGTGGTACCAGGGAAAAGCTTTTCATTACCAGATGTCCTTTGCTTTCCATGAAGTCCAGGAACATCTGACGAAGTTCGTTTACTCCGTATTTCTTCATAATCTTTTCCTCCTGAAATCGGATATGCAGATATTTCTCTGACAGATCGCATAAGCAATCTGTCGGAAATACGCCACACATCCTGATATTTTTATAATCCTCTATACATATTCTGTCTGGTTTCCAAAACTATACAGTTTTTACCACCAGATCATTCCATGCATTTCTTATATTATATATTATTTTGCCAGAACTTTGTTAAATTTCTTTTTGCCTTTTTTAAGCACTACACCATCACCTGAAAGTGCATCTTTGGCAACCACGTATTTCACATCTGTAATCTTCTCGCCATCGATAGAAACACCACCCTGTTCAATGGCACGGCGTCCTTCGGAACGTGTCGGAACCATTCCTGCTTTTACAAGCATGGAGATCAGGTCGATTGTTCCCTCTTCTGAGAAATCTTCATCTGTAAGCTCAGTAGTCGGCATATGTGCAGTATCAGCGCCACCTGCAAAAAGTGCTCTTGCGCCTTCCTGTGCTTTCTTTGCTTCTTCTTCGCCGTGAACCAGATTTGTCAGCTCATATGCAAGGATTTCTTTTGCTTTATTTAACTGGCTTCCTTCCCATTTTGCCATCTCGTCGATTTCTTCTAATGGAAGGAATGTAAGGAGACGCATACATTTGATAACATCTGCATCATCCACGTTTCTCCAGTACTGGTAGAAGTCGAATGGAGAGGTTTTCTCCGGATCAAGCCATACAGCACCGGACTGTGTTTTACCCATCTTCTTACCTTCGGAGTTCAGAAGAAGTGTGATGGTCATTGCGTAAGCATCTTTGCCAAGTTTACGACGGATCAGCTCTGTACCGCCAAGCATGTTTGCCCACTGATCATCACCACCGAACTGCATGGTACAGCCGTATTTCTGATACAGCATGTAGAAATCATAGCTCTGCATGATCATGTAGTTGAACTCAAGGAAGGTAAGTCCACGTTCCATACGCTGTTTGTAGCACTCATGAGAAAGCATACGGTTTACAGAGAAATGTGGTCCAACATCACGAAGTACCTCTACATAGTTTAAGTTCATCAGCCAGTCTGCATTATTTACCATTAATGCCTTGCCGTCTGAGAAATCGATGAAACGTTCCATCTGTTTCTTGAAACAGTCGATGTTGTGCTGGATGGTCTCTACTGTCATCATTTTTCGCATATCAGATCTTCCGGACGGATCACCGATCATACCGGTACCGCCACCTAATAATGCAATTGGTTTATTTCCTGCCATCTGCAGACGTTTCATCAGGCAGAGTGCCATGAAATGTCCAACATGAAGACTGTCTGCAGTAGGGTCAAAACCAATATAAAATGTGGCTTTACCATTATTTACCATTTCTTTGATCTCTTCTTCGTCTGTTACCTGGGCAATCAGACCACGGGCTTTCAGCTCGTCCCAAACTGTCATTGTTTGTTTCCTCCTCGTAATAAAATAACCCGGTTCCTGTCCGTTTAGGACGAGAACCGGGTCCCGCGTTACCACCTAAATTCGCAGAAAACTCGCATTCTCTGCCTCCATAAGTAACATTCCATACCACCAGTTAGTCAAGCGGATATTCGCAATCCGCTTCGCTACTTGCTCATAACCAAATAACTGCTCCGCAGTTTATCAGAAAGAGCTTGCACTCTTCCTGATACAAGCAAGTCCCCACCCACTGCTTATTGCTTTTCGCAATTGAAGCAGGGGACTTACTTGATTTAGTTAAAAACAACGGATTTCCTATTACTTAAGCATGTTAACGGATGCCACTCCGCTGCAGCCTACTTATCAGTTATAAAATGTTCGGTGCAGAGCTCCGGGAGGTATTCACATAAGTTCCACACGTGCCTCTCACCCGCCGGCTGCTCTCTGTCTGCTTTCCTTACGTTACTTTTTCCCATCTGTGCTTTTTCATATCTTATGGATACTCGGAAAGACCTTTCTGGCTCTTTTCCAAATTCCTACATAATTGAAAGTATACAAATACAGATTTTATTTGTCAAGGAATTTCATATATATTCCAGCTTAATTTCATCAACTTAAAGTGTTGATGCGTCACTTATTATCCGGTCAGCCGGAAATCCAGTCTACAAAGAATACATGTCCTTTATACTGCTCATATTCCAGTTTGCTGAAATTAAGATTCTGAGACCAGAACGCTGCAGGAGTCATGAAAAACTTATAGTTAAAGTCCTTTGTTGAAAATCCCTTAAGTACTCTCTTTGTACCACGATTTACATAATTATTAAACATTTCCATTGCTGCTTTTGCTGCCGCATAAGCATTGGTTCTGTCCTCAAACTGACCTTTCAGTCGCTTAAGCAAAGCACCGTCTGTTACAACCGCATACTGAGTTGGTTTTCCCTGATATACTACATATCGAATCTGAGATGGAAATTCTTTATATTTATCAATTGTACAGTTTAATACACAAAGTGCAACTGCTTCCATTCCAATCAAGCCCTGATCACCGGCTTCCGCATCACATACTGCTGCCAGCAGATCCAGATCTGTTACTGTCCCGTCAGCAATTCCCGGATGCTGCACAAACTGCTTTTCCATATAATAATATTTATTATTCTTGGCATCATAGACTTTAACATAATTTCCATCTATTACATAATTGGAAGATGTCTTTGTTGCCACACCATCAGAATCAAACTGATATGTAGTTCCATCAATGGAAGCAATCGTGCCTGTCAGCATAACTCCGGTTGAGTTAAAGTAATATTTCTTACCGTCCAGTGTCAGCCAGCCAATCTTTGCCTTTCCGTTTGATGGATCAAAATAATATTTTTTACCTCCTACGGCGCCAAATCCTTTCTGATAACGGACACCTGATGTCTTTGAAAAATAATAATAATATGAACTTATCTTGTTCAGTCCAACATACATAATTCCATTAGATGGTTTAAAATATCTGTAGTTCCCGGCAGTGCTCTTGATCCATCCTGTACACATGCGGCCATTGCTCTGTCTGAAGTATCGCTTCTGCTTCTGCGAGTTCTCCACCCAGCCCTTTGCCATAATACCAGATCCACTATAAAAATAGTATTTATAACCGTCAGAATGTGTCAGCCAGCCTTTTGTCATAATGCCTGTCTTTTCATCGAAATGACGTGTATTACCTTTTGTGTCTGTAAGGAATCCCGTTACCATGCATCCTATTCCTTTGGTAAAGTATCTGACTACTTTTCCATCGGAACTTTTTACCCAGCCCTTCAGCTGAACACCGGTGTTCTTGTTAAAATAATATTTCCTGCCGTCAAGTGTCAGCCAGCCTTTCTGTTTGGAACCGTCTTTGTTTATGTAATAAGTTTTTCCATTCTGGGTTACAAAACCTGTTTTGGTTGCCGCTGATACACTAAAACAGCCCAGTACAAAAACAGTTATTATAAAAAGAAGCAGATACTTTAACAACATTTTCCCATGTTTCTTCATTCCTATTCCCGTTTCCTCTCTCTTCATTTTTACACAATGTTTTACGTTTTAATTAGGTTGTTGTTGCATTTCTTTCTCAATCATTACAATTTTGTTACAAGTCCCATTATATCTGATTCATATTTTCTTGTCAACTTTCGAATATTTCCAGTTACGAAAAAATGTCCCCGGCAAATACTCCTTTTTTTATTCTAAAAGTAACACATTTCCAGCGCCCACATATGATATGAGTGTAAAGAAATTCTGGAGGATCTAACATGAGTGACTTAGCTGCTACCAATTGTGGAGGATGCGGAGACGACAGAGGCGGATGCGGATGCAATAATAATGGCTGCGGATGTGATAATGGATGTAATAACGGCTGGGGCCTTTCCTGTGGAAATAACTCCTGCTGCAATATCCTGTGGATCATCATTCTGCTGTGTCTGTGCGGAAATAACGGCTGTGGATGCAACAACGGATGCGGCAACGGCGACAGCTGCTGGATCATTATCGTACTGCTTCTGCTGTGCGGCAATGGCTGCGGATGTGGATGCTGATAACCATCGTCTGCTGGCAGAGGGGCCTCTCCCTCTGCCTTTTTGAAGTAAATTTATCTCTTTGAACTTTGATTCGCAGAAGTTTTCCCATTTTGTTTTTGTCTGTTTTCCTGTCTCTTTTTGTCTCTGACACATTCCAGATCTATTTCATAAAAAGCATTTCCATCTATAACCAGCATTTCTTTATTTTCGTCAGCTTCCGATTTCAATGTTCTATTCTCCATTTATTATTTTCTATAATTCATTATATGTCAGAATCCTTTTCTCCGTCATATCCTGTTAATAAAAATCATAAAATGGAAGCAGATCCTATGAATGATGATCAAATTGCTCAGACTCTTTTGGATCAGATGGTCAGTTCTGACCGGGGACAGTTGATAAAAGCTGCCATTCCTTATCTTCCGCCTAAAGGACGGCAGATTTTCTCTATCTATGAAAAAGCTGCTGAATTTCTTAATACAGTCTCCATTTTCGGCAGGCCGGATTCTGACAGCGGATTAAGCGCAATGAGCATCCCTGCTCAGGATCCTATGGATATGATCAATGAAATCCGCAGTTTTTGTTATGGCCCCAGCAGGGATAAATTAAATCAGATGGTAAATATGATGGCTATGATTCAGATGCTTCAGCTGATGAATCAGCCAAATGGTACCCAAAAGGAGGAGTCAAATGAATGATGACTGGCGCAGCAATCCAAGGCTTGCAGGCATGGACCGTTCCAAGCTGGATATGCTTCAGAACCTGGCAGCCCAGGGGAGTACAAAAGGAGCAAATGACATGCTGCCATTCCTGATGAATGCAGCTTCTCAGGGAAAAAAAGGCGGTCTGAAATTTAACGCAAACGAAATCTCTACGATCATTGAAGTCCTGAAGATGGGAAAATCCCCGGAAGAAATACAGAAACTGGACAGAGTTATCAGCCTCATGAAAATGATGCAGTAAATCAAGAAGATAAAATCAGCAAAAGAGTACATTGCAGGAAAACAGGAGATCACACCTCTGTTTTCCGAATGTACTCTTTTATTAATAAGACCTCTTATTCCTCACACTCTAAAAGACTGTCACGTATAAAGGTCAGTGCCTGTGCAACTGCCTGGCCTCTGATACGGCTTCTGTTGCCTGTAAAATGAAACTCTCTTGTTGTAGTCTTTCCAGCACAGGTGCATCCCATAAATACAGTTCCTACCGGTGTTTCTTTTGTTCCACCGCCAGGGCCTGCAAGTCCGGTAACAGAAAGACATACATCTGTTCTGGCAGCTTTTGCTCCGCCTTTTGCCATCTCTTTTGCGCATTTTGCTGAAACAGCCCCCTCTTTGTTCAGAGTGGATTTCTTTACGCCAAGACATTTCCTCTTTGCACGATTTGTATAGGTTACATAACCACACATTAGCGCATCAGAGGCTCCCGGTACATTTACAATACGTGCAGCAACCGCTCCGCCTGTGCAGGATTCTGCAAGAGATAAAGTCATATTTTTCTCTTTCAAAAGATCTACAACTGCTTCTTCCAGAGTTTTATCTTCTCTTGTGGCAAAAACATTCTTTCCGAAACGTTTCTTCAGTTCACGTACGATTGGTTTTATCATTTCTTTACATTTTTTTTCGTCCTCTGCCTTTGTAGTAACTCTTAAATGTACTTCACCTGTTTTCGCATAAGGAGCAATCGTCGGATTCGTCTGTTTATCAATCAGATCCTGAATTTCCTCTGCTACCTGACTTTCGCCAATGCCGCTGATCTTTACCATCCGGGAATAAATGATCTCCGGCTGCTTTTTGCGCAAATATGGATAAACGGATTCTTCGAACATCGGTACCATCTCATTTGGAGGTCCGGGAAGCAGGATAGCTGTCTTTCCCTTTTTCTCCATGATCAGTCCCGGAGCTGTACCATTGTGGTTATCCATAACAATAGCTCCTTCAGGTACCATGGTCTGTTTGTAATTATTCTTGGTAATACGGCGCTGCGGGTGATTCTTCTCATATTCCTTCAGGTATGCTTCCATTAATTCCCTGGTATGAGCATCCTCTACAAGCGGAAATCCCATTACTTCAGCTGTAATCTCTTTTGTCAGGTCATCCTCTGTAGGTCCGAGGCCTCCTGTAAGAATGATTACATCAGAACGATCCAGAGCTGTTTTGATCACGCTCTTCATTCTGTCCGGATTATCCCCCACTACTGACTGATAATAAACCGCAAGACCAAGTTCCGCACATTTTTCTGACAGGTATGCACTATTTGTGTTTACGATATTTCCAAGTAAAATCTCAGTACCTACAGCAATTAATTCTGTAACCATATTTATGTTTCCTTTCTGTTCTGATAAAATCTCCTTAATCTCAGTATAACACCAAGTCAGGTATTCAGATATATTTTTATATAATTTTTTATATAAAAAATGTTGAGGCCAAAATATTAGCCCCAACACTTAATCATTCTCTATTAATTTACGCAAGCAAGATATCATTATCAATCCTGCATAGATAATACACTCTTATTCTGCCAGATATATGTGATCAGAGAAATAATCGTAAGTGCAACTGAAAGCCAGATAAATACCTGTTCCAGAATATCAAATACCCCTCCCAGATCAATCAGCAAAAGGATAATCATGATCATCTGAGATACCGTCTTGAATTTTCCCCAGTAATTAGCTGCGATCACAATACCGTTCTCAGCTGCGATCAGGCGAAATCCGCTGATGATAAATTCTCTTCCTATAATGATGATAACAATCCATGCCGGAAGTTTATCAAGTTCAATAAAACAGATCATTGCAGAGCAGACAAGCAACTTATCTGCAAGAGGATCCATAAATTTACCAAAATTTGTTACCAGATTGTATTTTCTGGCAAGCTTTCCGTCAAACCAGTCAGTCACGCTGGCTACCACGAAAATAGCAAGGGATATATAACGGTTTGCATCGCCGCCCCAGCCTGTAAGCATAAACAGTACAAGAAATGGTACCAGAATCATTCTGGCTACTGTAAGTTTATTCGGTGTATTCATCTGCCAACTCTCCTATCAAATCATATTCCAGTGCACCGGTCACACGTACCTTTGCGAAATCTCCTGTCATGAGAAGTTCTCCTGTCTGCACAAAAATATAACCGTCGACCTTTGGTGCATCTCCATAAGTTCTTCCAATGTATGCGCTCTCGTCCGCGACTTTTCCCTCAATCATTACGAGAAGCTCCTGTCCGATGCGATCAGTTCCCTTGTCATAGGAAATCTCCTGCTGAAGTTCCATGATCTCATCACGTCTCTCTTCTTTGACTTCCTCCGGAACCTGATCAGGCATAGTCGCTGCCGGGGTGTCTTCCTCCGGCGAATAGGTAAATACTCCCAGTCTGTCAAATTCCATCTCATCTACAAATCCCATTAGTTCTTCATGATCTTCCTGGGTTTCTCCAGGAAAACCGGAAATTAAAGTGGTACGGAGCACAATATCCGGAATTTCCTGTCGGAGCTTGTTTACAATAGCTACCAGCTCTGCCTGTGTGGTTCTTCTGCCCATTCTTTTTAAGATGCGGTCACTTGCATGCTGTATCGGCAGGTCCAGATAATGACAGATTTTCTTCTCCTCTTTCATAGTCTGGATCAGTTCATCATAAATCTCCTCCGGATAACAGTAAAGCACACGGATCCAGCGGATACCTTTGATCTTGCATAATTCTTTAAGAAGAATATGCAGAGATTTTTTTCCGTAGATATCAGTTCCGTAAACGGTTGTTTCCTGCGCAACCAGAATCAGTTCTTTTACACCTTCTTCTGCCATCTCCTTCGCCTGCTCTAACAGACGTTCCATCGGAACACTCCGGAACTTACCGCGGAGTTTCGGGATAATGCAGTAAGTACAATGCTTGTCACATCCCTCTGCAATCTTAAGATATCCGAAATGTCCGCCTGTTGTCAGAACTCGTTTTCCAAGTTTCTCCGGAAGATAATCGATATCTTTAAATTCCTCGAAATGTTTTCCTTCCATTGCTTCATTGATCGCTTTGAGAATATCTCCGTAGGAAGTTGTTCCAAGTACTGCATCAACTTCCGGTACTTCCTCAATAATCTCATTTTTGTAACGCTGTGCCATACATCCTGTGACAATAAGAACTTTACAGCTTCCGGCTTTCTTATATTCTGCCATCTCAAGAATCGTATTTACACTCTCTTCCTTTGCGTCGTTAATAAAACAACAGGTGTTTACTACGATTGCCTCTGCTTCAGTCTCATCGTCTACGATTTCAAACCCATTGCCGGTAAGAAGTCCAAGCATCTCTTCAGAGTCAACAAGGTTCTTGTCACAGCCTAATGATACAAATAATAATTTCATAAATTCTCCCATAGAGAATGTGTCTGAAAATATACTGCTGTAATTCTCAGACACATCTTTTTTGTTCGTCTATTGTGTTACTTTTGTCAGTCTCTTATGCTTCTGTTGTTTCCTCAACTGCTGCCTCTTCTGTCTGAGCTGCTTCTTCAGAAGTTTCAACTGCTGCCTGAGCTTCTGCTGACGGAACAGCCTGCTCTTCCTCTTCGTTTTCTTCTGGAGCAAGGATTTTTACTTTTCCTTTATAAAGTTCATCAATGGCAATAGAAAGAGGTTTCTTGCCTGCTGCGCCCTCTACAAGTGGTTTGGAGCCCGCAATAAGCTGGCGTGCACGTTTGCTTGTAGCAAGTACAAGTGAATAACGGCTGTTAAGGGACATCGTTGTATCGTCATCCTCACTGTTCTCGTTAATTGCTTCAATTAATTCTGTATAAGATGGATGTATCATATATTTTCTCCTTTCTTTTAAGCGGCTTCCGCCGCATAATTATCATAATAGTGTAAAACTCATATATTATTTATGAAATGCTTTTGTCTGCTCCTGGATATCTGCAATGAATTCAACATTTCTGAATGCTCTGGAATGTTCACTTACAATAATCTGATGCAGATGATCTACGCATTCTTCTACGGTATCATTGACAAGAATATAATCATACTGTCCCATACCTTTTGCCTCTTCACCGGCTCTTGCAAGTCTGTCTGCGATCACCTGTGCAGTCTCTGTTCCTCTGCCTGTAAGACGGCGTTCCAGTTCTTGCACTGTTGGCGGCGTCACAAATACCAGAAGTGCCTCCGGTATTTTTTCTTTGATCTTCATTGCACCCTGAATCTCAATCTCCAGGATTACATTTCTGCCGGCCTGAAGCTGTTCCTCTACGTAAGAACGCGGAGTTCCGTAATAATTTTCCACGTACTGGGCATACTCAAGCAGAGCATCTTCCGCGATCAGTCTCTCGAATTCATCCCGTGTACGGAAGAAATATTCTCTGCCGTCTACTTCTCCGGGACGAGGTTTTCTGGTAGTTGCGGAAACGGATAATGCATAGTCATCATATTTCTCCATAAGGCGTTTCATTACTGTACCTTTTCCCGCACCGGAAAATCCTGAAACCACTACTAAAATTCCCTTATTCATGGATCTCTCCCCTATCCTCATTATCATATATTTCTGCAAATCTCCGGGCAATAGTCTCAGGCTGGAGTGCACTGAGCACCAGATAATCATCGCTCGTGACGATTACTGCCTTTGTCTTTCTTCCCTGAGTTGCATCAATCAGTGACCGGGTTCCCTTGATACTCTGCACCATTCGTTTAACCGGTGCTGCATCAGGACTCACCACTGCCACGATTTTCTGTGAATTGACTACATTTCCAAAACCAATATTTATAAGCTTTGCCAAGGTTTATATCCTCTATTCTACATTCTGGATCTGTTCTCTGATCTTTTCGATTTCTGTCTTGAGATCTATAGCGATATTGGAAATCTCCAAATCACTGGATTTCGACAGGATAGTATTTGCCTCTCTGTTCATCTCCTGTGCCATAAAATCGAGCTTGCGTCCAATGCCATTCTTCTCTGTTGTGAGCATTTTCTTCATGTTCTTAATATGACTGTGGAGACGTACTGTTTCTTCATCATTGCAGATTTTATCAGAAAACAGGATAACTTCTGCTGCAATTCTGTTGTCGTCAATCTGGGTATCCTCAAGCAGTTCGGATACTTTTGCTTCCAGTTTGGTTCTGTAGGCGTTTACTACCTCCGGAGAGCGGGCCTCTACATGTGATACCTTCTCTTCAAGGCCATCCAGTTTCTCGATAAGGTCTTTCTCAAGGTTTCTGCCTTCCAGGATTCTTGTATGAACGAATTTCTCACATGCTTCACGCAGCGGCGGCTCGATGAACCCCCAGAGTGCTTCCTCGTCAACAGACTGTTCTTCCATGACAAGTACTTCCGGATAGCGTGAAAGGGTGCTGACTTTGATGTCATAATCAAGGCCAAAATCCTGCTGCATCTGTTTCAGACAGGTGATGTATTCGGATGCGAGCTCTTTGTTGTATTTGAGAGCACCGTTGTTCATAGTGTAGTCTTCGTATGTAATATATACATCAACTTTGCCTCGCTGGATGTAGGTTTTCATCAGATTTCTGACGGCGCCTTCCAGGAAGTTTAGTTTTCTGGGCATTTTTATGCTGAGGTCCAGATACCTGTGGTTGACAGATTTTAATTCGATGGTTATTTTTCTTTCATTGGTCACGACTTCTGCCCGGCCGAAACCAGTCATGCTTTTTATCATAGTTTTTCTCTCTTTGTCTGTCTTATTAGTGTCGCTGTATGTGAACCTAGTTTAGTTTACATACAGATTTATTATAGTTCATTATAGAATTGTAGTCAAACATTTTTTCGTTGATGGCGAGAGGAATTGTGTGGTATACTTTTCTGGATAGGACGCAGAAGAAAATAAATGGTTATGGGCGCGGTTTCGGGGTCTAGTCAACTCTAAGGCTTCGGAAATTTGCTAAAAACATGAAAGAAACAGCAAAACCCGCTTCGCTCAGACAGTTGCTGTTTTTTTCATAACGCAAATTCCCGAAACCTAAGAGTTACTACGCCCCCTGCAAATGCGCCCATAACCATTTATTTTCTTCTGCTGGGTATCGACAGTGGGAAGTATTGTGTTCAGAACGAAAACTTTTTCAATAGGGGATTAATTTGTTTGTCAGAAAGAGCTTCGCCTTTCTGACGTAGAAAAACAATTTTATATACCATTTTTATGTTAAAGGAGTGTTTTTATATGGCTTTTGATGGTATTACGATTGCAGCTATGGTGAAAGAGCTGCACATGAATTTAGATGGCGGACGATTTAATAAAATCGCACAGCCGGAAGCGGATGAGCTTTTGATCACAGGGAAAGGGGCGAATGGGCAGTGCAGATTACTGCTTTCGGCGAGTGCTTCTCTTCCGCTGATTTATTTTACTTCTAAGAATAAGCCGAGTCCTATGACTGCTCCAAATTTCTGTATGCTGCTGCGTAAGCATATTGGCAGTGCAAGGATTTCTGATATTAAGCAGCCCGGACTGGAGCGCGTAGTGATGTTTGAACTGGAACACCTGAATGAGCTGGGGGATCCTTGCAAGAAGGTGCTCATTATGGAGCTGATGGGTAAGCACAGTAATATTATTTTCTGTGATGACCAGAATATGATCCTGGATAGTATCAAGCATGTTTCTTCACATATGAGTTCAGTCCGGGAGGTGCTTCCGGGGAGAGAATATTTTATTCCTAAAACACAGGATAAGCTGGATCCGCTGACTGTAAATGAAAAAGAGTTCATTCATACGGTTTGCAGTAAACCTTGTAATATTTCCAGAGCGGTCTATTCTTCACTTACCGGAATCAGTCCTGTTGTTGCAGAGGAGGTTTGCTTCCGGGCTTCAATTGACGGAAGTGATGCAGCACAATCTCTGGACGAGACGGCAAGGATACATCTGTATCATACATTCCGCAGACTGATGGACCAGGTCGTTGAGGGAGATTTTACGCCGAATATTGTTTATCGCGGAGAAGAGCCCGTGGAATATGGGGTATTTCCTTTTCAGCAGTATGGGGCAGAGTATCATTCTGTGGCATTTGACAGTGTTTCGGAGATGCTTGAGACTTATTATGCAACCAAGAATACATTGACGCGTATTCATCAGAAGTCTTCAGATCTGAGAAGGATCGTGCAGACTGCACTGGAACGTAACCGTAAGAAACTTACTTTGCAGGAGAAACAGATGAAGGATACTGCAAAGAAGGATAAATATAAGGTTTACGGAGAGCTGATCAATACTTATGGATATGGGCTGGAAGATGGATGTAAGTCATTTAAGGCTCTGAATTATTATACCAATGAGGAAATCACGATTCCACTTGATCCTACCAAAACTCCGGCGGAGAATTCCAAGAAGTATTTCGACAAATACGGAAAACTGAAGCGTACAGAGGAAGCTTTAACCGAGCAGATTGCGGATACACGTAGTGAAATCGAACATCTGGAGTCAGTTTCCAATGCTTTGGATATTGCTCTGGCAGAAAGTGATCTGGCTCAGATTAAAGAAGAGCTAATGGAATTTGGTTATATTAAGAAGCATTATGACCGCAAGAAAGGTCAGAAGATGCAGAACAAATCCAAACCATTCCATTATGTAACTGAAGATGGTTATGATATTTATGTAGGAAAAAATAACTTCCAGAATGATGAGCTCACCTTTAAATTTGCAACTGGAAATGACTGGTGGTTCCATGCCAAGAAAATGGCCGGTTCTCATGTTGTTGTAAAATCTAAGGATGGGGAATTGCCGGATCATATTTTTGAAATTGCCGGACAGCTTGCTGCTTATTATTCCAAAGGACGTACTGCTCCAAAGGTAGAAATTGATTATATTCAGAAAAAGCAGGTAAAAAAGCCCGCAGGAGCTAAACCTGGATTTGTAGTTTATTATACTAATTACTCTCTTATGGCTGAACCCTCATTAAAAGGCGTAACTGAAGTTTAATAAAATGAATTATATACTTCAATTATCAATAACAATGAAAAGACATTTTTATATCACTCAAAAGCTCTGATATATAACAGATCGCATATTCAAGCGGATATTCGCAATCCGCTTTGCTACTTGTTTGATTTGGTTAAATTATGAGCAGCAATACACCGGACATTTTTGTCCACTTGATTTTATAAACAAATACGATAAATCAAAGGAGAATTTCTTTTTATGAGCATTTTAAATGTTGAACATCTTACACACGGTTTTGGAGACCGGGCGATTTTTAATGATGTGTCTTTCCGTCTTCTGAAAGGTGAACACATCGGTCTGGTTGGTGCCAACGGAGAAGGCAAATCTACTTTCTTTAATATTGTAACCGGAAAACTGATGCCAGATGAAGGAAAAATCGAATGGGCCAAAAACGTCCGTGTAGGATATCTTGATCAGCATTCTGTTCTTTCTCAGGGTATGTCTATCCGTGATGTACTGAAATCCGCTTTTTCTTATCTCTTTGAAATGGAAGAAAGAATGAATGAAATCTGCGATTCTCTTGGCACTGCTTCTCCTGAAGAAATGGACGTTCTGATGGAAGAACTTGGAACCATTCAGGATACCCTTACCATGCATGACTTCTATGTCATCGACGCAAAGGTAGAGGAAGTTGCCCGTGCTCTGGGGCTTTTGGATATCGGTCTTGATCGTGATGTTACAGATCTGAGTGGCGGACAGAGAACAAAAGTATTACTTGGCAAGCTGCTTCTGGAGAAACCGGATATTCTGCTTCTGGATGAGCCGACCAATTATCTGGATGAGGAACATATTGAATGGCTGAAACGTTATCTTCTGGATTACGAAAATGCGTTTATTCTCATTTCCCACGATATCCCATTCCTGAATTCTGTGATCAATCTGGTTTATCATATGGAAAATCAGGAATTAAATCGCTATGTGGGTGATTATGATCATTTTCAGGAAGTATATGAAGTAAAGAAAGCTCAGCTTGAAGCTGCGTACAGACGTCAGCAGCAGGAAATCAGTGAACTGAAAGATTTTGTGGCGCGAAATAAAGCCAGAGTTTCTACCAGAAATATGGCAATGTCCAGACAGAAAAAACTAGATAAAATGGATGTGATCGAGCTTGCTGCCGAGAAACCAAAGCCAGAATTTCATTTCAAGTACGGCCGTACTCCGGGTAAATATATTTTTGAAACTAAAGATCTTGTCATTGGTTATAATGAGCCCTTGTCCAAACCTGTTACTCTCTCCATGGAAAGAGGTAACAAAATCGCGCTTGTCGGTGCCAATGGTATCGGTAAAACCACTTTATTAAAGAGTATTCTGGGACTGATTCCGTCGTTAAAGGGTTCCTGCGAATTAGGCGAGAATCTTCAGATCGGATATTTCGAGCAGGAAGTAAAGGGCGACAACAAAACTACCTGTATTGATGAAATCTGGGCAGAATTTCCGTCATATACTCAATATGAAGTTCGTTCTGCTCTTGCAAAATGTGGACTTACTACCAAGCATATCGAAAGTCAGGTACGTGTATTAAGCGGTGGTGAACAGGCAAAAGTACGTCTCTGCAAACTGGTTAATAAAGAAACTAATATTCTGCTTCTGGACGAGCCGACCAACCATCTGGATGTAGACGCAAAAGAAGCTCTGAAACAGGCGTTAATTGAATATAAGGGAAGCATTCTCCTGATCTGCCATGAACCTGAGTTTTACCGCGATGTAGTTTCCCAGGTATGGGACTGCAGCAAATGGACCACAAAAGTATTATAAAGAATGGGGCTATGGGTTATTACAAATGACTAATTCAAAAACTGTAGATCTGACCTCCGGTCCGATCCTGAAAAATCTGGCAGAGCTTGCTTTGCCTATCATGGTTTCTTCCATGCTTGGAACTGCATACAGTATCATGGATATGGCATGGATCGGACTGCTTGGTTCAAAAGCCGTTGCCGGTGTGGGAGTGGGCGGTATGTACGTCTGGCTTTCTCAGGGGCTTGCATCCCTGCCAAGAATGGGCGGACAGGTAAATGTCGCTCAGGCCTGCGGCCGTAAAGATTATGAACAGGCTCGTTCTTACGCAGCCTGTTCTCTGCAGATCACTGCACTGCTGGGTATTTTATTTGCAGCTGTCTGTATTATATTTATCCATCCATTACTTGGTTTCTTTAACCTGACTGATACAGAAACTTACGCTGCAGCCAAATCCTATACTCTGATCACTTGCGGGCTGATTCTTTTTTCTTATCTGAATCTTACTCTGACCGGGTTGTCTACCGCCCAGGGTGATTCCCGCACTCCCCTGCTTGCCAATTTTATCGGGCTTGCAGGAAATATGATTCTGGATCCACTGCTGATTCTTGGTGTCGGACCTTTTCCACGACTGGAAATTTCCGGAGCTGCTATTGCAACAGTAAGTTCTCAGATTCTCGTTTTTATAGTAATGGTACTTCGCATTCACTATTCCAGACTGGAACCGGATGTTTTACAGCATTTGAGTCTTCTGTCATTTTTTTCAAAAGATTATTATAAACGCGTTTTCAAAATCGGAGTTCCAACAGCTGTGCAGGGCAGTATTTACTGTTTCATCTCTATGGTCCTGACACGTATGGTTTCCGATTATGGTGCTGCCGCTATTGCCACTCAGCGTGTTGGCGGACAGATTGAATCCGTTTCCTGGAATACAGCGGACGGTTTTGCCTCAGCGCTGAACGCCTTTATCGCTCAAAATTACGGAGCACGAAAAAAAAGCCGTATCCGTAAAGGTTACAGTCTGTCATTTCGAGTTCTTGCTGTATGGGGATTATTAGTCACTGCTGCTTTCGTTCTGTTTCCACGGCCGATTGCAGAACTATTCTTCCACGAAAAAGAAGCTCTGGACACTGCAGTCAACTATCTGGTGATCATCGGATTCAGCGAGGTTTTCATGTCCATTGAACTGATGACTGTCGGGGCATTATCCGGCCTTGGCCGTACCAGATTATCCAGCACGATCAGTGTAGTTCTGACAGGTGCACGAATTCCACTGGCACTGATCCTGACACATGCAGGAATGGGATTAAATGGTGTGTGGTGGGCACTTACAATATCTTCCATTGTAAAAGGTGTCGTATTTACTTTGACATTTAATCATATCAGCAGACAACTGCCGGAAGAACATTCCAGTTTTTATTAATGTATATTCCTTATCTAAAAATATACTCCGCAGTCAAACGGATAATTATTTTCTAAAAAGGGCGCAGTCAGAAACCATTTTGTTTCTTTACTGCGCCCTTTCTTTGATGCATATCATTACTGTATTGATAGTAATTTCTGCTTTTTCATTCTATTATTTCTTATTTTGCTACAAAGTTTACAATCTTGTTCGGTACGTAAATTTCTTTAATAAGATTCTTACCTTCTAGGAATGATGCAACTCTCTCATCAGCCTTAGCGATCTCGAATGCTTTTTCTTTCTCACAGCCATTAGGAATTACAATAGTTCCTCTTACTTTACCGTTTACCTGTACACCAATCTCAACCGTCTTTGCAATAGTCTTGCCTTCATCATATTTCGGCCATTCGGAAACTGCCAGCAAGCCTTCACCTCCGATGAATTCCCAGATCTCTTCACAGATATGTGGCGCAAACGGACTAAGAAGTTTGATGAAGATTGTAAGATCATCTTTGCTTAAATGTCCCTCTGCAGTAATCTCATTAAGAAGTGCCATCAGGCTGGCGATTGCTGTGTTGAACTTCAGGTTCTCGATATCAGAAGAAACTTTCTTGATGGTACGATGGAGTTTCATCTCCAGTTCATCAGATACAGATTCTTCAGAAAGGATATCTGTCAGACCTGCAACACGGTCAAGGAACTTCTTGCAGCCTTTTACAGAGCTGTCGCTCCATGGAGTCGCTGCACCATAATCACCCATGAACAATACATAAGTACGAAGTGTATCTGCACCGTATTCTTCTACAATATCCAACGGATCAACCACGTTTCCTTTGGATTTACTCATCTTCTCTCCGTCCGGTCCGAGGATCAGTCCCTGGATAGAACGTTTTGCGTACGGTTCCGGTGTGTTTACAACACCAAGGTCATACAGGAAATGATGCCAGAATCTGGAGTAGATCATATGTCTGGTAACATGCTCCATACCACCGTTGTACCAGTCAACAGGCATCCAGTATTTCAGTTTGTCCATGTCTGCCAGTGCATTTGTGTTGTGCGGATCTGTGTATCTTAAGAAATACCAGGAAGATCCGGCCCACTGAGGCATAGTATCTGTCTCACGTTTTGCTGCAGCACCGCATTTCGGGCATGTGCAGTTTACGAAAGAGTCAATCTTTGCAAGTGGAGACTGTCCGTCTTCACCTGGTTCGAAATCTTTTACATCCGGGAGTCGCAGTGGAAGTTCATTCTCCGGAACTGCTACAACACCACAGTTCGGGCAGTGGATAAGCGGGATTGGCTCGCCCCAGTATCTCTGACGGTTGAATGCCCAGTCTTTCATCTTGTACTGAACACCGGCTTTACCGATACCTTTTTTCTCCAGTTCTTCCAGCATACGCTCGATAGAATCTTTCTTCTTTGTATATCCGTTCAGGAATTCAGAGTTTACCATCTCGCCATCGCCTGTGTAAGCTTCTTTGGAAATATCTCCACCTTTGATAACTTCGATGATGTCGATGCCGAATTTCTTAGCGAAGTCATAGTCACGCTGATCATGAGCAGGTACTGCCATGATAGCGCCTGTACCATATCCCATCATTACATAGTCTGCAATGTAGATCGGGATCTTCTTGCCGTTAACCGGGTTGATACCCTCAAGTCCCTGGATTCTGACACCTGTTTTATCTTTTACAAGCTGAGTTCTCTCAAACTCTGTTTTCTTTGCACACTCGTTACGATATGCAACGATCTCGTCCATATTCGTAACTTTGTCTGCATATTTGTCAATAATCGGATGTTCCGGTGCGATTACCATGAAAGTTACACCAAACAGAGTATCCGGTCTGGTTGTATAGATTTCAAGTTTCTCGTCGATTCCGTCAACATCGAAATTAACAAAAGCACCTTTGGATTTACCGATCCAGTGGATCTGCTGCTGTTTTACATTATCCGGATAGTCTACGTCTTTCAGACCTTCCAGAAGCTTATCTGCGTACTGAGTGATTCTTAAATACCAAACATCTTTGGACTTCTGAACAACTTCACTGTGGCAGATATCACATTTGCCGCCCTGGCTGTCCTCATTGGAAAGGACTACTTTACAGTGCGGGCAGTAGTTAACCAGTGTTCTGTCTCTGAATACAAGACCTTTCTCAAACATTTTCAGGAAAATCCACTGTGTCCATTTGTAGTAATCTTCATCTGTTGTGTCGATCACACGGTTCCAGTCAAAAGAGAATCCAACTTTCTTTAACTGGTTGGAGAATCTCTTGATATTCTCATCTGTGATGATACGTGGATGTGTTCCGGTTTTTACTGCGTAGTTCTCTGTCGGGAGACCGAATGCATCAAATCCGATCGGGAAAAGTACATTGTATCCCTCCATACGACGTTTTCTGGAAATAACCTCCAGACTGGAATATGCTTTGATATGTCCAACGTGCATACCTGCACCGCTTGGATATGGAAACTCTACTAAGCCATAGAATTTAGGTTTGTCACTGTTATCTTTGGCTTCGAAGACTTTGCTTTCTTCCCATTTCGCCTGCCACTTAGGCTCGATCTTTTTAAACAAGTATTTCATCTCTATGCTTCCTCCAACATTTTGTTGTATCTAACAACTCATTTTAATTCAATGATGGCGGTTTGTCAATGTAACGTTTCGCAGTATTGGCGGTTTTTGCGGTAAAAATGGCTCTTTTTTTAGATTTTAACACAAAGAAACAGGACATCTCACATTTCTGCAAAATGTCCTGTCCCTTTTACTTCTTATATATTGCATCTTAATTCATAGCGCTGACACAAATTACTGCCCGATCAGTAATCATATTTATTCTTCGGCTTTATCTACCTTGCTTGCTCTTGCCTCGATTTCTTTTGCCTGAATATCGTTCGGAGCCTGCTCATAGCGTGCGAATTCATAGGAAAATTCTCCGCTTCCGCCTGTCATAGAGCGCAGATCTGTGGAATATCCATAAATCTCAAGCTGCGGTACATCTGCTTCAATGATAGTATTGCCCTGATGATCAGGATTCATACCAAGAACACGACCACGGCGTTTATTCAGATCACCCATAACGTCACCGGTGTATTTGTCCGGAACTGTTACTTTCATGGATACGATTGGCTCTAAAAGTACAGGTGACGCATCCATAAAGCCTTTCTTGAATGCAAGTATTGTTGCCATCTTGAATGCCATTTCTGAGGAGTCTACCGGATGATAGGATCCATCATACAGAGTAGCTTTCACACCAACTACCGGATATGCAGCCAGAGGTCCTTTTAATACGCATTCCTGCAGACCTTTCTCAACAGCCGGGAAGTAGTTCTTCGGAACTGCACCGCCGACTACAACCTGTTCAAATACATAAGGTGTCTCCAGATCACCGGATGACTCAAAACGCATCTTAACGTGTCCATACTGTCCATGTCCGCCGGACTGTTTCTTATGTTTACCTTCAACATCTGAGTTCTTACGGATTGTCTCACGGAACGGAACTTTCGGTTTGCTCAGTTCTACATCTACTTTATAGCGTTCTTTTAATTTATTAACAACGATATCCAGATGCTGGTCGCCGATACCATAAATAAGGCTCTGACGGTTTGCACTGTCATTTACTACGCGAAGTGTCTTATCTTCACTCATCATCTTAGCCAGTGCCTGGGAAATCTTATCTTCATCACCTTTCTTCACTGCTTTGAATCTCTTACAGGTATAAGGTGTGGAAATAACTGATTTCGCATAAAGAATCGGATTTGCTTTTGTTGCAAGGCTGTCTCCTGTCTGTACACTGTTTAATTTGGCAATGGCACCGATATCACCTGCATGAAGTTCAGGAACCTCGATCGGTTTGGAACCTTCCAGTACATATAATTTATTCAGACGTTCTTCATCGCCCTTCTCTACGTTTACTAAAGTATCATCGGATTTGATAACACCGGAGCATACTTTAATAAGAGAATATTTTCCGAGGAACGGATCTGCGATTGTTTTCCATACATATGCGGATTTCGCTTTTGTGAAATCATAGTTTGCTTCGAAGATCTCATTTGTCTTCTGTGCGATTCCGTTGCATGCACGTTTGTCCGGGCTTGGAAAATATCCGCAGATATCATCCAATAAGTTAGATACACCGCGAAGATTGATCGGGGAACCCATGCATACAGGCACGATTGATGCTTCCTGTACGTTCATTGCAAGTGCCGCGGAAACCTCTGTTACTGAGAAAGTATCTCCCTCAAAGTAACGATCCATGAATTCCTCGCTGGTTTCTGCTACAGATTCCATCAGGATATCATGATATTTCTCCAGATATTCATCCAGGTATTCAGGAATCGGGCATTCCTCTTTCTTACCTTTATCTATGTACTTACGTCCTGCCTGTTTTACAACATTTACATATCCTACAAATTTGCCGTCTTCACGAATCGGGAAGTGAAGCGGTGCGATCTTCTTGCCGTAGAGTTCAGTGAGCTGTTCTACTACTTTACGGTAGCTGACATCATCTACATCCATATCTGTAACAAAGATCATTCTCGGAAGTTTATATTTCTCACATAAGTTCCATGCCTTCTGTGTTCCGACCTGAACACCTGCTTTACCGGAAACTACAATGATCGCTGCATCTGCTGCGCTTACTGCTTCTTCTACTTCACCTACGAAATCGAAATATCCGGGAGTATCCAGCACATTGATCTTCATCTTATCCCACGGTACCGGGATCAATGTGGTAGAAATGGAAAAATGTCTCTTAATCTCTTCTTTGTCATAATCGCTGACTGTGTTTCCGTCCTCTACTCTTCCGAGACGGTTAGTCATTCCTGCTAAGTAAGCCATTGCTTCTGCCAGTGTAGTCTTGCCAGCGCCCCCATGACCTAAAAGGACTACATTTCTAATTCGGTCAGTTCTAAATACATCCATGTTGCGTACCTCCCTGTTTGTCTGTTATGTTATTGCCGCCTGTAACGTCCGCAGCAACGATATGGCTATATATTACTAAATTTTTTTATATTTTTCAAGTATTTTATGAAATTTTAACATCTTTTTTTGTGAACTTCTTGTAAATTAATGAGCATTTTATATATTTTCAGTATTTTTTACTGGTTTTCGCTGTGAATTTTATCTCAAACGCACATGCTATCCCAAAATGAATGTATAAAAATTCTTATTATTTTCCGCTGATTACTCAGATACTCAGTTTCAGGCTCAAAGGTTTTTATTAATTAATACAGCATTCACTTTTTCACTTTAAATTATTTATGTATAAAAGTGTCCGTATCAATTGACTTTTCAAATTATATCCTTTAAAATAGTAAATTATGAAATCATGTAACTGTTCCGTACTTTTACAGTTATAAATTACATCAATAACGTTACCTGAAAGGATGCAAAAACCACTATGAAAACTATCGGTTTTATCGGTCTCGGACTGATTGGCGGATCAATTGCCAAGGCCATCCGGAAATACCACGAAGATTACCGAATCCTTGCTTATGACCAGGATAGGGAAACACTTGCCACAGCAGTAAGCAGCAATATGATCGATGCAGTGTGTGAAGAACACGATGAGCGCTTTAAAAAATGCGATTATATTTTTCTGTGCGCTCCTGTAGAATTTAATGTAAAATATCTGGAATATTTTAAAGACAATATTGGTCCTGACACTATCATCACGGATGTAGGCAGCGTCAAAGGCATCATCCATAAAGAAGTGGAACGCCTCGGAATGGAATCCCGATTTATTGGTGGACATCCAATGGCAGGTTCTGAGAAAACAGGCTTCGAGGCTTCCAGTGACCGTCTTATTGAGAACGCTTACTATATTATTACTCCCGGCAGTGAAGTCGCCCTGGATCGTCTGACAGATTTCACAGAGATGATTTCTTCTCTGGGTGCGATCCCGATGGTTCTCACAAGTGAAGAACATGATTTCATCACTGCCGGTGTCAGCCATCTGCCTCATATCATTGCTTCCGCACTGGTAAATCTTGTCAATATGCTGGACAGTGACCAGGAATATATGAAAACCATCGCAGCCGGAGGATTCCGCGATATCACACGTATTGCTTCCTCTTCTCCAATTATGTGGGAACAGATCTGCGTAGAAAATAATCAAAATATTTCCAATGTACTGGATGACTATATCCGTCTGCTGGTACAGATCAAATGTTTTGTGGATAACAAAGACTCTAAGAGTCTGTATCAGATGTTCGCAAATTCCAGGGATTACCGTGATTCTATTGACGTTGTAGATAACGGTCTGCTGAAAAAGGCTTATGTCCTGTATCTGGATATCGCAGATGAGGCCGGCGGTATCGCTACGATTGCAACCATTCTGGCGATGGAGAAGATCAGTATTAAAAATATCGGTATTATCCACAACCGAGAATTTGAAGAGGGTGTTCTTAAAATTGAATTTTACGACGGAACCTCTATGGAAAAAGGAGCCGCACTCCTTAAAAAGAGAAACTATATCGTTTATGAACGCTAGTGCATCACAATTTGTGGGAAATTTTGTTTGGATAAGGGCGTCGTAGCGGGCTACGACAACTGACTTCGGGCAAAATATACCGCAAAGTGGGGCGTGCAGATTGCAGGAATGATTTTTCAAACACGATCTAGAACGCAAGATGACAGATAAAAAATATTTTGCCGGGCGGATTATTGAATAGTTACAAAGAATATTATAAAAACAGGCAGGAATCAAACATGGAAATAAAAAAACAGACAAACCTCCGGGGCGAACTTACCGTACCGGGAGATAAATCCATCTCTCACCGTGCAGTTATGTTCGGTTCTCTCGCACAAGGTACCACAAAGATCACACATTTTCTGGAGGGAGCTGACTGTCTCTCTACTATCTCCTGTTTCCGGAAAATGGGAATTGACATCGAAAGAAACGCTTCTGAAATCCTTGTTCATGGAAAAGGTCTTCACGGACTCAGTGCTCCGTCAGAAATTCTGGATGTAGGAAACAGTGGAACAACTACCCGACTGATCTCCGGAATTCTGGCAGGTCAGTCTTTTACCAGTGAATTAAATGGTGACGCTTCCATTCAGTCCCGTCCAATGAAGAGGATCATGACTCCGCTTCTCTCTATGGGGGCTGATATCGTAAGTCTGAAAGACAACGGATGCGCCCCTTTACGCATTACGGGAAAACCTTTGCATGCCACTCACTACCAGTCACCGGTTGCTTCTGCACAGGTAAAATCCTGCGTGCTTCTGGCAGGTATGTATGCAGATGGCATCACCAGCGTTACAGAACCAGTACTTTCCAGAAATCATACAGAGATCATGCTGAATTATTTCGGTGCAAACGTAACCTCTCAGGGAACAACCGCTTCTATTGAACCGGAACCCGTACTGAATGGACGTGAGATCAAAGTGCCTGGCGATATTTCTTCTGCTGCTTACTTCATCGCAGCAGGACTTCTTACTCCCGGAAGCGAGATTCTTCTTAAGAATGTAGGTATCAATCCTACCAGAGACGGAATGCTTCGTATATGCAAAGCTATGGGGGCTGATATTACTCTGCTGAATGCAAGTACAGAAGGCGAGCCTACTGCTGACCTGCTGATCCGTACAAGCAATCTTCATGGAACTACTGTTGAGGGCGAGATCATCCCGACACTGATCGATGAAATCCCGATGATTGCAGTAATGGCAGCTTTTGCAGAGGGAACTACCGTTATCAGGGACGCACAGGAACTGAAAGTAAAAGAGTCCGACCGTATCGCAGTCGTAACTGAGGGACTGAAACGTATGGGCGCTGATATCCAGCCGACAGATGATGGAATGATCATCCACGGCGGTAAACCGCTTTATGGCACCGAAATTGATTCTTATCTGGATCATCGCATTGCTATGTCCTTTGCTGTTGCAGGCACAATTTGCGACGGAACTCTTACTATTAAAGATGGGGACTGCGTAAAGATTTCTTATCCAGAATTCTACGAAGATTTATATTCTCTTGGAAAATGAAGATAATCAAATAGCATAGTTTATACAAAAACAGCTTCCACCAAATGTTCTAAGCCATTAAACATTCGTCGGAAGCTGTTTTTGTAGTTGTTGAATAGTTACCGATAATTCATATATTCTTTTTTCATCACGGCAGTCCTTTTTCAGACTGCCGTCTTAATACCTTTTTCAACCGAATCAAACAGTAAAGCAAATGACTTTATCCGCTTGGCTCTGCAGTGAACGTATAAATCTGCATATTGTGATCATGGTATTATATCTTTTCGTTTCTTACTGAACGTTGATGTCTTCCTGCAGGATCAGATTATCAGAAGCTGCGCCAACGTAAACAGTACGTTCGCCTTCTGCAACTGTCCATTTATCTTTTGTTCCGTCTTCACGTTCCTGTAATTCTCCGTCTGTGTTCCAGTAAGAAAGTGATCTTTCATCTACATGAACAGTTACTGTACGGCTTTCTTCCGGCTGAAGATCCTCAATTCTTTCGTATCCGCAGAGCTGATATTTTGCCATCTGTACACCTTCCGGCACTTCTGCTTCACCCAGATATACCTGCGCGGTTTCTGTACCTGCCGTATCTCCTGTATTGGTAACTGTAAATGTTACATCATATCCAACTGTGTCTGATCCTTCAGTGCTTTCTTCTACTGTCAGATCACTGTATTCGAAAGTCGTATAAGACAATCCATATCCAAAGTCATACTGCGGCTCGATATCATTTTCATCATACCAGCGGTATCCAGTGTAAATACCTTCGGAATAATCAGCTGTATGGTTCGTTCTGTTTTCTCCCATTCCTTCTTTCGCTTCTTCAATAGAAGAATAACGTCCCATTTTGATCTCTTTCTCATAATCTTCATCTGTATATGCAGCGCCTTCTGTTTCCTGATCCTGTGCATCCAGTGCTTCCTGAGAAATAGTTACCATAGTATCTGTATCTTTCTTCGGAATTGCATATGCAAGTTTTCCACTCGGATTAACTGCTCCTGTCAGAAGTTCTGCAGTGGCAACGCCGCCTTCCTGACCCGGGAAGTACATTTCCAGCAGACCATCTACCTGATCGATCCAGTTTTCCATGGTTACTGCTGTATCATTATTCAGAGCAACAACTACTTTGTTTCCATTTTCATGTGCGCGTTCTGCCACATCCAGGATCATCTGCTCCTGTTCTGCATCGAGTGCCAGTGTGCTTTCTTCTACTGTATCTTCCGGTGAGCCATTCTGTTTATAAGCAAATACAACAACCGTATCATTGTTTTCTGCTGCTTTTAATGCATTATCATAATTCTCTGCTTTCTGAGACGGAGTGATCCATGCAAGACGGATCTGAAGATCTTTCTCATCCAGTTCTGCCTGTGCAGTCACAGTTACTTTATAACGTTTTCCTGCTTCCAGTTCCGCTTCTTTTGAAACAATGTCCATACCTGTTTCTGTACAGATCACACTGTCTGCCGGCCACTGTGTACCCTGGTTGATATTTGCAACACCATAGCTTAACGTATTGTCTTCTGCAACTTCGATATTAGCTGCTACAGATCCTCCGATACCTTCCAGAATCAGAGAATAGTTTCCGTCTTCCGGGGCTTCCAGCCAGGTTGTCCAGGTATAAACCGCACCGCTGTCTTTGGTAAATGCAGTAGCAGTTCCTTCATCTGCGCCCTCGTTTTTGTAAGTTTTATTGGCTTCTCCGTCTATGGTTCCTGTTGTAAAGTCAATAACAGAATCTACAATTCCGGTATCCTCTCCGATTTCATGGCCTTCCATCGGAGTTGCCTCCTGACTTCCAAACGCTTTCATCTGACCCTGCACATCTGCGGAACTTCCTTCATTTCCTTCAATACCATAAGTTCTTGCAACGCCATTCTCTTCTCCGTCTTCTGTAAGATAGAGATTCTCTGCCGGAATTGCAGTTCCGATCATGTCAATTCCTACCTGTCCTTCTACTTTATCCTCTCCCACAAGGTCTGTCAGTGCTTTATACGGACTTGTCATCTTGGAAATAGTTCCATAAGAACGTTCTCCTCCAACGCCTGAGATCAGATTCATACCATTTACTCCGATCACTGCAACTGTTTTATCTTCTTCTGTATTTAATGGAAGCACACTGTCCTCATTTTTCAGCAGAACACCACCTTCTTCTGCAATTTCTCTGGCAATACTGCTGTTTTCTTCTCTGACTTCTGCCAGTTTTTCTTCTGAAGCTTCCAGTTTGATCGGTTCTGTTCTTCCTTCTTCTTCCAGAGCATTACCATCAGCATCAAGCTGCACCAGCCCAAGATACCCTGCTTTTGCATATGCATAGAGCACATGATGTACTGCTTCATCAACAGTATCCTGTGTAATCTCTCCAGACTCAATTTTTGCCTCTGAATTCTCCTGATTATTACTGTTAAGATTCGGCATTTCAATATCAGTGCCTTTATTCAGTGTAAATCCATCGTTTCCGCCCCAGTCCGTAATAGTAAAGCCTTTATAATTCCACATATCTCTGAGTACATCCAGCTGCAGGTACTCATTCGCAGAAGCAAAGGTTCCATTGATCATGTTATAGGAACTCATCAGGCCTGCTGCTCCGCCTTCTTTGATCGCAGATTCAAATGCAGGAAGGTATAATTCATGTAAAGCCTGTTCAGATACTTCTACATTTGTGTTTGTAGCCGGAGTCGCATCCTGCGCAAATGCTGCAAAATGCTTTAATACTGCAATTACATTTTCATCCTGAATTCCTTTTGCTTCTGCTGATGCAAGATCAGAAAGCAGATATGGGTCTTCTCCCATCTGATCCTTTGCACGTCCGAAATATGGATTTCTTGTAATATCAATCTGGATACCAAGCTGCATATTACCGCCAATGGCTTTATTCTCACTTCCACTGATCTTTCCGTATCCATATGCCATATCTTCATCCCAGGTAGATGCAAGCATCTGCTCGATCGGAGGATTTGTTGTATCATAGAGAGACAGAACACCTGCAGGTCCGTCATACATTTTAGACTCAGGCACGCCAAGTCTTCCAACACCTGGAAGTGAACCTGCATTTCCCTGATCACCTGTTCCGCTGCCTCCTAAGAAAGTAAATTTTTCTTCTTGTGTCATAGCGTTGATAAGCGCAGTAATTTTCTTTTCTATTGTATCTTCATCATCCACCACTAATGCTTCATCCGGATAATATTCCGGGAAAGTTACTTTGTCAGTCTCTTCTGCTGATGTTTCCTCTGCATCTTCTGTTTCTGCTGCATATACATTATGTATATTTCCGGAGCCTCCCAACATCTGTGCTCCACCGGTCCCCACCATTACAGATGCAAGCAACAGACACATTACCTGTTTTTTCTTCATAAGATCTTTCTCCTTTGCTTTTTTCAGTTTAGTTTTTGCTTTTGAAGCTGACCTGACTATAATCCCGCTCGCACAGCATAGTCAACAAACAGTATTTTATATGCATTCATTTTTTATGTATTTTGTATAATTTATATAATTTTTCACCTCGTAAAAAATCGTCACTTTCAAAAAAATGTCACTTTATATCTTAGTTTTAATCAATTATTTACAATTTTTGCACAAAATGATATGATAAATAAAGCGCTACCAGAATATTTCTTAAGGAGAACATCGTGAAAAAACTGCATTTAAGATTTGTCAAAAGAGGTCGGAGTTTTTATTATCTGCTGCTTAGTTTTATGGCAGTTTTATTTTTGTGCTATCTTATTATGAGCGCACAGTTCATACACAGCACTTTTGAAAATTTCGACAATACTAAAAATATTTACGATAAACTGGCACAAAAGACCATGAACTCCGTTTCCATTCTTGTCTCTGATATAGATGCATATGAAGAACAACTGATAATTTATGGCGGCGAGTCACTAAAGCAGCTCGCATCATTAAATAAAGCAGACTTTCTTGCATCCGATCTGTCAGAACTTTACCGTTCCTATCTGATCACCTATACTCTGTCCAATCAGGTTCCCGGAAATGCCGTCTATCTGTATTTCAAAAACAGTGATTATATTATGGGAACAACCAGTATAAAGGATGTACGGGATACCGGAGAATTTGAACTTCTCGGAATCTCTGAGCAAGACTGGCAGACTCTTACAGATGTTTCTGATACCCCGGTTACTTTTATCCAGAAAACCGATCAGATGGATTTCTCCAGACTTTTTATTTCCAAAGAAATAGAATCTGATGTTATTTTGATCCTGGCACTTCCCGAAGAACAGCTTTCCCTGCAGATGGAACGTCATTATCTTCCTGAAAACTCTCATGTGCTGCTGATCACACAGAATGATCAATTTGTTATGTCCGGCACAGAAGATAGTGAACATATTTCCCTTGCATGGGAAGATTTAAAAGAAGACACTGAAGATACTGTTTCTTTTGACAATACATCCTATTATCTGTATACACAGAAAATAGCCGGAAACGATATCAAGCTGGCTGTCCTGATCCCGGATATCCTGAAAGCTCAGACAATTCGCTCGCTGCTGATCACCCTGCCTGTATTTTTCCTGATCTGGCTTATATTCGGAGGCGCTGTCTCCTGTTTTTTTGCTGTACGCCTGTATCGCCCGGTTCTTTTTCTTCTCCGCAATCTTCCTTTTCGGGATTATTCCGAAGATAAAAAAAGTGATCTGACCCGCATTCAGGATCTGGTAGATTCTCTCCAGAATGAAGCAAAATCATATGAAGAAAAATTAGATAAACAACAGGAACTTCTTGCCAACAGTCTGTTTGCAAGACTGCTAAATCACTCTCTGGACTGGAATGAAAATATTGCCGAAGTACTAATGGAGGCCAATTTTCCGACAGATGCCGGCCAGTACATGATTTTTCTGGTATCTGCTGCTCCTGCTGCAGATTCTCACGGAAATGATGAACCGCTTTCTGTTCTGGAACCGCTCGCTTTCCAGAACAATATCCGGCAGCTTCTGGCTGATGACGGATATCCCGGCTATGTTATTTTATCCGGCGGATATTTTATCGGAATCATAAGTCTCCGGTCAGAAACAGAACTTCCAGCTTTTGAAAAGTTCCAGAATCTTATTCCGCAGGAATCTGCCGTAACTTTCTCTGCTGCAGTCAGTGGCATCCACAAAACAATGAACGAACTGCCTCTTGCTTACTCAGAAGCTCTGCAGGCTGCTGACCATCTGTTTCTGGATGTTTCCGGCCAAACTGTCTGTTTCTATTCTGACTTAAACTATTCCGTTTCCGAAGGACAGAATCAGTTCCTTGCAAGCATACAGTTATTATCAAACTATATCCAGTCCGGAAATTTTGACGCCGCTGTAAAAGAAACAGATAACATTTTACTTCTTTCAGGTAAATTCTCTGCTGACAGACAGATTCTCCGCCGAAATCTTAATTATCTCGCAGAAACTGTCATAATCGCAGCTGGAAGCATCAGTTCCATAGATACGCAGAAATTCTCTCTGATCCAGAAACAATTTCCACTGGATACGCACACTTCCGTTTCCAGACTCTGTGAACAGATACAGCTTTTCCTTTCACATCTGCCTGACTGTATGCTGGCCGATGACAGCGAAGAAGAAACTCTGAACCAGATCATACAGTACGTCAGAGAAAATTATACGGATTCTTCTCTGTCCGCAAGTGCTGTATCTGACCGTTTCCATGTCAGTATTTCCTGGCTTTCAGTTCATTTCAAGTCAAAAACAGGTATCGGTTTTCTGGATTATGTGCATGGATGCAGACTGGCAAAGGCAAAAGATCTGCTGTATTCCACCAATATCAGCATTAAAGAGATTGCACTTATGACCGGTTATACAAATTCCGCTACATTTTCGCGGGCATTCAGCCGATACGAAGGCATTACCCCAAGCTGGTATCGTTCTTCCAGACAAAATATACCCGGGAAATAACTTTTAAGTGAAATGTTACTTTCTTTGTTTTGTAACATTTCACTTTTCTTTTATTCCCGGTATATCTTTACAGATATCCCAAAATTATTATAATGTATATATTTCTTCTGCATATTTTTCTTCTTTTTACATATACTTCGTATAATAAACCATTATATACTGTTTTGTTTTTTGATACCTGAGTATCCGGTCAGATTGTATTTTTATAGATACTTGAGAAATTTTATCCAAAATACTCTTTTCTTTTCCTGACAAATCGGTTATAATGTGAACCGTCAGAAGATTGTTATTATTTTAACATTATCAATTCGTTTTATGACACTGATATTACAATTTTTCACGGTGGGTATACCGTACAGGTATACGGCCAGAGAGGAGCTAACATTTATGAAAATCTTATTTTACGGCACAAAAAACTACGACGAGGAATTTTTCGAAAAGCTTCTTCCTTCCTATCCGGGTATCGAAATTAAATTTACAGAAGCAAACATCCATGAGGAAACTGCTTCTCTTGCAAAAGGTTATGAAGCCATCTGCGCTTTTGTAAATGCTGATCTGAGCACCCCTGTCATCGAAGAACTGAATGCTCAGGGTGTCAGACTGATCCTTATGCGCTGCGCAGGATATAACAATGTAGATCTGGAAACTGCTCACAAATTTGGAATGAAAGTTATGCGTGTTCCGGGATACTCTCCGGAGGCAGTTGCAGAACATGCCATGGCTCTTGCCCTCACTGCAAATCGCCATACACATAAGGCATATATCAAATGCCGCGAGAATAACTTCTCCTTAAGTGGCCTGATGGGTCTTAACTTCTATCAGAAAACTGCCGGAATCATCGGTACAGGAAAAATCGGCCAGGCAATGGCAAAAATCTGCAAAGGCTTTGGTATGAGAGTCATCGCATATGATCTTTTTCCGAACAAGAGCCTTGATTATCTTGAATATGTATCTCTGGACGAGCTTCTGGCAACCAGTGATCTCATCAGTCTTCACTGTCCGCTTACAGAAGAAACCAAACATATCATCAACGAAAAAACTATCGCCAAGATGAAAGATGGCGTGGTTCTTGTAAATACTTCCCGCGGCGGTCTGATCAAGACAGAGGACCTTATCTCCGGAATCCGTGATCATAAATTTTCCGCAGTCGGTCTGGATGTTTATGAGGAAGAAACTGATTTCGTATTCGAAGATATGTCTGAACGTATCCTGCAGAGTTCCATCACCCAGCGTCTGCTTTCCTTCCCGAATGTAGTCATGACTTCTCATCAGGGATTCTTCACTAAGGAAGCATTGACTAATATCGCAGAAACTACTATGGAAAATGCGAAAGCGTTTATGAATGGTGATGAACTTAAGAACGAAGTTCTTTCCTGATAGAATATTATATAAATTATTCATTGAAAAAAGCGCTCTGTTATGAGCGCCTTTTTCATAATCTTTTGTAGTTTATATTACTTCTTGATCCATAAAATATTCACAATTATTTTGTAGTTTTTGATCCGGTCGTTGATTTTGCTGTATCCATAGTTTTATCCGTAGATTTAGATGTATCAGTTTTATCTGTGGTTTCTGTTGCATTTGTAGTGTCTGCACTGTCTGTAACTTCGTCATCCGGCTCATCGATCTGCTTCATATCTTCATCAGAATCGTCTGCATCCATTTCATCAAGTTCTTCCTCTGTTAATGGTTCAAGATCATCCTCAAAAATTTCTTTGTTCGTAATGTCATCTTCTGCTTTCTTTCCACATCCTGCCAGTCCGATTGATGCCAGGATCATTCCTGTGATCATAAAATATTTTATTTTCTTCATTCTGCTCATCCTTTCATCTGTTTTCCTAATAAAAACATTATTCATTTATCAGTGGATATGTTGTCATATACTTGTTCAAACAGTCATTGTATCATCCTGCTGTTTTTAATTTCTCTGCCAGCTCTTTTATCTCCTGTATAATATCCTCCCTGTCCTTTACTTGTACTTTATCCGTACGGTTCACATAAACAGTTCCCACACTGCTGCAGCTCATCTGACGCAGCAGCATTTCTGATGTACTCTCTGCCTTTTCCCGTGGTCCAATACTTCCTGCCGCCAATAAAACTGCTCCTGTTTTCTTCTTCGGAACAGGTTCCTCCTTACGGATATATCTGGCGCTGAAATAGGTTTGCAATCTGCTCATCACTGCAAGAAGCATTCCCGTAACTTCTTCAAAATATACAGGTGATGCCATAATAATGTGGTCACAGTCCTCAACATAAGAAAGAATCTCCTGCCATTCATCTTTAATTGCACACCCTGCATGATCAAAGCACCATCTGCAGTCTATGCATGGCCGGATGTCAGCCCTGTACGCATTAACTATCCTGTATTCCCCGCCCAGATTTTCCTGCAAAATCCGTACCATATATGCTGTCTCTCCATTCTTTCTGGGGGAACCATTAAATATCAGTGTTTTCATCTCTGTCTGTCCTCATATCCTTTCCTGAGAAGCGCAATCTCACGCGCCCATCCTTCATCATCATTAGGCGTTTCCAAAATAAATGGAATTCCTTCCGTGGCAGGATGTCTGATCACACGTACCAATGCCTCCAGTCCAATTTCTCCCTCTCCAATTCTGGCATGACGGTCTTTATGACTTCCAAGTCCATTCATACTGTCATTTAAATGGATTGCTTTTAACCTGTCCAATCCTATCGTACGGTCGAACTCTTCGAATACCCCATCAAGATCATTAACAATGTCATATCCTCCATCCCAGACATGACAGGTATCAAGACAGACACCCAGCTTGTCCTTCAATTCTACCCGATCAATGATCTGGCGCAGTTCCTCAAAATTTCTTCCTATCTCACTGCCCTTCCCTGACATGGTTTCCAGAAGTACAGTTGTTCTCTGTTCTTCTATAAGCACCTCATTCAGAATCTCAGCAATCTTGTCAATTCCGGTTTCCGCCCCCTGTCCTACATGACTGCCCGGATGAAAATTATAATAATTTCCCGGTGTCAGTTCCAGTCGTTTCAAATCGTCCGCCATCATCTCCCTGGCAAAATCTCTCAGGCTCTCCTTAGCTGCAGCACAGTTCATAGTGTACGGAGCATGAGCCACCAATTTACCAAAATGATTCTCCTGTGCCAGCTCAAGAAACTTCTGCACATCCTGCGGATCAATATCTTTTGCTTTTCCGCCTCTTGGATTTCTGGTAAAAAAAGCAAAAGTACTGCCGCCATTTGCCAGTGTCTGCTTTCCCATTGCCAGATATCCCTTGGAAGAGCTTGTGTGATTTCCTATATATAACATATTTCATTCCTCTGTCTGTAATATTTATGTAACCTTTTGTCATGATATTATAACAAAAATACGCTTTTATGAAAAGACTTATTTGTTGACGATTCTGTGAAATCTCTATATACTTTGAATATATCATATACTAATTATGATTTATTTTTTGTTGATTCTGATTATATATACAACAGGCCGATAAAATCATACCTTTCACTTATCCACCTGTTTTAAAGATAAAGACATACTCAGAATTCGACGATCTACTATATACATAAGAAAGCGAGAACTATATATGGCTTCACAACCTTCAAAACGTTCACGGTCACAGTCTTCTTCAGCCCGTAGAAAAAATATTTATAAAAAATCAAAATACTATCAGAGAAAAAGACAGAAAGTAGTGATCACATCCTGCATCGGGATTTTTGTTCTGATTTTCACACTTGTTCTGATGAGTATACGCGGATGCAGCAACTATATGAGTTCGCAAAAAAAATCTGCCCGGAATACTGTGTCTATGAATGATTCCAAGGATAATACTAAAGATACTTCTGTTGATTCTGGAGAAACTAATTCTTCCGATGATACAATTTCCTCTCCTGTTTCTCTGACTCTCAGCATTGTTGGCGACTGTACTCTTGGAACAGATGAAACCTTTGATTACAGCACCAGTTTAAATGCTTACTACGAGAATTACGGAGCAGATTATTTTCTGCAGAATGTAAAAAGCATTTTCTCCGCAGATGATCTGACAATCGCAAACTTTGAGGGAGCACTTACTGATTCAGATGAAAGAGAAGATAAAACATTTGCTTTTAAAGCGCCGGCCTCTTACGCTTCTATTCTGACAAGCGGTTCTGTAGAAGCGGTAAATACTGCTAACAACCACAGCCATGATTACGGAGACCAGGGATTCAACGATACTCTGACAGCACTGGATAATGCCGGAATTGTTCATTTCGGATATGACGAAACTGCAATTATGGAAGTGAAAGGGGTCAAAATCGGATTAGTAGGTATTTATGAACTGTATGACCATCTTGACCGTGAACAACAATTAAAAGATAATATTGCCAAAGTAAAGGCTGACGGAGCACAGCTTATCGTAGTAATCTTCCACTGGGGCAATGAGACTGAAACTGTTCCGGACAGCAATCAGACAACACTGGGACGTATGGCCATCGACCAGGGTGCAGACCTGGTATGCGGTCATCACCCTCATGTCCTTCAGGGAATTGAAACTTATAAAGGAAAAAACATTGTATACAGTCTTGGTAATTTCTGCTTCGGCGGAAACAGTTCTCCAAGTGATATGGACACAATGATCTATCAGCAAACTTTCACTATTGATACTGATGGAGTAAAAAACGATAATATAACCAATATTATTCCATGCTCTATCTCTTCCGCAGCTTATGAAGGCTATAACAATTATCAGCCAACTCCTGCCGAGGGCGATGAAGCCACACGTATCCTTGATAAGATCAATGAACGAAGTTCCTGGATTTCTACTGCTGAGGGCACTACATTTACTGCCAAATTTACAAGCAACGCAATATCCACCACTTCAGGTACAGATACTTCTTCTGATATGGACAATTCCGATGAAGCGAACGATGGCTCTTCAGATTTGGATGAATCAGATTTGGGTACCCCAGATTCTGATACCTCAGATGATACTAATTTTATTGATATGAATTAACCGAATCAAGTAAGTCCCCACCCCATGCTTTGATTGCGAAAAGCAATAAGCAGTGGGTGGGGACTTACTTGTATCAGGAGGAGTGCAATCTCATCCTGATAAACTGCGGAGCAATTATTCGGTTATGAGCAAGTAGCGAAGCGGATGATTTTATCCGCTTGACTTTGGAATTGCAAAATGGTTCCTTTTTATCCAATTTAATAATAACATAAAACAAAGCCGGGAACTCTGCAATAATTTCCCGGCTTTGTTTATATTATTTTTCAACAAAAATTTTTTATGTCATCAGAACATTACAAAGTAATTTTCTCTGACCTCCAAAATATTATTATATGATGATCATGGCATCCCCAAAAGAAAAGAAACGATATTTTTCCTGCACTGCTGTCTCATAGGCATGCATAATGTTTTCTTTACCTGCCAGTGCAGATACCAGCATTACAAGTGTGGATTCCGGCAGGTGGAAATTAGTAATCAAAGCGTCAATCATTTTAAAATGATAACCTGGATAGATAAAAATCTCTGTCCAGCCGCTTCCAGCCTTCAGAATTCCATCTTCGCCTGTTGCAGATTCAAGTGTTCTGCAGCTTGTGGTTCCTACTGCTACTACACGTTTGCCCGCTTTCTTTGTATCATTGATCAGCTTTGCCTGATCTTCTTCTACTATATAGAATTCGGAATGCATATGGTGACTTTCTACATCATCTACCTTGACAGGGCGAAAAGTTCCGAGGCCTACGTGAAGGGTCACATGGGCAATGTTTACACCTTTTTCCTTTACTTTCTCAAGAAGTTCCTTAGTAAAGTGCAGACCAGCTGTCGGAGCTGCAGCAGAGCCTTCATTCTTCGCATAAACAGTCTGATAACGGTTTTTATCTTTCAGTTTATGCGTAATATACGGTGGCAGAGGCATTTCACCAAGCTGATCCAGGATTTCTTCGAAGATTCCTTCATAATGGAACTGAATCAGACGGTTTCCTTCATCTACAATATCAATAATCTCTCCCTTTAAGATACCATTTCCAAATGTGATCTTCGCACCCGGACGAGCTTTCTTGCCAGGCTTTACCAGACATTCCCATATGTCATTCTCTCTTCTCTTCAGAAGCAGGATCTCGATTAGTGCTCCTGTCTCTTCTTTATGTCCGTATAAACGTGCAGGGATTACCTTTGTATCGTTGATAACCAGGCAATCTCCCTCTTCCAGATAATCCAGAACATCTGTAAAATGACGATGTTCAATGCTGCCGTCTTTTAAAGACAGATGCATCAGTCTGGATGAACTTCTGTCCTCCAGAGGATCCTGAGCGATCAGTTCCTGAGGAAGATCATAATAAAAATCTGATGTTTTCATTTTGTCTGCTCCTCTTCTTCCTTCCACTGTTTCCTTAACTGGCGCACATAGTTCCATTCTTTGTTCGTCAGATCTGCTTTCTTAAGAAGATCCGGGCGTCTCTTTGCTGTGCGGTAAATAGACTGTTCTCTGCGCCATTTTTCTATATTTGCATGATGACCAGACATAAGAACCTCCGGCACTTTTTTACCATGCCATTCTTCCGGACGGCTGTACTGTGGATATTCCAGAAGATTTCCTGCAAAAGATTCGGTCTCACCAGACTCCTGATTATTCAACACTCCCGGGACCATTCTGGAAATAGAATCCATCATGACCATAGCAGGAAGTTCACCACCCGTAAGTACGTAATCTCCAATGGATACATAATCTGTGACAATTTCCTCCAGAACACGCTCGTCGATTCCCTCGTAATGCCCGCAGAGAAATACTAAATCCTCTTCCTGCGCCATCTCACGGGCCATAGCCTGGTTAAACACCTGCCCCTGCGGAGTCAGATATACAACTCTTGGTTTCTTTGCAGTACGATTCGCAATGGCCTCATAAGCAAGGTAAACCGGTTCTGCCTGCATCAGCATTCCAGCGCCGCCACCATAAGTATAATCATCCACTTTCTGGTGTTTATTGAACGCATAATCACGGATATTCACTGCCTCCAGTGTGAGGAGTCCTTTTGCAATGGCACGTCCGGTAATACTGGTGTTCATGCCGTTTTCGATCATCTCCGGAAACAGGGTTAAAACATGAAAATTCATTTATATTAATCCTTTCATCAGATGAATGGTCATTACATTCTTCTCTACTTCTACATCAAGAATACATTCTTTGATAGCAGGAAGAAGAATTTCCTCACCTTTGGTGTCTTCTACTACATAAACGTCATTGGCACCTGTTTCCATTACATCTTTCAGAGTTCCAAATTTGCTTCCATCTTCGAGAACTACATCCATTCCGATCAGATCTGCGATGTAATATTCATCTTCATCCAGCTCCTGTGCTTCTTCTCGCGGAACCCAGAGTTCTCTTTTCTTATACATCTCTATATCATTAATATTGTCAATTCCCTTGAATTTCAAGATTACAAGGTTCTTGAAATATTTAACATTCTCAATTTCAAGCTTTCTTTTCTCTCTGCCTGTGTCAAGCAGAACATATTCCAGATCCAGAAATCTGTCTGCATCTGTGGTAGGAAATACTTTTACTTCCCCGCGTATTCCGTGTGTTGTAGTGATCACACCAACTTTTAATAAATTTTCCATCTGCCGACTCCTATAAACCCAAATCAGGAGCCATGGGATGTTCCACAGCTCCTGACCCTTATTTTCATTGCAGAATATCTACAATCACTTTTTTGCTGCTTTTTGAAGAAGCCGCCTTGACTACAGTACGGATTGCTTTCGCAATTCTTCCCTGACGTCCGATAACCTTACCCATATCAGCAGGTCCGACTTTCAGTTCAACGATAATTGCGTCTTCCTTTTCTGTTTCAGTAACAACTACTTCATCCGGATTTTCAACAAGAGATTTTGCAATTACTTCTACTAATTCTTTCATTACATACCTCCCTGACCCGTCCCCTGTGGACGCTGCAGAAATACCTTATATGGTAGATCTGAATTATTTTTCGATTCCGGCATCTTTGAGGATTTTTGCTACAACATCTGTAGGCTGAGCTCCTGCTGCAAGCCATTTCTTAGCTGCTTCTTCATCAACTGTTACAGCGCTTGGCTCAAGGTTTGGATCGTATGTTCCGATTTCTTCGATACATCTTCCATCACGTTTGCAACGGGAATCTGCAACTACGATTCTATAAAAAGGTGCTTTCTTCTGTCCCATTCTTCTTAATCTGATTTTAACTGCCATTGTTTCTTTTCCTCCATTAAATTAAAATATATTGTTTTCTTATGTTTTATATTACTGCTCACTTATGTGACAGTAACTTTTTATGTCAAAGCGTTGACCGCTTCGCTAACTTCTTAGTTACAGTCCGAACGGAAGTTTAAATCCGCCACCACGCTTACCGGATTTACCGCCCATAAGCCCAGGCATCTGCTTCATCATCTTCTTGCTCTGCTCAAACTGCTTCACCAGACGGTTTACTTCGGAAACATCTACTCCTGCACCTCTGGCTATACGATTCTTTCTGGAAATATTCAGGATCGACGGATTACTTCTCTCCTGAGGTGTCATGGAAAGGATAATTGATTTCGTTCTGTCCATGGCTTTCTCATCGATCATTCCCTCAATATCCTTCATCTTACCGCTCATTCCGGGAAGCATATTCAGGATACTGCCGATACCGCCCATCTTATTCATTTGTTCCATACTGGTAAGGTAATCATTAAAGTCAAAGTCCATTTTCTTTAACTTCTTCTGCATGTCCTGCGCCTGCTCTTTGTCAATGGAAGCTTCTGCTTTCTCGATCAGACTCATGACATCTCCCATACCAAGGATTCTGGAAGCCATACGCTCCGGATAGAACTGCTCCAGATCAGACAACTTCTCACCCATACCTACATATAAAATAGGCTTACCGGTTACTGCCTTGATAGAAAGTGCCGCACCACCTCGGGTATCACCATCCATCTTTGTAAGGATAACACCGTCGATTCCCACTTTATCAGCAAATGTGCTTGCTACATTTACCGCATCCTGTCCGGTCATCGCATCTACAATGAGAATAGTCGCATCTACATGGATATTCTCCTTGATGTCTGCAAGCTCCTGCATCATATCTTCATCAACATGAAGACGACCTGCTGTATCGATAAGTACAACATTCTGCTGATTTGCCTTCGCATGTTCGACAGCTGCCTTTGCAATATCCACAGGTTTTTGCTTATCCCCCATGGAAAATACTTCCACACCCTGTTTCTCACCGTTGACCTGCAGCTGTGTGATAGCCGCCGGACGATAAACATCACAGGCTACTAAAAGAGGTTTCTTACCTTTGGATTTCAACTTGCCCGCAAGCTTCGCAACTGTGGTGGTCTTACCTGCACCCTGCAGACCTGCCATCATGAACACTGTGATTTCATTTCCCGGGCGAAGAGGCAGATCTGTTGTCTCACTTCCCATTAATTTCACAAGCTCATCATTTACAATCTTGATCACCATCTGGCCCGGATTCAGACCGTTCATAACGTCCTGTCCGATTGCCTGCTCCTGTACAGATTTGGTAAACTGCTTCACAACTTTAAAGTTTACGTCTGCCTCTAACAGAGCCATCTTTACTTCCTTAAGGGCAAGCTTAACGTCCTCCTCTGTCAGGCGGCCCTTGCTTCGTAACTTCTTAAATACATTCTGCAGTTTATCTGTCAAGCTTTCAAATGCCATATATTATAACTCCTCTAAAATCTCATTGGAAATATTTGCAATTTCATCGGAATGATATTCCTGGGCAAGTACACGGATCTGCTTCACCTGCGCCCGTATATTCAGGAATTTCTCTACAAGATGGAGCTTCTGTTCATACTCTTCAAGGGTTTTATTGCATCTCTTGATCATATCATGCACACCCTGTCTGCTGATGCCCAGATCCTCTGCGACTTCACTCAGCGAATAATCCTCCAGCACCACGCTTTCATAAACCTGCTGCTGCCTCTCTGTCAGAAGTTCTCCATAAAAATCATATAAATAACCTTGCTCTACAAACTTCTCCATCTGTAATCACCTTGACTATCTTAACCTATTTCAGATTCGCTGTCAAGCATTTTCTCTTGACGAACTAAATTTTATTTTGTTTTGTCTTGTGTTATCCTGCGTAAAATCAACACTTCTCTGATTTACCATCTTTTTGTCTTGCTCTGTCTTGTGGCCTCTTTGTCACAAAATTTGTCACAGAAATTGTCACAAAAAGGCCAGAAAAAAAGGCGCCATTACAGCACCTTTATCGTCTTTATCACCTCTTCCTGTTTTCGCTTTTTCTCCTCTGTCAGATGTGCATAAGTGTCAATTGTCACAGATGTTGATGCATGCCCCAGAATCTCACTGACAGCCTTAACATCAGCTCCGGCAGAATATGCCAATGTGGTATATGTATGTCTTGCCATGTGAGGACAAAAGTTTTCAAGCTTCTCTTTTCCATTTTCCTCTGCTTCTTCGTTGTATGATTCTATGATTCGGTTAATCAGATTTAAGAATCCAGGTTCATTCCAGACACGCCCAACAGAATTTGCAAATACAATGTCTGATACCTGCCTCCTGATGTTTCCGGAATCATCTACAAAAGGAATTGACATCGTAGGACCTGCATTCCTCATTTTTTCTTTCAGAAGCATTTTTCGTACCTCATTATTCATCGGAATCGTTCTGACTGATGTTCTGCTCTTCGGAGAAGCCAACGCCATAGTAAAACCGAAGTCTTTTTTCCGGTAACGGTTGACTGTCTTATCAATGGTAAGCATATTATTTTTAAAATCTACGTTATCCCATGTAAGCCCGGCAAGCTCTCCTATCCTTACTCCTGTATTAAATAAGAAAATAAATTCTGGATAAGCATAAGAATACTGGGGACTTGTCTTTACATAATCCATAAACAGCTTTATCTGATCTGATTCTATTGCTGTACGTTTCTTTGCTCCTGTCTGAGGTATCTGGAGATTTCTGGCCGGATTCTTCAGTATCACATCTTCATCCGCTGCACATTCAAATACTGCATTTAAACAGCTTTTTAAATTCGTCATGGTAGAAGTTTTCTTTCCATCCTTAATCATTCCATTGACGATTTTCTGGCAGTCCACCTTTTCAATCTTACAGATTGGCTTCTTGCCTATTGTTTTTCTAATATATGTATTGTAATAGGATTTATAGTTGGTGCAGGTTGTCGCTTTACGCCCGCTCTTGGCAAATGTCTCAAACCAGTAATCAAAATACTGATTTAATGTCTCTTTTGCTTTCTTTGTGTTGAACCTTGCCCCTTTATCAATTTTACATAACAAATCATTCTCCTGTTTACGGAGATCTGCCAGACTGGCAGCTGTAATTGTCACACGCTCTCCGTCAACCATCTTACGGAACATATATCGCTGATTCTTTTCATCGTAGTATTCGCCTACGCGGAGGTTTCTACCTTTAATGTCTTTTCTCGCCATAGTAATACCTTTCTTATATTAAGGCAGGGCAGCAGTCCGCCGCCCTTGGTTGTCTTATTTAATTCCCAGAAAGCTACACACAAATCTGAAAATTATATACGTTTGGTCGTAATCTGCTTTCTCTAACATCTCTATGATTTTCTTTTTGTAGTCCATCTCAACGGTCCCCTGTTTCTTAATACTCTGGCAATAAATCTATAGAAAAATTCAAACAAACTATCATCATTTATTTCCTGAAGCATCTGGACAGCTTCTTTCTTGTAATCCATCCTATTTCTCCCTCAGATAAAGGTACTCCAGTAATCTATATACTCTTTTTAATGTGTTCTCAGTTTTTACCTTGTCCAACAGAGTAATAATCATTTTCTTATAATCCATATCACTCTTCACCCCTATTCTTTTATCAATGCATTCGTAAAAGCATCTAAAGATTCCAAATATCTTAAATCTTTTATCATGAAAAGTTTTATTATAAGAAAATACCGTTTAAAGTCTTCTCTGCTTAAAGTTGGATTTTCTTCTGATACAGCAGCCTGGAGGAGTTTGGCTACTTCATAAGTAAGCTGTAAAGATTTTCTATTTTTGTTGGTTTTAATAACCTCCGTAATCGCTTCTCGGCAGGGACGCTGAGTCAAATTACATCTTTCCATTATTAGTCTCCTGTTCGTTAAAATCTAATTCTTCCAGTTCTTGTCTGATTTCGTTAATTTTCCAAACATAATCTCTTGTAATTTCCAGCTCCGTCCCAATGTTTCCTTTGCTGCAGGCAAATATAATAGCTTCTTCTTTATTAGCGGTAGCCATCTTATCAAATCCATAACGCTCAATGATAGAATTTACCATGTATTGCAGTTTTTCTGTACAATCCTCAAGTCTAATGAATAAATCTTCTCTCTTACTAGCCACCATAGCTTATGCTTCCCCCTCGCTCAATTTACTCATATACGCATAAGCGCATCTCAGTAATCTTTCATCTTTCAACTTCAGCACACATTCAATAATCCTCTGGCGATACATGTATCTATCTGCCAGCCCTGCACATATATCAAGATTTTCCTGCAAATCATCACGTTCTTTTTTAAGTTCTGCAATAAGCTCTGTTGCAAGGCCTACACCCATTACTTCAGATTCCTGCACTGGAGTAGTGAGCTCCTGCATTGTCACTGGTTCTTCTGTTGCGCTCCCTGTTTTCGCTTTGTTACTCATTCTCATTCTCCTTTTCTAATGTCTTCATATAATCATACAGTTTTGCTGATATAAAACCGCTGATAAAGATTGTAAGAACATCCATTACTGATATCATTCTCGTCTGTTCTCCTTATTTCGTTGCATTGAGGGGAATGAGTATGTTATAATACGCACAGCCCCTCAATTTAGCTGAATGTCGGGTTACTTTGCCCCTATCGGAGTACCGGTCCGGTAAGGGCTTTTTTATTAAATTGCTTCTACCTGAGACTTTCCAAAGAAACTGGCTTTATATGTTGCCCCATCTCCTCTGCTTCCCCAGATCAGAGAACATCCGAATAATGCTGATGCTCCATGCTTTACCTTATAACCAAGCTCTTTCCACTTAGCAAAGGTATTGGTTTCCTCTGTGATTCCTGCTGTATGTTTCGCATCTTCGATTCTCTTTGCATTGATTTCTTCTGCCTTTGCAGATAACCATGCTCTGTGAAGTGCTTCTGCAAAGCTGATATTCTTTGTCTTGCGGTAAACTTTCCATGCTTTCAACATGATCTTTGATAAGTTGTACTTCATGTTCTTATCCCTCCTTTTATCGGAATTCCCAACAGCCCCGGCAGGTCTTAAAGCTATCTAAGGTTTCTCGACCGTCTCATTATCCCCTTACCCTTGCCCGGTGTTATGTTAGTGTCTTTGGTACATCTTACAATCACTTCATTTTCACTCTTCGCTATTGTCTGTTCCCTTGAACTGATTATATTATATCGGATATGTACATATCTTTCAATTGGCATTATTGCTAATTATGTACATATCTTTTCATTTATTTTGTATATGTACATATCTTGAAATATATGCTATAATTTAAGAAAATGGGGAAAGTATGTCTTTTATTTATTCCCTTTCCCAGAAAAGAGGTTATTAATGGCTATCAGCGACAAAAGAAAAGAAAGTATGTATAATTATGCTAAAAAAAATCTCAAACGTATTCCTTTAGATGTCCAAAAGGAAAAATACGAAGAAATCAAAGCCGCTGCGACTGCTGCCGGAGAATCCGTAAACGGTTATATCAAAAAAGCAGTTGATGAGCGGATGGAACGCGACAACGCATAACTACTATTATTCATGAAGGGATGTGCTCTCATGGCAAAACGTCTTTATACCTATGACGATATTATGAATCTGCCTAATTTTATCCGGGTAGAATTGATTGACGGTGTAATTCATACAGATGACTGGACAGATCTGGAGGTTGATGAGGAAGTCTTTCAGAATCCACCATCTGAAGATCATCACGTTACCTATCGCCTTTCCATCGTAAAAAAATAAAACAATACCTGATATTTTACTGTTCTATTTGTATAGGAGGATTCCATGAGCCTTTTCAATAAAATTAAAAGTGTTTTCAATTCATCATCCGATGATGTTCCTGATGCTCAAACCATCTATTTCAAAAACGGAGAGATGTACAAAGTATATCCCACCGATAAAGAAAGCTGGTACGATGCCAGATATCTGGTTTCAGATGGGGTAAAATACGATCTGGAAAGTTCGAAAGATTTAAACCGTATTCCCATACCTACTTTTACAAACATTGACATTATGCATGGATACGGCATTACCGGAAGCTTAGAATATGTATTGCGAATGAAAGCTGGTAATCTCCGTAGGAAAGGACTCCTCGAAGAATCTAATTCTATCTTGGAGCGAATTCATCTTTTTATGGGTGCAGCTGATAATGGATATCAGGAAAAAGATTTTTTAATATATTCACATCTCCTCCTAAAAGAGGGGCACTTTGAAGAATCGGCAAAATATAAAGCAATTGTGCAATCCTATTTAAAAACACTAAGAGTATGCCATAATTCTTTTTCTTTTTATAATCGGGCAAAAGATGTGATGGACAAATTACTTTCCGATTGCCGAAAATATAATACTGATTACATTTCCATGAGCGCCCATCTCGCTTGTTGTGAAGAATGTAATAAATTACAAGGACGAGTATATAGTATATCAGGAAAAAGCAAAATCTTTCCTAAATTGCCGGATGTAATACGTGAAACAGGAAAAGTTCATAATGGATGTGCTCACAGTTTTTCTGTCTTCTTTTATACCGGAAAGAACGATACTATTTTCGACAAAAATGGAAATGATGTAAATGCTATAAAATCCAGTCAACGACCTTTTAAAGACGATCGTACTGCTGAAGAAAAAAAGAATTATTTAGAACATCTTGAACAATTACAGAAAGAAAAGCAAAAGGATTTAGATGAAATTGAATATTACCATATATTTTATGAGCTTCCTGAAATTGCTCCAAAATCATTCGGCGGATATCGTAGAATGAAAAATGCTCAAACCCCAAATTTTCTCAAACTCAAAGAGCAGGCAATAAAACATGGGATTTCAATAAGCTAAAACTGAATATAGTATATTTATCCAGGCAGCCAGTAGAGCGGCTGTGGTTCCCCTGATCCTGAGCCTTGACAGGAGGGGATGCTTATGAGCGATTACGAGATATTTATGATAATTCTGACAACAGCCAGCTTAATTGTATCTATCCTTACATACACACATAAGAAATAGCCGCCCTGCTCTCTGGTAAAGAATAGGCGGCTACGTCTTAGCTAAACATATTTGCCAGGACGGGGAACCTTGACTTCCCTTACTGGCTGTCTTGATAAGTATATTATATGCCAGCTCCAGGAATTTGTCAATTTGCTATAAACTGCTGCCTTATTCATTTTTCAATATGTTCTTCAGTTTTATTGGTCTTTCTTAACGCTTCTTTTCCTCTCCAAACATGTCCTGTTACCTCGTAGACTTTTCTCGGAGATATGATGTATGTTATCCGGCTACCGGAAAGGCTTTTAGCCGGCTTATTGTTCTGAATAGCTACGCCAATCGGCAACCATCCATATACAATTCCCGCCCTGATAGCTGTAACGGGAAGCCCGATCAGCTGACTTGCATCAGCTACGGTAATAGTTTCGCTGGAAAACTCCGGCATCTGCGGCATTCCTGAGATGATTCTTGCCACCTCTGCGGCGAATTTATGTATCTCTGCATTTTCTTTGATATAATCGTCAACTGCACTCATATACTTAATCTTACTCCTTTCAATTTATAATCGTTCTTTAGCTATCTAAGCAAAATATCCCCATCCAAACAAATACATTGTTTCCAAACTATATATTACAGAATACTATCATCCTGCTGATTCTCGCTATTTTAACCAGACTAATACTGAAAGTCAGTGATACCGAATGAACATAAATAACTGTACTTTTAACAATAAATCTCTTATTGAACCGCAGGTTCGGCAGCAGGATTGTATGTTGATCACGAAATCGAGTCGAATAATACCCAAAACAAAATGAATAACAATAGTACTTGCTTCAATGTTTTATATGCACGTATTTTACATTTTATTCCATCATCTCTACAATTTTGCCATTGTTATATTAAAATCGTTTTTTACTCCGTTTTATTCCTATGTTCCTGTATTTTCAGACTTGTTCTGTCGTAGTCGTTCTCCCATCTGCTGCCGCTGTTCCTCTGTATATTGTTTCGAAGGAGAAATCCGGATCCAGGCTACCGGAACATGAGCACAAACACTTCCGTCCTCATTATCCGCAATGATCTGGCAATCATCAGGATGTTTCTCTGCCAGCTTGCGGATTATAGACTTATATCGGTCCTGAGAGAATGTTAATGTTGCTCTGGTACCATTGGTCATAAATTCAATTACATTTTCGTTACATCCATCCATAAAAATCTCCTTTTTTTATGTTGTTCATTTTCTCTTTGTTCAATGATACTTGCAAGGTCAATTCTCGGAGTTCGCTCAGGCTTCGTTCCGAAATCATGCCATAACTTTTAAGATGTTAGAAATGGCAAGATATTTCTTTTAGGGCCTCCGAAACCTCCGAATACTCACCCGCGCATATCGTGTCATTAAATTTCTTTACATGCGCTTTATCGTGTTCATAAATTCCCATACTCCCGGCATTTTTTGTCTAAGAATCCATCAATTTGTAATCATCCTTAATCCCATCCGGTAACCCATTAAAAAGAAAATTCTGTGGCATTCTCCGCAATACACCAATAATTTCAAACCTCTGCTCACTCTCTAACATGGCTTTTATTTCTGGATACTCTTCGGTATTTTTTGTATACCATGCTTTTTGCTGAGGTGGCGAATATCTCGGATCATCACGTACATATAAAAACAGCCATTCTATGCACATGCTCATTGTAAATTGAACATACAAGCCACATTCGTAATAATACTGAGCAATTACTAACGCATCATAAAAAGTAGTTGTTATTTTTTCAGGCCTACGGTAATGTCCCTCCGGATAATATTTAACAATACATTCATCTTTCATAAAACTCCATGGTGCTATAGATACAAATGGCGCATGATTTGCCTGTACCTTCATAACTGCAGCAGTTCTTGCTTCCAATTCCTTAAGTCTTTTTATAATTTCACTCATACACTTACTTCACCTCTATTTTCTTTTCTGCTGCTTCTGACTCTGTTCTACTTCATAAATCATTCTCTCCATAGTTTCCAAACGCTCAATCATATCTACATTCTTTGTCCACTGGGAACATTGTGACAGTGCTGCATTTGCCGCATTCACTCTAATCTGCGCTGGTACTTCTGGATCAGTAGCTGTATTAACCAACACTGCTGCACATTCTCCTAATTTTCCCTGTAGATAAGCAATTGCACCCGTTACAGCCTCATTTCTTGCCTTAGAATACTTACGTTGAAAGCTCTCTGAACGAATCACTGTATAAATCGTAGGTCTAGGAATTTCTGTCATTTTAGATATCTCACTTATATTCGGGCATGTTAAAAATGCCTGTACCAAAATGTCTTCACGTACTTCTGCTGATATTCCTTTTTTCATGATAATCACCTCCAAAATAATCAACATTATTTTTTTATATTTAAACATTCTTTAGGCACTAATGTTTTTCCAATCTCCTACTCTGCTTGCTTCAGCAACAAATCAAATTCATGAAGTGCTTTCCGCTTATAGCAGTAAAAGTCATTTTCAGTGCATGGAAGCTCACATAAATCGCTATTTTTGAATATCTGGCGGTATCCTACATTTTCTGTAAAACTTTTCACCAGATGCGAAGCAAGAAAGTCATTTGCTCTGTTGCATGCTTCAAGCACTAAAGAATAATACTGTTTGTCTTTTACCATTTCTTTGAGTTCTGCTGCCCGTCCCGGTGTAATCCCATAATCTTTCAATTTCGCTTTTCTGATGTTCATTGGTATAGAGTCCTCCTGTTCTATTGTGGTATAATAGTTATCAGAAAGACTCACCCCTTTATATGGTCCTGCGTCAGTTACTTTGACTGATACAGGACTTTTGCTTTGCGCTCCAGATCTGACGCAACATTACACAAGATATCCCGGCACAACTGGCAATTATATTGCGATTCTATTTCGTGAAGATCATCTACCAGCTTTGACCAGTATGTATCATCCTGCGGATTTCCCGGCGGGTAATGTTCTCTGTATGCTCGCCAGGCAGCAGTTAATATGTCATATACCTGTCTTAATTCCTTTTCATTATCCAATGATTACTCCTCCGGCATGATATACGCTTTTTCTCCTGCTGCATACTTTTGAAACATATCATTCAACACTTCTTTCGCGCGTTCTGGACTTGCATATTCCGCAATACCAAAATCACCCTCACAAATACGGTTCTTACTTACATAACTGATATACGTCATTTTAAAATTTAAAACTCGTGTTTTATCCTGTGTCATAATTTTCATAATTATTGTCCTTTCTGGCGGATTACCGCCTATAATTATCGTTTCCCCTATGATTAAGTTACTCCTCTGTATATTTCACTAATTCAGCTCCAAACAAAACTGAATCAACATATATTTTTACAACGTTTCCTGCTTTATTTACAAGCTTCATAGTTACATTCAGCCCCTTGAATCTGATTTCACTTCATCTACTGTAAATCCTTTCAAACTTTCTAAATCAGCTACTGAATATACTGACTGTTTCTTTAATTTTTTTGACATATATTTTTCCCTTTCCGGCGGTAAACCGCCTATAAAATTCGTAGCTACCAAAGCTACAAAAACAACAGCTACAATCTTCCCAAAGAGTTTAAAGTTATATATATACTCTTTTATACCTATATTCTTATATTTATATAATTCTTTTGATATAATGTAGTCTTTGTAGTTATTGTAGAAAGCCTTGCAAATACTGGGTTTAAGCAAGCTACAATCTAACTACAAAGTCAGCTACATTCTTCATTAAGCTCTCAATCAAATGGTATTTCCATCTGTTCTTGCCGTGATGTTGGAACAAACTCAGAAAAGTTTGTAGCCTTTTCATTCTCAGTTTGTAGCACCGTTTTTTGAAATCCGCGCTGTTTACCATATCCTTCAAAATTACGAGGGCTTTTCAGTTTTTTCCATCCTGGTACTTTAGCAATAATATCATTAATCTCTGTGATCTGATATTTTCTAGGCGATACGTTTTCCCCTAACGCTTTTTCCCATATTTCCCTAGCACATACCTGTGTTTTACCTTCCAGGTATTCCTGAATAATCCCCCGCTTGCCATCATCCGCCATATTCGCCTCTTGAAGTTCCTTTGCCTCTTGCATATATGCTTCTGGAAGTATCAGCTGTGGCTTCTCATTTTTCCAAATATGTACAGCCTCAGCCCAAGCCAGCTTGATTGTATCCATGATTTCTGGCACAAAAAGACTTTTTGATGGTTTCTTAACGCCTGTCTGGACAATTAGGAAACGCCTATTTCCCGTTTCATCCTGTAGGAAATCATCTTTATTGGTAGTTCCGGCGAATACACACTGTCTGTAAAATGTGTCTGCCCGCCGCTCATAAGGAATCCTGTATTTATCCTGCGTTGCGGTCAAAAACCTTTTTACACTCTCAACGCCTCCAGCCGTCCGAGCCAGTGATTTTAATTCAGCGAGCTCAATTATCCATGAACCTGTAAGAGACTGCACTGCCTTATCTGAATCCAGACTGTCTAAGGAATCATTGAACCATGAATCGTCCAAAGCCATCAATTTCAGAAATGTGCTCTTGCCAATGCCCTGCGAACCCTGTAATATGATTGTATAATCAAATTTGCTTCCGGGCTTATACACTCTTGAAACAGCTCCTAGCATCCATAAGCGCATTACCTGGTATGTATAATCAGAATCCTCTGCTCCAAGATATTCCGGCAGCAGGCTTCTTATATGCTCTTTTCCATCCCATGTAAGGGAATCCAGTAATTCTCTTACTGGGTGGAATTTATTCCGCATAGAAACATTTTTCAATGCATCTGCAAAGTCCTGCCGGCTTTTAAGCCCATAATCAGCCTGTATCAGTGAAAACAGTGCTGAATCATCATGACTGCTCCATGCTCTGCAATTATTCTCATTTTCCCATGGCACACTACCATATAGGTAAGGTTGTTGTGCAAACTCATTAAGGCGGATTTTCCCGGCGAAACGGCTGTCTTTATCCATAACGATTTCAAAATTATGTACAAGCTGTTTTACGCTTTTTACATTTCCATCTTCATCATAGTTGCAGTCGAGAAATTTAAAGACTAATGCCGGACCTCCAACTACTTCGTCCTTGCTTTTTTGTGTTACAGTTCGTTTTTTACCTGTATCCTGCTTCTGATCTTGCTGAACATCTGTGCAAATGCTCTCTGTATCATCAACATTCCTTATTAAATTTTCAAATTCTTCAACAGTATGTCCCTCTTCAAAATAATCAGTTATATCTGCTTTTGGCACCTCTGGCATTGGTTTTATAATGCTTACATTATTAGCAATTAACTGCAAATCCTGCATAACCTGATAGGCTAATTGTTCTCCTGACTTATCATTGTCAGCTAAAATAATCACATTTGCTTGTCTTACAATTTCAGAAACACCCTTTTTCCAATCTCCTGAACCACCACAAGTAAATACTGTATATCCCCTTTTCATCAGAGTATTTACATCTTTTTCGCCTTCCACATAAAAGATTGTTTCCTGATGATCTATTGCTTTCTGAATCGCAAAAACAGAGCTACCATAAATGGCCAGAATATCTTTCGCTTTTTTACCTTGCAAACCAAGAATAAAACGATCACCATTAAACCTACCGTAAATTAACTTCTTTTTCCCTGCTTTATCCTGCAATCGGACCTTAGTATAGGCATAAACTGCTTTTCCACTTTGGTCAGTCAAGAAATAATCATAATGCTCTATATATTTAGCATTAAATTTTCGTTCCAGATATGCTATCCAAGCTTCTTTAACAGTATTTTTCCCTATTGGCGAATCCTTAATATTAAAAGCGGATTTAAGTTCTGCTATCGCTTCTTTAAGCGTGTAACCTCTCGCATGAATCATTAAATCAAAAATATCTCCGTCAACATTTCTTCCGAAATCATGGAATCGGTTGTCCTTATATAACTGAATGCTTGCAGTTCTTTCACCCGGAAACTTACGTTTTCCATATTCTTCTACCAAACCCAAGTAATCTGCTACAGCACTGATAGATACCAAGTCCTTTATCTCTTGAAGATTGCTCAACAGTCATCACCCTCCAATTCTTTTAATAAATCCCTTGCACTTTCCAGAGCTTTCAATGTATTTTCACCTCTATTCTCTAAAGTACGAATAAACTTTCGGATTTCCATCGTGTCTCCTGCTGCAGGAAGATAATATCCTCCAGGCGGAGTTGTGTTTGATAATATGACTTTGCCAGCCTTGCGTTCTGCTTCGATCTGTTTTTGAAGCATCCGAACACTGGAAAAATGGCATTTCACAGTAAGGTACTCTGGCGTTAATGCATTTTTTTTACCTGGCAGCAGATGTTCATATACTCCCATAGAATCACCGCCTTATTCTGAAATCTCATCCAGATACTTTCTGATTTTTGCTACATTCCAATACACTCTTCTGCCAACACAAAATTTTGCACCTGCTGCCATACCAATCTGCGTTGCTGTCTGTCTTCCTGAATTCAACATTTTCTGCAATCCAGCAGTATCAACACTTAATGCGTCTGAAAATGTACTTGAGTACGATGTTGTTTTTCTCATAAAAATACCTCTTCTTTCTGTCTGATTTCACATTGCCTTATGTGTTTCTTTATGGTATGATTATATCAATATAGGAAAGAAATTGCTATTTCGAAAGAAGAAACATTTTTATGATTGATTTGCAATATAAGAAAGAAAAGAGGTAAGTTATGAACTTAAAAGAAACTTTTATAAAAAATCTTTCCGAAATTTCAAACGGAAAGAAACAAAAAGAACTGGCTGAAATTATGGGATGTTCAGAGGGAACTATATCAAAATATTTGAATCCCTTAAAAAAAGACTTTCCAACCGCAGAAATGCTATACAATTTAGCAGAATGCTTCGATGTTTCCATTGATTGGTTACTTGGACGAAATAAAAATTCCAAAGTAAATTCAAAACTTTCTGCAAAAGATATTTGCAAGCTGTTAATATCTATATATGAATCATCTTCTTCCTTTCGTTTTGGTAAACATCATATTACAGAAACTTGCTACTACATTCACGCAGATGAACGTGGAGACATTGATTGCGATCGAGTAAATGAAATTCATATTTACGATACATTATACTTTCCAGAATGGGCACCTGTCGAAGAGTCTTACGAATCTCAATGTATTGCTTCGCAAATAGGTAATCAAATTTCTACAAATGTCGCTATAAACAAATTTATCCATAGATTAATAAATATTTCCAAAATGTTTAAAGAGGGAAATCTCGACCAAGAAATGTACGATAGACTTTTAGAAAGTTATTTGAATGATGTTCCTGACAAGTAATCATATAAAAAGCACCCAATACCTCTCTTGATTCCCCTTAAGTAGCTCCGGTCATTTACCCTGTCTGCTTAAGAAGCATCATGTCATAAGGCATTGAGTGCTTTATTGTGTGTTCGATATTCTAGATTGTGAAAAGTCGTCCTCGAAAAGACTACTCTATTGTCCTCATTCAAATTGAACTTTAAATGGATATGTCGACACTAAATGGCTTTTATTCATATATCGCATCATTTTTCTGGTAGATGTATCATTATCGCTTTCCAAATCATCAACCTCATCATATTTATATACTTTTATTTCATAGGAACCTTCCCAAGGAAAAGAACAATCCTCTATTTCCATTTTTGAATTTTTCTGAGATACGCCAGGTAAACTGCTTATATCCTCTTCATCAAAATTTTTTGCTTTAACAATTGAAGAATTAAACAAATGCAAAATTTTGTTTTCTGATTCTCCTAGGTATTCCAAAAAATAAAATAATACCATTTTATTCTCATCTGATTCAATAGAATTTAAAATTGTAACAATTGTAAAATTTCCACGTCTATTTTTTTTATTTATAACCAATTTATCAAAAATATTTTCAATTGTAGATACATCATCATTTGCTTTTTCACATAACAAGACATTAATATTCCAAACTTTACTCATTTTTCGAATCCGCCCATTCTAAGTTCTCTCTTGACATATTTTCCACTACAACTGGATTACTTTCACTATTGCTACTTTCATATCTATTCAAGACTTCTTCTGTTTTTCCCTGCAACGATGTAATTTTGCTCTCCAGTATTTTAATATTGTCTTTCAAATCTTTTATATTTTCCTCATTTACCATGTTCGCTTTTTCAATTGCATCAGCCGTTATCTCTAATTTTTTAGCCGTCTCCTCCATCTGATTCCTCATCGCATCCGTTTTGCTTTCTCCTGTAATACTCATTATAATTGCAATAACGGATAATATGATTGATGTTACCGTACTAGCAAAAGAAATCCAACTTGAAAATTCCGTTGAATTTGCCTTTCCTGTTGCCAAAGTCCACACAACTATACCAATTGCTATGCATGATATATACCGACTATGTAATGTTGTCCTCATACACTTCAATTTCATCTCATATTCTGTATAATCTTCACAAGGACACGTGTTTTTTTTCTCACCGCAACCAAAAAGTTTCATATTTTTCTCCTTTGTAAGCTTATATAAAATAATACAACAGCGATCTACCTTTTACAACTATTTTTCATACACCGCTGATATTGCATGGTAAATCCCATAATATGCCCGGTTATTCGCTCCACGGAACTCTTTGGCTGCTAAAAGGATTTCAGCTGCTTTGATGTCACTTTTAGAGGTTTCAATACGATACAGTACCAAATCTTTCTGCGTTCCCTTTTCATTAGGCTGCATCAAACAGTTTCACCCCTTCTTTCTTTACATTCGCATAAAACGGGTATACATCAACCCAGTTCTGGAAATGCTGTTGGCTTTTTGCTATCGGTTTAATATCAAGGTCATGATCCATATTGAAATCAAAAATTTCTCCTGACAATTCATGGCGATACTGTTTAATATCTATGTCTGACAAGTCCAGGAGAATCATTATATCTATATCAGAATCTGCCTTATAATCTCCCCTTGCATAGGATCCATATAAAATTACTGTCTTTAAATGGCTTCCATATATCTTCCGTAATATTTCGGTATACTGATCTAGCAGCGTCTTTATCGTTACCGGCATAATGTTTTCTCCTTTCCTGTTTCGATACTTTTTCTTTATTATAACCGAACCACCATATCTTTTCTACTGCTTTCTCACACTGTAAATTCATATTTTTCCCGTATTTGTCACAAGATTGTCACAGACTCCTGCCAATATGCCCGGAAAAGCGCGTATTTACGGCATTCTTTCAAAATTAATATCAAGCATTTTCTCTTGACAAGGGAATAATTTTTCTGTCTATCATACTTTATTCCGAACCATCATCAAAGTATATCCTAATAGGTTCTTTCCATTCCACTGCTTAGGATTCATTCTTCTCGGATCATGCATAGATAAACCAATCCCCCAGATTCTATCTCTTACTGCACATTCAGCTAAAATTGCATTTCCTGTGCTCTTTAACTTCTTTTTAAGATCATCGTTCTGAGAAAATTTTGCAAGCAGACCTTCATATACTGTAATCTGACGCACACCATTCCAGACATGATCATCGTAATTAGATACTTCACGTCCCAATGCTTTAATAGCCGCAACATCCTCTGTCTCCAAAATCTGCTTTGCGATTAAATTGTCATGAAAGCATACTGCTTTACGATACATCATAAACTGCTCCATTGAAAAAAATTTCATTCCATCTACCATAAAATCAGAATGATACCAATTACTTAAGTAACCATTCTCTTCATTCGAATTGTGAAAACAAATTACTTTCATTATATTTCCCCACTTTCTTTACTGCAAAACTATTCTTTATTGTTCGCCATAATGTGCCGGTGATTCCGCTACCATGCCTAATTTCTGCTCAGGCTGCAAAGAATAGTTTATAATTTTCTTATTGTCCTGGAAAACCTCTGTATTGTCTGTCCATAATTCGCACTGACTAATCACCGTACTAATCGCAAACTCATACTTTTCCGGTGGATAATCATATTTCTTAAGCAATCGCTTAACCATTTTTCTCATAGTTGCTCTGGCCGTTTCCTTTTTCTGCCAGTCTATTGTACGATTTTTACGAAGCATCTCTGTCAATTCTTTTGTCAAAGCAATCAATTCATTATTTTTATAAAAGTCTTTAATATGTTCTGGCTTCGTTAAAGCATCATAAAACGCCAACTCTTCCTGCGATAGTCCCAATTTTTCTCCATTTTTATAGAGATTTGCAATTTCCTCTGCTGTTTTTAAAAGTTCCTTGATAACCTCTTCATTTGTAATAAGCCCGTTATAATAAGAATTCATTAAGCGCGCAATCTTCTCAGAAAATTTCTGCGACTGTACCACATTCGTTCTTTTATACAACGTTACCTGTTCTGCCATAAGTTTTTTCAAAATCTCTACCGCAATATTTTTTTCTTTCATTCGTGAGATTTCATCCAGAACTGCCGGATCAAATAAGCTGAATTTCTCACCGCCCATTTTACTGCTGTCAAATAAATTTATAACGCCTTCACTCTGAACTGCAGCTTTCAACAATTCATTGATCTGCTTATTTATTTCTGTAAGAGAAAGTGTTTTCCCGCCAGTACCGCCATACATAATTTTTGTCACAGTAGCTCGTACTGCTTCCATATACGCAGCTTCATGCCGTTCTTTTTCTGTCGTCATACTCGAACAAATAGAATGTGACTGTTTCAAAAGCATAGCTTCTTTCAAAAACATTTTTTTCCTATCTGGTACTTTCGCATCGAGAACAAAGTTAACACCACCGGTAATAACTTTTGCCATTGTAAGAGGCGAGCCGCCAATAAAACTGCTGAAATCAAATCCATGCAGTAAATCTTTACAAACCTGCAACTTTTCCTGAAATTTAGGATAAGCCATTTTGGCAATATCCATATCTCCGTATCTAGACTGATCACGTTTCGTATATTCTTTCATTGCTGATTTAAGAGCAGAGGCAATGCCAACATAGTCAACAATCAGACCGCCTTCCTTATCCTTAAAAACTCGATTGACCCGGGCAATCGCCTGCATCAGATTATATCCATGCATCGGTTTATACACATACATAGTAGAAAGAGAAGGAACGTCAAATCCTGTCAGCCACATATCTACAACAATTGCAATTTTCATAGGATCATCATTATCTTTAAATTTTCTTGCCAATTCTTCTTTATGAGCTTTTGTACCTATAATCGTTTTCCAATCCTCTGGATCGTTATTTCCTCCAGTCATAACAACGCCTACTTTTTCTTTCCACATAGGACGGATTTCCAGAATCCGGCGATAAATTTTCATTGCAATTGCACGAGAATATGCCACTATCATAGCTTTTCCCGTCAAAAGATTTTCCCTGTATTTCTCGTAATGTTCCACAATGTCATCACAAAGTGACTCAATCGTAGAATCTGCGCCCAGAACACTCTCCATCTGTCCAAGCATCTTCTTACTTTTCTCAATCGTTGCCGAATTAGACTGTTGTTCCAAAACATCATATGTAGAATCAATCAAAGCAAGTGTATTCTCATCAAGCTTCAAATGAACTACCCTGCTCTCATAATAAACAGGTCGTGTAGCTCCATCTTCAACAGCCTGTGTCATATCATAAACATCGATATAATCCCCAAAAACTTCTCTGGTATTTCTGTCTTTCGCCGAAATTGGTGTTCCGGTAAATCCGATAAATGTAGCATTTGGCAATGCATCACGAATCACACGCGCATTCCCAATTACAGTACGTGCCTCCTTTTCGCCATCCTCATTCTCTGAAATAACAATCTTTTCCTCAAACCCATATTGACCGCGATGTGCTTCATCTGCCATCACAACAATATTTCTACGTTCAGATAAAGGTTTCTCACCCCGTTCAAATTTAAACATTGTTGTAAAAATTATGCCATTTGCACTTCTACCATCCAAAAGAGTTTTCAGATGTTCTTTACTTTTCACCTGAAGTGGTGTCTGCCTGAGGAAATCAGCGCATTGTGAAAATTGTGCATAAAGCTGATCATCCAAGTCAATACGATCTGTCATAACTACAATCGTCGGACTATCTAACGCCTCTTGCAATAAATGCGCATAAAACACCATTGATAACGATTTGCCAGAGCCCTGCGTATGCCAGAATACACCGCCTTTTCCATCAGTCAGTGTCGCTTTTTTAGCTCTTTCTATCGCTTTACGTACAGCAAAATACTGATGGTAGCCTGCCAATATTTTAATCCTGTCAGTACTTGTTCCAGAAAATAAAATAAAATTTTTCAGAATGTCCAGCAAGCGTTTTTTCTGAAACATGCCCTCATAAAAAGTATCAAATTGAGCAAATTCTGTATTTTCATAATTGCCATCTTTCGTTTTCCATTCCATAAAACGATCCAGACCTGATGTAACAGTACCTGCCTTATTTGTAGATAAATCACTAATTACACAAATGGCATTATAGTAAAACATAGAAGGAATGTCCTGCATATAATTGCGAATCTGATTATATGCGTTTTCTGCTCCGACCTCATCCTTCGCAGGACTTTTCAGTTCCATCAATACCAGCGGCAGACCATTAACAAACAAAATAATGTCTGGACGCCGATTATTTCCATTTTCAAGAAAAGTAAACTGATTCACTATATAAAATGAATTATTTTTCACTTTATCCTTGTCATAATCAATCAAACGAACAATTGACGCCTGTTCTTCTCCCTTTACAAAATATTTGACTGTGATGCCATTCTGCAAATAATCCATAAAAACAATATTTTTCTGCAGGAGGCTTCCAATATCAAATGTTTTTAACTTAGATAGCGCCTCTTCAATCGCTTCCACAGGCAATCCTCGGTTGATACGCACCAAACTCTCCCGCAAAACAGAATCCAGAAACGGACTGCTATAATCTCTCTCCAAATCTGGCGCATAAAGATGCTCATAACCCATATTCTCGAACAATTCTATAATCGCCTGTTCGTATGTATCTTCTGTAAATAAATTTGGCATGTTCAAACCTCCTGTGAAATTAGTGGAAACAAGAATTTAGAGCAGCAAGCTCAGGCGATATTCAAAGAATGGTTTATAGACAATCCCGAAAACAATGAATGGTCAACAGGAACATTCTCTGAACTTATTAAATCAACCTTAAATGGCGATTGGGGAAAAGAAGCACCAACAGGCAATAATACTGAAAAGGTTTATTGCATCAGAGGTACAGATATTCCCGAAGTCAAAGCAGGCAATAAAGGCAAAATGCCCACAAGGTATATTCTTCCTAAAAACTTTGCCGCAAAACAACTTGCAGCTGGTGACATTGTTGTTGAGATTTCAGGAGGTAGTCCTACTCAATCAACCGGAAGATGTACAGCTATAACTCAATCATTACTCGACCGTTATGATAGTGGTATGGTTTGCACAAATTTCTGTAAGGCAATGAAGCCAAAAGAAGGATACAGTCTGTTTATCTACTATTATTGGCAATACCTGTATGGTAAAGGTGTCTTTTTCTCTTATGAAAACGGCACAACAGGTATTAAGAACTTTGACTTTTCAGGCTTTATCGAAACGGAAACTATTTTAATTCCGTCAGTAGATAAAGTTATAGCATTTGACGATTATTGCAAATCAATTTTTAATCAGATTTTTGCCAATGGCAAGCAAAACGAACATCTTGCTGTACTTCGAGATACTCTTTTGCCAAAGTTGATGTCTGGCGAGCTTGATGTCTCCGACATCGACCTTTAAGCCGCTAAATTCTTGTTTATCTTATAATTATCTGATATTTTATCATCTATCAGAGATAAGAATTTTCCGATTTTATTTTGTATACTTATATCTGGTACTTCTATTTCTAAGTTTCTAATATCAGACATATTCAAATGACTAACAGTTGCTCCATTAGATGCATTTAAGAATCTGTACTGAACTCCTGGAGATAGCAAATAATATACCAAATAATCAGGATTTACTTTTTCTTTATTTGGACGAATTAGCACAGTCCTCTGTCCCAAACAAACATTTTGCCCCTCTTTGATAATCGCTACATTTCCAACTGGTGCCTCTCTGGCTAAAATCAAGTCATTTTTTTGTGGAATTGCACGTTTGTTACGCTCATTATAAACCTCTTCTGATACCCTATATACATTATCTAAAAGCAATCTTCCCTTCCCAATATTAGGAGTTCTGACTAATGGATATCCATATTTTTCATCTTTTGCTGTAGAATGCGGACAATCGACAATCAGCTCACAAATCTCCATCAAATTCATTATTCTCTTTTCCTCAATTCTATAACATTTATCACTATTTCTAACCTATATATTTCTTATGTGCCAACTTTACATTATTCTGCTTAACCATTGCATACTGTAAAGTTGTATCTATCCGCTTATGCCCTAAAAGTTGCTGTAATTGTTCAATCGGCATCCCTTTATCAATTGCCATCGTTGCAAGCGTCCTGCGAAACTTGTGTGGATGAACTTTTTGAATATCCAATTGTTTGCCAATTTCACGCAAACGAGCTTCTATACCGCCAATCTTAATTCTTTCACTCGGAGAACGCAATGTAACAAAGAGTGCGGGATTTTCATCAGTACGACTATCTATATAATTTTGCAAATGAATTTTTGTTCTTGCATCAAAATAAACAACCCGTTCCTTATCTCCTTTACCCAAAACCACACACTCTCTATCATTAAAATTGATATCTGCTTTATTTAACAATACCATTTCACCAATACGCATTCCAGTAGATGCCAGCATATCTATAATCGCCAAATCACGCAATTCCACACAACTGTCACGCATTCTTTCTAATTCTTCATCCGTATAAGTCTCTTTAATATTTGTTGCTGTTTTTACTTTATGAATACGGCGAACAGGACTTTTCAATATGTAATCTTCATCCTCTAACCATGAGAAGAAACTTGACAAAATTCTTCGAATATTATCTATTGTCACTTTGCTGGAATTATTTTTGCTCTGATAATCTGTTAAATAAGAACGCAAATCTTCCGTCTGAATATGGCGAATTCCTTTTTCTATGGAATCAACCATTGTCTCAATAGTTTTTCGATAATACTTCAAGGTTTTTTCAGAACAACCCTCAATGCGTTTTGCCGAAATAAAATCATTTATCAGTTTCGGATTATCATTTGGATTCTCTTTTTCTAATTGTATGGTAATCTCACAACCAAACAAGGCGTTTTCTAATACTTTTTGCATTTGCTGCATTTGAGCATTGTCAAGATGTAATAGCATTTGCTGCATAATATTCGTAATAATCTGTTGCTTCATAAGTCATTCTCCTTTAACTTTATTTTCCAGAGAACGACTCAACGGCAGTTCTATTGGCTTTACCTCCCGCCGTTGTTAGGAGTTCTTTTTATTCTCCATAAAATCCAGTATCTGCTATGATCTGCCATTTCAAATACATTTCTTTATAATGCTGTTTTATAAATTCCTGTATTTTTCTAATTTCACGTTCATTCAATCTTCCCTGTTTTTCTACAGTTGTATCACCGTTACTTTTTACAAAAAATTTCGCAGAGCCAGCTTCTGTCAATTTGCTATCACTTGCATGAACATGCATTGCTTCTATCACACAACTTGCTGTGTAATACAAATAATAGCCACAAACTTTAAATTCGTAATATTTCGGCATCTCACTTCTCCATAAACTGCTTGTTCTGGTCATAATAATCCATCACTATCTGATTTTCAATATCATCCATGTTTGTCTCTACTATTTTGCCATTGAGAATAACTGCTGCATGGTTCACACAATTTAAATTTAAAACACGTATATAATCACCATCTTTCGTAAATGCATAGCCATTAATAATCATATCCGCTTTATCTGCAATTTCTTCAATATTAAGCAGCATAATCAATCTTTACCTCCTTAATTGGTTTTAAAAATTTATCAACATCATAATATAGCATTTTTAAAATCGGTACTAAATCGATATACTCTTCTATTTCGTCTAAGCCTTTATATTTAGCCATAACCACTAAATATCCATGATCCCATTCCACAATTTTAGTATATCGTTCCAATTTCGTAGACGTCATAAAACGAATTTTTTGATTATCAAATATAAATATTGTATATTCACCTTCATTTTTTATAGTTGCACAACTATTCATATCCTTTCACCTCCCATTTTTATCCTAAACAAGAATTTAGCGGCTTAAAGGTCAATGTCGGAGACATCCAATTCGCCGGACATAAGTTTCGGCAGAAGTGTATCACGAGTATTGGCAAGAATCTTGGATTCTTTTGTGTTTTCCTGCATTGCACTATACATTGGCGAAACTATATTCTCGAACTTTTCTAATGTTTTTTCGTCAGGAATATATAGTTGCATTGCGTTAAGAATATTGGTTGTCATGCTCGGTACAGCAGAGCCAGCATTCAGTGAAGCCAGATCTTTGCTTTTTACAAAGTGGTACACAAATTTTGCAATATTAGGATGTAGCATCTCGGTATAGAACATGGTGTCTACCGACCAGAACGCTTCACTGACATACATGACATTGTTGAGCGTTCCTTTACGAGGAATTAAAACAGATTCGCCAGTATAGAGAGGTTTTTCTACATATCGCATTATTCCCCCCGATCCATATACTGGATAGTTTCCGTCAGCCAGTTTTTTATGATCTTTGCCATATTTAACTGAGATTAGGTCAGACAGCTGCCCTGTGCTCCAACTTTCTTGTCGGTGCTCAATAAACATACGGCTGTAAATTGCCTGAGCTTGCTGCTCTAAATTCTTGTTTATTTTTTTATTTAATTCTATTTTTTCACTAATATCATCAATTATGGAAACTATGGCATCTCTTTCTCTTGGTTCTGGAAGTGAAATAGTTAAATTTTTCAAAAAATCTGTATCAAATTTTCCTGCACCAATTCCAGTCATTTCAACCTTTGCCAATAAATAATTTTGCTGTGATTTCAACCAATAAAATATAAACTTGTTACTAACATCAGCACAAGCCTCTATACATTTTATGTCCTGATTATAAGCCACATCAGATTCAGCAATACTTATCGGAATTCCATTAAATAATCCACTTCCTCGTGTAAGCATTAAAATACTGCCTGCTGGTGCAATTTTACTTCCTGATTTCAAACCATCTTCAGATATAAATAAATCAGATGTTGTTATCTTTTCTGATTTTAATGTTTTCGCACTAATCCAAGGAATATTTCCATTCCAATATTTATCGCTCTTCTTACTTGGCGTTCCCCCTGATGAAAATCTGGCTATTGCCCCTAAAGTTACTATTTTTCTCTCAGATTTCATACCCAATCGCCCCCAATTTTCTACGAATTTCTTCTTCCAATTCGTGACTCTTTGCAAACAAACCAGATAGTTCTGAGGTCAATCGTCCCATTTTTTCTTCAAATGGCTCTCCATCATCCTCCTGTTCTTCTATACCAACATAACGCCCAGGTGTAAGGATATAGTCCTGTTTTTCAATTTCTCTTAAATCTACTGACGCACAGAACCCTTTTACATCCTCTAAAGTTCCATCAACAAAGGCTGTATATGTGTCTGCGATTTTTTTAATATCTTCATCAGTTAATTCACGAAGTTTTCTACTTACCATAGAACCCATTTTACGGGCATCAATAAATAACGTTTTTCCAGTCTGCTTCTTCTGTTTATTCAAAAACCACAAAGATACCGGAATCTGTGTCGTGTAAAATAATTGCGTTGGCATAGCTACAATACATTCCACCAAATCAGCATTTACAATATTCTTACGAATCTCTCCCTCTCCACCGGACTGTGAAGAAAGCGAACCATTCGCTAACACCATACCAATTTTTCCGCCCGGAGCAAGATGATAAATCATATGCTGCAACCATGCGAAGTTCGCATTCCCGGCAGGTGGCATTCCAAACTGCCATCTCACATCTTCTTTTAATTTATCAGCACCCCAATCTGAGAGATTAAACGGTGGATTTGCCATAATATAATCTGCACGTAACGTCGGATGACGGTCATCCAGAAAAGTATCTGCCGCATAATTTCCAAGATCCGGTTCAATCCCCCGTATAGCCAGATTCATCTGAGCCATCTTCCATGTAGTCGGGTTTGAGTCCTGTCCATAAACAGAAATGTTACTAATATTTCCACTATGATTTTCGACAAATCGCGCAGACTGAACAAACATACCACCAGAACCGCAACATGGATCATATACGCGTCCTTTAAATGGCTTTAAAACTTCTACCAATGTGCGGACAACACAAGACGGCGTAAAGAATTCTCCACCTCGTTTGCCTTCCTGTTCCGCAAACATAGATAAACAATATTCATAAGTACGCCCCAGAATATCTTTTTCGCTTCCATGCTCAATCATCTGAATATTTGTAAATAAATCTACTACATCCCCCAACCTACGCTTATCCAGTTCCGGACGGGCAAAATTTTTAGGAAGAATATCCTTCAAGCGCCTATTTTCTTTTTCAATAGCTCTCATTGCCTCATCAATAACTGTGCCAATTTCCGGAGTATGTGCTTTTGCTGCAATTTCACTCCAGCGCGCTTTTACAGGAACGAAGAAAATCCCTTCTGAAGTATACTCGTCAATATCCTCTTCAAAACCATCTCCTTCTTCTACTAATTCTCTATACTTTTCCTCAAAACGATCAGAAATATATTTTAAAAAAATCAATCCCAGAACAACATTTTTATACTCCGATGCATCCATATTTCCACGTAACACACAAGCTGCATCCCATATTTGTTTCTCAAAGCCGATATCTGCTGTATTTTTAACCGCCATTTTCCCGCCTCCCAGTTTATCTTTCAGAAGTCAATTTGCGTAATATTATCACTTTTTATCTTCATATATTATGTGTTTTCTACAAAATATTCTTCTTGATATCTCACATCATACCATCTTCTTCTATAATAGTCTATAGATTTTCATAAGACCACTTTCCATACAAATTATTATCATCGTATAGCGCCATCCTATTTTCTTTAATATTCCTTATATTCAAAAATAACCCCCAAGACTCAATTAATGAATCTCAGGGTTTTCCCTCTTTTATCTGTCAATATCCAGAATGTATGCATCAAACACAACTTCAAAAATACATCTCTTTATCAAAATTTTTTATATTTCAAGAGCATCTTTAAGTGCTTTTATATCCGAATACTTCTGAGAAGAGGAGTCTTTCACAAGTTTCCTACCTTCTTCTATCGCAAGCACTGTCATTTCATTTGGCACGTCCAATTTCATTTTTTCCAAAATCCTATGCTCACAGCCAGCATTTTCTTCAAACATATTTACAAGCTCTTTCATGCTTAACATCTCCATCCCAAAATATTTATTGAAGAATATCTGCAATATATCTTTTAAGGCTTTTCTTTATGGAAAAATCATATTTTATATTTTTTATCAAAACGATACTTTGTAAGTTCTATACTGTTCATCAACTTCCTGAATATTTTTATCAATTAATCCTGGGATTCCCATCTCCTCGCCACATTCATCACATATTGCAACCGTAATACTAAACGTATATTCTATGTCTTTAACCATTTTCTTAATATCTCTTTTCTGCAAGGTATATCCTGCTTCTTTCCTACATGTTGTACAAAAATCAATTTTCTCTTTCTCTGCCATAGTAATCCCTCCCACAAATATGTATAAATATCATTTAATGTTACATCTAATTATACATTGTCTCCCTTGATAACGATAGCATTTTTCCTATCATTATATATGATGATAGAACTTTATCAATATCCAATCATCAAGTCCTCTATACTGTACAAAATACTCCCACTCTCAACACCCAGCGCAGAAAAATCTTTTGTTTCGTGTGCATTTGCAGGGTTCTTAGATATTCTTAGTCGTCAGAAATCTGCGTTATGAGCAATCTGAGACACTGTCTGAGCGCAGCGAGTTTGGCTCAGATTGCTCATGCTTTTAGCAGATTTATGACGGCTTAGAATATCTTAGGACCCGAAACCGCACACGAAACAAAAGATTTTTCTGCGCGTCCCTTTTTGAGTAAAAAAACAAACCCCAGAGTCCACATCTGAACCCCAGGGTTTCCCATTCCAATATTCACTTTGTCAATTACAGACTAGGACGAATCACCTTCGGTCTGCATCCTGCATCCTCAAGCGCCTTCACAATCTCATTCTTATGATCTGTACCAAACGCCTCCAGTGTAATCTTAAGTTCCACTGCCGCATTTCTGTTCGTACTTACAAACTGATTATGATCCAGCTTAATAACATTACCCTGAGCCTTAGCGATCACACTTGCCACACGTACAAGTTCACCTGGCTTATCCGGAATCAGAACAGATACTGTAAAGATTCTGTCTCTCTGGATCAGACCATGCTGAACAACAGAAGACATAGTAATAACATCCATATTTCCACCACTTAAGATAGAAACAATCTTCTTACCTTTCACATCCAGATGACGAAGCGCTGCCACTGTCAAAAGACCTGAGTTCTCTACGATCATCTTGTGGTTCTCAACCATATCAAGGAAAGCAACGATCAGTTCATCATCCTCAATTGTAATAATATCATCCAGATTCTTCTGGATATATGGGAAGATTTTCTTACCAGGTGTCTGTACAGCAGTACCGTCTGCAATTGTATTTACATGAGGAAGAGTTACAACCTCGCCCTTCTTCAGAGAAGCCTTCATACAAGCTGCCCCTGCCGGTTCAACACCAATTACTTTAATATGTGGATTCAGCAGTTTCGCAAGTGTGGAAACACCTGTTGCAAGTCCGCCTCCTCCAATCGGAACCAGGATATAATCAACAAGCGGAAGCTCCTGAACGATCTCCATTGCGATAGTACCCTGTCCTGTAGCAACTGCAGGATCATCAAACGGATGGATAAAAGTATACCCCTCTTTCTCTGCCAGCTCCAGCGCATGCGCACATGCCTCATCATATACATCCCCGTGCAGGATAACTTCTGCACCGTAACTCTTTGTTCTCTCAACCTTGATCAGCGGAGTAGTGGTAGGCATAACGATCACTGCCTTCACTCCGTATTTATGTGCCGCATAAGCAACACCCTGCGCATGATTTCCTGCGGATGCTGTGATCAGACCTTTATTTCTCTCCTCATCGGAAAGAGTGCTGATCTTATAATAAGCTCCACGAACCTTGTATGCACCTGTACGCTGCATATTCTCCGGTTTCAGGTAAACCTTGTTTCCTGTAAGATCGCTGAAATAACTACTCTTGATCAGCTTTGTTTCCTGTGTAACCTGTTTTACGATCTCTGATGCCTGTTCAAAACTCTCTAATGTAAGCATGTTGTTCCTCCATTTTTCATAATGTTCAAATAATTACTGTCTATTTCCCAAATCCGGCATTCTGAAAATGTTACTGTTCACTCCGTTCGCAGTAATACGCTTCGCGGGATATTACCAGTGAATAGTAACCTGAAAATTCTATATGTCAAAAATCTTTTTACAGATTTCCTATTTCTTTCTGTCAAACTTTCCTGTAATAGACAACAGAATTTTAAGCGTCCGGGTTTTCTTTATGGTCTACATCAAACAACGCATTTACAAAAGCATCTGCATCGAATTTCTGAAGATCGTCAATACTCTCTCCTACGCCAATGTACTTCACCGGTATATCCAGCTCAGACTGAATTGCAACTGCGATACCGCCCTTTGCAGTTCCATCTAACTTAGTAAGAATGATACCGTTGACATTTGCGACCTCCGCAAACTGTCTCGCCTGTGCAAGAGCATTCTGTCCGGTAGTTCCGTCCAGAACAACCAATGTCTCCAGATAAGCATCCGGATACTCTCTTTCCAGGATCCTGTAGATTTTGCGAAGTTCTTCCATAAGGTTCTTTTTATTATGAAGACGTCCTGCTGTATCACAGAGAAGTACGTCTGCATTTCTTGCTTTGGCTGCTGCTACTGCATCATAAATAACTGACGCAGGATCAGCGCCTGCCTGTCCACCGATAATTTCTACACCCGCACGGTGCGCCCACTCAGTCAGCTGTTCGCCGGCTGCCGCGCGGAATGTATCTGCTGCTGCAAGGACTACTTTCTTACCCTGATCCTTTAACTTGCCTGCAAGCTTTCCTACTGAAGTAGTCTTTCCGACGCCATTGACACCGATCACAAGGACTACGGATTTACGGTTCTCAAACTCATACTCTGTACTGTCCACGCGCATCTGCTGCTTGATCTCATCGATCAGAAGCTGCTTACATTCCATCGGTTCCTTAATATGCCGCTCAGAAACTTCTTTCTTTAAATTCTCAATAATAGAAGTGGTTGCATTGATTCCGATATCACCCATGATCAGAATCTCTTCCAGCTCTTCATAAAAGTCTTCATCAATGCTGGAAAATCCACTGAAAATGCTGTCAAATCCGGCTACGATATTATCTCTGGTTTTTGTCAGTCCACTGACTAATCGCTTAAAAAAGCCTTTCTTTTCTTCTGCCATGTGAAACTCCTCCTGTTACTGGGTAAGCTGGTTCTCTACTAAGTCAACAGAAACCAGTGTTGATACCCCTTTTTCCTGCATGGTAATACCATAAAGCCGGTCTGCGGCGTTCATAGTTCCACGTCTATGAGTTATTATAATAAATTGTGTGTTTTTCGTCAACTTCTGTAAATATCCGGCGAAGCGTCCTACATTGGAATCATCCAACGCAGCCTCAATCTCATCCAGCAGACAAAACGGTGACGGCTTCAGATTCTGGATTGCAAAAAGAAGTGCAATGGCTGTCAGCGCTTTCTCCCCACCGGAAAGCTGCATCATATTCTGGAGTTTCTTTCCGGGCGGCTGAGAAATGATCTTAATCCCTGCTTCCAGGATATCTGCCTCCTCATCCAGTTCCAGTGTTCCCTTTCCGCCTCCAAAAAGCTCCTTGAATGCCTTGTCAAATTCTTTCTGGATCTCACTGAACTTCTCAGAAAACTGCTTACGCATTCCCTCGTCCAGCTCCTGTATGATCTGCTCCAGCGTCTTCTCTGCTGTGACCAGATCCTCATACTGGCCGGAAAGAAATGTATGGCGTTCCAGAAGTTCTTTATAATCCTCAATAGCATTTACATTAACGGAACCAAGTCTTCGAATCTCGTCTTTGACCTGAGCTACCTGTTTCTTCATTTCTGAAAGATCAGTCAGCTCTTCTTTCCTGTAAGAAAGAGCATTGTTTGGAGTGATCTCGTATTCCTCCCACATATAGGCGATACGTTCTTCTCTGCTCTCTTCCAACTTCTCCATCTGGCCCTGCAGACGGTAACATTCTTTGTCCAGAAGACCGATCTGACCGGAAAGCTGATCCCTCTTCTCAAAGAATTCCTTATGCTGGGAGTTTCTGCTTTCTTTCTCTTTCTGCAGATTTTCCAGCTGCTCCTTTGCCTGTTGCTCACTGACTACAGATTCCTCTGCCTCTTTCTTCAGTTCTGTGATGGTCTGCTGTTTCTTTTCCATCTCTTCACTGCTCTGTGCAAGAGATTCATAAATGCCATCTTTCTCAGTCTTTAACGCTGTCATCTCTGACCTCAGGCGACTCAGATTCTCCTGATCAAATTTCTCTTTCTGATCCAGAGATGAAGACTGTAAACGGATTTCCTCGAGTTCTTTGGAAATTCTGCTCTCCTCTTCTTTCCATTCGTCCAGTTCGGACTGTTTCGTCTCGATAAAACTCTCCAGTTCTTTCTCATCCTGTCTGGAGTTCTCCAGTTCCTGTTCAATCTGCTCATGATCCTGTCTGATCTCCATAACCTGACGTTTAATCTCTGCCTGGTCACGGTTGATCTGATCATATCCGCCACGAATTTCTTCAGCTTTCTTCTCCTGCTGCTTAATGTTCATTCGCGCAGTGTTCTGTTCAATATATTTCTGCTGCAATTTTTCCTGAAACTCTGCGACAGTATCTCTGATCATGTTTCTCTGATTCCGGCTGTCCTCGATAGCTTTCTGCATTTCAAGAAGATTCTTCTTTAACTGGTTTACCTTCGTCTCCAGTTCCTCGATTTCACGGCGGCGTCCAAGAAGATTGCTGTTATTTTTAAACGCACCGCCTGTCATAGAACCACCCGGGCTCAAGGATTCACCCTCAGTTGTTACCATTCTCAGGCTATGTCTGTATTTTCTTCCAATTGCAATAGCGTGATCAATATTATCAACTACAAGCACTCTTCCAAGGAGAAACTTCGTGATCTGCTGATACTGAGGTGCTGTTGTTACCAGTTCACTGGCAATTCCCACAACTCCCGGCTCTCTCAGTGCTTCTCTTGGAGAAAACTCCCCACGCGGACTGATGCTGCTCATCGGCAGGAAAGTCGCACGGCCATAGCGGTTCTTTTTCAGAAACTCGATCAGCGTCTTGGCTGTCTGCTCATTATCTGTGACAATATTCTGGATACTTCCGCCTAATGCAGTCTCAATGGCGATCTCATAATCCTTATTTACATGGATCAGATCTGCAACAACACCCTGGATTCCGGGAACACGGTCTTTCTGCTCCATAACTCTTCGGATACTGTTTCCATATCCGTCATATCGCTCCGTGATATTTCTGAGAGATTCCAGGCGGGAAGCTTCTCTGTGATAAGCAGTCTGTCCTGCTTCCAGCTGAGTATTCTGTTCCTTCAATTTATTCTGAATCTGTGCGGCACTCTGATTCAGGTGAGCACATTCATTATTGATGGACTGGATCTGCTCTGTAATCTCATCATACTGCTTCTGAGCTTTGGAAAGAATCGTCTGCTGTTCTTCCTCTTCACTTTTTAACCTGAGAATTCTCTGGCTGATCTCTGCCTTTCGAATATCCGCCTGCTCCATCATTGCATCAAATCGCTGTGCTTTTCCCTTTACATTGGCACGACTGTTGAGAATTTCAATAATCTCATTCTTACCATCCTCTACCGCCTGTGTGCAGGTTTCAATATTCTCCTGCGCTGTCCGCAGCTCTTCTTCCTCCTTGGAGAGCTTTGTGCGTACAGCCTTTAACTGTGCGTAGATACCAGAACGCTCTTCCTCTAATTTCTTACGAGAAGTCTCTCTTACAGACAACTCTGCCTCTATCGTCTGAAGTCGTCCCTTATAGTGTTCTTCATTCTGTGCACCTGCCAGAATCTGTTCATTTAATACATTGATCTGACCCTCTAACTGCTGCTTATGGATTGCCTGCTCCTGGCTGGAAATACGCAGAGCATCCATCTTTGTATTTAAGTCTTCCAGCTCCTTTTCCAGGCGATCGTACTCGATTCTTGTCTGGTCATAGGACTTCTGGGTTTCCTCCAACTGGTTTTGTGCAATGTGATGTTTCTCTTCCAGTTCTTTCAGAGCCTGCGCTGTGTTGGCAAACTCCATGAGAAACATATTTATATCCAGTTCTTTCAGCGTCTCTCTTTTTGCCAGATAGATCTTCGCTGTCTCAGACTGCTTCTCCAATGGTTCTAGCTGTCTGGTCAGTTCTGAAAGAATGTCTGTGACACGTACCAGATTTTGGCGTTCTTCCTCCAGTTTTTTAATTGTCGTGTTCTTTCTTCTCTTAAATTTGACGATTCCTGCTGCTTCATCAAAAAGTTCTCGTCTCTCCTCCGGCTTTCCACTCAGGATTTTATCAATCTGTCCCTGTCCGATAATGGAATAACCCTCTTTTCCGATACCTGTATCGTAGAAAAGCTCATTAATATCCTTCAGTCTGCAAGAGCTTCCATTAATCCTGTACTCACTCTCACCAGAACGGTAAAGTCTTCGGGTAACTGTGACTTCGTTAAAATCTACAGGAAGCTTGTGATCTGAATTATCCAGAGTAATCGCCACTGAAGCATAACTTAAAGGTTTCCTTGCCTCTGTTCCGGCAAAAATGACGTCCTGCATATTTCCGCCTCGCAAAGACTTGGCGCTCTGTTCACCCAGAACCCATCTTACTGCATCACCAACATTGCTCTTTCCGCTTCCATTGGGCCCTACAATACCTGTGATCCCATTATGAAATTCAAAATTGATCTTCTGGGCAAAAGATTTAAATCCCTGTACTTCTATATTCTTTAAATACATAATTCTCCTGTTTACATTTTTGTCATTATCCACAGCCTGTATCAGCTGTAAATGGGACAAAACCTATTTTTTCAGTACACGGATTGCCTGGTACGCTGCTGCCTGTTCTGCCGCTTTCTTTGTATGGCCGCTTCCCTGTCCCATTACTTTGCCGTTTACTCTTGCTTCTACCGTAAAGTTCTTATTGTGATCCGGTCCCTCTTCTTTTACCAGAATGTATTCCACCGGCTGTGTTCCGTTCTCCTGCACGATTTCCTGCAGGATGGTCTTGCTATCATAAAAGAGCTGTTTGTGTTCAATATCATTCAGGATAAAATTCAGCACAAACTCCTTTGCACTAGCAAAACCACCATCCAGATAGATAGCTCCCAATAAGGCTTCTGTTGCATCAGATACAATAGAATCTCGGTTTCTTCCGCCTGTCATATCCTCACCTTTTCCAAGAAGCAGAAACTGTGGAAGTCCAAATTCTCTTGCACAGTAAGCAAGGCTTGGTTCACAGACAAGGCTGGCTCTCTTCTTAGTCAGCTCACCTTCCGGCACCTGAGTAAATCTTGCATACAGATAATCACTGCTGATGAGTTCAAGAACTGCATCTCCCAGAAACTCCAGTCTTTCGTTGCATCCCAGTTTGCCAAGTTTCTTCTCATTTGCATAGGAGCTGTGCGTAAGCGCCTGTGTAAGATAGTGTTTATTTTTGAAATGATAGCCTATAATTTCTTCTAGTTCTTCTGTTTTTTTATTCATTCGTCTTACCCTCTCCATACGAGTGGGGCTGTCATATGACACCCCCATTTTATTTCATATTTTATTTGATCGCGCGGATTGCTTCGACAGCGTCACCTACTGTCTGGATCTGTTCTACAGACTCATTCTCCAGTTCGATGTCATATTCTTCTTCAATCCCCATGATAATCTGAAAGATATCAAGAGAATCCGCCCCCAGATCATCTACAAATGTAGTATCTGCTGTGATGGAATCTGCATCAATGTTCAAAACCTCTGCGATAATAGCTTTTATTTTTTCCAGTTCCATATTACAAAAACCTCCTTCCTGTTTAATAATATTTTTCTTCTTACTTATTTAAATTTTCTTTGTCTTCCAGGATTCTCTCTGCGATCTTCTCATTGATCTTCTCCTGTTTAAACTGCACACACTGGAAAATGCCGTGCTTGATTTCAATAGCTTTAGCGCTTCCGTGAGTTTTCACTACAAGTCCTTTCAGTCCGAGAAGAGGTGCTCCGCCATATTCACTTGCATCAAAAGATTTCAGAGTTTCTTTTAACGCTGGTTTTACCAGAAGTGCTCCAACTTTACTTCTGAGGCTGGTCATCATTCCTTCTTTGATCTTATGGACCAGAGCAGAACCGACTCCTTCATATAATTTGAGGATTACGTTTCCTACAAATGCCTCACATACTACTACATCTGCATATCCTGCCGGGATATCTCTGGCTTCAATACTGCCAATGAAATTGATACCTTTGCATTCTTTAAGAAGCGGAAATGTCTCTTTGACAAGTGCATTTCCTTTCTCCTCTTCTGCTCCGTTATTTACAATAGCAACTCTTGGGTTCTTTATGCCGACTACATTTTCCATATAAATGGATCCCATCTTCGCAAACTGTACCAGATGTGACGGACGTGCATCTACATTGGCACCACAGTCAATCAGCAGGGTCACTCCGTCAATTGTAGGGATCAGCGGAGCAAGCGGAGGTCTCTCCACACCTTTACTTCTGCCTACCAGTACCTGTCCGCCTACAAGAACAGCGCCTGTGCTTCCTGAAGAAACAAAAGCGTCCGCTTCCTGTTTCTTAACCATATTCAATCCCACCACAATTGATGAATCCTTTTTCTTACGAATCGCAAAAACAGGCGGCTCTGCTGTCTCAATCACTTCTGATGCATTGACAACCTGAATCTGTTCCTTCGGATATCCGGAGTACTTCGCCAGTTCTTTCTCAATTACTTCCTGCTTTCCTGTAAGTATTACTTTTATGTCCTGTCTTTCTGTTACAGCTTCCACTGCAGCTTTGACAGGTTCTACAGGGGCATTATCCCCACCCATTGCGTCTACTACAACTCTGACCTGTTCTGCCATATTTATATCTCCTGTTATTCTACCGGCACTGTTCACTCCACTTTCAGCAATACACTTACAACAGATGAACCGTAACCTCTTCGTTTATATTATTTACATTTCGCTCATAATCTGTATGATACTAAAGAATCATCCTCAAAGTCAATAGTATCTGAAAAAATAATACGTTCCACCATTTCCTGTTTATCTCTCATTTTTCTGGGCTTCAATCTTCTCTGCCAGATCATTAAGATAAACCCATCGATCAATTTTTTCATCCAGATCTGCCTGGGCTTTTTCTTTCTGCTCCATAATCTCACGAAGTTTCATGGAATTGGTTGCATTCGCTTCCATATCCCTGTCTAACTTCTCGAGTAAATCTTCCAGAACAGCAATATCATCATCAATAGTCTCAAACTCCCTCTGCTCTTTGTAAGTAAATTTCAATTTTTGCGGACGGTTCTGTTTCCAGTCCGCCTGAGCTGCCTTTTTCTTTTCCGTATCAGAAGCTGCACTCTGAGATTCAGATACTGCCGCCCCTTTTCTTGCCAGAGCTTCTGTATAATCTGTATATCCTCCCTCATACTGAGCCAGATGTCCATCTCCCTCAAAGGCAAAAATCCTGTCTACAATATTATCAAGAAAATATCTGTCATGAGACACTGCAATCACGATTCCCGCAAAAGAATCCAGATAATCTTCCAGAATAGTCAGTGTCGGAATATCCAGATCATTGCTCGGCTCATCCAGAAGCAGTACATTTGGAGCTTCCATCAGAACTTTCAGTAAATATAAACGTCGTTTCTCCCCACCGGATAACTTGGCGATCGGTGCATACTGCATTGCGGAATCAAAAAGAAAACGTTCCAGCATCATAGTCGCAGAAATTTTTCCATCTCTGGTAGGAATGTATTCTGCCACATCACGGATATAGTCGATCACACGCTGATTTGTATCCATATCCGGTACTTCCTGTGCAAAATAACCGATACGAATAGTTTCTCCAATCTCCACTTCACCTGCATCCGGCTGAATCATTCCGTCTATGATCTTGATCAGAGTTGATTTTCCGCACCCATTCGGTCCAATGATTCCCAGGCGCTGATTACGCAATACAATATAATTGAAATCATCCAGAATCTTCTTCTCGCCGAAATTTTTACTGATATGGTGAAGTTCAATTGTTTTCTTTCCCATACGTGTTTCAACAGAATCCAGTTCTACATTCATATCCCTTACAGGCGCTTTTCCATTTTTCAAAGCTTCCAGACGTTCCAGACGTGCCCGCTGCTTAGTGCTTCTCGCACGGCATCCGCGCTTTGCCCATTCCAGTTCCATACGCAGAACGCTCTGTCTCTTTCTCTCACTGGCAAGTTCCATCTCCTCTCGTTCTGCTTTCAGTTCCAGAAACTTAGAATAGTTCGTCTCATATGCATAAAGATTTCCGTGAGAAATCTCCAGAATCTTATTTGTGACCCTGTCAAGGAAATATCTGTCATGAGTAACCATGATCACAACTCCTTTAAAGCTTCTCAGAAAATCCTCAAGCCATGTCACCATCTCATTATCCAGATGGTTGGTAGGCTCGTCCAAAAGCAGCACATCACACGGATTTACTAATGTTCTTGCCAGTGCCACTCTCTTTTTCTGGCCGCCTGACAAATGATCAATCTTTTCCTCATGATCTGTAATTCCCAACTTGTTCAGTACATTTCGTGCCTCACTCTCTGTACTCCAATCCTTCTGCCATTTTCCCTCTGCAACATAATCAAGAATCGTAGACCCCTGCGGAAACTCCGGCATCTGAGGCAAATATGTGATTCTCAGACCATTCTGTGTAATAATCTGTCCCTCATCCGGTTCCTCCATACCTGCAATAATCTTCAGGATTGTAGACTTTCCTGTTCCGTTAATACCAATAATCCCAATCTTGTCGCCCTGGTGAATTCCATATGAAACATCATTCAGAACTACCTTTTCTCCAAATATTTTGGAAACATGTTCTATGTTTAAAATATTCATACATTCAAAACCTTTCTCATAATTCTTGTTTCCCCTCACTATCCCATTTTGTCAGGAAAATAAATTACATTTCAACATATTATTCTAACAGATAATCTTATTTCTGGCTTCTAATTTCCGGAAATTTCATAAAATAGTATATAATAAATAACACCGCTGTAATGCTCCAGGAAACAGGATAGCTAAGCATAATCGTATTAATTCCCGGATACATTCTGCCTGCACTGAAAAGCCATACGATACGCAGAGAGCAAACACCGCCGCAGGTAAGGATCATTGGCACCAGAACTTTTCCGGTTCCGCGCAGTGCCCCGGACAGGATACCGATAATAACATAAATAAAGTATGACGGCAGCATAAATCTGCTCATATGTACACCTGCAGCCACTACTGCACTATCTGTCGTAAACAGGCTGTAAATCCAAGGTGCACCTGCATACATCAGAGAGATCATAACTGCAGAGCTCACCATACTCATAGTCATGCAGACACGCACGCTCTTTCTCATACGATGATATTTTCCCGCTCCATAATTCTGTCCCACAAAGGTAGTAATGGAAATCGCAAAAGCATTGATCACCATCCAGAAAAGGGCATCTATTTTTCCCAATGTTCCCCATGCAGCCACTGTATCCGTTCCAAGGTTATTCACAAATACCTGAATTACAATATTTGAAATATTGTACATAACTGATTCCAGTCCTGCCGGAATACCAATCCGAAGTACAGATAGCAACATTCTTTTATCAAACCGAATCTGCCGGATCTTCAGTACATAAATCTCTCTGGTCCTTATTAGCATCGCAGTTACGATCAATGCACTGATCACCTGAGATGTAACCGTTGCAACTGCCACCCCGGTTACTCCCATCTCAAAAGCAACAACAAACACCAGGTCCAGAATAATATTCAGAACACAGGTAACAATCAGCACGTACAGCGGTCTTTTTGAATCTCCCACTGCGCGCAGGATTGCAGCTCCCATATTATAAACCAGGTTAAAGATCATTCCTGCAAAGTAAATATGAAGATAAACAGCAGAGTCTTCCACTACATCTGCAGGTGTTTTCATAAGCAGCAATGCAGGTCTGGTAAGAAAAATTCCCGCAATTGTAAGAACCACACCTGCAGCAATAGAAAAAGCAAACGCTGTATGTAATGCTTTACCTACATTCTTCTTATCTTTTGCCCCATAAAACTGGGATATTACAACTGCTGCTCCCGAGGAAAGTCCCACAAAAAAACCTACGATCAAATTAGCAATCTGACTGGCAGAACCTCCAACCGCGGCAAGTGCCTGTTTTCCTACAAACCTCCCTACGACAATGGTATCTGCTGTATTATAAATCTGCTGAAAAAATGTTCCAAATACAATAGGAAAGAAAAATAACAGCAGCTGTTTCCAAATTACACCATCTGTAATCTGATTTACCTTCTCCTTTTCATTCATTACAAATTCCCTCTAATACTCTGATTTCAAATTGATTTTAACATACAAAAAAGCAGGCACCCCATCATAAATGGGACAACCTGCTATGCTTTGCAATCATTAAAAATTAGTCTTCAACTTTAATGATTTCCTTTTTGTTGTAGCTTCCGCAAGCTTTGCATACTCTGTGCGGCATCATCAGTTCGCCACATTTGCTGCATTTTACAAGGTTCGGAGCGCTCATTTTCCAGTTTGCTCTTCTCTTATCGCGTCTTGCTTTGGAAGATTTATTCTTCGGACAGATGGACATTATGTTACACCTCCTTAAATTTACTAAATATATCACTGATAGCTGCCATACGGGGATCCTTAGGTTCCTCGACGCATCCACAAGGACCGTCATTGAGGTTTTTCCCGCACTGGCTACAGATTCCTTTGCAGTCTTCTCTACATAAAACCTTCAAAGGCCAGCTCATCAGTACCTCAAGATAGACCAGCTGGTCCACATCCAGGTCCATACCTGTGAGATAAGAACTCTCGTCCAGATCATTCACACGGTCTTCATCCGTAAGTTTCATATCAAGTTTTCGCTCAATTTCTAAAGGAATCTCAACGGAAACCTCTTCCAGACATCTGTCACAGGGAATACCAACGGTAATCTTACCTGTTCCAGTAACCTCAAGGTTTCTGTCACCTGTATTCACAATAGTAAGCTCTACCGGCTCTTTCGCAAGCACCGGAAAAGTTCCTGACTGAAAGGCAATTGTATCCATTCCAAACTCTACAGTTTTCTGAATACGCATCCCTTCACTGGATGAAATATCTGATAAATGTATCTGCATACTTTTCTCCTATCCACACTTGTTTTATTATACATACCGCTTTTGCTTTTGTCAACGATAAATTAGAAAAATTTCACATTTTGTCAAGTAATATTCCTTTACGGGATATTTTCTCATGTAGCCGGAAATATTTATAATAATCCTGCCACAGGCATAGACAGAAAGAAAGGTGCCCCTGACAGATGCACCTTTCTCTTCCTATAATAAATATAGTTTCATCCAACTATATTTTTCTCGTTCGGACATAACACAGACACTCTATTGTCTGCAAAACTATTTTTTTGAAGTCATATGATTACAGAAATAACTGTTCACTCTATTTTTGAGCAACATTACAAACTTGCTCTGTACTCAGAATTAAACCAGCGCTACAGTCTCTCTGCAGATTGCAAGTTCTTCGTTTGTAGGAATTACAGCAACTTTAACTTTGGAATCTGGTGTAGAAATTACGATCTCTTCTCCGCGAACTCCGTTAGCTTCTTTATCAAGTGTAACTCCAAGATAGCCAAGATAGCTTACAACTTTCTCACGTACAGGAATAGCATTCTCACCGATACCTGCTGTAAATACGATTGCATCTACGCCATTCATGGCTGCAACATATCCACCAACAAATTTAGCGATGCCATAGCAGAGAACATCAATTGCGTTAGCTGCATCTTCATTTCCACCCTGAGCTGCATCATTCAGGTCACGGAAGTCGCTGGATAATCCGCCGGATAATCCAAGAAGACCGGATTTCTTATTGAGAACGTTCATCATACCAGCGATGTCAAGATTCTCTTTCTTAGCGATGAATTCCATGATAGCCGGATCAATGTTACCGGAACGTGTTCCCATAACAACACCTTCAAGTGGAGTAAGACCCATTGTTGTATCTACACATTTACCGTTTACTACAGCACTGATGGAAGAACCGTTTCCAAGGTGGCATACGATAACTTTAGAATTATCTTTATCAAGACCAAGGAATTCAACAGCACGTTTGGAAACGAAGCTGTGGGATGTTCCGTGGAAACCATATCTTCTTACTTTGTAGTTCTTGTAGTATTCAAGCGGAAGTCCGTACAGATATGCTTTTGCAGGCATTGTCTGATGGAAAGCTGTATCGAATACTGCTACCTGAGGTACACCTGGCATAAGCTCAGAGCATACACGGATACCGATCAGGTTTGCAGGGTTGTGAAGCGGTGCAAGATCATTGCACTCTTCTACTGCTGCGATCACTTCGTCTGTGATGACTACAGATTTCGCAAATTTCTCACCGCCATGTACAACACGATGTCCAACAGCATTTACTTCTTTCAGGCTTCCGATTGCGCCTGTTTTGTCATTTGTAAGAGCATCCAATACCATCTGGATCGCTTCTTTATGTGTAGGCATTGCAGCTTCTGTGATTTCTTTGTCACAGCCTGTTTTCTGATATACTAATCTTCCATCAATACCGATTCTCTCGCAGAGACCTTTTGCAAGAACTGCTTCTGAATCAGAGTTGATCAGCTGATATTTCAGGGATGAACTTCCACAGTTGATTACTAATACGTTCATTTTAATATTCTGCCGACAATAAATTTCGAATATCGTCCATAATTCCGGTACAAATCTTCAAATATTTCTGTCAGCTTTTCCTTTCATATTATAATATTAATATTCTCACTATTTCCAGGGAAATATGAGTAATGATATCAAAGGCATCAGAATCAGAACATATCTCCTCCGATGCCTTTAATTATGTAGTCGATCAAATATTTTCAATCCGATTGAATTTTGCTATATGACAAAATCTTATTTGTTGTCATCAGCCTGGCACTGTACAGCTGTGATAGCTACTACACCAACGATATCGTCTGCAGAGCATCCACGGGACAGGTCATTTACAGGTTTAGCAATACCCTGAGTTACAGGTCCGTAAGCTTCTGCTTTTGCAAGACGCTGTACAAGTTTGTATCCGATGTTACCTGCATCAAGGTCTGGGAATACAAGTACGTTAGCTTTACCTGCTACTTCGCTTCCAGGAGCTTTAGATGCACCTACGCTTGGAACGATAGCTGCGTCAAGCTGGAATTCACCGTCAAGTGCAAGTTCTGGATTCTGTTCTTTAGCGATCTTTGTAGCTTCTACTACTTTATCTACGTCAGCATGTTTTGCACTGCCTTTAGTGGAGTGTGAAAGCATAGCCACAACTGGTTTCTCCTGAACAAGAAGTTCAAAGGATTCTGCAGAAGATGCTGCGATTGCTGCAAGTTCTTCTGGATTCGGGTTCTGGTTCAGACCGGAATCAGCAAATACGAATGCACCGTTTGCGCCATATTCGCAGTTCGGAACTACCATTAAGAAGAATGCGGATACAAGTTTAGTACCTGGTTTTGTCTTCAGAATCTGAAGGCATGGTCTTAATGTATCAGCTGTGGAGTGACATGCACCGGATACCATACCGTCTGCATCGCCCATTTTTACCATCATTACACCATAGTACAGATACTGGTTAAGAAGAATATCTTTAGCCTGCTCTGGTGTCATGCCTTTTTTCTGTCTTAATTCTACTAACTTGTCAATGTATCCCTGAGTTTTCTCTGATGTAGCAGGATCTACGATCTGTGCGCCGGAAATATCATATCCGTCTTCAGCTGCACTCTTTTTAACAGCTTCTTCGTTACCAACAAGGATAACCTTTGCAATTCCTTCTTTTAAGATTTTCTCTGTAGCTGCCAGAGTTCTTTTATCTTCTGTCTCCGGAAGTACGATTGTTTTTACGTTTGCTTTTGCTCTTTCTTTGAGTGTGTCAATAAATCCCATGATTAAAATGGCTCCTTTCATATAACAGTTCTGGTACAGCAGTTACGCTTTGCCAGCTTTCTGCGCTGTGTTTATTATAACTCGTGAAGCCTTGTATTTCAAGCATTTGAATGGTAGAATATGACAGAAAAAAGTTTTTTTTGAGATGCAATATAGTAAAAAAGACAGTCATATAAGATTTCAGAAAGGAGCATCTGTCAGAATTTATGAAAACCGCCGGAATTATCGCAGAATACAATCCTTTTCACAGAGGACATGAATATCAGATTCAATATACAAAACAAAAGCTGGGAGCAGATTATGTCATTGTTGCCATGAGCGGAGATTATGTTCAGAGAGGCACTCCGGTTCTTCTCTCCAAACATGCCCGTGCTGAAATGGCTCTTCGATGCGGAGCAGATCTTGTACTAGAAATGCCGGTTTCCGTGTGTACCGCAAGCGCGGAAGCATTCGCCATGGGCGGCATTTCCCTGCTGGATGGACTTGGTGTTGTGGATATACTCTGTTTCGGAAGCGAAGCCGGAGAAATCAGTGCATTGAAAGAACTGGCTGAAATCCTTGTTAAGGAACCTGAAGAATATAAAATTCTACTGAAACAATTTTTATCCCAGGGTCTCTCCTTTCCGGCTGCCAGAAGCCAGGCACTTACAGAATATTTTAAGAATCCATGCAATTTCAACGGAGATGATTTTGGCGGAATCCTTACGCCTCTTTTTAATGAAGTTACTCAGATTCTGAATACCCCGAATAACATTCTTGGAATTGAATACTGCAAGGCGCTCCTGCGTCTGAACAGCCCGATTCGTCCGGTTACTTTACGCAGAAAGGGAATGGGATACCATAATACTGCCTCTGATTTAAATTCAGTTTCCGACTTTGCATCAGCCTCTGCAATCCGCGAACTTATCTGTGCCTCAAATAACGACAACTGCAGAGGATATTCCAGCAAAAATGTTTCTGATATTCTTGCATCCTGGATTCCTTCTGGCGCTTTCGAAATTTTCAGAATGCTTCTGAATTCTCAGGAATTTCTCACAGAGGATGTTCTGGATTCCATTCTTTCTTATTGTCTGCTTCAGAAAAACGTTTCCGAGCTTACTTCTTTTCTGGATGTTTCAGAAAGTCTTGCACAGCGAATTGTGAATCAGAGAAATCTGCTGCAAGGCTTTTCCAAATCTGCATCTGTACTGAAAACAAAAGAGCTTACCCAAACACGCATTCAGCGTGCATTGCTTCACATTATCCTTGGCATCCGTCAGGTGCCCGAAAAAGTCCCCTATGCTCGTGTCCTTGGATTTAAAAAAGAAAACAGTTTTTTATTGAAAACGATTAAAAATAACAGCCGCATTCCTGTCATCACCAAGCTTGCCGATGCTTCTTCTCTGCTTGACAGCCAGGCTCAGGAATTACTTAAAGAAACTACTTTTGCCTCCAATCTGTACGAATCTCTGCTTGCTCAGAAAAACGGCAGAAAATTCATTCATGAATACGAAAAGCAAATTGTTATCATCTAACCGATAAAGAAAGTATCACTCACTGCTTATCGCTCTTCGTAATCGAAACAAGGGACTTGCTTATCAAAAAAGAACCATATGTGTCAATTTTCAGCTTCTGCTGTTTTCTCCACATGTGGTTCTTTCTGAATTCTTTTTATTTCTTTATTCTATTTATTTTTCTCTCCCGAAAGAAGAATACGGTCATTATCAAGCATCTTGCCTGCACCTGTTTTGAATTTGTCCAGAAGCCCCTCTACTGTCAGACCTTTCTTTTCTTCTTCATGGATATCCAACACAATATTTCCGGAATCCATCATCAGGATGCGATTTCCCAGATCCAGTGCCGACTGCATGTTATGAGTGATCATCAGACAGGTAAGCTGATGTTCCTCTACAATTCGTTTCGTAAGATTCAGCACTTTCTCCGCAGTTCCCGGATCAAGAGCTGCTGTATGCTCATCCAGAAGCAAAAGTTTCGGTGGATTCATTGTTGCCATAAGAAGTGTCAGTGCCTGTCTCTGTCCGCCGGAGAGAAGTCCTACCGGATGAGTCATTCTTTTCTCAAGTCCGATATCCAGAAGCTTTAACTCCTCATAAAAATGTTCTTTCTCCTGTCTGGATACATGAGAAAGCCATCCGCCTTTTCCTGCTGCAAGCGCCAGATTCTCTTCAATGGTCATTCCAGGTGCAGTTCCTCTCATAGGATCCTGATAAAGACGTCCGATAGTCTTTGCTCGTGCATGCTGTGGCATAAAAGTAATATCCTGTCCATCCAGCATGATCACACCTGAATCTGTAAGAAAATCTCCGCAAATCGCATTAAATAAAGTGGATTTCCCTGCACCGTTGGAACCGATGATCGTTGCAAAATCACCTTTCTCCAGATTCAGAGACAAGTCTTTAATCGCCTGTTTCTCATTTACCGTACCCGGATTAAAAGTCTTGGAAATATGTTCAATCTTCAGCATAAATCACTGTACTCCCTTCCTGTGAGTCATTCTTCTCTTAATCTGCGGCCACTGTTTCTTCAGATACGGACCTGAAATAGCCAGTACAACGATCACAGAAGATACCAGTTTCAGCATAAATGCCGGCATATTGAATCTCAGCGCAATAGTATATACCAGGCGGAAAATAAAGGATCCAAGCACCATGCCTACAGCTCTTACAAAAATCCCGCCTCTGCCAAGGATCGTACCTCCGATCAGTAGGGAAGCCAGTGCAATTGTGACCATTCCCTGTCCGATGTTAATATCTACAGATTTCTGTGACTGAGACAGAAGGCATCCGGAAAGCGCTGTAAAAGAGTTCGCCACACAGAGACCTACAATGGTTGTAAATACCGGGTTAATGGATGAGGATTTTACCATATCCGCATTATTTCCGGTTGCTCTGATTGCCAGACCAAGTCTGGTTCTTAAGAAAAATACAAGAAAGGCAACCACTATAGCCACTGCAATAAAAGCAACTACAATGTCTCCTCTTCCTTTCAGTGGTGTATTTTTCAATGTTTCTTTCATCATGGAAAATACAGTCTCTGTTCTGTTCATATTGATCAGAGAAGATCCTCCCATCACTGCGATGTTCACCGAATAAAGACCGGTATTAACAATAATTCCGGCGAGAAGACTGTCAACACCCAGCTTTGTCTGAAGTATGGCCGTTACAAATCCGGAACACACACCTGCAGCCATTGCTGCAAATATAGATAAAAAAGGATGTCCGCTGACTGCCACTGCCGCTCCCACTGCTGCTCCAAGTGTGAAACAGCCATCAGTGGAAAGGTCACAGACATTCAGCATAGAATAACTGAGAAACAGAGCAAGAACTGTCAGTGAACAGATCAGGCCAAGTTTCAGTGCGGTCTCTCCAAGAGAGAGTATAGTCGCAATAGTCACGATGATTTCCTCCAGTTTGTACTTATTTATTACATTCAATGAACAGCAACAGAAAATATCTGCTGCTGTTCATTTCAATCCAGAAAATATTTTGTTTAAATCCTCATCTGACAACTATCAATCTTTGCGATCAACACAATAGATTTCAGTCCCCAACGCTTATTATTTTTCTACATCATCAAAGCTTTCTGCTGTAACGATCTCGTTTACCTGTGTGCATAACGGTTCGAAATCTTTCTTAACAGTTTCAAAGTCAAGACCAAGTCCTTCACAGGTTTCTGTATTTACTGTTGCAGTACCGTTATCAAAAGTTTCAACAGGTGTTGTTGCAGGATCTGCATCGTTCATAAGGATATCTGCGATCATATCTGCTGTCTTCTGTCCAAGATTTGCATAGTCAACACCATATCCAACGAATGCGCCGTTTAATGCAAAGGAATCAGCTCCTGTATACTGTGGGATACCTGCATCAATGAATTTCTCATAGATAGAAAGCTCTGCTGTCATGATTGTGTTGTCAGTTGGTGTAAATACTGCATCTACGCCATCTGCTACCAGTGCATCTGCTGCAAGCTGTACTTCATCTGTTGTGGTACCTGTGCGCTCTACATATTCGATACCCTGCTCATCCAGATAATCCTTAGCTTCCTGAATTGCTGTTGTAGAAGAATCCTGTCCGATGTCATATAAAAGTCCAATCTTCTTTACATCCGGATTTACAGCCTGGATCAGTTTCATGATAGAAGAAGTATCCAGATAATCACTTGTACCTGTGATGTTTGCTCCAGGTGCATCTAAGTCCTCTACAAGACCGCTTCCTACAGGATCGGATACTGCGGAGAATACAACCGGTGTATCTGTTCCTTCTGTTGCGGACTGCATACGCATTGCTACAGGTGTAGCAACACCTACCATTAAATCTACATTATCAGCCTGAAAATCAGAAATGATCTGTTCCATAACGTTAGCATCTGCATTACAGTTATCATAGGATACGTCGAAATTTACATCCTTGTCTTTACCGATTTCTTTCAGACGGGACTGGATATTATCTACGATCTGATTCAGGGAAGCATCATCTACATAATTGCAGATGCCAATCTTGAAATCCTGTGCCATAACCGGTGATGCCATCATCATAGTTGCCATTGCTGTTGCTGCGATTGTTAACATTCTTTTTTTCATAGTCTTTATTCCTCTCTCTACATCTTATTTAGCAGTCCATAATATTTTTGACTGCCATAGTCTCAGGGATATATGCCAATCCCTTCTTTACTGTCTGTGAGAAAGAACTCCCCGGATCCCTCTTTTTCCCGGATGTGTCAACTATTGTGATAACCGCCTGTAGCTTTGGAAGATTTCCTGCCCGGCAAGGGGACATTTATCATATAACAGATTCCCTTTATATATAAAAAAATCCGCCACAAGCTATCTGCTGCTTGAGACGGTAATAAGAATCTTATTATCGCGGTACCACTCAAATTGACGAATCGTCCACTTTCTCATGTACAAACATACACTCCTGATTTATAACGGGTTCGGTTCCCGTCGGTGCCTACTCTCTCTTTATTAAGATTTCGGGCCGCCCTCGAAAGGCCATTCAACAATCTGTTTCATACGGCTTCCCACCAGCTGCCGCTCTCTGGAATGATTCATAATTGTTTACTCTTCTTTCTCATCGGTTTTGATGTGTTTACTTTACCACGCTAATGTGCATATGTCAAGACATTTATTTTTTTAGTTAGATTTTTTTACCATTCATAAACATAAACTCAAAAAAATTTCTTCTGTATCTTTTTTCTCACTGCTGGTTATTAACAGTATATTATGTTAAAATACCAAACAGAAAAATACTATTGCTGATAATCAACAATAAGTAAAAGTTCTGTATTTTCACAGATATTAGACAAAATACTTTCTCTTGAATTGCAGACTGCTGAATAATTACAACAATAAAACATACACAGAAATGAGGAATGTCATATGTCAACTACAAAAATAGTCTTTCACGGAAGTGATATTGAGAAAATATGTGAAGTTTATCATCTGAATCAAAAAGACATCGTAAAATTCGGTGCCAACGTAAATCCTCTGGGCCTTTCTGAAAATGTAAAGAAACAACTTGCCAGCCGCCTGGACATCCTGTCCTCTTACCCTGACAGAAACTACACAACTCTTCGCAGTACCATCTCAGAATATTGTAATGTTCCTGCAGAATTCATTCTCCCTGGAAACGGCTCCAGTGAATTGATTTCTCTCCTGATACAGGAACGAAACCCGAAACACACTCTGATCCTCGGACCAACCTACTCCGAATATTCCAGAGAACTCTCCTTCTCCGGCAGCACTCAGGAATACTATCACCTTCGAGAAGAAGATAACTTCGTTCTCAATGTAGACGACCTATGTCAGACTTTGGAAGAAAATTACGATTTTCTGATCATCTGCAACCCAAACAACCCAACCTCTTCTGCCATCACCAGAGAAGACCTGAGAAAACTCATCGCATTCTGCGCTGCCAAAAACATCTTCGTGATGATTGATGAAACCTACGTAGAATTCGCCCCTGACATAAATGAGATCACCGCCGTAACCCTCACTAAAGAATTTACCAACCTCATGGTACTCCGCGGCGTATCCAAATTCTACGCTGCCCCAGGTATGCGCCTCGGCTACGGAATCACCGGAAACCTGGAATTTCTCAAAAAAATAAAAGAAAAACAGGTACCATGGTCCCTGAACAGTCTCGGAGCCCTCGCCGGAGAACTCATGTTAAAAGACAAAGACTACATCCATCGCACCAGAGAACTCATCCTCTCTGAACGCAATCGTCTGCTCCATGCATTAGAAACCATCCCAGCCTACAAAACCTACCCGGCTTACGCCAACTTTATCCTCCTCAAAATCCAGAAAACAGGACTGACCTCCTACGACGTCTTCGACGCCTGCATCCGCCAGTGCCTCATGATCCGCGACTGCTCCTCCTTCGAATGCCTCGACGGAGAATACATCCGCTTCTGCATCATGAACCCCGAAGACAACACCCACCTTCTAAACATCCTGACATCTTTATAATTAATTTAACTATTCATCAACCATTTTTTGAACTAAAACCAAATTTTTAATTGCCCTGCCCCGCTCCGCGTCCCCCCTGAACAAAAAAATGCCAGAAACTCCACTCTCCGAAGTTTCTGGCAATATTTTTTAATATTTTTAATTCTTAAAACTATGAATCGGCGCCGGAATTCTACCTCCACGCTGGACAAACGCATCACAGGAGAACTGATTCACCGGCATGATCGGCGCATAACCTAAAAGTCCACCGAACTCAACCACTTCACCAACTCCCTTACCAATTACCGGGATCAGACGAACCGCTGTAGTCTTCTGGTTCACCATACCAATCGCAGACTCATCCGCAATAATACCAGCAATTGTAGATGCCTTCGTATCTCCAGGAATCGCGATCATATCAAGACCAACAGAGCATACACAAGTCATCGCTTCCAGTTTCTCAATCGTCAGAGCCCCCGCATTAACTGCATCGATCATACCCTGATCCTCGCTGACCGGAATAAATGCACCACTTAAACCGCCAACTGCTGTAGAAGCCATAACTCCGCCCTTCTTAACCTGGTCATTTAACAGTGCAAGTGCTGCTGTTGTTCCCGGTGCACCTGCGTGCTCCAGACCGATCTCCTCAAGGATCTCAGCAACACTGTCACCGATAGCAGGCGTCGGAGCAAGGGACAGATCGACAATACCAAATTTAACCCCAAGACGTCTGGAAGCTTCCTGAGCAACCAGCTGACCAACACGTGTAACTTTGAAAGCAGTACGCTTGATCATCTCACAGAGAGTCTCAAAGTCTTTTCCTCTTACCTGTTCCAGAGCAGTCTTAACAACACCCGGTCCGCTGACACCTACGTTGATGATCGTATCCGCTTCTGTCACACCATGGAACGCACCAGCCATAAACGGATTATCATCCGGTGCATTGCAGAATACAACCAGCTTTGCACATCCCAGAGAATCCTGGTCTTTAGTAGCTTTCGCTGTTTCCAGAACGATCTCACCCATGAGTTTAACCGCATCCATGTTGATACCAGTACGTGTAGAACCAACGTTTACAGAACTGCAGACACGCTCGGTTTTCGCCATAGCCTGTGGGATAGACTCAATCAGAAGTTTCTCTGCCGGAGTCATACCTTTGCTTACCAATGCAGAATAGCCGCCGATAAAATTCACACCAACAGTCTTGGCAGCTCTGTCCAGTGTTTCAGCAATTGTTACAAAATCTTCAGTAGTCTTACATGCAGCACCACCGATCAGTGCGATCGGAGTTACAGAAATTCTTTTATTTACGATCGGGATTCCATATTCAGCGGAAATCGCTTCACCTGTAGATACCAGATCTTTTGCACATGTTGTGATCTTATCATAAACTTTTTTATTTAATGTCTCGAGATCACTGTCAATACAGTCCAGAAGACTAATTCCCATTGTAATGGTACGAACATCCAGATTCTCGTGCTCGATCATTTTATTCGTTTCATTTACTTCAAAAATATTGATCATTTTAATTTTCTCCCTTGTATGTTTTCTCAGAATTACAAAGCAAGTAAAATTCGAAAGAGCTGCATTTTTCTCATACAGCTAAATCGCACAACAACTTACCTGATCTTATTAAATTCTGTGCATTACATTAAAGATATCTTCATGCTGACAGCGGATCACTACGCCGATCTGATCTCCAAGGGCCTCCAGTTCTTTTGCAAGAACTCCATTATCTTTCTCACATTTGCTGGCATCTGTTACCATCATCATGTTGAAGTATCCCTGTACGATGGTCTGGGAGATATCAAGAATGTTTACATTGTTGTCTGCAAGATAAGTACAAACTTTCGCGATAATTCCTACGGTGTCGTTTCCTACTACTGTGATGATTGTCTTTTTCATAAGTTCTTTGTCCTTTCTACACTGTAATTACTTCTGATATGCAATCCCTCTTCGCCACCTGAATTTTAAAGTCCCGGGACTTATAAGGGTTGTCACCTAAGGTTACTTCTGAACAAACAGTTTCATATGCCAGTTCTTCATAATTATTCTCTCTGCTGAGATGTCCAAGGAAAATGGCCTTCATATTGTCATGCAACAGTCTGCATAAAAGTCTGCCTGCATTCTCATTAGATAGATGCCCTCTGTCTCCAAGGATTCTCTGTTTCAGGTAATATGGATATTTTCCAACCTGCAGCATTCGGATATCATGATTCGCTTCCAGAAGAAGCGCATCCAGATCCTGCAGATTCTCAACTATGTATTCATTATATTTTCCAAGGTCTGTAGCAATCCCTACAGAATGTTCCCCACATTCCACGCGATACCCTACCGGCTGCGCTGCATCGTGAGGAATGGTAAACGGATTCACTGTCAGGTCTTTAATCTCAAATGGCTCATCTTCACGGATCTCATGAAAAATCCCTTCCGGCATCTTTCCAAGATTCATTCTGGATAAGGCATCTACCGTACCTCCGGTTGCATAAATCGGGATATGATGCTTTCTCGCTATCACGCCAAGACCTTTGATGTGATCTGAATGTTCATGTGTAATCAAAATACCATCTATATCTTTTCCTGTCAAATCCAGTTCATTTAATCCCTGTTCAACACGCTTCCCGCTGATGCCCACATCTACCAGAAGATGGGTGTTGTCTGAGCCCACGTAAATACAGTTCCCGCTGCTTCCGCTGGCAATGCTACAAAGTCTCATATTTTCTGATTCCTTCCTCGATCTGCTGCCTTGTCTCTGCAAAATCCCCGTTATTTATCACAACATAGTCTGCATTTGCCCGAAAAAAATCTTCCGGTGCCTGGCTGGCAATGATACTCTCTGATTTCTCCCTGGTATAGCCACGGTTCTCCATTAATCTCTGGATTCGGATTTCTTCATCCGTATGGATATACCATATTGTATCGCAGAACTCCTGATAATGATCCTCCAGAAGAAGTGCAGCCTCCACCACACATACCTTCTGTCCCTGCTGTTTCTTTACCGCTAACTGATCCCTGATATACTGTTTTACAGCAGGATGGATAATCTGATTTAATTTTTCCAGCATACCCGGATGTGAAAATACTACATCCGAAACCTGTTTGCGGTCAATAGTTTTATCATTTTTTATCACTTGTTTTCCAAACAACCGGATCACGGGTTCATAACATGACTGTCCTGGTTCCATTACCAGATGCCCGATCTCATCCGCTTTCATCACATATGCCTGATATTGCTCTTCCAGAAAATCGAGCACTGTACTCTTTCCGGCACCTACACCGCCGGTGATTCCTATTGTAATCATTTCTGCCTCTTATCTATTATTACTTTGCTTCGTACCAGTTATTCCCCTGATGCATATCCACTTCCAGTTCTACGGTAAGCTTCGCAGCCCCCTTCATCTCTTCCTCAAGGATCGCAGATACCTGCGGAATTTCTTCTTTGCAGGTCTCTATCAGAAGTTCATCGTGCACCTGAAGTACCAGACGAGATTTCAGTTGCTCATCTTTCAATCGTCTGTAAACACGGTTCATAGCAATTTTAATGATATCTGCTGCTGTTCCCTGAATTGGGGAATTCATAGCCACTCGCTCTCCAAAAGATCTCTGCATAAAATTACTCGATTTCAGTTCCGGAATCGGTCTTCGTCTGCCAAACATGGTGGTCACGTAGCCTTTCTCTTTTCCCTCTTCAACAAGTCCGTCAAGGAATCCCTTGATTCTCGGATAAGATTCAAAATATCTCTCAATATATTCTGCCGCTTCTTTTCGTGTAATACTTAAGTCCTGACTCAGTCCGAAAGAACTGATTCCATAAACGATTCCAAAATTTACTGCCTTGGCATTTCTCCGCTGCAGATCTGTTACCTGATCAAACGGCACATGAAATACCTCAGATGCTGTATGTCTATGAATGTCCTGCGCTTCTTTATACGCCTGGATCAGTTTTTCATCTCCCGACATATGCGCAAGAACCCGAAGCTCAATCTGAGAATAGTCTGCATCTAAGAATACATAGCCCTCCTCAGGCACAAAAACTTTACGGATTAAACGTCCCAGTTCCATTCGTATCGGAATATTCTGCAGATTCGGCTCTGTACTGCTGATTCTTCCTGTGGCAGTGATTGTCTGATTAAAGGTTGAATGAATCCTGCCATCCTCCCCAATCACATTCGCCAGACCGTCCGCATATGTTGATTTCAATTTTGCAAGCTGACGATATTCCAGAATATTCTTTACGATCGGATACTCGGGTGCAAGCTTCTCAAGGATGTCTGCAGCTGTAGAATAGCCGGTTTTTGTTTTCTTTCCGCCTTTAAGTCCAAGCTTTTCAAACAAAATCACTCCCATCTGCTTCGGAGAATTAATATTAAACTCTTCTCCTGCCTGCTGCCAGATCATTTTTTCCAATTCTTCGATACGAACGTTCAGTCTCTCACCGTAATTTTTCAGTTCCTCGCCCTTTACACTGATTCCCCATTTTTCCATAGAATCCAAAGTAAAAATCAGAGGAAGTTCAATCTGTGTATATACATTCCACATGCCTGTTTCTTTTAGCGCCTCACACATCTGCGCCCGGCATGCAAGTGCCGTGTATGCCATATAGCACGCCCATGATGCAAGTCCTTCCGCTCCTTCTTCCCAGGCTTTCCCTATTGTTTTCTTTCCGAGGAGTTCTTCTCTTGTCGGCAGCATACGACCATCTAAGTATTCCTTTGCCATATCATCATAAGTATAAACAGATTTCAATGGATTCAAAAGATAAGCAGCCACGCCCGCGTCAAATACTGCATTCGGATCATCAAACGTAACATGCTTCAATACAGCCTTTATATCAAGCGCGCAGATTACATGACTCTCTGTATTTTTCTTCACATTATATTCGGACACTTTATGGAAAAGTGTCTCCAGTTTTCCACAAAGATACGCTTCCGTGATCATTCCCTCTACAGGGATATAATAGATTTCTTCTTTACTTAACGCCAACCCTGCACCGTATACCTGTCCGTTTTCGGTAATTAGAGAAACACCTGTTGCCTTTCCATTTTCTGCTTTTTCAAACAGATTTTCACATCCCGCCAGATCTGCACATGTAAAAAATTCCTGTTCCAGAGCATCTTCCTGCACAGCTTCAGATCCAAAGCGTCCAAGCAGGTTTTTGAATTCCAATTGTCTGCAAAGCAGAAAGGCTTCTTTTGTATAAAGATTTCCCAGCTTTGCGTCTTCATAAGAGAACTCAATCGGACTGTCCGTACAGATTGTAGCTAATGCTTTACTCATCTGCGCCATATCATAATGTTCTCTCATAGATTCTCTTGCCCTGTTTGGCTTTAGTTCTTCCAGATGCTCATGTGCATTCTCAATAGTTCCGTACTCCACAATAATTTTCGTAGCGGTCTTCTCACCTACACCCGGAATTCCCGGAATATTATCGGCACTGTCACCCATTAATGCCTTTAGTTCAATGATCTGTGAAGGTGTAACCTGATATTTCTCGATAACCTGTTGTGCATGATAATCCTCTATCGTGGTTTTTCCCCTTACTGTTTTTGGCAGACGGATCAGGATTTTTTCTGTCGCAAGCTGAAGCAGGTCTCTGTCACCGGAAAGAATTGTCGCTTCCATTCCTTCCGCTTCGCTCTTCTTTGCCAAAGTTCCAAGGATATCATCTGCCTCATACCCTTCTTTTGTTACAATATTTACGCCCATTGCCGTAAGCACTTCCTTAATGAGCGGTACCTGTTCCCGCAGCTCCTCAGGCATGGGCTTGCGTGTTCCTTTATACGCATCAAACATTTTGTGACGAAAGGTCGGCGCCTTCAGGTCAAATGCCACTGTCAGATACTGAGGCTTCTCCTCCTCGATCGTACGAAAAAGGATATTCAGAAATCCATATACTGCTCCCGTATGCTTTCCCTCTGAATTTGTAAGATCAGGCAGACCATAAAAAGCCCTGTTCAGAATGCTGTGTCCGTCAATCAGTAATATTTTTTCACTCATAAAATCCTCCAGTATCTTATAAAATATGCACCGTTTCCATCATTACATAAACCAGAACCGCCGCCAGAACTGCGATCAGGAGACAAATGCTCGCTCCAAATATGAACCAGCTCAATTTCTTCTTGCGGATATATCTTCTGGATTTGCGGATATCCTGTTCCAACAAATCTTTGAAATCAAGAACCGAATTGCTGCTGTTATCATTCAGCTGCTGTGTCACTTCATGAACAATAAAATAGGTTTCCAGTTCATCATAACAGGAAGAACATTTCTCCACATGGTCAAGAAATTCCTCCAGTTCATTTACAGGGAGCTTATGTTCAATATAACTGCTCACCATTCCCTCTGCAGTACGGCAATCCATATCCATCCCCTTCTTTCCTCTATAGAAAGTATTCTGCGGTTACAGTCTGATAAAAGTAAACGCTTTATTGATGCTCACTATTACGAATTATAACCGAACTGCGTCCAATTAGCAAGAAAAAGCAACAGAAGCCGTTCTTTTGCTTCTGCTGCTTTTCTTTTGTACAGTCAATCAGATAAAAATATTCTCTTCTCTGCTCGACTGATTTTATTAACTTTATTCAATTGTTGTATCATTTGCTTCTGTGCTAATTTCAGTTTCAGCAGATGCTTCCGTTTCTGTATTCACATTCGGGACCTGTAAAGGAGCATCCAGAATTTTCATAAATTCTTCCCCTGTGATCGTCTCATTTTCATAGAGATATTTCGCAAGTTCATGAAGTTTTCCAATATTGTCCTGCAGAATCTTGAGTGCTTTCTGATGTTCCATCTTTACCAGTTCTACAACTTTTTTATCCAGAAGTGTCTGTGTCTCAAAAGAACAGCTCAGACTGGAATCTCCGCCCAGATACTGATTCGTCACATTCTCCATAGCAACCATATCAAAATCATCGCTCATACCATATCTGGTAATCATTGCTCTCGCAAGTTTGGTAGCCTGTTCAATATCATTGGATGCTCCGGTTGTAATAGAATGGAAAATCAGTTCTTCTGCAGCTCGGCCGCCAGTAAATGTGGCAATCTTATTTTCCAGTTCTTCTTTGGTCATCAGATAATGATCTCCATCATCCACCTGCATAGTATATCCAAGCGCACCTGATGTACGCGGAATAATTGTAATTTTATGAACCGGCGCGGATTCAGTCTGCTTCGCAGCAACCAGTGCATGACCGATTTCATGATAAGCAACAATAAGTTTTTCTTTATTAGAAAGTACTCTGTTCTTCTTTTGATATCCGGCAATAACTACTTCAATACTCTCTTCAAAATCTGCCTGTGTGGCAAATTTTCTGCCGTCACGAACTGCACGTAAAGCAGCTTCATTTACAATGTTAGCAAGCTCTGCACCAGAAGCTCCTGCAGCAGCTTTTGCAATATCATCAAAACGTACAGAATCAGCAATTTTAATCTTCTTTGCATGGACTTTAAGGATCTCTTCACGTCCCTTTAAATCTGGAAGTTCAACAGGAATACGTCTGTCAAAGCGTCCCGGTCGAAGAAGTGCCGGATCAAGAGAATCCGGTCTGTTAGTTGCTGCCAGAATTACAACACCCTTGGATCCATCGAAACCATCCATCTCTGTGAGCAGCTGATTCAGTGTCTGCTCACGTTCATCATTGCCGCCGGAGAATCCGGCTCCATCACGCTTCTTACCGATCGTATCAATCTCATCGATAAATACGATACATGGTGCTTTTTCATTGGCCTGTTTAAACAGATCTCGTACTTTGGCAGCACCCATACCAACAAACATCTCCACAAATTCAGAACCGGAGATGGAAAAGAAAGGTACCTCGGCCTCACCTGCTACTGCCTTTGCCAGAAGAGTTTTACCTGTACCTGGAGGGCCTACAAGGAGAGCACCTTTCGGCATGGAAGCACCAATCTCTCTATACTTCTGCGGATTATGAAGATAATCTACAATTTCTTTCAGCAGATCCTTGGCTTCATCTTCACCAGCCACATCTGAAAATTTAATTCCTGTAGATGATTTTACATATACCTTGGCATTACTTTTACCAAAGGACATCGTTCCTCCAGGACCACCGCCCATGGAACTCATCATCTTCTTGCTCAGCCAGCGGCCAAGAAGAACAAAGATTACGATCGGAAGCACATAACCAGCCAGAAGACTTACCCAGATTGATGTCTGCTGTGGTGCTGCCGCACCAAATTTCACGCCTGCATCATGCAGACGGTCAACCAGATCCGGATCGTTCATCTTTACTGTTCTGCAATAAAGTTCTTTCCCATTACTTTCTGCTACATAATAGATATAGTCCTCTTGAATCTCTACGGTTTTTACATAATTTTTCTCTACTCCTGTCAGAAATGTACTATAGTCTGTTGTCTGAACTTTTCTTCCCTCAAGAGCAGGAAGAAGGAGTACATTCAGAAGGATGATGATCACTGCTACGATGATATAATATACATAAAGTGGTTTTCTGCCCGGCTTTTTATTATCAAGATTCATCAGCAATTCCTCCATTCGTTGTTATTAGAATGTACCATAACACTAATCTGTCTGTTTTTCAAGAATAGGCTTGCAAATTTCACAAACATTTAAGAATTATCGGAATTTTTTTAGGTTTTCATGATTCGGCAAAAAAACGGTCATACCAGAGCAGAAATGTAAATACTGTCCATATCCTGCGGCTGTCATCTGTTTTCGGATTAAAAGATTCTCTCTTTTTATAATTTTCCAGCATTTTCAGAAGTTTCTCTGTATGGAAAAAACGGTCTGCATTTTCAGAACAAAACTGTTCCTTTATGATACTGTAATAAGGTTCCTGGCGGATCCATGTACGGATTGGAACAGGAAATCCCAGTTTTTTCTTCTGTGCTGTGTCTTTTCGTACTTTTTTCTGTGCAGCTTCACGGAAAAGCACTTTTGTCTTTGGAGGAGAAACTTTCTCATTTAAGGGCAATGTTGAAGCAAAATCCCATACATTTTTATCCAGAAATGGAACTCTGACTTCTACGGAATGAGCCATTCCCATTTTATCTCCTTTCATGAGAATATCATGAACAAGCCATAAATGGAGATCCGTATACTGCATTTTTGTCACAGGATCCTGACTTTTTACCTGCGCATACAAAGGAGCTGTAACGTCCCTGATCCGAAGTCCGATTTTCCGTTTCAACAGTTTATCTGCCTGACGCTCGGAAAATACGTTTGTCGCATTGCAATGGTATCTCTCTTCCAGAGTTTTGCCATGGCGGATCAGAAAACCTCTCCCCGGCAGTCCCTGAGGAAGAAAGTTTTCTGCAATCTGTCCAAGTCTGCGGCGCAACACCAGAGGAATCTTATCAAATCCAGTATACTGTAATGGCTCACAGTAAATATTATACCCGCCGAACAACTCGTCACTGCCTTCTCCTGAAAACACAACTTTTACATCTCTGGCAGCTTCTCTGCTCAGAAAATACAGTCCTGCAACTGACGGATCTGCTACTGGTTCATCCATATAATACTGAATATCAGACAACGCTCCCCAGTATTCTTCTGCTGAAATCTTTTTCCCTCTGTTCTGAATTTCTGCTTCTTCTGCAAAGCTGCGTGCTTCGTCCAGTTCTGAGCTTCCTTCTCCTTCAAATCCCACAGTATAGGTATGTTTTACCTTACCTTCTACCGCCAGATAGCTGGAATCTACACCGCTGGATAAATAAGAACCTATCTCCACATCACCTGTCTGATGCGCCTGCACAGATTCTTCCAGTATTTTTTCCATTTTATCCAGCATATGCTGATGGCTTCCGGACCCATCCGGGCAGAAATCAAACGGATGATAGCAGACTTTTCTGACATTTTCCCCATCAAAGATAAAATAATGTGCAGGTGGGAGACAATATACATTCTTAAAAAAAGTTTCATCTGTAGGCACAAACTGGAAAGTAAGATATAGGCGTAAAACTTCTTCATTTAGTTCTTTATGAAACGCAGGGTGTTCCAGCATAGCTTTTATTTCAGATGCAAAAAGAACAGTGTCTCCCATTTTACTGTAATAAAAAGGTTTGATTCCAAACATATCCCTTGCACCAAAAAGCTTTTTCTTTTTTCTATCCCAGATTATAAATGCAAACATACCTCTTAATTTCTCCGGCAGTTTCTCTCCCCATTCTTCGTATCCATGAAGAAGCACTTCTGAATCTGTATGAGATTTAAACCTGTGTCCTGCTGCAATCAGTTCCGGCATCAGTTCCCTGTAATTATAAATTTCACCATTGTATACCAGTACCAGGCTTCTGTCCTCATTAAACATAGGCTGATTTCCATGTTCACTCAGATCCACAATACTCAGTCTTCGAAATCCCAGCGCAATATCTTCATCCAGATACTTTCCCTCACTATCAGGCCCCCGATGCACAATTGTTCTGAGCATATTCTGCAAAATTTCTTCTTTTTCCTTTTCCTGCCCGTAAAATCCGGCAAACCCACACATGTGTTTTCCTCCTATGTAACCACATTCTCTTTTTGATTAAAGGCATAATAACAGACCTGTCTCTTTTATCTGTAATCTATATATCACAATTATTTCACAGTTTTGTACCATTTTCCTGTAGTGGACAGATCAGACGTCTTAAAATTACCGGTACGCGTACTGCTGCTTTTTAACAGAGAACAGCTTTCTGCTTTATTACTCAGGCTCCAGCAGACATAGCTTATCTTATTTTTTCTTAGAAATGAGATCCATTTATCAGCTTCTGTTTTATCGATATGTCCATTACCTGAACTTTCAGAAACGCCAAATTCGCTTACGAAAACGGGAAGTCCCCTGTCAATTGCAGCCTGTACCTTTTTTCTGTACTGTGAACCATGGGTTGCGGCATAAAAATGGAAAGTATACATAATATTAGAATAGCCTTTAACAGGACTTTTGGCTGCAGTGTCCACATCCTGAGACCATGTCGGCGTTCCTACAAGAATAATATTCTTTTTATCATAGGTTCTGATTGTCTTGATCACCGCAGCAGCATAACTTTTTACTGTGGACCAGGAAGTTTCTCCATTAGGTTCATTGCAGATCTCATAAAAAATATTTTTCTGATTTTTATATTTTTTTGCCATATATTTAAAGAATGAGATAGCTTCTTTCTGATGTTTCTTCGGTGTCCGGTCATTTAAAACATGCCAGTCTATAATCACATACATTCCCAGTTCTGTAGCATAGCGAACGCCTTTATCAATCAGCTTTTTCAGTTCCGCCTGATTTCCTCCCGAACAGTAACCATTATATTCCTCAGTATACATGGCAAGCCGGATGCAGTTTACACCCCAGTCATCTCTTAATGACTTAAACGCTGATTTATTTACATACTGTGGAAACCAGTTGATTCCATGCGTACTGACACCTTTCAGGATCACTGTTTTTCCATTGGAGTTCACCAGTCTGGTTCCCTTTACACTGAGACGCCCATTCCTCTACAATGGTGTAGATGCTGCTGAAGTCACATTTACCTGAGCCATACACAGCACGCAACACAACAACATACAAATCCTCTGAAAAATTCTTTTTCTTTTCATATCTTTTTTCCTCCTTTTTCAAAAATAAAAAAAACTCTTGCCATTTTCTGTAATCCATGCTATCATAATATATGTTTCGTGCCGGCATGTCGGAATTGGCAGACGAGGCAGACTCAAAATCTGTTGTGGGCAACTACGTGCGGGTTCAAGTCCCGCTGCCGGCAGTCAATTTTCTAAAAAGGAGAGCAGGAAAAATCCGGCTCTCCTTTCATTTATTTTATCATAAAAATATCAGATATCCTACTTTTTCACAAGATAATTTTCAAAAATAATAAAATCCAGGCCCCATCGTTTATACAAATTAGCTATATTAGCATCTTTAAACAACCAGCCAGTTACAGCTATACCTTTTTTATGTGCATTTCTGATATCCTGTAAACTAATAAAATTGTAAGGAACACTGATGTCCAGTTTATATTTCTGACATTGTTTCAGCTCTGCATCCGTAAAGGCTGTACTTCGTATTCATTGCATTCTGTTTGTAACGCCAAGACTCCTCAGATCTGTCAGATATTTTTTATGAAAAGAAGTCACTACTGCAGGTTTTAAGGAATGTTTGAGTATATTACAGAACATTTCTTTTCCCTCTTCTGTACGGACTTCTTTTAATTCAATCACCGGCGTAATTCCATACTTATTGCAGCATTGTATATATTCTTCAAATGAAGGAATGAAACATCCTGGATATTCTGATATATTGGCGCCATGTATAACAGGATACTGTCGTATTTCTTCATAAGTCATATCCTTGATTTCTTTATCTACTCCACATATACGAAGAAGCGATGAATCATGGGAAATTACAAATCTGCCGTCTTTTGTCTCCCGCACATCCGTTTCCACATATGACACACCCCGTTTTCCTGCTTCTTCAAAAGCAGGGATGGTATTTTCAGGAGCAAATGCAGACTCTCCCCTGTGTATAATATATTTCGTATTTTTTTCCAGTGAATGTTCAGCTTTTGCTGCAGAATCTGATACGTAAACAGTACTTTTTGCTGTTATCTTCCTGCCTCCGACAACAGTCACCGTAATTACTGCCTTTCCTACCGCCTTTGCGCAGATCTTTCCTGATGAATCCACAGATACAATTTTCGTGTTGTCAGAAGTATATACCACTTTGTTAGCTTTTGCATCAAGTGGATAAATCCTGACATTCCAGTTTATTTTCTGACCTTTCTTTATAAAAATTTCATCCTCTGTTACAACATTCTCCACAGGAGAAACAATTGTAACCTTAATTCTTGATACATATTTGTATTTTCCATATGAAGTACAGGTAATTGTGACCCTTCCTTTTTTCAACGGAGTCAGTTTTCCTTTTGCTGACACAACAGCAGTTAATCTGTCCGAAGATGTATAGGTAATATTTCTGCCCTGATTACGTGGTTTTAATGTAATGATATCTTTCGTCGTGATCACCGTTTGATTCCCATATTTCAAAAACGGGACGCTGGCTGTTTTTACTGTATCTGCGCCCCACATTGTTACAGCCGATACCAGAATCCACAAAATTCCTGTCATCACCACACAGATTATAGTTTTTTTCTTTATTTTCTTCATAAGCACCCCGTTCTTATCGTTCATCCCTCATATGCCATTCCTGATCTGCATCTTTTATTTCCGGTATATTTTTAAACACTTCACAGTCCTGATCACATCCGTCTTTGATACATGGACAAACCATCTTCACTTTTCTGAAATGTCCGGGAACTCCCTCATACTGTACACTCCACAAACCATTATAATGTAGTTGTTTGCATAGTCCCGTTTCATATTCGTATTTAATCATATATAAACTTCCCTTTTCTCATAACATCAAAGGAAAGACGCCAATCCTGCATTTTTCCATCAGATCAGCGTCTTCCATCTTATACATATTCTTATACATATTATGATGTCAGCAGCAAAAAGTATTCCGCTTCTGATATCATTTTATTTCATATCTTCCAGTAATTTCTCATAAATCGGGAAGCAGTCAAATGTTGCGAAATAATCCTTTGGTGTCTCAGCACGGCGGATCATCTCGAAGCTTCCATCCTCATGAAGAAGGATCTCTGAAGATTTCAGTTTACCATTATAGTTATATCCCATAGCAAAACCATGAGCTCCTGTGTCATGGATCACAAGAAGATCTCCCATATCTACCTTCGGCAGATAACGGTCAATAGCAAATTTATCATTATTCTCACAGAGAGAACCAGTTACATCATATTTGTGATCACATGGCTGATCTTCTTTTCCCATAACAGTAATGTGATGATAAGCACCGTACATTGCAGGACGCATCAGATTAACCGCACACGCATCTACACCGATGTACTCTTTGTGTGTATGTTTCTCATGGATCGCCTTAGTTACCAGGCAGCCATACGGTCCCATCATGAAACGACCCATCTCTGTGTAAATGGCAACATCACCCATTCCTGCCGGAACAAGAACTTCCTCGTAAACTTTGCGGACACCCTCACCGATCTCTCTGATATCGTTCGGAGTCTGGTCTGGTTTGTAAGCGATTCCGACACCACCGGAAAGGTTGATAAACTTCACATGGGCACCTGTCTCTTTCTGAAGTTTCACTGCCAGCTCAAACATCTCTTTTGCTAACATTGGATAGTACTCATTTGTCACTGTATTGCTTGCAAGAAATGCATGGATACCAAATTCTTTAGCACCTTTTGCTTTCAGAGTCTTGAATGCTTCAAAAATCTGCTCGGTAGTCATACCATATTTTGCATCTCCAGGGTTATCCATGATATCATTGCTGATCTTGAATACTCCGCCCGGATTGTAACGGCAGCTGATCACTTTTGGGATATATCCGACAGCTCTCTCTACACTTTCAATATGAGTGATATCATCAAGGTTGATGATTCCACCAATCTCATTTGCATATTTAAACTCTTCTTCCGGTGTATCATTGGAAGAGAACATGATGTCACCCTCTTTGCATCCGATTGCTTTGGACATCATCAGTTCTGTCATGGAAGAGCAGTCACATCCGCATCCATACTCCTGAAGAATTTTGATCAGAAATGGATTCGGAGTTGCTTTTACAGCGAAGAATTCTTTGAAACCTTTGTTCCATGCAAATGCTTCTTTTACTGCTCTGGCATTCTCACGGATGCCTTTTTCATCATAAAGATGAAAAGGTGTAGGAAACTGTTCGTTAATCTCCTGGAGTTTCTCCAGGGTGACAAATGGTACTTTTTTCATAATAATCTTCTCTCCTCTTACTTCTTGTGTATATGTGTATATAAATGATCCTGACAGTACTCATAGTTTCCGTTACATTTAGAACAGAAACGGAATTCCAGATTCGGATCATCTTTCTCTGTACGGCCGCAGACTGCACATTTGTGTTTCGTCACTCCCTGAGAATTTCCAGGGAAAGGAACCGTCTTACTTTCTCCCATCGCTCTCTTGAACTGATTTCTCCGATGTACTTCTTTCGGATTATACCGGCTAAGATTTCTTGTACTCAGGAAGAAGATAATAAAGTTCAGTAAGGAAGCAACTATTGGCAGTGCCATAAACCATGCTCCGGCCATAACATATCTCACAATGTCATATGCCACGATCAGCGCATATACGATTGCCATCCATTTCATCTTGATCGGAATTACAAAATACAGCATCACTCTCATTTCCGGATATGTCAGCGCATATGCCAGGAAAATAGATAAGCTGATATAATAAGTAGAAAATAATCCCCCATTATATAAGAGATCCAGCACTCCTCCTGTAATAAAATACAGAATAAATGCAGAAATAACTGTAAAAATCATTCCTGATAAAATATACACGGTAAATCTGAATGATCCCCATGTACGCTCTAATGATGCGCTGATCGGATAATAAAAGAATAAAATCGCGATCACGAACCACAGCGTAGATGATGTAGTCGGAGGATAAATAACCCATGTGACCAGTCTCCATACCTGCCCCTGCAGGATCTTGGAAACATTCAGGCTCAGCATACTTAATACACTTGGATTCAAAATCATCAGCGCATATCCCAGCACATAACTTACAATGATATAAATTGTAAGATTCTCAATACCGCGGCCACCAAATTTACGTTCCAGTTTGTCAATAAATTTCATAAGTCTCCTTTTCTAAATCAGAAAAATTTCTTCTTGGACAGAAATACCGCTGCAATGATACTTGCCACGATGGAGAGAATGATAATGATCAAAAATCCCCACGTTGTCCTGGAAAACGGCATTCCCAGAGCACTTACGTTCATACCGTAAGCACTGAAAACAATAGTTGGTATACTCATGACAATGGTGATCACAGCCAATGCTTTCATGACGATATTCAGGTTATTGGAAATAACCGAAGCAAAAGTTCCCATCATACTGCTTAAGATTCCGCTGTAAATGTTCGCCATCTCAATAGCCTGCTTGTTCTCGATAATAACATCCTCCAAAAGTTCTGTATCCTCCGGATACTTCTTGATGCTCTCAACTTTCAGCAATTTCTCAAGTACCATCTCGTTTGATCTCAGAGAGGTTGTAAAGTATACCAGTGACTTTTCCAGTTCCAGAAGCTCCATCAGCTCCTGATTTCTTGTGGACAGATGAAGTTTCTCCTCTATCTGCTCGCTCTTCTTATCTATAATACGCAGATATCTCAGATACATGCTCGCATTACGGTACAGAATCTGCAGAATGAAACGTGTCTTCATATAAGTAAAGAAGTTTCTCACCCTGCCTTCCATAAATCTGGTAAGAACCTGCGTATCCTCCAGGCAAACAGTAAAAATCATCTTCTGAGTTACTATAATACCAAGAGGAATGGTCACATACCAGTCCTTCTCATTACGCTCTTCAATGGTAGGTACATCTGCGAGGATAAGGGTATAATTATCCTCCACTTCAATACGGGAACGTTCTTCCTCATCCAAAGGCGCGCGCAAATCGTCCACCTCTATCCCAAACTGCTCGGAAATTTCAAAAATCTCTGTTGCTGTAGGATTCGTCAGTGCAATCCAGCATCCCTCCTGTGGTTCCTGTATTTCATGGATTGAGCCATCGATTGTCTTAAAAATCCTTACCACGATTCACACTTCCCTTCTTCTCTCGATTTCCCCTCATATATAAACTGCGCCTTATCTTTTGTATCCGCAGCTCATATTATGTCCTGTTTTTACACAAAGACTCAATCATCATTATAGTTTGAACACGAATTTTTGTCAATTCCAATGCTTTCGGTTTACAAAACTTTTACACTTCGCTATAATAAAGTTATGTATGTTCACTTCGACATGTACACACTATATAAAAATACTGCTGTTCTTTATCTTGGCAGCATCAGGAAAGGATACAAAAATCATGAGCCAGTCATCATTTGGAAATAAATTCAAGGTAACTACCTGGGGTGAATCCCACGGAAAAGCTCTCGGAGCCGTCGTAGACGGATGCCCTGCAGGTCTGTCTCTCTGCGAAGAAGATATCCAGATTTTCCTTGACAGAAGAAAGCCGGGACAAAGCAAATACACCACTGCCCGCAAAGAAGGAGATCTCGTAGAAATCCTTTCCGGCGTCTTCGAAGGTAAAACCACCGGCACTCCAATCTCCTTAATGGTAAAAAACACAGACCAACGTTCCAGAGACTATGGAAACATCGCTTACTCCTACCGTCCGGGACATGCAGATTATACCTTTGACCAGAAATACGGTTTCCGCGACTACAGAGGCGGCGGACGCTCCTCAGGACGCGAAACGATCGGCAGAGTTGCCGCAGGTGCCATCGCCTCAAAAATTTTAAACGAACTTGGGATTTCCATCTGTACTTACACTAAATCCATCGGTCCTGTAGAGATTACTTCATTTGATAAAGAAGAAATCAACAATAACGCCTTCTACATGCCGGATGCCCAGGCAGCAGCCAAGGCAGGAAAATATCTGGAAGAATGTATGAAAAATCAGGACAGCGCAGGCGGAGTCATCGAATGCCGCATCACTGGTACCCCTGCCGGCCTTGGCGATCCGGTCTTTGATAAACTCAGTGCACTTCTTGCTCATGCGTTAATGTCCATCGGTGCAGTGAAAGCAGTGGAAATTGGTGACGGCATTGCTGTAACCTCTTTAAATGGTTCCACAGACAACGATGGCTTCGCTATCAAAGACGGCAAGATCACTAAAACATCCAACCATGCAGGCGGCATCATGGGAGGCATCAGCGACGGCAGTGAAATCGTCCTCCGCGCCTATATCAAGCCAACCCCATCTATCAGCCAGCCACAGCAGACTGTTTCAAAAGACAAAGAACCTATCTCTCTTGAAATCCACGGCCGCCACGATCCGGTCATCGTACCAAGAGCAGTCGTCGTGGTCGAATCCATGGCAGCCATTACACTGACAGATGCTCTCTTTGCTAATATGAGCGCCCGCATGGACAGAGTACGTGACTTTTACCTTGCAGAAAAATAAATTTCTTTCAAAGAAATAAACCTAAAAATCCCTCCACCAGGATTCTCTTACATCCTGATGAAGGGATTTTTAATTCACATTCTTATCCTTCAGTCCTATTCTTCCGGAACCGGCCAGATTCTGATGCTGTTCGGCTCTGTAACCTTGATTGGTTTACCATTCATCACAATAATATTCTTCTCATAATCCACCGTAAATATAGTAAGTGTATTACTTGCATGATTAGCCAGCACAAGATGCTTATCATCCGGTAAAAGCACAAGATCTTTCGGATATTCGCCGCTGATCGGAAGTGTAAACTTTCTGGTCAGCATACCTGTCTCCTCATCACGCTCAAACATGGAAACAGTATCCTCGCCTGCTGTTGTGCAGAAAAGATGCTTGCCATCATTTGCAAGTGACAGGCCGGATGCAGCATTATGTGTATCATGTACATCCTTCTTCGCACTTGTTTCCACAGTCTGGATCAGTTCAAACTCAGGTGTTTTGCCGCTGCCATCATACTTATAAGCCTTGATCTCATTGCTAAGTTCAAAAAGAATATAAGCAAACTTACCATCATCACTGAAGCGGATAATACGTGGACCACTCTCTCTCGGGCATCTCAGAATATCCACAAGTTCCAGCTTGTCACGCTGCTTATTAATACGATAAATCTTCACCTGGTCAATTCCATTGTCTACTGCACAGAGATACTTATTATCCGGAGTTGGACGAACACAGTTCACATGCGGACGAAAATTACGCTCTGCAACACTTCCAAGGCCTGTATGGAACACACCATCCATCAAACTTCCAAGTCTGCCGTCCTTATGAGTATGTACAACGGTCACTTTACCATCATGGTATCCGGCAACATAAAGATACTTGCCGTCAACATCTGTAGAAAGGAAACAGCCTCTCATTCCATCAATATTTACACTGTTGATACGTGACAGATCACCATTCTTATCACGCTCAAACACTGCAACTCCCTCATCCTCAATAGAATAGAGATACTTACCATTCTTTGAAACAGCCGTGTGGGACGCATTACTTACTTCAACACTACTGCGCTCTGTAAGAGTACCATTCTCCACATCAACATCATAAACATGAATTCCCTGTCTGGAAGAGCCATGTGTATAACAGCCCACATAAGCTACATATTTCTTCTCACTCATAATGCTTCTTGCCTCCTGCTGTCCTTTTCAATACATCATCAACCAAATAACTATACATCATTCCTGACTCCCAGCTGTTCAATCCCCGATGTACTAATCTTCTGCCCATTTATTCTGGCCGGCACCACCATATGATGTCGATATTATAGCACATTTTGCCAATACTCACAATACAGCGCATCCCATTTTTATGTATTTTTCCAAATCCAAAGTTTCACCATTCTAACATTTATTTTTCAAACAACCCATATCAAGCCAAAAATCATTCGCATTCACCACTCACTTAATTCAAGTCAAGCGGATAATCAACAATCCCAGCCTTTCCTTACAAAACCCAGCCTGGCAGAAAAATAGTTTGTTTCAGGTGCATTTGCAGGATACATAGATATTCTTAGTCAGCAAAAATCTGCGTTATGAGCCAAATGACACACTGTCTGAGCCGCAGGCGAGTTTGTGTCATTTAGCTCATGCTTTTAGCAGATTTTTGGTGGCTTAGAATATCTTAGTATCCGAAACCGCACCTGAAACAAACTATTTTTCTGCCAGGCGTCCCTTTCTCAATCAAAAAACTGCTGTCTCTTTCTCAGAAACAGCAGCCCCTTTTCCAAATCTTATTTAAAGCAATTCCCAACAGCCTCAAGCGTCCTGTCAATAATTTCATCCGTATGAGCCACAGAAAGGAACATAGCCTCAAACTGAGACGGTGCCAGATGAATCCCCTGTGCCAGCATTCCCTTAAAATACTCAGAAAACGCCTTAATATCTGCACTCTTAGCAGAAGTATAATCCACAACCTCCTGCTCCGTAAAGAACAGACTGCCCAGAGAAGACGCATGATTCACATGATAAGGAAGACCTTTCTCAGCCAGAATCTTCTCCATTCCGCCGTAAAGTCTCTCCCCTTTCTTCTCCAGATCCTTATAAATCTCCTGATGGTCATACAGATACTTCAGCTGAGTCAGTCCTGCGGCCATAGCAATCGGATTACCGCTTAAAGTACCGGCCTGATAAACCTTACCGACCGGAGAAACCAGTTCCATGATCTCTCTTCTTCCGCCATAAGCACCAACCGGCATACCTGCACCAATGATCTTACCATAAGTAACCAGATCCGGTTTCACTCCAAAATACTCAGCAGCACCGCCGAAAGCCAGACGGAAACCAGTGATAACCTCATCAAATATAAGAAGTGCACCATACTCATCGCAAAGTTTTCTAAGACCTTCAAGAAATCCTTTCTTAGGAGGAACTACACCCATGTTGGCTCCTACAGCCTCAACGATAACTGCAGCAGTCTGGCCGTCAGCCTGCTCCATCAGCGCACGTACACTGTCCAGGTCATTATAAACAGCAGTCATAGTATCCTCTGTACATCCTTTCGGTACACCGGCACTGTCAGGTACACCACTTGTCATCACACCGGAACCTGCACTAACCAGCATAGCATCGCTGTGTCCATGATAGCATCCCGCAAACTTAATAATCTTATTCTTTCCTGTAAACCCTCTGGCAACACGAACAGCACTCATAACAGCCTCTGTACCGGAATTTACCATACGCACCATATCCACATGTGGAATATGATTGCAAATGAACTCCGCCATCTCTACTTCAATTGCGGTTGCACAGCCGAAGCTCAAACCTTTTTCACATGCCTTCAGCACACTTTCCTTAACTTCCGGGAAATTATGTCCCAGGATCATCGGTCCCCAGGAATCAATATAATCTATATACTCATTTCCCTCAACATCATAAATATAACATCCGTCTGCACGGTCGATAAATCTCGGTGCCATACCGATCGGACCGTAAGCACGTACCGGACTGTTCACACCGCCCGGGATCACTTTCACTGCTCTGTCAAATAATTCCTCTGATAAACCCATCAGCCGATTCTCCCTTCATCCATGCATTTCGCAAGTTCTTTTGCATAATAAGTCAGATAGATCTGTGCACCTGCGCGATAAGCACTGACTGCCATCTCACACATGATACGTTCTTCTTCAATCCATCCCATCTTTGCTGCAGCTTTTACCATTGCATACTCACCACTTACACTGTAGGTAGCAACCGGTACATTTACTGCCTTGGAAACCTCTGAAACCATATCCAGATAAGACATGGCAGGTTTTACCATAATGATATCTGCTCCCTCTTCCACATCTGTCAGAGCCTCTTTCATGCCCTCTCTTCTGTTGTGGAAATCCATCTGGTAACTCTTTCTATCACCAAAGGACGGTGCAGAACCTGCTGCATCACGGAATGGTCCGTAGAATGCAGACGCATATTTTACAGCATAAGACATGATCGGTGCTTCATAATGTCCGTTTGCATCCAGTGCCTCACGGATGGCACGTACACGTCCGTCCATCATATCAGACGGTGCAACCATATCTGCACCTGCCTCTACATGAGAAACAGCTGTCTTAGCCAGTAATTCCAGTGTTGCATCATTATTTACATCATGACCGCAGAGCACTCCGCAGTGACCGTGAGAAGTATACTCACACATACATACATCAGTAATATAGTACATATCCGGAAATTGTTTCTTTGCCTCTCTTAAAGCTTTCTGCACAATTCCGTTTGGATCGTATGCCCCGCTTCCCACTTCGTCTTTATGATCCGGAATACCGAACAACATGATGTTATTTACACCGGCATTCTGCAGACGTTCCAGTTCAAACGGAAGACGGTCTACGCTGTAACGGTACTGTCCTTCCATGGACGGGATTTCTTCTTCAATCCCTGTTCCCTCTTTTACAAATAAGGGATAAATAAGGGAAGACTTGTCCATCCTTGTCTCTCTTACCATTTTTCTCAGCTTTTCGCTGCCTCTTAATCTTCTTGGTCTCTGAATTAAATCCATGTCTCTTTCGCTCCTTTTATATTATCAACAATTTTTCTGTTTCATATCTTCCACTAATTCGATCAGGCTTTCAATAGTTGCTTTCTTAGCCATCCGCGTCTGCATTCCATATGCATCTGCTGCAGCTTTCGTCTGCTTTCCGATACATGCAGCCTTTACAGCTGTATAATCAAGTCCAGGAGTTCCCTCCACAAAGCCTTTTACTGTAGAAGCACTGGTAAACACAACACAATCCACACTTCCTGTTTCGAATTCTTTCTTCTCATCGATCAGTCTGCTCTTTTCATATCGGGTCGTGTAAGTAGCAATATCGTCTATTTTCGCACCTGCCTGCTCTAACAATTCTTTCAGCTTCTTATTTCCTGCCTCTGCTCTCGGGATCAGAATCTTCTCATTTCCCTGCAGCATTTTTGCAAGCTCTGCCCCAAGAGTATCTCCGTCATACACACTCGGAATAAAATCTGCCAAAAGATGATGCTCTTTCAATTTCTTTTTCGTGCCCTCACCGATCACCGCAATTTTCGCCTGTCCCAGGCTGCGCACATCCAGCTCTTTTCTGTCCATTTCATCAAAAAAGATTTCCACACCTGCCGGACTTGTGAAGATGATCCACTGATAAGTATCCAGTTTTTCAAACGCCTCATGCAATCTGCTGTTATCCTCTACAGGCACTGTACAGATAGACGGCAGTTCCAGCACCTCTGCCCCTTTCTTGCGGAGCAGATCTGCTGTCTTGGAAATATGCTGTCTCGGTCTCGTCACCAGCACTTTCCAGCCTGCCAGCGGAAGCTTCTCATACCAGGCAAATCTATCCGCCAATGAACACACCTTTCCTACAACAATGATAGCCGGTGTTTCAATTCCCTGTCTGTCTACTTCTGCTTTCAGAGTGCTTACTGTCGCAACCACCCGCTTCTGTCCTGCTGTAGTTCCTTTCTGAAGAACCGCTGCAGGCATATCCGGATCCATGCCGCCTGCAAGAAGTCCGTTACAGATATCTTCCAATGCAGCAATCCCCATCAGGAACACCAGAGTTCCTTTGGTCTGGGTCAGTGCTCTGAAATCAATATCATACGCCTGCCCTGCACGTTTATGTCCTGTAATAATATGCAGGGAAGAGCAGAAATCTCTGTGGGTTACCGGAATTCCATTATAAGCCGGAACAGAGATCGGAGAAGTTACTCCCGGTACGATCTCATACGGAATACCATTTTCGGAAAGAAGCTCCAGTTCTTCACCGCCTCTGCCAAAAAGAAACGGATCACCGCCTTTAAGTCTGACAACTTTATTTCCTTTCTGCGCTTCCTCCAGAAGAACCTTATTAATATCTTCCTGCACCATGGTATGATGGCTTGCTCTTTTTCCTACATTGATCAGTCTTGCATGCTCCGGGATTCTTGCAAGGACCCCCTCACCTACCAGACTGTCATATACCACTACATCTGCCTGCTGCAGAACTGCTTCACCCTTTAATGTAAAGAGTCCAATGTCTCCCGGTCCTGCACCAACCAGCCAAACTTTACCAACTGCCATTTCTATTCTCCCCTCTCACAGTCATCTTTTAGCTGCTTTGCAAGAGAAATTCCCAGTTTCTCCCCATCATCTGCAGCACCTTTTATCTGCCCTGTGATCCATTTTCCTGTTGCTTCACTGTAATACAAACCACGGATAAAGATCTCCTCTCCATTGACTTCTGCAAATGCAGCTACCGGCGAGGAACATCCTCCGTCCAGATATCTCACATATGCACGTTCTGCACTTCCTGCAATCCATGCATCTCTGTCACAGTATCCATCCAGATAAGAATACTCCTGATCCTTACGTCCCTGCACTGCCAGAATTCCCTGCCCTGCTGCGGGAATCATCTCATCCGGTGTAAAATACCTGCTGATCCTTTTCTCCAGACCCAGACGCTTCAGCCCTGCCGCAGCCAGGATCAGTCCTGAATATTCTCCTTCATCCAGCTTACGCAGTCTTGTCTGCAGATTGCCACGGATACTCTTTACTTCCATTTCGGGATATAATTTCTTTAACTGCAGGGTTCTCCTTAAACTGGAACATCCCAGAGGTTTGTCCGGATTCAGTTCTGTTACTCCCTCAGGAAGCACCAGCACATCTCTTGGGTCTTCTCTCTTTGAAAAAGCCAGCAGTGGAAGCTCTTCCGGCACTTCCATCGGCATATCCTTCAGACTGTGCACTGAAAGATTACTTCTGCCTTCCAGCAATGCCCTGTCCAGTTCTTTTACAAACAGACCCTTGCCGCCTACTTTGTCAAGTGTACGATCCAGAATAATATCTCCCGTAGTCTTCATAGTCAGAATATCCACCAATACTTTCTGCCCACTATTTTCTTCATTATTCTGTTCTATGTAACTCTTCACCATTTCACTCTGCAGAACTGCCAGTTTACTCTCTCTGCTGCCAATGATCACCTTAGTCATCATTCTCCTCCTCGTCTTCCTGCGCCACTCTCTCCAATGCTTTCTGGATTTCTTCTCTTACTCTGCGTGCTTTCTTATGATCCAGACCACTTGCTGTAATTCCAACAACCAGTCCATCCTGCATATAAATTCCCGGGAAATAGAAATCACACTGCTCTCTGTCACTGGCAACATTGACATAAATGCCCTCCTGCTTACAGATCCTGTGAATCTCATCATTCAATTTCCGGTCATTTGTAGCAGCAATCACCATATACGCCATTGCAAAATCAGAACGTTTTACAGGACGCGTGATCAACTGTACATAACCTGCCTTGCTAAGTTCCATCATCTCCATGGTAACTTTCGGCGCGATCACACGGATATTTCTGGTAAATGACAGTAAAGTTTTTACCCTGCGCGTAGCGATATTGCCACCGCCCACTACCACGATATTCTTATCCGACAAATCTATAAACATTGGAAAATAAGGCTTATTCTTCATATATTTTCTCCAGTCCTGCCACACACTCCAGAAACGCTTCCTGATTCAGACTGTCCCGTAAACCAAAAATTAATTTGTTCACTACTTTTCCGGCTGCAGTGTCCACCGCCTTTACCAGATTCTGTCTGTCATCCTCTTCCATCGGTGTTTTCTTCAATATTTTGGCAATTCTTAAATTCAGATCATTAACTGCTTCATCCTTGATCTCCTGAATTCTTGGGATCAGATCTCTTCCGTCCAGCCATTGGAAAAATTCATCCATCTGTTCTCTTACAATGGCACCTGCAGCCTCCAGATTTTCCTGAAGTTCTGCCGGAATTTCTTTAATACGGAAGCTGTCCATATCATAAAGCGTAATTCCCTGAATTTTTCCAATAGATGGCTCGATATCTCTCGGAACTGCCAGATCAATCAGGATTAATTCATCCTTTGTCTGAATCCCCTGAAATAATTCTTCTTTTAATGTATAATTCGGACTCGCAGTAGCACTTACCACCAGGTCACACTGCGATATATATTCCATTCTTTCCCCATAATTAATACGCTTACAGCCTAACGGAATATTTACGACTCCGCTTCTGTACTGACGAATGGTTACAGTCACATCTGCACCAGCCTCTCTTAATGCCTGTGCAGCTACCTTTCCCATTTCACCGTTTCCGATCACCATACATGTCTTATCTTTCAGTGAATAATCGTTATCTGCTAAAAAGCCTATCGCCTGATGGATCACAGAGGGATTTCCATGGGAAAAGGGAACCTCTGTTTTGATTCTCTTACCTGCAGTAACTGCCATTCGGAATAAAACTTCCAGAACACCATCTGCTGCAAAATTCTCTCTTGCCAGATTCAAAGCATCCTTTACCTGGGTAAGGATCTGATCCTCTCCGATAATCTGAGATTTCAGACCACTGGTCAGATAAAACAAATGCTCTACTGCCTCCTGGTCCTTTCTCTCTACAAAATATTCTCTGTAGGAATCTTCTGTAATTCCCTTCAACTGACAGAGACAGTCATAAAGACAGACTTCTTCGTCATCATTTACACTTGCCCAGACTTCCAGTCTGTTGCATGTAGACAGGATCACACATCCATAAATACCTTTCTGATCCTTTATTTTCTCCATGGCTTCCCCGGCATTTTTCTTTGTAAACGCAAAATTCGCGCGTATATCTACCGGTGCCATGTTATGGTCAATTCCAATCATGGAAATACTCATAATTCTTATTTCTCCTTCGTATCCCCTGTTTCCGCAGTTATTCTATAGCAGATTCCCTCAATCTGCAAAATACTCAACAGAAATATCATAAAACATTTCCTATTGAGATGTCAATTACAAACACACGAAAAGCGCCCGAAGCAGCATATGATCTGGCTGCCTTTCCGGACGTTTCCTCTTTATCGCTTATTCTATTACAGTACTCTTTTTATTTTCTATAGAATTGCCATATACCTTCTATAGAAAATAAATAGTAACCCTCTATCACGGTGAATATTTTCTGACTCTTAACGGGATTCCATTCTGTGCAGCTACAATCTTGCTCTGCTCTACTTTTTCCTCTCCGATCACATCCACAACTGTGAATCGTACATCATCGATATACTGTTTGCAATCCCTTGCAAATTTCAGCATTGCATCAAAAGATTTCTCTCCGTATGCCGGACGTACTACTTCATTGTAGGAAACTGCATCCGGCATATTTAAACTGATAGATACACTGTCCACTGCCTGACAGACATCTTTTGCTGTAGAACGGTTATGGATCAGATCTGAGAGTCCATTCGTATTCAGTCTGATCCTGAATGGATATCTTTCCCTCACATACTTGCTTACTTCGATCAGATTCTCCAAAGCCATGGTTGGTTCTCCGTATCCACAGAAAACTACCTCGTTGCAGTCTGTAAAATCAAACTCATCGATGGCTTTGTAAATCTCTTCCAAACTTGGTTCGTGATCAAACCAGAGATTGGATGCCTCGCCGATGGCATCTTCTGTATTTCTGATACAGAATGTGCATCTGCAGGGACATTTATTGGTAATATTAAAATATACCTGGTTTTTATATCTGTAAATGATATCTGTTGTCATTTTGTATTCCCTTCAATTATACCAGTTCTGAAATCAGCTAACTGGTCTCTAATATTTTATTTTGCAATATTGGTCTTAAATCCAATTTTATCCAGTGCAGTACCAATGATCACAAACATAATAGCACTTCCGCCTGACTGAACAATACTTCCACTGACAGATGTAAAGAAAGATGCTGTAAAACCAAACATAATTCCCTCTGCCACATAATATCCTGTTGCGGAAATCATAAATGCAAGGAATAATGCGATGACATTTCTCTTAGTTACCAGTTTCTTTCCTTTAGAAGAAAACGGAAGACAGATCAACATTTTGATAATGATGGTTGCAGGTGCCCATACCGGTGCAGTTAAAAGGTCAGCCAGTCCGCCTCCGATCGCGCCTGCCGCACATGCATATGGCAAAGGCAGAAATGCTGCCGCAAGATAGATCATAGTATCACCAAGATGAACATAGCCTCCATTCACGCCTACCGGAATGTGAAAGATATAGGCAGTCATCAATGTGGTAAGTGCTGCCATTACTGCAGTTGCCGTAATTTTCTTCACTGTACTTGTACTATGCACATTTTCTTTCGCTGTTGTAATTTCTGACATAAAACTTTCCTCCTCGACTTATTAAGTGAATATTTTGCCCACTTCTTAATCACGACCAGTACCTGTTTTCACAGTTCTGGTCAAATAAGCATTTTAAGATATTTTTCAAAACAGACTCCATCATTTCTGTCAGTTCCCTCTAAAACGGCATCATGAATGGCGCCTGACAGAAATGCAATGGCCTTCTGTACGCATTCTTTCATGGAGATTCCCTTTACCATTCCTGCACTGAGCACGGACGCAAACAAATCTCCGGTTCCGGAATAGCTGCCGCCCTCTTTTACAGAAAAATACCAGGCTGCTTCGTTTTTCTCTACAACAAGATTTCCCATCTTCATACTGCCGTCACTGCACAGGATATCTACTCCTGTGATAACAATGGATTCCAGTCTGAAATGATATGCAAGTGTTTTTCCCAGTTCTTCAATCTCACCAAGCAGCTGTTCTTCTTTCATACCGTAGCAAAGTTCCATTTGCTTTTTCATTTTTTCTTCTCCATACAAAAGAAGCAGTGCCTCTGTAATATTGGGCGTGATCACAGTTGCATGCTGTACCAGAATACGCATCTTTTCACATAATTCCTCGGAATAAGTCTTGTAAACTTTTCCCTGATCCCCCATCACAGGGTCAACCAGGATATGTGTCGTTTCTGTACAGAACGTATCCACAAACTTAAGGATCACATCTACCTGTCTGGCATCTCCCAGAAATCCTGTATAAACACCGTCCGGTCTGAATCCCATCTTTTTCCATTCGTCCATGATCTGCTCCATCCGGTCTGTGTAATCATCCCAGAAATAAGAACCATATCCCGTCTGATTGCTTAAGATCGCTGTCGGTAATGGACAGGCCTGCACTCCCATGACTGAAATTACCGGAATTGCCGCTGTCAGGGAACATTTTCCCATACCTGACAGATCATGAATGACTGCAATTTTCTTCAATTATCAGTACCTCTTACTTTCTTACAAATCTGTCCCATAAGATTAAGTCGGATTTTTTTGTGAAATAGGAAGCATCACTCCTATATTTTTCATTAATCTCCTATGTTCGAAAATCTTTGAAACAAAATCAGAACGATTTTATATAGTTTCATTCTGACCTTACCACTATAGCATTGGATTGCTCATCTGAATATATCCAGTTTTGTAATTTTTTTAGAGGTCAGTTTTTATGTCAGTTTTTTCTACATTCTCACTGGTATATATCATGTCAAATATATACGTTTAGTCTTTCCTATCAGTCTCTGATTCCGGTGTATCAGTATCCTCTGTTATTATCTATCATATAAAGCAGTGCATTACAAATACACGCCGCAATATTGCTTCCACCCTTTCTTCCTCTTGCAACAATATATGGCACATCTGCCTGCATGATCAGTTCTTTAGACTGCACCACATTTACGAAACCTACCGGTACTCCGATGATCAGTTCCGGATTCAGTTTTCCGTTTTCGATAAGCTCGTAGAGACGCACCAGCGCTGTCGGAGCATTTCCAATGGCAAAAATCAATTTCTTTCCCAATGCTGCCGCTTTGTCCATACTTGCTGTTGCTCTTGTTGTTCCGTTAGCTTTGGCTGTTGCAGCTACATCCTCATCAGAGATAAAACAAAATACTTCTCCGCCGTAACGGGAAAGAACTCTTTTGTTGATCCCGGATTCTGCCATGTGTGTATCCGTTACAATGCAGGCACCATCCTTGATTGCTGCGATTGCTTTCTGCACTGCGTCCTCAGAGAAGCAAAGGTTCTTCGCATAGTCAAAATCTGCACTTGTGTGAATGCATCTCTTTACAATAAGCTCTGTTCCCGGAATCAGTTTTGTTTCTCCGAGCTCTTCAGTAATAATCTCAAAGCTCCGTTTCTCTATGTCCATTGGTTTTACATTTTCCAGTTCTACTTTCATTTCTATATCTCCTCAATTTTTAGATCTACTGTATAAGCAATCTTTATTACCTGTTATGATGAAATGACAGTTACCGCAATTTTATATTCTACATCTTATAGTAGTCAAGCGGATAAAATCATCCTCTTCGCTACTTGCTTGATTTGGTTAAATGCCCTGTTCCAGTATCTCATAAATTTTCTTCATATCCAGATGTTTGCGAAGTTCCGCTGCCAGAATGTCATACTGTGTCTCTTTAAATGCTGCAAAATCAACGCCTGTCATCTGCGATACATCAATGCCTTTCTTTTCACCCAGAGCACGGACAACTGCTTCTGCCACATCCTCTTTATCAAAGACTCCATGTACATAGGTTCCACAGACATTCTTACAATATGCGCCATCTTTTTTCACCGCCCCTGACACATGATCTTCAATAGATACACAATGTCCGGCATTTTCTTTCAGCACAGTCTCTCCCATATGGATCTCGTAACCCTCCAGCTCAGCACCGGAAAGTGCTGCCAGTTCTCCATCCAGCTTCAGGAATTTTCCGGATACCCTGGTTCTTGTCTTATTCTCCGCAAATACTGTGTCCATAGGAAGAAGTCCCATTCCTTTGATGGTTCCGCCTGCTTCCACATGATGAGGATCACTCAAAGTCTCTCCCAACATCTGGTAACCGCCGCAGATTCCGAAGACGATTTTTCCTCTTGCAGCTTCTTTCAGCACCGCCGCTTCCAGACCGTTGGCACGCATCCAGAGGAGATCTTCCATCGTATTCTTGGTTCCCGGCAGAATGATCATATCCGGATTCTTCAGTTCACTGACATGCTGCACATAACGGAGCGATACACCCGGAATACTTTCAAATGGATTAAAATCTGTGAAATTAGAAATTCTCGGCACACGGATCACCGCAATGTCAATCAGATCTACTTCCTGCTTTCTGTCAAAACGCTCTGTCAGACTGTCCTCATCTTCTACCTGAATATTCAGATAAGGAGCAACTCCCACTACCGGAATATGGCTTCTCTTTTCCAGCATCTCCACACCTGGATCAAGGATTGTCTTATCTCCACGGAATTTGTTGATGATCAGGCCTTTGACCATCTTTCGTTCATCTTCTTCCAGAAGTTCCACCGTACCGATGAGCTGTGCAAAAACGCCCCCTCTGTCAATATCCCCAACCAGAAGTACCGGAGCTTTCGCCATCTTTGCCATTCCCATGTTTACGATATCTTCTGTTTTCAGGTTAATCTCTGCAGGGCTTCCGGCACCCTCAATGACGATAATATCATTCTCTGCTGCCAGCGCATCATATGCTTTCATAATATCCGGCACCAGTTTCTTCTTATATTTGAAATAGTCTCTTGCACTCATGGTTCCAAGGACTTCTCCGTTTACGATTACCTGCGAACCTACATCATTGGTAGGTTTCAGAAGGATCGGATTCATCAGCACTGACGGTCTGATCCCTGCTGCCTCCGCCTGCATAACCTGCGCTCTGCCCATCTCCAGACCTTCCTCTGTGATAAAAGAGTTCAACGCCATATTCTGTGATTTAAAAGGTGCCACTCTATAACCGTCCTGCTTAAAGATCCTGCACAGACCGGCTGCCAGGAGGCTTTTTCCTGCATTGGACATTGTCCCCTGCACCATAATCGCTTTTGCCATTTCTTATTCCCTCTCTTCTCCTACATAACTGTTGTATCAATCATGCCAAACAAACAAATTATCTGCTTCCCTGCTTAATTGGCTAAAACTTTCTATTTTTTGCTGCCACACGACGGCATACTATCCAAGTATATCTGTCAGCACCTGTATCAGTTTCTCATTCTGTTCATGCAGTTTCACTGCAACACGGAAATATCCTTTCTCCAGACCCGGATAATTGCTGCAGTCACGAATTAAGATTCCTTTTGGCACACAACATTCAAACAGATTCGCCGGTCCATGGAAAAAAATGTAATTCGCTTCTGACGGATATACTTTCAGACCAAGCTGCCCCATCTTCTCCTTCATCCATGCCGATTCCTGAAAAACAAGCTGCCTGCCTTTTTCCACATACTCTGTTTCTTTAAGTGCCGCCAGACCCGCCTGCTGTGCCATTGTGGACACATTCCACGGCTGTGTCACGGCTTCCATTCGTTCCAGCACACTGCTGTCAGAACAGAACCCATATCCCAGGCGCACTCCCGGGATCGCATAACGTTTGGTAAATGCCTTCAGCAAAAAAAGATTCGGATATTCTGCCAGCTTTCCTTTCAGCGTATGCTTCTCAGGTTCTTCTACGAAATCCAGGAAGCATTCATCCACTACCATAAAAATTCCAAGTTCTGCACAGCTTTCAAGGATTGCTTCCAGAAGTGCCTGCGGCATGGTAATTCCTGTTGGATTATTCGGATTACACAGGAAAATAATATCCGGTTTTTCCTTTTGCAGAATCTCCAGGTAGTTCTCTTTTACGCAGAAGTCCGCCGATTCTTCCAGATAATATCTGGCAATCTCACATTCCACACTGACCAGTGCCTGTTCATACTCTGCAAAGGTCGGCGCCAATAAAAGTGCTTTTTTCGGATTCTGTGCTCTGCAAAGGGAAAAAATAAGGTCTGCAGCCCCGTTACCGCAGATCAGATATTCTTTTTGAGTATGTTCATAGGCTGCGATTGCTTCTTTCAGCGGACCGCACCCTACACGTGGATAATCGCTGAGATCATCCACGCTGTCTATGATTGCCTGCTTCACACTCTGCGGCGTTCCCAGCGGATTACAGTTCGCTGAAAAGTCCAGACAATGATTATATTTGTAAACATCGCCGCCATGTATATGTTTCGTCATTACTATCTCCTGTCTCATTATACATGCTTGTATTTTCATCTGATAACAGATATCTGTAAGAAGCGAACAGTAATACCTATTACCAGAAATACCACAACTCCCAGAATCGCAGTTGCGTAAAGCAGACGGTTGGAACGTCTGATATCTTCCACCTCTACCGGGCGGATCGCATCTCCGATCGTTGGCTTCTCATAGAGCTTTCCGAAATAATAGGCGTTTCCGGCAAGCTGTACATCCAGTGCACCTGCCATTGCCGCTTCTGTCTGTGCAGAGTTCGGACTTGCATGATTCCTTCTGTCTCTGCGGTAGATCTTAGCTGCATTCTTTGTATCCATTTTTACAAATACAGTAGCAGCTACCATAAGCCATCCGGAAATCCTGGCAGGAATAAAGTTCGCCACATCATCCAACTTCGCAGCACAGCGTCCGAAATAAAGATATTTGTCATTCTTATATCCAAGCATAGAATCCATAGTGTTGATTCCTTTATAAAGAAACATCAACCACACACCTCCGATTGCCATATAGAACATCGGCGCTATGATCCCGTCAGAAGAATTCTCTGCCACTGTCTCTACTGCTGCTTTCGTTACACCCTCTTCTGTAAGAGACTGGGTATCACGGCCTACGATCATGGACACTGCATAGCGCGCCTCATCCAAAGTACCATTCTTCAATCTGTCATAAACTTTCATACTCTCTGTTTTCAGAGATTTGGTCGCCAGAAGCTGATAACACCAAAATGTTTCCAGTGCAAATCCGGCCCATACAGAAATTCCATACAGAAAATGGAGGATCAGATACGGAATCCCACCACTAAGCAAACACACCAGGACCACTTCTGCGATACCTGCCATCAGCTCTCCATTATTTGTTTTCGGAAAAATTTTCCGAAGTATTTTTTCCAGAAATGCAATCAGATTTCCGATCAGACAGACCGGATGATAAAGCCATCTGGGATCTCCTATAATGAGATCAAGAATAAAACCTGCCGCAAGGGCTGCCATACTGTAATAAATCATACTCAAGTAAAACTCCTTCTTCTCACGTATTCGCCATACATTCTGTCATAAAATCTTTGTCACTGTTCACTCACTACAATTACCTGGAATGAACAGTAACAACTCTTTTATATACTGATCATTCAGTTACTTTTCACTGGTTTTATGATATTTCAGACATTTGAGCAGAAATGCTTTCGGAATCTTCGGATTTCCGTAATAATATAAATGCGGATATCCTGCCATCAGGCTTCCGGTACTGTGGATACAATCCCATCCCCGCTTGCTGAGGGGTTTTGATGCATGAAAGTCACTGCCGCAGTTTTCTGAATCAAAATAATGGAATTCATGAGCCGGAATTTCCCCAATTTCTTCTGCATCTATGTCAAATACAGGCCGCCCTGCTGTTAAAGTAATATATCCAAACCTGGTCAGCTTCGGAGTACGGAAACATTTTCCAGAGATTACACCACAGGTTCTGCGATTGATTCCGTTCATGTCTTCCATTTGTTCATGAAGATACATAAAACCGCCGCATTCTGCCATGCAGGGCATACCACCGCTGACTGCCTGTGCAATTTCTGTTTTCATAGATTCATTTCGTTCCAATGCTTCTCCGTTTAATTCCGGATAGCCTCCATAAAGGAGCATTCCATCCAGATTCTCAGGAAGATGTTCATCATGAACAGGTGAAAATTCTACCAGTTCTGCTCCCATCCCCTGAAGCAGTCGGAAATTATCTTCATAAAAAAAACAGAATGCCTCGTCCTTTGCTACTCCGATCCGTAATTTCTGCGGCAGACGAAAATCAAATGCAGAATTCTTCTGTGACAAGGATTCCAGTACATTCAGATCCGGTGCATTTTCAGCAAGTGTGAGAATTCTGTCTATTTCCAACGTATTCTCCAGCACTCCTGCCAGTTTCTGCAGACGTTCTTTAAGATCAACGATTTCCTCCGGAAGCACCAGCCCCAGATGACGGCTTTCGATCACACAGTCTTCTACTTTCGGCACATATCCAAGAACTTCTATGCCAAGTTGCTCTTCCACCAGTTTCTTCATTCTCGGATACAGCATAGGAGACATCTGGTTAAAGATCACTCCTTTAATGTGACTGTTCTCTTTATATTCCATAAAGCCTTTAATATAGGCTGCAAGGGAAATGCTCATACCTCTGCTGTTTACGATCAGGATCACAGGTGTATCCGTCGTATCTGCCAGGTCATAGGCGCTTGCTCTGGTAGAAATCCCGCCTACTCCATCGTAGAATCCCATGACCCCCTCCATCACTGCAATATCACAGCCTGCGGCATTTCGGCTCAGAAGGTATCTGGTTGTATCCACATCTGTAAAAAAGGTATCCAGATTTCGCGATTTCGTTCCGATGACTCTGGAGTGAAACATAGGATCTATGTAATCCGGACCACATTTAAAAGAAGCTACTTTCATTTTTCTGTTAACTAACGCCTGCAGGAGGCCGCAGGTAATCAATGTTTTGCCACTCCCACTGGCTCCTGCTGCAAGAAGTATTCTTGGAATTTTCATCCTGGTTCTCCTCTGTTTCTCTTTTCATATTGTGTAAGTTCCATAGTCCTGACAATTTGTCCGGATTACTTCTGTGGATTCTGCAATGTGATAATATAAATCGGATTCTCGCCCATCATCATATGATAACGTCCAATTGCTTTTGAACGTGCTGCGCTTAACTGAACAATTTCATTTTCCTCAAATCCAAACTCTTTCGCTGTTTCCAGTGCTTCAGATACTGTCTCCAGTGTAATACAGTTAATTACGATGCGAACCTGAGGATTCTTTTCTATCAGAATTTGCAGAATTTCTTTCAGATTTCCGGAAGAACCGCCGATAAATGCATGGGTGGGTACAGGGAGATCTTTGAGTGCTTCCGGCGCAAGTCCCTCGATAATTTCCAGATTATCGGCTGCAAATTTCACCTTGTTCTGACGGATCAGTTCCACTGCATCCTCTTTCTTCTCAATCGCCCAGACTTTACCCTGATGTGCGCGGAGTGCCATTTCTATAGAAAGAGAACCTGTTCCTGCTCCTACATCATAACAAACTGAATCTTCTGTCAGGCGCAATTTAGAAAGAGATACTGTGCGCACTTCTTCTTTTGTCATCGGTGCTTTGCCCCTGATAAATTCTTCATCTTTGATTCCGTGCGTTTCCAGACGTTTTCCGGCAGATTCATTCACTGCACAGATCACAGATAACGGATTACCTGTGTATTCTGTCAGCTCACCTGCTGTTTTTACAAAAATCTTCTCATTATCATAAGAAAGATTCTCTCCTACATAAAGGAGCACATCACTCATTCCATAATCCACCAGTTTACTGGCCAGAACAGCTACACCATCTGAAGTTCCCAGAATAGCGAATACTTTCTTCTCATTATGGATATAAGAAATAAGATTACATCTCCTGCCATGGGCGCTGACAATCTTTGCATCATCCCAGGAGAGTCCGATCTTTGACATGAAATATACTACAGAAGAAATACCGCACTGAACCTGAATCTCCGGTTTTACAGTATTCTGAACTGAGCTGCTCTGTCCCGCCGTCTCTGAACCAAAAGAATTCTGACTTAATTTATTCTGCTGTAATACATCCAGAAGTTTTTTAGCTCCACTGTAGAAACCTACATCTCCAGACAATACGATCACGATATTGTCATATTCCGGATGTGAATCAATATAATCTTTAATCTCCTGGCTTCTGTATTCTATAAATACATCCTGATCCGGACGTCTCACAGAATCAACCATTCTTCTGGCTCCGATCAGGAGATCTGCCTGATCCAGGCTGTTCTTTCCCTGTACAGTCAGCATTTCACGACTTCCCATTCCGATTCCCAGAAGTGTGATATGTGGCTGATGGGTCAGTGAGAAATATTCTGTCAGAAATCTCTTACATTCTTTCACAGACATTCCTTCTTCTTTCAGAGGTCGTCCAATGATCACCGGAACTGCATCACATTCTAAAGCAGCGTCAATTTTATCCTGAAATCCGCCGGCTTTACCTGTATCCTTTGTCACCAGATATTTACAGCGATACTGTCTCAGCATTGCTGCATTTAACTCTCTGGAAAAAGGTCCCTGCATTCCGATGAGATGTTTTCCCTCAAAACCCAGTTCTGCACAGGCCTGCATCACATTCGGCAGGGAAAGAACTCTGGCATAAAGGCGTTCCTGATAATTTTTCATCCCTGTAAAACCTGCCAGTTCCTTGCTGCCTGTTGTGAGCAGGACATTCCCCTGTGTCTGATCCAGATATTGGGCTGCCGCCTGAACGCTCTCCACATAAACAGCCTTATCCTCACGACTGCCGGATTCACGCAGCACCCTTCGGTAAAGTGTCTGTGTTTTCTCACAGGCTGTACGGATATTTAATGTTACTTCTGCTGCATAAGGATGAGTCGCATCCAGTACCATCTCCGGCTTCTCCTGAATGAAAACCTGCTCCATGGCTGTTTCGTCCAGCCTTCCGGTCTGTACAGTGAGATATTCATTTTCTGTAAGAGACTTACCGCCGTATTCTGTAGCTGCAAATCCCATTGTACGTACCTGATGATCTGCCAGGAACCGGCAGATTTCATACCCCTCTGTGGTTCCTGCAAAAACAAGAACTTTATACATTCTTATATCCTCTCGGTGTTACCATCTTGTGGTTCAGTTCTTTTGTCTGAGAATTTCCAATAAATACAGTTGTAAACATATCTACCTGTGTATCTCTCAGTTCTTTCAATGTCATTACATTTGCAGTTTCACCTTCTCTTGCGATATTGGAAACTGTACCGCAGATCGTATCCGGTGATTTATATTTCATCATCAGATCACAGGCTTTCTGCAGATAATCATGACGTTTCTTGCTTGACGGGTTATACAGACATACTACGAAATCTGCCTGTGCTGCTGCCAGAAGTCTTGTCTCGATCTTTTCCCACGGAGTAAGAAGATCACTTAAACTGATCAGGCAGAAATCATGGATCAGCGGTGCACCAAGAACTGCAGCTCCGCCTGTTGCTGCTGTTACACCCGGAATGATCTCAAGTTCTGTTTCCGGATAGTTCACCCCAACCTCATACATCAGGCCTGCCATACCATAAACTCCCGCATCGCCGCTGCAGATCATAGAAACTGTTTTACCTTTCTTTGCTTCCTCAAAAGCAAGGACACAACGGTCTACTTCTTTCTTCATTGGTGTAGTCATAAATTCTTTTCCCGGGAAATATTCTTTTACCAGGTCAACGTATACCGTATATCCGATGATCGCATCACTTTCATTCATTGCACGGATCGCTTTGCCTGTCATCTGGTCATAAGCTCCCGGGCCGATTCCGATTACATATATTTTACTCAAAATGTATCCTCCATTCTCTGGCTGCCACTGCTGTGGTCACACCGTTCTCTCCATTTTTCTTCTGAAGCAGGCTGCCATTGCCACTGGCAAAGACTGCGCTTCTTTCACAGACATTATCCACGCCTGTGATCTTCTTTACAAAAGGTGAGGGGGTAAATTCTCCCGGCACCTGTTTCAATTCATTTTCTGTATAAGTGCGAAATGGGATCTGCCAATCATGTGATAATGACAGAATTCCCTGTTCTTCTTTTTTCAGATCGATACTGGCGATCTGTTCAAATGCTTCTCTGTACAGTTCTGACCTGTCAAGTATTTTCTGTGCAGCTTCTGCAATTCCCCCTGCATCCTTACCTTTACGGCATCCCACGCCCAATGTCAGACATTTTGGGACTACCTGGGTTGTAGATGCGAAAGGCTGGCAGGATGTATGTACGGTAACTGCTACTCCACATTCTGGTTCTGTATCATCTTCCGCAGGTCTGACCGGATTTCCACATTCATCACATAAAAGCAGACCGTCCGGCAGCTCTCCCTCTACAGGAAATTCACTGTAAAATCCAACTCTCCCGCCTGCCAGTAGTGCAGCCGAAACTTCTTTTGCAGCTTTCATATTAAAAATACTACAGTTATTCTTCTTCGCAAAGACATCCACAGCAAAACGGTGATGTAAATCCGTAGCTGTTGTCACTACCGGAACTGCATGTAAAATTTCGGCCACTTTCAGTGCCAGTTCATTAGCCCCGCCCAGATGTCCGGATAAAAGAGAAATCACAAAGTGGCCACATTCATCAATCACCAGTACGGCAGGATCGGATTTCTTTGATGCCACATACGGAGCAATGCTACGGACCGCAATTCCAGTGGCACCGATGAAGATCAGGGCGTCCGAATCAGCGAACTTCTTCCCTGCCCATACAGAAGTGCTGATCTTTATGGAGTCTGGCAGATATTTACTTTTTTTATCAAGCACAGCTGTCATGCCGATCGTTTCCAGGCTACGGCATAGTTTCTCCCCGGTTTCCTGTCCGGTAAGACTGAAGCATATGAGTGCGATTTTCATTTTCTTTCTCCACAATGATTCATCCAAACCGATTATGAATGATGAGTTTTGGACTTTGTCGCCTCACGGAACTCTGTAGTAAATTCCGGATCATACAGTTTAGAACGGTCATAATGTCCTGCTGCCACTGTGTCTCCAATAATCATCAGGGCAGTCTTTGTGATATTGTTCTCTGCTGCTGTCTTTGCGAGAGTCCCTACTGTGCAGACAAACGTCTTCTGCTCTGGCCATGTTGCTTTGTATACGATAGCTGCCGGTGTATTCTCTGTGTAGCCGCCTTCAATAAGTCGTCTGCTCAGTTCTTCCAGCATTCCTGTGCTTAAAAATACGACCATGGTTGCCTGATGTGCGGCAAAAGACTGAATGCTCTCTTTGGATGGAACCGGAGTTCTGCCTTCCATACGGGTGATGATCACACTCTGGGAAATATCCGGCAGAGTGTATTCCAGATTCAGAGCACTTGCAGCACCGCAGAATGCGCTGACTCCCGGGCAGTAATCATAGGCAATCTTTTTCTCATCCAGAATGTCCATCTGTTCACGGATTGCACCGTAGATACATGGATCTCCTGTGTGGAGACGAACAGTAGTTTTCTCCTCTGTCTCCGCTTTCTCAACAACTTCGATCACTTCTTCCAGGGTCATCTTTGCACTGTTGTAAATCTGACATTCCTCTTTTGTATAAGTGAGAAGTTCCGGATTTACCAGAGATCCTGCATAGATCACTACATCTGCTTCCTCCAGATATTTTCTTCCTCTTACTGTAATGAGATCCGGTGCTCCCGGACCTGCTCCTACAAAATGTACCATATTTATCTTCCTCCTCTTGTAAGTTTATTCTTTTTAATTATTGGTCTGTTTCTCTGATAATCTGTCATTTTGTGCACTGATCTTCTCTATCAGTTCCGCTGCATCTGCAGTCTGTCCCAAATACCCGCATGTATTGTTAAAGATCACTGCTCCCAGAAGGATCTGCTCATAAGATCTGTGATTTAAGTAAAACTGGATCCGGCCAAGGATTTCCCTCATCGTCCCTTGCATCACCTGATATCTCTCCAGAATCTCCAGTGCTTCATCCGTAGTAGAAGCATCCAGAATTTCTTTTGCACACTCCAGCGGAGCACCTGCGCGGATCGCATTTGATGCCAGAACTTCCATTCTGCCGTCTGCACTATGGGAATGTGTATTCATAATTCCGGCAGCTACTTTTACAAATTTACCGATATGGGCAATAAAAAGGATTCCCTTAACCCCCATATCAACAGCCATATCAATGGTTTCTCCTACATAATTACTGCATTTGATATTCTTCTCATATGGAAGATCCATATGTTCTCTCAGATAATCTGCGCCATAGTTTCCAGGTGTGACCAGAATATACTCCTCTCCTTGCAAAAAATGCTGCTTCATTTCCACATTGATGCTCTGAACAAGTGCAGCCTCACTCATCGGTTCCACAATCCCCGAAGTCCCCAGAATAGAAATTCCACCTACAATGCCAAGTCGTGGATTAAAGGTTTTCTTTCCAATCTCAATCCCCTCAGGAACGGAAATAATAATCTTCAGGCCGCCCTCATAATCATACTTCTCTGCTGTCTCTGCTGCTTCCCGCAGTATCATCGCTTTTGGCACCGGATTAATTGCAGCTTCTCCGATTTTCTGGGAAAGCCCTGCTTTAGTCACTCTGCCTACACCAATTCCTCCATCTACCACAATTCCAGGGTCATTTGTCTTTTGTACAGAAGCGTAGACCATGATTCCATTGGTAGTATCCGGGTCATCTCCTGCGTCTTTCTGAATAGCACAGGTTACTTTGTCCGATTCTATCCGAATGTTTTTTAATTCCAGGGTGAGCAGAATTCCTTTCGGAGTCATCAGTTGTACTGTTTCCTGACGATTCCCGCTCAATAGTATTTCTGCTGCACCCTTACATGCAGCAGCTGCGCAGGAACCTGTCGTGTAGCCAAATCGCATTTTTTTATTTCCGCGGATCACGTAGTAGTCTTCCAGTCCGTTCTTCATGTGGTCTCCTTTTACTGTTTATTGCATTTTCTACAGCAATAGCGATTTCTGTAGTCTACATAAAAGGAGGGATTCTGTGCGCAACAAAATCCCTCCTGAAAGTTCTTATCTCAAAACACTTGAAATATTCTCTGGTTGCCGCAGAGCATATTTCTCCTGAAAAAGTATACAGTATCTGGCTGTTACAGTAACGGACTTGCGCAGGGATTTCACCTGGCTTCCTGTGCTACTTTTCTGGGGTCAATTTCCGAAGTTAATTATATAATTTTGAAAGGGAAAAGTCAATGTGCATACAAGCAACAGAGCGAATCCTCTCTTTACATAAATATTTATACAACTTTGTGGTTGAGCCATTTTCGGCTGTGAAAACGAATCCCGAAAACGATTCCTCTCACAGTCCAGTCAGTGAACATTCCGATCCATACAGCCATTGGTCCAAATCCCCGGAAGTGGATGAGATATACACAAAGGCAAAATCTGAATGCCCACATGGTGATACAGGATGTGATCATGGAAAATTTCACATCTCCTGCCGCTCTTAACCCGTATGCAGGTACAAATCCCATTACCCATACAATTGGTTTGACAATTGTGATCCAGGTTACCATGTGGAAACACATTCTGGCACTTTCAGGTTCCATTCCGCCAAGTTTTGTCACAGGAACAGTCAGAGCAAATACTAAAAGACAACTTACAATAATAACAATTTCTGCAAGTACACTTAATTTCTTTATATAATAGATTGCTTCATCTTTTCTGCCTGCCCCCATACACTGTCCTACTACCGTCATCAGCCCGATTCCTACACCAATGGCAGCAATGCCATTAAGGTTCTCAAGGATATTTGTCATTGCCTGGGCGGCGATCGCTACGGTTCCCAGTGTAGATACTGAGGACTGGATCGCCAGTTTTCCAAGCTGAAACATACTATTCTCCACTCCGGATGGAATCCCGAGAGAGAGAATTCTGGTGATCATTTTTCCATCCGGACGGATCTTGTAGTAGTCCCGTACTACGATTGGCTGTCTGTTTAGTCTAAGCTGCCAGAGCACGACCACTGCACAAAAGACTCTGGATGCCAGAGTTGCAATAGCTGCTCCTGCCACTCCCATGTGGAATACCCAGATCAGAACTGCATTTCCTCCGATATTGATACCATTTGAAATCATCGAAACTACCATTGGCCCTCTGGTATTCCCCTGCGAACGGAAGATAGATGCACCTGCATCATAAAGTGCAATAAATGGGAATGACAATGCAGTATAGAAGAAATATACCATGGAAGCAGTCATAACATCTGCTTCTACCTTTCCGAATATCAATCGCAGCAACGGTATACGAAACGCAAGGCATAACGCAGTCACTGCTACAGATATCGCTGTGATGATAAATAACACCTGTCTCGCTGATTTGTTTGCCATTTCATGGTTCTTCTGACCTATGTATTGAGAGCAGATAATGGCGCCGCCGGCTGCAAGTGCCGAAAATGCCTGGATTACCAGGACATTGATAGAGTCCACCAGAGACACTGCTGATATAGCTGCAGAACCCACATTGCTGACCATCATGGTATCAACCGTTCCCATCAGAGAGTTCAACACCTGCTCAAAGATTACCGGAACCAGCAGGTTTCGGAGCATTCTGTTTGTAAAAATATGTCGCTGTTCGTTCATCTTTCCCCCACCCATTTGTTTTTCTTTTTTAGATTATACGCTTAATTTTATTTGATGCAAGTGAGTAATCTATGTTTTTATATGATTTTAGAGCTTATTCAAGCGGATATTCCCAATTGAAGCAGGGGACTTACTTGATTCAGTAAATAAATATTCCCTTGTTATGTTCCGCAAAATCTGATACATTAATCTGCAGAATACATAGAATTTCTGTCAGTCAAACGGATATTCCCAATTGAAACAGGGGGCTTACCTGATTCGATTAAGCAGGCAGATACTATTGAGTACATCATAAAAATTAAGAAAGCAGATACACAAATTATGCAAAGAATCATCGAATATACTATTTCTGAAAACACAAATCCGGTTACAATTCTGGATTTCCTGAAAAGTAAGGGCTTTTCCCGTCATATATTAAGCTCTATGAAGAATGCTTCGAATACGATCATCCTTAATGGAGGACGCGGTTTCGGAAGATCCGTTCTTACTGCCGGGGATCATCTGGTGATCACGGTTCCTGAAACGGAAACAGGAGAGAATATTATACGCACAGAAATGGATCTGAAAATTCTTTACGAAGATGAAGATATTCTTGTAATCAATAAGCCTGCCGGAATGCCGGTACATCCATCTATGGGAAATTATGAAAATACGCTTGCCAACGGGATTGCCTGGTATTTCGCAGAAAGAGGAGAAGACTTTGTCTATCGATGCATCAACCGACTGGACAGGGATACTACCGGTGCGCTGATTCTTGCCAAAAATCCTCTAAGTGCTGCCATTCTGTCTGTACAGATGAAGAACCGGCAAATCCGCAGGACTTATCTGGCCCTTGTAGATGGAATTCCTCCTGAAACAGGTACTATTGATGCTCCAATTGCACGAATGGAAGGCTCAGTGATCACCCGGGAAATAAATTTTGAAACAGGGGAGTCGGCCGTAACACATTATGAACGTCTGGCAGTTGGCAGAGAATACTCCCTTACTGAACTTCATCTGGAAACAGGGCGCACTCATCAGATCCGGGTGCATATGAAATATATAGGGCATCCGCTTCCCGGCGACTATCTGTACAATCCGGACTACCGCTGGATACAGCGACAGCCGCTTCATTCTTATCAGCTGGAATTTACACATCCTGTTACAAAAAAAGCTATGATCTTCACCGCACCGGTTCCTGAAGATTTCATCTCTGCTTTTTGAACTACCCAACAGATAATTATCAAATTATCTAAAAAATCCTACAGACCCAAAAACAGTTCAACAGATTTTCCCGTCTGCTGAACTGTTTTTATTATCAAAAATTTCTATTTATTTTTTTCATAAATATAGAGAAGTCCTCTCAGAAGAAGCTCTTCATCCAGAATGATCTTTCTTTTGCAATGCGGAATAATTTTCTTTGCCAGACCGCCGGTTGCTACTACTGTAGCCTTCTCACCAAGTTCTTCTTCGATTCGATCTATAATTCCGTCAAGAGCTGCTGCATTGCTGTAAAGGACTCCGCTTTTCATACATTCAATCGTATTTTTTCCAATTACATGTTTTGGAGCATCGATACTGATTCCACTAAGCTGAGAAGCTCTTGCAGTGAGGGCATCCAGCGAGACACCAACGCCGGGCAGGATCATTCCTCCCACATACTGTTTCTTGCTGTTAACAACGGAAGCTGTAGTTGCAGTTCCCATATCAATAAGAATCAGCGGCACCGGATAGTTGGCAATTCCTGCCACTGCATCTGCAACCTGATCTGCACCAAGCTGTCCCGGATTATCCATCATAATATTCAGCCCTGTTTTTACGCCAGGTCCCAGAACGATTGCATCTTTTTTTAGGATCTTTTCTGCTGCCAGTTTTGCAATATTAGTAATCTGCGGTACTACAGAAGAAATGATACATCCTTCGATATCTGCTTTCTTGATATGATAAATATCAAGAACATTCTTAATATCCACGGCATATTCCAGCTCTGTCTTTGTACGGTTCGTAGAAAGACGTTCTATGAAATATGTTTTTTTGTCATCAATGCATCCAACTACAATATTAGTATTTCCGATGTCAATCGCTAAAATCATACTTCCTTATCTCCATTCAAATTACTGATTCCTATTTTGCTTCATAAATAAGCTGCCAAAATCATCCTTTTTACCATATATTCACTACTAAGCAAATAATCTCCTGCTTATTTAGAAACAATTTACATTTTTCTAATACAGGCACGCATAACTGCGTGCCCGTTTCTTTTTTATATCTGTATCAATATGCAGTTCCAGCCGATTATTTTTTCACCTAAGCTGTTGCCTTAGCTGTTTTACCGTTCTCACTGTCTGCCGCTTTCTGAGCAGGAATCAGATGTGCCTTGGAAAGGGCTGCTCCTACAGCTCCCGTGATCACTGTTGAAGATATCATTTCGCAAACTGCATTAATTCCTACCATCATACAGCAGCCAATGATAATATTTCTTCCGCCCATCAGTCCCTGTACATATTCCGTATTTCCAAACAGACCTACCAGGGCTGTCATAAAGAATAATGTGTTCAGAAATGCGGAGAAAAATCCTGTTACTGCGCAGGATACATACACATTTGTTTTCTTACGCATAGCCTTATAAATATAGCCAAGGCAGATTCCATCGAGAAGACGCGGCACAAATCTCTGAATAAATGCCAGAACCGGGTTGATACTAAACAGCATAGCTCCCATTGCACTTGTTCCACCAAGTCCGATGCACTGTCCAAAGCTTGTCAGTCCGAAAATTGCTCCTGCGATGGCTCCGCCTGTCGGTCCGAGTACAACTGCACTGATTGCAACCGGGATCACATTAAATGAGATCGCCAGTGGTCCGATATTCAGGTATCCCAGTGGTGTGTAGGCCATCAGCAGAAGAACTGCCGCCATCAGGCCAAGCATGGTAAGCTGTGTTGTTGTGAATTTCTTTGTTTTCATTTTTTCCTCCTTGTTACCGTTCCGTTTCCGGATACAATACGGTGATGGAAAGCAGATCTGAGATTTTCCCTTACGGGATTTCTGCTTTTCTGAGATTAAATTGTTTCTGCAGACTGACTCAATGCTTTGCTGCCTTAGGATTTATTCCGTCAATCAGCCTTTCATTAGTACCATCTGCTTTCTATTTACTGATTCTTATCTGAAATCAGCAAAAGAATTTTATCCAGGATTTCAAGGGCTGCATCCTCCTTACTCATAAGCGGGAGTGATACTTCCTCATCCTGTGTAATCAGAGTCAGCACATTTGTATCACCCTGAAATCCGGCACCTTCAACCTTTACATTGTTGGCAGCTACCATATCCAGGTTCTTCTTTATGAGCTTGGCTCTGGAATTACCGATTACATTCTGAGTCTCCATGGAGAATCCACAGAGGAACTGTCCGTCACGCCTGTGTTCTCCCAGATATTTCAGAATATCATCTGTTCTTTCTAATTCTATAGACATCTGTCCGTCACTTTTCTTGACTTTCTCGGCACTGACTTTCGCAGGACGATAATCTGCAACCGCTGCTGCTTTGATGATAATATCCTGTTCATCACTGACAGAAGTCACCGCCTCATACATATCCTTTGCAGTCACAACAGGCACCAGATTTACGAACATCGGCGGCTCAACAGCAGTACGTCCGCTTACCAGCGTGACATCTGCACCACGGAGCATCGCAGCTTTCGCAATGGCATAACCCATTTTTCCTGAGGAATGATTAGTGATATATCGCACAGGATCAATAGATTCCTGTGTAGGACCTGCTGTTACCAGGATTTTCTTACCTTTCAGATCTTTTTTGCAGGCGATTTCTCTTTCAATATAAGCAAGTAACGTCTCAGGTTCCGGCATCTTACCTGCACCTGTGTCACCGCATGCCAGATATCCGCTTGCAGGAGCAATCACTTCATATCCGTAATGCTCCAAAATCTTAAGGTTATCCTGTACTACAGGATTTTCAAACATATTTGTATTCATGGCAGGTGAAATAAATTTCTTACATTTGCATGCCATGATCGTAGTGGTGAGCATATCATCTGCAATTCCGTGAGCCAGCTTGCCGATCACATTCGCGCTTGCCGGTGCGATCATCACCACATCAGCCTTCTTCGCGATGGATACATGCTCTACCTGGAACTGAAAATTCCGGTCAAAAGTATCTACCAGACATTTATTACCTGTAAGAGTCTCGAAAGTAATCGGATTGATAAAATTCGTAGCATTTTCTGTCATAAGTACATGAACATCTGCACGACACTTCTTCAGTGCACTTGCAAGATATGCAATCTTGTATGCAGCAATACTGCCTGTCACTCCTAATAATACTGTTTTTCCTTCCAGTGTCATTTCTCTCTACCTCTTTCTCCGGATCAATACTGTTCCTTAACACAATTCTCCTTATTATAGACTAATTATTATAGGAAATGCAATACAGGATTTGTTTTCTTTGCAAAACAATTGGAAGAAATATGCCAAATCACCTCTCGGATAGTCTTAATTCACTTTTACTTGACATCCAGGTGATTCTTTGCATTATAATGACAGTAACGTAATTCAAGCGGATATTCGCAATCCGCTTCGCTACTTGGAGCATAACCCGATAACTGCTCCGCAGTTTATCTGGTTAATTTGTGGAGGAATATTATGAAAAACTATCAGATCACTCAATGGTGTGCAAATTTCATCCGGCAACAGGTTCAGAAAGGAGATTTCTGCATTGATGCCACTATGGGAAATGGAAACGATACACTTCTGTTGGCACAATTATGTGGAGAATCTGGAAAAGTTCTTGCCTTTGATATCCAGGAACAGGCACTGACTGCAACCAGAAAGAAACTGAGCACTGAGCATGCTCCGGAAAATTACACCCTGCTTCTGGAGTCACACACGAACATGTCAAAATATGCAGAACCGGACAGTATAAGCTGTATTGTCTTTAATTTCGGTTATCTGCCGGGAGGAGATCACGCACTGGCTACCAAAGGTGAGACCAGTATCCAGGCGCTGACTCAGGCCCTGTCACTACTGAAAAAAGGCGGCATGATCTCTCTGTGTATTTATAGTGGCGGAGATTCAGGATTTGAAGAACGTGATCAGATCCTTGCATGGCTGAAAGAACTAAATCCACATAATTATCTGGTCATCAAAAGCGATTATTATAATCGTCCAAATCATCCGCCAATCCCGGTTCTTATCATCAAAAATTAATTTGCAGTTCACAGGAAAGGATACTTCTACGAAGCAATTTCTACTGATATAAAAACAGCGCAAAAGATATATACAAAATCTTTCGCGCTGTTTTTATCATAATTTTCTGATATTCTGCTTAGTCTGTAATTTTAACAGTTTCGATCACCGGCTGCTCATCTGCAGGAATAGTTCCATTGTTATCTGTTGGTTTAGCATCTTTGCAGATCTTGTCTACAATATCCATACCAGATGTTACATGACCAAATCCCGCATAATCACCGTCAAGAAATGTGCTGTCGCTCTGTACGATAAAGAACTGTGAGCTTCCGCTGTCCGGATCATTGGCACGTGCCATAGAAATGGTTCCTCTTGTATGAGAAATATCATTCTCTACTCCATTATTGCTGAACTCTCCTTTGATATTTTCATCAGATCCACCTGTTCCATTTCCATTCGGGTCACCGCCCTGAATCATAAATCCATCCATAATGCGGTGAAATGTCAGACCATCATAGAACCCCTCCTGTGCAAGTTTTACAAAGTTTGTTACTGTGATCGGTGCTGTATCTGCATCCAGTTCTACATCAATGGTACCGTAATCTTTTACTATAATCTCTGCATGATGAGTACCTGTCAATTCTTCAGATGTATCCAGGAGCACATCTGTGCTGTCATCCTTTAAATCCACTGTTTTGCTGTCTGACGCATCCGTACCGTCAGAGAATCCTGCTGCTTCTGCTTCTTCCTGAGTTGCTACTTTTGTGTCATCTGCAGAATCTGTTGTCTCTTCTTTTTTCTCTGTGGTTTCCATACTCTCCGTAGCTTCTTTTTTCTTATTATTAAGGTTTATGCTGACACTGCAACCACTCATCGCAACTGTCAGAGCTAAAGTCAGAATACTAGCAGTTATTTCTACTCTTTTCGCCTTCATTTTATATATCCTCCTTTTATCCGGTTCCAAGTCTATTTCACAATAAACCTGTAATATTCTCAGAACACAATCTTATTTGATTATAACTTATCTATAAAAAAAAACAACTCTTTTCACAAAATGTTCAGATTGTTGCCCGTTACTGTATTTACTTCCGATTGATTGCCTGTTAAAATATTCTTCAGAAATCAGTTCAGTCAAAACTGTCTGACTATATACCAATTATCTAAACGAAAGTGAGGAATCCAAAATGGAAAAAATAACAAGTTTTACCATTGACCATATCAAATTACAGCCAGGTGTCTATGTCTCCCGTAAAGATCCGGTAGGCGGCACTGTAGTCACTACTTTTGATATCCGTATGACTTCTCCTAACGAGGAACCAGTCATGAACACTGCAGAGCTTCACACTATTGAGCATCTGGCAGCTACTTTTCTCAGAAATCATAAAGAATTCGGGCCTAAAATGATCTACTGGGGCCCAATGGGCTGCCGTACAGGTAATTACCTTCTCTTAAACGGAGATTATGAATCCAAAGATATTGTTCCGCTTATGATTGAAACATTTGAATTTATCCGTGATTTTGAAGGAGAAGTTCCGGGAGCATCCGCTAAGGACTGCGGCAATTATCTGGATATGAACCTGCCGATGGCTAAATATCTGGCCAAGAAATTCCTGGATGAAGTTCTTTATGATATCAAACCTGACAGACTTATTTATCCACAGTAAACGGACACATAAAGTAAAAGCTGCAGTGAACTCAATGTTTCCTGCAGCTTTTATTTTTTATCTTTACTGTTTTCTTATATATCTTTTTCTGGTTTTACATCGGCATCCCATTCTGTGCGATGAATTACTGAGCACTCTCATCATAAGAAGTATCATCGTATGATGTATCCGAAGTTGTATCAGTCTCCGCATCTGCAGACGTATCCGCAACAGCCGCATCTCCTGCAGGCGCCGTTGTTGTCACAAAATCTCCGCTTGCATAGCAGTTCTGTCCATTATAGTCTACACGAATCCATCCGTTGTCACATACACCCGTGCTGTTCAGCTGAGTTCCGGATGCCACACTTGCAACCAGGTCTGCATCTGCACTTGCGTCAGAACGAAGATTCAGCTCTGATGCTGCATAATAAGTACCTGTTTTTACCTCTACATTAATTCCGCTGGCCGTCTGCTCTGTTGCAGGAGTCGGTGTTGCTTCCGGTGTTGGAGTTGCCGCTGTCTCTGGAGTCGGTGTTACTTCCGGTGTTGGTGTTACTTTTACGATCATAACGCTGGAATCAATAGTCGGGTCAAATCCACATCCCTGAGCGGCAAATGCAAGCCCCAGAACGAGAACCAGCCATAATGTTTTTTTCATAAGTAGAATCCTCCTTTATCAAACACGGATACTGTCCCTCCGTATTTTCTACGTCACTTTATGTACTAATATACACGATTCTTCTGCAATATGCAAGTTCAATGTTGCTGCTCACTCTTTGGTTAAAGCACTTCATAAAGGACTTCCACTTCTCCGCCGCAGATCATGCCAAGGTTTGCCCCTCCCTGATTGGACAGATTATATGTTTTCACTTCACAGTGATGTGCATTTGGTGCATATTTCAATGCCTGGAATTCTACATTTCCGCCACCGATACTTCCATATGATCTGCCCTCTCTGTCCAGAAACATCTTACTTCCTGTTCCTCTTGGAGAAGACCCTCTTTTGGAAATAATGGTTATCATGACTCCCTCACCTTTCTCCCGGACAGCCGTTTCTACTGCATCATCTACATAAGAAACATTATATTTATTCTTTTCCTGAACGATTTCTGCAGTGATACTTACCGCGATCTCTGCAGGCATCTGTCCGCCGATAGGCAGACCAATAGGTGCATGAATCGTATTGAGCTGATCTTCACTGAATCCTTCGCCCAGAAGTTTCTCTCTGGTCAGCCTTACCTTGTTTCTGCTGCCGATCATTCCCAGATATACATAAGGACGTTTCATAATCTGTCTGGCACAGGTACTGTCTCCCAGATGTCCCCTGGTCACGATTACGTAATAAGCATTTTCATATGCGGGAATCTTCTCGGAAATTTCTTCAAATGTTCCTTTAATCAGACGGTCTGCATCAGGAAAACGCTCTACCGTGACAAATTCCTCCCTGTCATCCATAACTGTTACATGAAATCCCAACATCTTGCCAATTTTTGCTACAGGCTGAGACACATGGCCTCCTCCAAGAATGATCAGCTGAGGATTTTTTACATAAATCTCTACAAAAAAATCTGTCTCATCAATATGGAGTACTTTTGTATCCTGACAGGATACCAGCTGTTCCTCATATTTTTTCCAGAACTCTTCTGCCATTCCTCCGTCAAAAGCTGTACAATGGTCCTCTTTTATCAGGCATTTTCTACCTTTATAGCTACCATTTAAAACCATCGCTGTTTTCACTTTTCCTGTTTCTTCTAATATCTGATAAATTTTTTTGTACATAGCCTCTCCTGTCTTACGAATAACTGATTGTGATTTCCCTAAAAATATATTATAATTGAGGGAAAAGGGGGAAATATCATGAAAAAAAACAATTTTCTACACAGCCTGCCGTTCAAACTACTTGTCGGCGTGGCACTTGGCATCTGTATCGGACTTCTTCTGAATACGACAGATAAATCCGCCATTACAGCAGCCGTACTGAATGTGGTTGTAACACTGAAGTACATTCTTGGTCAGCTGATCAACTTCTGTGTTCCGCTGATCATTATCGGTTTTATCGCACCATCCATTACAAAACTGGGAAATAATGCTTCCAGAATGTTGGGAGTTGCGGTCTGTATCGCTTATGCTTCCTCACTGGGAGCTGCTTTATTTTCTGCAGTATCCGGATACGCACTGATTCCGCATTTATCTATCAGTTCCACTGCAGATAATCTCAAAACTCTGCCGGATGTAATCTTTGAGCTCTCCATTCCACAGATTATGCCTGTTATGAGTGCACTTGTATTATCCATTATGCTTGGTCTGGCAGCTACCTGGACAAAAGCTAATCTTGTTTCATCTTTACTTGATGAGTTCCAGAAAATCGTGCTGGCTATCGTATCCAGAGTAATCATCCCGGTTCTTCCGTTCTTCATCGGACTGACCTTCTGTTCACTGGCATACGAAGGAACTATCACCAGACAGCTTCCTGTATTCCTGCAGGTAATAGCAATCGTCCTTGTAGGACATTTTATCTGGATGGCTCTTCTGTATGTACTTGCAGGTATTTACTCAAAAGAGAACCCTATCGAAGTTGTAAAACATTACGGTCCGGCATATCTTACTGCTGTAGGTACCATGTCCTCTGCAGCTACACTCGCAGTTGCACTTCAGTGCGCACGCAAGGCAAAACCACTCAGAAAAGATATGGTAGATTTTGGCATTCCGCTATTTGCCAATATTCATCTTTGCGGATCCGTGCTTACAGAAGTCTTCTTCTGCATGACTATTTCAAAAATTCTTTACGGCGCAGTACCTGCACCTGGAACTATCGTTCTGTTCTGTGTTCTGCTTGGCGTCTTCGCAATTGGAGCTCCCGGCGTACCCGGCGGAACTGTTATGGCATCTCTCGGTATCATTACAGGTATCCTGAAATTCGGTGATTCCGGCACAGCCCTGATGCTTACCATCTTTGCGCTGCAGGACAGCTTTGGAACTGCATGTAATGTAACCGGTGACGGTGCACTGACTCTGATCCTTACCGGATATGCCAAACGTCACAATATTAAAGAACAGCATATCAGCGTTGATCTGTAATATTTAACCAATTGATCCGGTTCAAATATTTCCTGATCCAGTTAGGTATTTATAAAACCATCATATGTAACTTCCATTCTATTGGCTGTACATATGATGGTTTTTTATTTACTCATAAAAAGTTGTCAAGCGGATAAAATCATCCGCTTCGCTACGTGGCTTTACACCAAATAACTGCTCCGCAGTTTATCAGAAAGAGCCTACACTCTTCCTGATACAAGCAAGTCCCCACCCACTGATTATCGCTTTTCGCAATTGAAGCAGGGGACTTACTTGATTTGGTTAAACACTTCAATTAAAGTAGCAGGTACACTTCGCTCAAAGCAGAATTTACTATCAAAAGATCGTATTACGGGCGGATTACTTTATCTGCACCCATCATACGCTCTGCGATGGTATACATATCTGTCACTTTTCCTACCATCAGCTTATCCATCAAACCGTAATGTTTCAAGCAAGTACCGCAGGTCAGAATTTCGACGCCTTCTTCTTCCATCTTCTTCAAATCCTCAAGGCTCTCTGATCCCTCTGTAGTCAATTTTGCACCGCCATTGTAAAAAAGAATCGTATCCGGATGTGTATCCATCTGAGAAAGTGCATAAATAAATCCTTTGATCAGAATCTTTCCTAATTCATCATCACCATTTCCCATAACATTAGAAGAAATCACTGCTACTGTTACTTTTTTATGCGGTGTCTCGCATACGAATTCTTCCTCATCTGCTGCGCTGCCGGTCTGCTCTGTCTGAACTGTCATTTTCACCTGATATTTCTTATGTTCCAGTTTCTCAGATACAAATGTGCAGCCTGTTTTATTTGCAAGTCTGCTCAAATTATTTACTGCAGTTTCATTATCTACCAGAATCTCTACTTCATCCCCGATTGTTGCTTTGTCGATTACTTTCTTTGTCATAACCACCGGGATCGGACACTGTTTTCCCATTGCATTTACTTCATGTCTCATCTCAAGTCACCTCTCATTAAATTTTTTGTGTGTTGTTTTTTCGCAGACTGGCAGGCGTAAACATCCGCCAACTGTTTATAACTGATTCTTACCGCGTTTAATGTATTTTCCGGCTTTCTCCCGGATTACTTTTCCATCCTGTACCACATGCGCACCTCTTAAGTATACACTGTCGATATCACCGTGAAGCTTGAATCCTTCAAATGGGTTATTATCTGTATTATATAGATGTGTCTTCGCAGAAATCACATTCTCTTTCTCAGGATCAAATACAACGATATCCGCATCACTTCCTTCACGGATTGCCCCTTTATTCGGATATACGCCATAAAGCTTCGCCGCATTTTCGCTTAAAAGGCGGCACATCTGTTCCTGTGTGATTCTTCCTGTACGAACTCCATATGTATAGAGAAGGGTTCCTCTCGTCTGAACTCCAGGAAGCCCACCGGGGATTTTTGTAAAATCATCCTTACCAAGAGCTTTTTGCTCCATGGTAAAGCTGCACTGGTCAGTAGCAACTGTCTGAATCTGACCGTTTGCCAATGCTTTCCACAGGCAATCCTGATCTGCTTTCTTACGGATTGGAGGTGCACATACATACTTTGCTCCCTCGAAGTCCGGCTTTGAATACACACTGTCCTCCAGCAACAAATACTGCGGACAGGTCTCTGCATATACTTTCTGGCCATGCATTCTGGCACGCATTACTTCTTCAAATGCTTTCTGATTTGTAAGGTGAACTACCATTACCGGTGCATCTGCCGCATCTGCAATCACAAGGAGACGATGAACTGCCTCCGCCTCCATAATGTCCGGACGTACCAGAGGATGATTCTCAGGTCCAAGACGTCCCTCTTTCTTCGCCTCTGCGATCAATGCATCAATAGCACCCGCATTCTCACAGTGTACCCCCGCAAAGCATCCATATTCATTTAATTTCTTAATAATCTTGTAAAGATCGCTGTCGTCTACGATCATTGCCGGATATGTCATATAGAGCTTAAAGCTGGTGATTCCCTCATCGATCATATCCTGAATTTCTTTCTCAGTCTCTTCATTCCATTCCACAATAGACATATGGAAAGAATAATCGCAGGAACATTTGCCATCTGCTTTTCTGTGCCATTTTTCAAGTCCTTCTTTCAGCGTATGACCACCTTTATCCTGAGATGCATAATCAATCACTAATGTAGTTCCGCCTGCAATCGCAGCTCTTGTTCCTGTCTCAAAATCATCTGCAGTCACTGTCCCTGCCACTTCCAGGTCAAAATGTGTATGTCCGTCTATAAATCCAGGAAAAAGAAGTTTGCCACTGACATCAACCACCTGTGCATCTTCTGCTTCCAGACTCTGACCTACTTTTATAATCTTTTCTCCCTCTATCAGAACATCCTCTCTGACAGACATATCCCCCGATACTACTGTGCCATTTTTCAGTAAAGTTTTCACTGTTTCTGACACCCCTTTCTTATTATATTTAGTCAAGCAGATAAAAGCTAGTTGCTCATATTACCTATGAATACTAATTCAAATATACCACGAATTTCTATGTACTTCAACGACTTCCGGAAATATTCACAAATTCTTTTAGGTATTCACATTTATTTTTTTCTATACTCTTTTTATTTTTCTTTTTTTATGTTAAAATATAGAAAATGTACAGAATTTTTCATATCTGTATTGAACAATCGTTGTTACCGGGCACGGAGTGAACAGTAACCAATCGTCAAGTGGTATTCACTTAATTCGGTAAAAATCTGTTTATTAGGAGGGAATCAAATGGGACGGCTTACTGTATTAAAACAAATTGCCGCTGATCTTGCTTCTCAGTTCGGACCTGACTGTGAAGTAGTGATCCATGATCTGAAAACTGCGGAACCAGAACATTCAATCGTTTACATCGTAAACGGACACGTTACAAACAGAGATATCGGGGACGGACCATCCAGTGCAGTTTTTGATGCGATCCGTAATCAGGAAAAAGGCTCAACACCAGAAGACCATACCGGTTATTTAATGAAAACTGCAGACGGCAAAATTCTGAAGTGCAGCACTTCTTACATTCATGATGATGATGGAACTTTGCATTATGTATTTGGAATCAATTATGATATTACCAAACTTACCATGATCGAATCTGCTCTGCATTCTCTTGTCACTCCTGAGAACAAAGAAGAAAAGCCAAAAGAGATCACACACAGTGTCAACGATCTGCTGGATCATCTGATTGAGGAATCTGTGGCTCTTGTCGGAAAACCTGTTCCTCTGATGAATAAAGAAGACAAGGTTACCGCAATTCAATTCTTAAACGATGCAGGTGCATTTCTCATCACCAAATCCGGAGATAAAGTTGCAAATTACTTTGGGATTTCCAAGTATACCCTTTACAGTTATATTGACGTAAATAAATAATACCTTTCAATACTTCTTTCATCTCTGTCAAAGCCCCGAATTTAAAAAGAAAGTGTCGCAAAATCATCAAAAATGATGGTCAAACGGCACCTTCTTTTTATTATGTCTATCTTTCCATTTCATGCGCCTGTTTATATATTTCGCAGGCAGCATGATTCGCACATCTGTCATGTGCACAATCCATAAATGTCAACGTTCTTTTATCTCCCTCCACAGTATATTCGCAACAGACTGTCTGCCCTCCATTACAGGTTCTGCAAAATCCTGAAATAAACTCTTCTTCTATCTCCATAGTATCATCGCTCCCCTCATCATTATAAATCCATCAGTGAATATCGAAATAATTTATGGGCGATATTCACAATTTTTTCTGTTTATATCACTGTTTTTATTGCATTTTGCAGCAAACAGATTTATAATCAGTATATCATAAAAGCATGCGGAAATGCTAATATAATGAAAAAAAGAGGGAAATGCTATGAACAAAGAACTTTACGATGAAGCCGTCCGCTCCAGTATTCTGTCCAAGGATCTGATCGCAGGACTGATGGACAGCATGAACTATGAAAGTATTTCATTTATCAATTGGACAGTAGACGTACTAAAGATTATCAAAACACGTCTGGAACGTGGAGATAGGATTACAGATGAAGTTTCTAAAATTACTTATGATATGAAATCTTTCCGTAAATTTGTAGAAACCAACTTCTCTTCCTACATTACAAGTCAGGTTTTCGATGCTCCTGAAAAAGCAGAGAAAGTATATTTCTCCCTGGAAGCAGTTGAAAACGGAAAAGCTTACAACATGGTTATGGCAAGCTCATCCAAAAATAAGACATATAAATGGATTTCCAGTCTCAGCGAACGTTTTTCGTTAGTTGAAATGATCGCCACCGGAATCGTATATCTGAAAGATAACAAAACCAATACATACCAGCCATTTATTTCCGGAAACGGAAAGTATTGCAAATATGATGTAGAAAAGGGACAGATCATTGAATTATAATTGATTTTCATCTAATATCTTCCATTTTTTGCTTTCTTGTTTCTAAATATCTATTTTAACTGAATCAGGCAGGCAGTGTATGCGGATGGTTTTATCCGTTTGACTAAAATCTATAGCAAAACTATTACATATTCATTCACAAAAAATCCCCCGCCGCATTGGCGAGGGATTTTTGTTTAATCATATTCAGATTAGTTGTTGATAAGTTTGTCTTCACCATTCCAGCTGTAAAGTTTACGGATTTCTTCGCCAACTTTCTCAGACTGATGCTCAGAAGCTTTCTTTCTCATAGCTTTGAAGTGAACCTGTGCACCTGCATCAGACATATCAAGTAAGAAGTCTTTTGCAAATGTACCATCCTGGATATCAGAAAGAATTTTCTTCATAGCTTTCTTTGTATCTTCTGTGATGATCTTAGGTCCTGTGATGTAATCGCCATATTCAGCAGTGTTGGAGATAGAATATCTCATTCCTGCGAATCCTGACTGATAGATCAGGTCTACGATCAGTTTCATTTCATGAATACATTCAAAGTATGCATTTCTTGGATCATAACCAGCTTCAACAAGTGTTTCGAAACCAGCCTGCATAAGTGCGCAAACACCACCGCAAAGTACAGCCTGCTCACCAAAGAGGTCTGTCTCTGTCTCTACACGGAATGTAGTTTCAAGAAGGCCAGCTCTTGCTCCGCCGATTCCAAGACCATATGCCAGTGCAAGATCCTGAGCTTTTCCTGTGTAATCCTGCTCTACAGCGATAAGACAAGGTGTTCCTTTTCCAGCCTGATACTCACTTCTTACTGTGTGACCAGGTGCTTTAGGAGCGATCATTGTAACATCAACATTTTTTGGTGGTTTGATGCATCCGAAATGGATGTTGAAACCATGAGCAAACATTAACATGTTGCCTTCTTCAAGGTTTGGCTCGATGGATTCTTTGTAAAGTTTAGCCTGTAATTCATCATTGATAAGAATCATGATGATATCTGCCTGTTTAGCTGCTTCAGCTGCTGTATATACCTTAAAGCCCTGCTCTTCAGCTCTCTTCCAGGATTTGCTGCCTTCGTAAAGACCGATAATGACATCACATCCGGATTCCTTTAAGTTCAGAGCATGTGCATGTCCCTGGCTTCCGTATCCAATAATTGCAATTTTTTTACCATCCAGTAAGCTTAAATTACAATCTTCCTGATAAAAAATCTTGTTAGCCATTTTATTTTCCTCCTGCTAATCGTAAAAAAAATTTATCGTTAAGGGATCAACCCCTAGCAAACATATGATAATTATGTATTATTTCTGAAATATCCGTCAGCCTTCATATCTCTCAAAACATTTCAAATATTTGTATCAGAAATAGGTTACATCCTGCGAACCTCGAGACAAACCAGTCATTCCCGTACGTGCAAGTTCAAGAATCTCATAGTCCCCCATCAGTTCAAGAAACGCTTCCAGTTTATTATGATTACCTGTCATCTCCAGTATCATGGAATCCACACTCACATCGGCAACCTTCGCATGGAAAACATCAGCAATAGAGATGAGTCCCTGTCTCTGCTCCGGCTTCGCTGCCACCTTAATCATCATTAATTCATGGCATACGCTGTTATCCGGCTCCAGGATCTTAATATCTCTTACATCTACAAGCTTGGCAAGCTGATTCGTGATCTGCTCCAGAATCAATTCATCCCCGCTGCATACAACGGTAATTCTGGAAAAGCGTTCGTCCGCTGTCACACCTCCGGTAATGCTGTCGATGTTATAGCCTCTGCGGCTGAATAATCCAGATACTCTGGTTGTTACACCTGCTGTGTTATCTACTAACAGGGATAATACTCTCTTCTGCATGTTTCACCTGCTTCCAACGCATATCCTTTCAACGCGTTAATATAATAAATAGCTCGTATGGTTACCATTATATCAATAATCGTGATTTTGTCAATAATATTTTTGCCACAAAAACAAATGTCTTTGTGGCAAAGTTTCGTCATATCAGATATTTATCACGAAATTCCTCAATCATCTTAGGTTTTAAGTAAAATACATCCTGGAAAAATTTTTCCATGGAACCATATTTCTGTTTTACAGTTTCAAATACTGTCTGCAGATATTCTTTTTTTACCTCATAAAAAATCTGTATCTTTTTCAGCATTTTCTCATCTGCTTCCGGCCAGGTCTGCACAAGTCTCTGCATATACACAGACTCTTTTGCAAGGTAACGGTTGGTGCGCAGATAATCTTCATAAATAATCTCATCTTCTACTCCCAGAAGACTCAGCAGAAATGCTGTGCCAACCCCTGTGCAGTCTTTTCCTGTTCCGCAGTGCCAGAGAACTACTCCGTTTTCCTGCTGGAAAAGAATATCTATAAATCTGGCATATTGCTTCAATACAAGCTGATCTTCACAAAGTTCCCTGTACTGTTCTTTCATAAATCTTTCTGTATCATCAGGTATTTTGTTCAGCAGCATTATAAGTTCATCCTTATTGCTGATTCCCGGCATATTCTCATCCACAATTGGTACATGATAATACTCCACGTCTGCTATAATCGTATCCGGTCTGCGTTTTCTCTCTTCACCGGAGCGCAGATCAATAACTGTTTTAAGATTATATTCTTCAGTAAGCCTGTTCTTATCCCCTGCTGATAAATGATACAGTTCTCCGCTTCTGAGAAGTCTTCTTGGAAGGATATGTCTCCCGTCCTTTGTAGCAATTGCACCCAGGTCTCTCGTATTCATAAGACTCTGAAGCACAATCCTTCCCCCTTTTGGAAAACCGGCTGCCATATCCGGATTCAAAATCCTAAGTATTCTAATGCACTCATGGATCTCTTTTTCTGTCATATCAAATCTATATCTCTTTTTACGTTTGGTAACGATCACAAGATAATTAACGCTCAACTGACGGTCGTCTCCGTTATCCGCTCCTTCCTTCCGCATGTATGCCCATACGATATCTTTGCATGGAAGACTGTTTATCATCATATGTCTGGTAAACACCAGAAATCCATCTTCTATTCTTATCTTTCCGTACTTCATGATTCACCACTCCACTATCTACGGTTTTATTAAGGTTTGTTTCATTCACAAAGCTTCCACCCGGGGGTGCTGTTAGTGAACAGTAACCTTTTTTGTTTTCCAGAATAACATAGAAATCTCAATTTGACAATTCCTGTCAATTGTTTATAATCATGGTATTATTGTTATTGGTTACTGTTGTTACTGCTATATGGTCAGCAAAGAATCGATACCTCCTATAACAGATAAATATTGATCTTACAACTTTTGGAAAGGATTTATCACAATGGAAAATCTTGTTTTCTGTCTCAACGCAACAATTCCGATTTTTCTTACATTAATGCTCGGACTTCTTTTCCGGCGTATCGGGCTTTTTGATGATGCTTTTGTCAGTCGTCTAAATAAGTTTGTATTTAATGCGGCTCTGCCAGCCCTTTTATTTCTGGATATTGCCAAATCCGATTTCTACAGTGTATGGAATACGAAATTTGTATTATTCTGTTTTTTTGTCACACTGATCAGCATCGGAATTTCTACAGGACTCTCATATCTGCTGAAACCGCGTAATATTCAAGGTGAATTTATCCAGGCTTCCTACCGCAGCAGTGCTGCAATCCTTGGAATTGCTATTATCCAGAATCTTTATGGAAATGCAGGGATGGCACCACTTATGATCATCGGAAGTGTACCTCTTTACAATGTAATGGCTGTCACAACTTTATCACTGTTCGCACCTGGTGGTGGAAAACTTGACACTGCAAAACTTGTAAGAACTCTGAAAGGAATTGCCACAAATCCCATTATTCTGGGGATTTTGGCAGGTATGGTGTGGTCTTTACTGCATCCGCCAATGCCAACAATTCTGGATACTGCAGTAAATAATCTGGGAAAAACCGCTACTCCTCTTGGACTAATGGCCATGGGCGGTGCACTGAAATTCGGAAAAGCATTTGCAAGGCCGAAACCGCTGATCGCATGTACGTTTTTGAAACTTATCGGATACGAAGCTGTATTTCTTCCATTAGCTGTGCTTCTGGGATTTTCCCATGATATGTTGGTGGCAATCATTATCATGCTTGGTTCTGCCACCACTGTAAGCTGTTATATTATGGCCAAAAACATGAATTATGATGGTGATTTTACTTCCGGTGTTGTTATGACTACCACACTGCTCAGTTCATTCACCATGACAATCTGGCTTTACATATGCAGAAGCCTGGGACTGATCTGATTCTAACATTTGCTCTCTTTTCCGGTTTCTCCGGCAGAGAGAGCCTCTGTTCTTTCAGTGTCCCAGGCTTCTTTTTGCCATTATATAAGTTTTAAATATTCCAGTCCGTTCCTGATCCCGTCATGGAACATATCTTCAGTGATATAATCTGCCAGAGCTTTTACCTTCTCTGATCCATTTCCCATTGCAACTTTAGTTGCTGCATATTCAAACATTGCCAGATCATTGTTGCTGTCCCCGAATACAATCGTATCTTTCCAGGGAATATCAAAAAGCTGACAGGTTTTCTGGATTCCAACTGCTTTATTAAATCCTTTTGGAACCAGTTCAATAGTTGTACCCGAAAGTTTGGACTTACTTTCATGACGAATCACATCATAATAAGCGCTGAGTTCTCTGCACGCTGAATCCGCATCACAGCCTTTAACCATCTTTGCACTGACTTTGTTGATGATCATACAGTCTTCATTTCCCTTTATAGGTCTCCATTTCGGACCCAGTGCTTCTGTCATCAGATCTGCATACCAGTTAATCTCTGTATTATATTCCTCTTTATCATAATACATATAGTCTGCACCTTCCATAATAGGAATGAGACCATATTTACGCAAAACTTCTGCTGAAAGCTTCGCAATCTCCGGCGTCATTTCCTGATTGAACAGACGCTTCCCATCCTTTTCTATAGTCGCACCGCAGGCACTGACCATTCCTGTAAAAGGCAGTTCTTCCAGATACCAGGAAACAAATGCACGGCTTCTTCCTGTACAAAGCCAGACCTCATGGCCGTTTTCTCTTAACTTCTTTAATGCTTCTTTTGTGCTCTCAGGTACACCTTTCTGCATATCACAGAGAGTTCCGTCCGCATCAAAAAATACTGCTTTTCTTTCCATGTGTTTTGCCGTTTCTCTCCTGTATTTATGCAAAAAGTTCTGCTGCTGCTTTTGCCAGATTTTCTGTGTCTTTTACACCGGCAGTTTCATATACAGAATGCATGGCGAGCTGGGCCAGACCAATGTCTACAGTTTTCATCGGAACCTGTGTATTGGAAATATTTCCAAGTGTGGAGCCGCCTGCAATATCCGAACGATTCACAAAGGTCTGATATGGTACTCCGGCTTTGTCACAAATGTCTTTGAAAATTGCCGCAGATACACCGTCTGTGCAGTATTTTTGATTTGCATTATATTTGATCACAATTCCGCCGTTTATTACCGGACGATTTACAGGATCTGTTTTGTCTGTATGATTTGGGTGAAGCGCATGAGCATTATCTGCGGATACCATGAAGCTATCTGCAAGAGCCATCAGATATTCTTCCTCTGTTCTCCCAAGTCCCATATTGATCCGTTTAAGAGTGTCTTTCAGAAAAGTAGATGCCGCCCCCTGTTTAGTGGAGCTTCCGACTTCTTCGTTATCCAGCACGCAGTGTACTGCTATACTCTTTTTGTGTTCACCACGAAGGAATCCTTCAAAAGAAGCAAAGGCACATTGAATATCGTCTAATCTTGGTGCAGAAACAAATTCTTCATCCGCACCCCAAATAGTACCGGCTGTTCTGTCATATAAAAACAGATCATGGCCCAGGATATCCTTCTCTTCTACTCCTGCTTCTGCTGCTACCTGTTTCATAAAACTTCCTTTTCCCTCATAGCTGCTGTAAAGAGGAAGCATGTCTTTCTGTACATTATATTTATAGCCGTCATTGACTTCACGATTCATGTGGATAGCGAGATTCGGAATTATCAGAAGATCTTTGTCTACAGTGACAAGCTTCTCCTGAATTTCGCCATCTTTTCTCACTATCAGGCGGCCTGCTACAGATAATGGTCTGTCAAACCATGGAGCAAGAAGCATACCTCCATAGCGTTCTACATTAAGCTTAATATAAGCTTTCTCTACCTCTATCTCCGGATTCTCTTTAATCTTAAGCGCCGGAGAATCACTGTGGCTTGCCATAATATGAAATTTCCACACTGGTTTCTTTGGAATACTGAATGCAATAAGAGCGGAATTATTTCTGGTTACATAATAATTTCCGCCTGGAATGATTTCCCAGTGTTCTTCTTCTTTGAGTTCTTTATAGCCTTCTTTTTCCAGACGTTTCTTCATTTCTTCTACTGCCTGGAAAGCAGTCGGACTTTTCTGAATAAACTTTAGTAATTTTTTTGCTGTTTTTGTGTTCATTTTATCAATCCTTAATGATAAGCGCCATAAATACCAGATCTGTATCGCCGGTGTTTGCAATGCCATGGCCATGGTTGTCAGGTGTAAATGTCATATCTCCAGCTTTTACAGGGCGTTTGGTTCCGTCGTCGTTATACTCACCTTCGCCTTTGATGATGTAGTAGGTTTCACTTTCGTTGTGATGTTCGTGGTAGCCTAAGGAACATCCTGGTTCAAGGGTAACTTCTGCATAGAGTCCGCATTTGCCGTTTAACTGTTCAGCGTCTAAGATTTCTTTGATAATTACATGACCTTCGCCGCCTGCTTTGTGTTCTTCACGTCTGATTTTCATAATAGTTGTCCTCCTGTAGGTGTGTTTTCTTTTTAGAGTATATCATAGCACTGTTTCGGGAAAATAGCAAAGTAATGTGGTGACAAATTGGACGCTCAGAAAACTCTTCAGAGTGAGTGCGGTTTCGGACGCCAAGAGATACTAAGTCCTCAGAAATCTGCTAAAAGCATAAGCTGCCTTATCAAACTCGCTCCGTTGCAAACTGCGCTCAGACAATGATGCAGTCAGCTTATAACGCAGATTTCTGAGAACTAAGTATCTCTAAGCATCCTGCAAATGCACTCACTCTGAAGAGTTTTCTGAGCTGACAATTGGTCGTGGAACTTGAAAAGGAGTTAGCGGCTCTGCGAGCGCTAACTCCCCTGTACATATATAATTATATTTGTGTATATTTTCAAATTTATAGTTGTTATACTGCCAGTAGTCAGCGCGGGACGGGATGTTGTTTTGGGGCTCTTTCGAAGGTTCATTGTAGTTCTTGGTATTTGGAAATCTGCGTTATGAGCAGACCGTCTCACTGTCTGAGCGCAGTTTGCAACGCAGCGAGTTTGAGAGGGCTGCTCATGCCTTTAGCAGAATTTCAAATGCCTAGAACTACAATGGTTCTGAGACCAAGCCCCAAAACAACATCCCGTCCCTCTTCAGATCACTTACAGATTCTTAATTCGTTCGATTGCTTCGAGTGTGTTCTCGTGGGTTCCGAATGCGGTGAGACGGAAGAATCCTTCGCCGTGGGCACCGAAGCCAGAGCCTGGGGTTCCTACGATGTTGGCTTTTTCGAGGAGGTAGTCGAAGAATTCCCAGGAAGTCATTTTGTCTGGGGTTTTGAGCCAGATGTATGGAGCGTTTACGCCGCCGGATACGGAGTAGCCTGCTGCAGCTAAGCCTTCGTAGATGGCTTTGGCGTTGCTCATGTAGTAGCCTACCTGTTCTTTGAGCTGTGCTTTTCCTTCTGGAGAGTATACGGCTTCGCCTGCGCGCTGTACGATGTATGGAGCGCCGTTGAATTTTGTGCCGTGGCGTCTTGCCCAGAGGCCGTGGAGTGCTACGCCGTCGCGTACCAGATCTTTTGGTACGACTGTGAAACCGAGGCGGACTCCTGTAAAGCCTGCGTTTTTGGAAAAGCTGCGGAGTTCGATGGCGCAGGTTCTTGCTCCTTCGCATTCGTAAATGCTGTGCGGCACGTTTTCTTCAGAGATATATGCTTCATATGCTGCGTCATAGATGATGACGGAACCGTTTTTGTTTGCGTAGTCTACCCATTCCTGAAGCTGTGGTTTGGTGATGGCACCGCCGGTCGGGTTGTTCGGGAAGCAGAGATAGATGAGGTCCGGGACTTCTGTCGGGAATTCCGGGAGGAAGCCATTGGCTTCTGTGCATGGCATGTAGATTACATTATCGAAGTTGCCGCGTTCTTTGTTGTATTCTCCTGTACGGCCTGCCATTACATTTGTGTCTACATATACAGGATACACAGGATCGCATACTGCGATTTTGTTGTCTAAACCAAAGATTTCCTGGATGTTTCCAGAATCGCTCTTTGCACCGTCGGATACAAAGATTTCATCTGCTTCAATGTCACATCCTCTGTCTTTATAATCATTCTTTGCGATGGCAGATCTGAGGAATTCGTAGCCGAGGTCCGGGGCATAGCCATGGAATGTAGCTGCATCTCCCATTTCGTCTACGGATTTATGAAGTGCTTCAATGATTGCCGGAGCCAGAGGCTGGGTTACATCACCAATTCCAAGTGAAATAACATTTGCCTGTGGGTTGGCTTCTTTATATGCTTTTACTTTCTTTGCAATTGTGGAAAACAGATAGCTTCCCGGTAATTTCAGATAATTGTGATTTACTGTTACCATGTTCGATTTCCTCCCTGGCATTTTCGCAGCTTTTATATGCTCATGTTTGCAGGGGCTGCTGTGCCTTTCCATTTTTATTTTGTCTTTTCATTTTTCAATTGACAAGGTTTATATCTGCAAATACATTTTGTTCGAGTTTTATTATACTTGATTATTTAATAATGTAAAGTATCAAAGTGTTTTTTGAGAATAATTTTTACTTACTTTTTTACCCCGGGCATAATGTCCGGGGTGGTTTGTTTTATTTGCGTTTCTCTACTTCTTTCATAAGTGTCTCACGGACACTTGCAGGGTTTGCTTTGCCTTTCATTTCCTTCATGATCTGACCAACGAAGAATCCCATAACTTTGTCTTTACCGCCGAGGAGTTCTGAAAGTGGTCCTTGATTTGCGTCAAGGATCTTATTGATAGTTTCTTCCAGAAGTCCGGTGTCTTCTACGATCTTCAGACCGTGTTCTTCGATATAGGATACCGGATCGATATCTTCATCGAAAACTTTTTCAAATACTTTCTTGGCGTTCTGCGGGCTGACTTCTGCTTTCTCTACCATTGTCAGAAGATCTGCAAGGTGTTTCGGTGAGAAGGATACCTGTTCCGGATCCATTGCTTTGTCTTTAGTCAGGCGAAGTACTTCACCCATGAACCAGTTTGCTGTCTTCTTTGCATTTCCGTAGATTGCGGCTGTTTCTTCGAAGAGTCCTGCAAGATGACGGGATTCTGTAAGAATTCCTGCATCGTATGCTGGAAGTCCGTATTCTTCCTGATAACGAGCCTGTTTTGCCTCGCGGAGTTCTGGCTGTTCTGCTTTGATCTTTTCGATCCATGCATCGGAAATATGGATCGGAGGCAGGTCTGGATCAGGGAAATATCTGTAGTCTTTGGCATCCTCTTTGGAACGCATTGCATAGGAATATTCTTTGTTGTCATCCCAGCGGCGGGTTTCCTGTGTAACTGCTTTGCCTTCTTCGATCAGCTCGATCTGACGCTCTCTTTCGCCTTCAATCGCTCTGGCAATCGCTTTGAAAGAGTTCAGGTTCTTCATCTCTGTTCTGGTGCCGAATTGTTCTGCACCTACTTCACGGACAGAGAGGTTGACATCAGCACGCATGGAACCTTCCTGAAGTTTACAGTCAGATACGCCGAGGTACTGCATCATGCAACGGAGTTTTTCCAGATAGGCGATGACTTCTTCGGAGCTTCTCATATCTGGTTCGGATACAATCTCAATCAGTGGAACACCGCTTCGGTTATAGTCTACAAGTGAACAGTCTTCCCATTCGTCATGGATCAGTTTACCTGCATCCTCTTCCATATGCATTTCATGGATACGGATTTTCTTTTTGCCTGCGGAGGTTTCAATCTCTACCCATCCGTCGTGGCAGATTGGCAGGTATAACTGGGAAATCTGGTAGTTCTGCGGGTTATCCGGATAGAAATAGTTCTTACGGTCAAATTTGCAGTACTGGTGGATCTGGCAGTTTGCCGCGAGACCCGCTTTCAGGGCAAATTCTACTACTTTTTTGTTCAGTACAGGCAGGGAACCCGGCATACCTGTGCAGACCGGGCATGTATGTGTATTCGGTGCTCCTCCGAATTCAGTGGAGCATCCGCAGAAAATTTTTGTTTTTGTAGCAAGTTCTACATGGACTTCAAGTCCAATGACTGTTTCGTACTGTTTCATTATCTGGTGCCTCCTTCTCCTGGCACGGCAAAGGAGCCGCGACTGGTTTCATAGGCGTGTGCTGCACGCAGGATTTTCTTTTCCATGAAGCAGTCCCCGATCATCTGGATACCGATTGGGAGACCTTTGCTGTCTTTTCCACATGGAACTGTGATTCCCGGAAGACCGCAGAGGTTGACTGCTACTGTGTAGATATCTCCAAGATACATGGCAAGCGGATCTTTTAAGCTTTCTCCGATTTTTGGTGCTGTAAATGGAGATGCAGGTGCAAGGAGTACATCGTATTTGCCAAATGCCTCGTCAAATTCTTTCTTGATCAGAGCTTTTGTACGGAGTGCTTTCAGATAATATGCGTCATAATAGCCGGAGCTTAATACGAATGAGCCAAGCATGATACGTCGTTTTACTTCTTCACCGAAGCCTGCCGTTCTGGTCTTTTTGTACATGTCGTGAAGACCTTCGTATTCTGCTACACGGAAGCCATATTTGACACCATCAAAACGTTCCAGGTTAGAGCTTGCTTCTGCACTGGCGATGATGTAATAAGCCGGGATCATGTATTCCATAGTCTTGATGGAGAAGAATTCTACTTCTGCTCCCAGTTCTTTCAGAGTATCGAGAACGCTCATAAAGGATGCCTTTACTTCCGGATCAAGTCCTTCGGCAAGGTATTCTTCAGAAACGCCGAATTTCATTCCTTTGATATCTCCGGTCAGTTCTTCTGAGAACTGGAGATCTTCTCTTTTCATGGATGTGCTGTCTTTTTCATCGTGTCCTGCGATGATTTCCAGAAGAGCTGCGCAATCGGCTACGTCTTTTCCTACCGGACCGATCTGATCCAGGGAGGATGCATAAGCTACCAGACCATAACGGGATACAGTTCCATAGGTTGGTTTAATTCCTGTTACACCGCAGTAGGAACTTGGCTGACGGATAGATCCGCCGGTGTCTGAACCAAGTGCCAGATAGGTTTCTCCTGCTGCTACTGCTGCGCAGGAACCACCTGAAGAACCGCCTGGTACGTGTTCTAAGTTCCATGGGTTTCTGGTGATGCCGTAAGCGGAAGTTTCTGTGGTACTTCCCATGGCAAATTCATCCATATTTGTTTTTCCGATAATGACCAGTCCAGCTTTTTCCAGACGGTCGATGACTTCTGCGTTATACTGCGGTACAAAGTTCTCAAGGATCTTTGATGCGCAGGTGGTTTTCTTTCCATTAATACAAATGTTGTCTTTGATTGCGATCGGAACGCCGGCAAGAGGACTGGTGTAAGTACCGTTCTCAATGCCTTTCTGTACTTTTTCTGCACGTTTGTATGCTTCTTCTTTGTATGTGTCAAGATAAGCGTGTACTTCTGAATCCTGTTTCTCAATCTGTGCAAAAACAGTTTTTACTCCATCCAGGACGCTGACCTGACGCTGTTTTATTTTTTCCCCGAGCTGCAGGGCTGTTAATTTTTCCAACTCCATTGTCCTGTCTCCTATCCTATGGTTTTCGGAACCTGATACTGTCCTTCTTTTGCTTTTGGTGCGTTTGCGAGCATTGCTTCTTTATTGTCACCGTTTGTGACAACGTCCTCACGGAATACGTTCTCGTCCTGGAAGATATGGGACATCGGCTCTACTTCAGATGTATCCAGCTCATCCAGTTTCTCTACATAATCAAGCATTTTCTGCATTTCGGCTTTGGCTTTTTCCTTTTCTTCTTCTGAGAGGGAAAGTTTGGCGAGGATGCAGACATTTTCCATTGTTTCATCATCTATGATCTTTGCCATGATTTTCTCCTTATATCGATTACTATTTTATCGACTGCCATGCTGTTACAGCATAGGCTCTTTTATATGACTTCTGCTTCCTGTTATGGTTCCAGACGGTTCATATCTCTTGGGAAGAGACAGGTTTCACGAACGTTCTCTTCTCCGAGGAGCTGCATAGTCAGACGTTCCAGTCCGATTCCAAGTCCACCGTGAGGCGGCATACCATGTTTGAATGTGTCAAGATACTGTTCCATGCCTTCCTGGGTCATGTCTCTGTCTTCGATCTTCTGTACCAGTTTGTTGTAGTCATGGATACGCTGACCACCTGTTGTGATCTCAAGTCCTTTAAATAACAGGTCAAAGCTTAATGTAAATCTTGCATCTTCCGGATCATCCATTGCATAGAATGGACGTTTCTTTGACGGATAATGTGTGACAAATACGAAATCTGAGCCATATTCTTCTTTGAAATATTGTCCGATCAGTGCTTCTTCTTCCGGTTCCAGATCAAACGGGTTTCTGATCTTACGGTTGTATTTCTGGGATACCAGTTCTTTGGCTACGTCAAAACGGACTGCCGGAATCTTGGATACATCCGGGATATCGATCTTCAGAATCTGTACTTCTTTTTCATATTCTGTTTTCAGAAGATTCATTGCATACTGCAGGAATCCTGTTTCCATTGCCATGATTTCTTCAAAACTGTCGATGTATCCCATCTCGAAGTCCAGACCGGTATATTCATTTAAGTGACGTTTGGTGTTATGTTTCTCTGCACGGAATACCGGGCCTGTCTCAAATACTCTGTCAAATACACCAACCATCATCTGTTTGTAGAACTGTGGGCTCTGTGCAAGTACTGCAGGCTTGTGGAAGTAACTGAATTTGAAAAGGTTTGCGCCGCCTTCTGCTCCTCTTGCTCCGATCTTCGGAGTGTGGATTTCTGTAAATCCCTGTCCGTAAAGATAGTCACGGAATGCTTTTGTCAGTGCTTCCTGGATTTTAAATTTGGAACGCTCCTGAATGTTTCTCAGGGAGATTGGTCTGTAGTTTAATTTGGCCTCCAGAGAAGTGTTCAGTTTCCATTTATCGATTGCCATTGGAAGCGGCTCTGCAGGTGTTGATAAGATATCGATATGACGGATACGAAGTTCTCGTCCGTGGGGTGCTCTCTCTTCTTCATGCAGGATTCCTTTCACCCTGATCGTCATTGCTTCCCTCAATTCATGAATGGAAACATTTGTCTGTTCATTTTCATAGACTGTCTGGAATAAGCCTTCCCTTCTTCTAAGAATGATAAATGCCACGTCACCCATATTACGGATGCTGTGAACAGCGCCTTCGATTACGGCTTCCTGGTTCAGAAAATTATTACCTACGAGTTCCTCCCAGGTATTGATTTCTTTTTTCCATGTTCCATCCATAAATTCCATTTCCTCATCCTCCATTTCTTCTTTTCTGTAAACCTTTGTGATATATCCGGCGGAGTTCTGCTTCAAAAATCAGTCTGCGCAGATGCAAATGACTTTATTAGTTTTTACTCCCTGAATATCAAAAAGGCGTAATCAGAAAATCCGGAGATACTTGTCCCCTGGACTCTCTGATTACGCCTTTGTAATCATTCTTCCTGTCATTATCTATTTTATGTTTATTTGAGTTCTTTCTATATAAATATGACTAAAAATATATTGTGTATATTACCACATATTCTATGAAAATAATAGGGTTATTTTTTACAAATTTTTCTAATTATTTTCGGATATTTTATTTATGAATACAATGAATTGCTTCATAATCTTTAAAAAACAAATCCTGTTCACAAAATCCCCCGTCTGCCATGGCTTATTTCAGTAATATATGAATTCTATTTCTTCATAATCACTTAATTAAAGCTCATCATACATCAGCATAAGCAGCATCTGTGCTGTTTCAACCATATTGGTTCCGGAATCCATGCTGCATTTCTGAATATGTCGGTATGCCTCATCTTCTGTCATCTGGTTTTTTTCCATCAGGAGGCGTTTGGCATTTGAGATATAGTTCTGTTCTCTCTCTGATCTGGGCTTTGGTTTTTTCTTTTCTTTTTTTATCCGGCGTTCCAGACGGTAGAGAATATCATTGACTGTTTCTACCAGCACACTTGCTTTCATCGGCATCTGCACAGTGCTGACAGAATTCGGAGCTTCCTCTATAATACGCTGGGAAGCCAGAAGCAGCATTTCAAAATACTGTGGCAGATCATCAAGAGCGTCTTTATAATAGGCATCCGTCAGCTTATACCCGCATATCAGAACACCGCTGTCAAGTTCTGAGATACTTGCCAGAGCGTTAGAGACAGAGCTGCAGACAGAGGCTACTGTGAGCCCGTGTCTGTTAAGTATTGTGCGGATTTTCTTTGCGTCTTCAATTTTCGGTAACGCAATCACAATGCTGCTGCTCATAACTCTGCCACTCCTCTTTCTGTTACACCCTGGTTAGATTCTATACAGGTATTCTTCGATTTCCCAGGCTGAAATTTCTCTTGTATATCGCAGCCACTCTTTTCGTTTGGCAGCTGCATACTCTTTACAAAATTCTGTTCCAAGTACTTCTTTAATCCAGTCACTCTTCTCAAAGTAATCAATTGCTTCGTTTAAATTTCCCGGAAGATTCTCAATCTTCATTGCTTTCTGGTCTGTTACAGATAATTCTCTGCTGGAAGACTTAGTCGGGTAAATTTTCTTATGGATTCCATCCAGACCTGCTGCCAAGCATACTGCAAATACCAGATATGGATTCGCAGCTGCATCAGGACTTCTTAACTCAATCCTTGTCTCCATTCCTCTGGATCCTGGAATTCTTACCAGTGAATTCTGGTTGTTCTTTGTCCATGTCAGTTCTGTCGGTGCTTCATAACCCGGAACAAGACGTTTGTAAGAATTTACAATAGGATTGGTGATCAGTGCCATCTCTTTACTGTGAGCCAGAAGACCACCTACAAAGTAATAAGCTTCTTCACTTAATTCCTGTGGATTTCCCGGATTGACAAATACATTTCTTCCATCTTTAAATAAAGAGAAATGAATGTGCATACCGGAACCATTTACTTCTGCACGTGGTTTCGGCATAAAAGTAGCGTGAAGTCCATGGCGTTTGGCAATGGTACGGACCGTCATCTTGAATGACATGATTCGGTCTGCGATTGTACGCACTTCACCATATTTGAAATCTACTTCATGCTGGGCAGGAGCAGTTTCATGGTGGGAAGATTCTACTTCGATTCCCATGTCTTCCAGATTTAATACGATATCACGTCTCGCATTCTCGCCCAGATCTACAGGGCTGACATCCAGATAGCCGGCTTTCTCATGTGTTACGGTAGTTGGAACTCCGTTGTCGTCTGTGTGGAAAAGGAAGAACTCACATTCCGGGTCTACCAAACAGGTATATCCTTCTTTTTTTGCTTCGCGGGCTGTTTTCTTCAGAATATATCTTGGACTTCTCTCATGTGGGGTTCCGTCCGGGCAATAGATGTCGCATAACATTCTGGCAACTTTTCCCTGCTGTGGTCTCCACGGAAGAATTGCAAACGTATCTAGATCTGGTCTTAAATACATATCCGGTTCGGATTCTCCTGCAATTCCTGCGATAAAGGAACCATCTACAATACATCGGTTATCCAGTGCACGGGGAAGTTCCCTGGCAGTTATGGCGATGTTTTTCAGTGTTCCGAACATATCTGTGAACTGAAGACGAATGAATTCTACGTCTTCCTCCTCAGCCATCTGTAATATTTCTTCTCTGGTATAATTCCCCATTTCTATTCACTCCTTGTCAGCATTGTTTTTCGCTGTTCTTACTTTCTTAATGATTCTTCGATGCAGTTCTTTTGGTATTTTTATATCATAGAAGAGCTCCGAAATAATTTCTTATGATATAAAAAATGGCGCACTTTCTACAGTTACTTTTCTATAGAAAGAACGCCTTTGTTCATGTAGGCAATTATAACAATGTGCCTATTTTTTGTCAACTGCTATTTTTAATCTAAACCAAAGTCCTTTTGTTTCCACTCTATCCAAGAATATCCTCAATATATTTTCTCAATCCATTGCTTTGTTATAAGCTGCTGAAACAATTTTATCTTTATTTTCCTGCAATTTTCTTTTCATAAAAGCAGGGGAAGATAACGCTGTTCTTAGTATATCAGAATACTCTTTACATGGAATCTGTCCGGAAAGATACCTCGTAATCGTCACTTCACCCAATTCAAGCACCAATGATAATGTTCCTTTCCCTATTTTGTATATCTTCATAAGTTTCTCAATATCCTCAATAGAAACAATTCCCTCATAAGTTCTGTACTGTTCATCAATTTCCTGAATGTTCCTGTCAATCAATCCAGGAATACTCATTTCTTCGCCACATTCATCGCACACTGCTACAGTAATGCTGAATGTATATTCTTTGTCTTTTATAGTTTTTATAATATTTCGTTTCTGTAAAGTATACGCAGTATTCTTCCTGCATTTTATGCAAAAATCAATTCTCTCTTTATCCGCCATTTTAATTTCTCCCCGTTAGATTGCTATTTAAAATAATATTTTATTGGATATCTTTGCTCATACAATGAAACTACAATCACATAACAATTCTCCATCTTGGTGACATGCTTCCACCACTTAAATCTTACAGATTTTAAAGTGTAGGCTTCCTGCTCGATTGCCCTTCAGGGCAAAGCTAAAACAGGCTATCTCCACGTGTCCCGCGGTTCTTTTTTATCCGATCACAAATCTTTTTCTGTGTGGTTACGCACATTTTTTATATATTCTTTTTCCCTCTTTCAGAATATTAACTGCCGCATTTACATCACGATCCATCCGGTTTCCACATTCACATATATATGTGCGTTCTGACAAAGCCAGTTCTTTCTTCTTTTGTCCACATACGCTGCATAGCTTGCTGGATGCAAAATAGCGGTCTACTTTTATGAGATATTTCCCACGTTCTTCTAACTTATATCCAAGCATTGAAAGAAACTGGCCATATCCATTATCCTGTATTCCTTTCCCGAAATGCAAGCCTTCAGATATCCCCTTCAGGTTCAGATTCTCCACACATACCGCATCATACTTTTCTGCAAGGCTGTGGCTGAGCTTATGCTGGAAATCCTTTCGCTGGTTTCTTATCTTTTCATGACATAAAGCAAGCTTTTTCTTCTGTTTCTGATAGTTATGGCTTCCCTGCTCGCATCTGGAAAGCTTCCTCTGTTCCCAAGCAAGCTTCTTCTCTGCATTCCGGTAGAACATCGGATATCCGGCTCTTTCACCGGTAGAAAATACACACATCCCATGCATAGCAAAATCAATCCCCAGAAATTTTTCTGCCTGTCTTTTCTCCACTGTTTGGTTTTCACAATCGAACAACAAACTTGCAAAGTATTTTCCGGATGGTTTCCTGCTTATAGTCACCGATTTCATTTTCCATCCATCTGGTATGAGACGGTGGAGTTTTATTTTTACAGGTGTCATCTTGGGCAGTTTTAAAAACCTGTCATTCAAATGGATATTTCCATTTACCATATTTGTTGTATAAGATTTCCGGGAATGTTTTTTCGATTTGTAACGTGGAAATCCTATTCCCGGCTCCTAAAAAAATTTCCGGAAGGCTCCTTCCAGATTCAACTGCACATTCGCCAGAGCAAGAGAATCCACTTCTTTCAGCCATGGATATTCTTTTTTATACCCGGCAGGTGTGTTTTTCAGCATCTTTTTTTCTTTCTGATAATAACTAATCTTATCCGCAAGCATCTGGTTATAGAGAAAACGGCTGCAGCCAATTGTTTTCTCTATCTGGGTTATCTGTTCTTTGTTTGGATAAATTCTTATTTTTATTGCCCGCTTTATTTTCCTCACCCTATTCCTATATTCTGCTGAATCATTTTTATACATATTAACGAACAATTTGTTCTGTCTTTATTATAATATAACCCATTTGCCAGAACAAGTGTTTTTCTATCTTTTAGAAGATTATTTTGATCAAATATGCTCATATTCGAAATTCATCTCACCCCTGAAGAAGCAGGTGAATTCTTGCTAGGCTTTGTTAAAAAAAAACTGCTGTTTAACATTTTTTACTCGTTAAACAACAGCTCTTTTTCCATACTTTTCTTTATTAACTGCTATCTTGAAACTACCGCATCATTCCTAAAAAAACACATACAATACAGATACATACTAATTCCTTCTCTCTGGAAATTCTTAAATTAAACTATTCCGAATAATCTTCAAAACTATCCGATTCATAAATTTCCACACCTTCTTCTAATGCAGCTTCAAGCCATGATTTTTTTGCATCCAGAGCATTTGCAATTGCACTTTCCATTGTTTTCCCACAAGTAATACACCCTGGAAGATCTGGCTGGATACGAAACTACGAATCCTCCTTCGCTTTTATCTTCTACAACTTTCATCTGATAAGACATTGACATATAATCGTCCAGCGTTTTCATCATCCTCCGCCTCACTTTCTACAATCTTCCTTACCATTTCTATAAATACTTTCTTAACCGACACATTCTTTGGTCTTGTAGCAGACATGCATCTTAAAAATCAGATTAGTTTAATAATTACTGTTTTCTTTTCTTTGAAAACTGTTTCTCCAAATGACTTTAAAAATTCCATATTAATTTCACCATATTTCTCATATTCGCAGCTTCCAATAAAAATATAATCAACATGATACTTATTAAGCAGTTCCTGTATTTCTGTTTTATTTGTTGAGGTATAAATAGTTTCCACATCTGCTTTTCTCTCATTTTCTTCTTCCAGATTGTTTCTCCATAACCACTCATGAACATACCATCCTAATACCGTCGGCAAGCCAGTCATTGCAGATACACGGTTGTCGTAATCTTTATAGCTGTCACCGCAGGCTTCGAGAACAGTTGGCTGTCCGGTAACATTTTGTTTTATCCATCGTATTGCTGCCGCATCTTCCGGAATGGCATTTTCCAGATAACCGGTGGCATTTAAGGTCTGGTATTTACTTTTCAGAGGAAAGCCTGTAAACCAGTTACTTGTAGCATTTATCAGATATCCGCAGGTGGATACAAGAAGTATGATTGCCATTCCTCCAAAAGCTATCTGTACTTTTGGCAGTCTTATTTTCTGATATCTTTCATTCAGCTTATTTTTCTGCAAAGTTCTTATTCTGTCTGTCACAAAAGATGCCAGAATATATGGCATCATAAGAGCAAAAAGTATATACGCCTGATAAGTCAGCTTAAACATGGTATTTGCTCTCGGTGCTGTTTTTTCATAGATATCTCTTACATAAACGATTTCAGGAATCAGGATCAGTCCCATTGCGCAAAGAGAAAGTATAACTGCGTACAGATCAGAAAAATTAATTTTGCAGAAAAAACTGCTTATCTTTCTTGCTTTAAATTTTCTGATCTTCATCAGTATAACTATTACAAACGGTATGCATATAAGCAGCGGAAACGCCCACAATACACAAAACTGATAAAATGCCGTATGGATTTTCACCAGTCCGATTCCCTGCACCATGACACTTTTAAACTGAAGATGAAATGGTAAAGAAACCAGTACAGCAGTAAGTAAAACTTCTATCCATTGCACAATGCTCCATTTTATTCCAGTTCCCATACCCGAAAATTTTATATCTGTGCTGTCAGAATATCTCTTCAGATTTTCAAAGAACAGTGTTCCACATATTACTACATAATAAATCATAAAATCCCAGGTATTCGAGAACATAAAAATTCCAAGAAAGAGGCCAAGCAGGAACACATCTTTCTGCCGCCAACTCTTTCCAGAATTTCTTTTTATCCATGCGTATAAGATTCCTAATACCGTTAAAACCAGAAACACATTAATCACATGTGCATGCAGATCACCTAACACAAAGGAATATGAAGGAAATTCATGGATTGTTTCATCTCCTGTTACAGGCGGATCAAATCCTATAAAACGTGTTGTACTAGGAAACCAGTAATTTTCTCTTAATCCCAGAAATGTGAGAATTTTTCCATAAATAATATAATGAAGATTTCCACTCATGGATACGGATAAACCTGCCAGAATTCCTCCAAAGTCAGCTGCCCATCCGCCATCTTTTCCACTCTCATCACATTGTAATCTGAATTTATCCTTAATCATCTGCCGCACAAGACTAAACGGAAGTATAAAAGCGAATGCTGCAATCATCGTACGCATAAGATTATATGTAATCTCCACCTTTGTTCCTGTCAGTTTTGTAAGAAATACGGCAAAGTATTGTCCTCCATAATAGTAATTAAAAGTTTTTCCCGCATACCACATATCCTCTGCCGGAAGTGTCGTACTCCGCATCATAGACTGCATAAATCCAAAATCCATATATTTTTCAGTTCCATGAGCTGCCGGATGAAATCCTGCCATATAGGTCCATAAAAGGAACATTACAAAAAAGATTATTTCTTCCCTGTAGATTAATTTTGCCTGTTTCCACGGGAAAATTTCTTTTTGTTTTCCGTACATACCATATACAACACTGAGCAGTCCACACAAAATTGTAATTACAATACAACTTAACGTTGTAAAATGAATTAATTTCAAAGAAGTCAAAAGCCATTCTACATATCCGCATATCACTACTGCCAAAACTTTTGAATACATCCAGCCATTATCATCAAAACCGTGAAAAATTCTGGCAGTTACCGGCATGAATACAAGTCCCATGATCCATAAAATTCCCCACCAGATCATAAACGTAAAAAAATCTGTCCCTAATAGCCAGAATGCTGTTCCTATGAGTAATATCGTTGCCAGCATTTTAATTAACTGCCTTATTTCTATCTTTTTCATACACAAGAAAAGTCTCCCTGAAATATTTTTGCTGTTATAATATCTCAATGCCCTTCGCATTTTGTAATCATCTCTTTTTAGCAAGCCATCCATATATAGTATAATATATCAGTCTTCTCAGACTGATATAAGATTGAAAAATGCTTATTTAGGCTAATCAAAAAATGCTGCTGTTTAACATCTTTATTCGTTAAACAACAGCACCTTTTTCATACTTTTTTATTATTTTTTACAGATAGGAGTATCCCATCAGTGATTCATCCACCGCTTTCGCAGCTTCTCTACCCTCACGAATCGCCCATACTACCAGTGACTGACCTCTGTGCATGTCTCCTGCAGTAAAGACTTTATCTACAGAAGTCTGATACTGGTCTGGTTTGGTTTCTACGTTGGTTCTGCCGTTGATGGCTACTTTGAATGCATCTGTTACGTATTTCTCGCTGCCGAGGAATCCGGCTGCGATGAGGACTACGTCTACAGGGATGACTTCTTCGGTTCCTTCTACTGGCACCATCATCATACGACCTGTTTTCGGGTCTTTTTCACTCTTTAATTTGGTGAGTTTGGCCTGGCAGACGTTGCCGTTTTTGTCTTTGATAAATTCTGTGACAGTTGTCTGGTATACTCGCGGATCGTGTCCGAATACTGCGATGGCTTCTTCCTGACCGTAGTCTGTTTTGAGGACTCTCGGCCACTGTGGCCACGGGTTGGATGGGGTTCTTTCTACCGGCGGCTTCGGCATCATCTCTAACTGGATCACGGATTTGGCGCCCAGACGGATGGAAGTTCCTACGCAGTCATTTCCTGTGTCACCACCACCAATGACCAGAACGTTTTTACCTTTTGCAAGTTCATATGGAACTTTGGCAAAATTGGAATCCAGGAGTGCTTTGGTTACCTGTCCCAGGAAGTCTACTGCAAAAAAGATTCCTTTTGCATCACGACCCGGAACTTTAATATCTCTTGGGTTGGATGCTCCGCAGGCGAGGATGACACGGTCGAACTGTTTGAGGAGTTCTTCTGCTTTAATATCCTTTCCTACGTTTACATTTGTGACAAATTTCACTCCCTCTTCTTCCATGAGATGGATTCTTCTGTCAACAACAGATTTGTCCAGTTTCATGTTCGGGATGCCGTAGCGGAGAAGCCCGCCTACACGGTCTTTTCTTTCAAATACAGTTACGCTGTGACCTCTTCTGTTTAACTGCTGGGCTGCTGCCAGTCCGGACGGACCGCTTCCGATGACTGCGATGGATTTGCCTGTACGCACTTCCGGGATCTGCGGAGTTACCCATCCGTTCTCGTAGGCTGTCTCGATGATCGCACGTTCATTTTCTTTTGTGGAGACCGGTTCTCCGTTTAAGTTACAGGTGCAGGCTGCTTCGCAGAGTGCAGGGCAGACACGGGAAGTAAATTCCGGGAAGCTGTGTGTCTTGCTCAGTCTTAAGTATGCCTGTTTCCAGTTGCCTGTATAAACCAGATCGTTTGTCTCAGGTACCAGGTTGTGCAGAGGGCATCCGGATGCCATTCCACCTAACATCATACCTGACTGGCAGAACGGGACGCCGCATGCCATGCAGCGTGCGCCCTGAAGTTTCTGTTTCTCTTTATTTAATGGGGTCCTGAATTCTTTGAAGTTTGCGATGCGGACCTTTGGCGGCAGAACTTTTGCCGTCTCTCTCTCATATTCTAAAAATCCTGTTGGTTTGCCCATGATTTCCTCCTCTTCGCCGCACTTGCTGCGGCAATAATGGTATGGCCCACGCCACCTTTTTATTTATTCAAAAAGATGACGGGGCAACATTGATAAGTTCACACGATATATTCAATTATTATCAATGTTTAGCGCCAATACTTTCATAGAACGCTTCCATCTGTGCCTGCTGACTGTTGAGTCCTTTTTCTTCCAGTTTCGCACTTAAAGTGATCATCTTCTTGTACTCATTCGGAATGAGTTTCTTGAAGTGTGGCAGATAGTAGTCAAAATCAGCGAGAACTTTCGCACCGAGTTTGGAGCCTGTAGCTTCTACATGGGCTTCGATCAGGTCGCGGAGTTCTTTTTTGTCATATTTGTTTTCCACTTTTTCGATGGAAATCATAGCCTTGTTCAGATTCTTGTAGAGGACATTGTCTACATCCAGTACATATGCGATACCGCCGCTCATACCTGCTGCAAAGTTCTTGCCAGTCTTACCAAGTACGACTACGCGGCCGCCTGTCATATATTCACAACCATGCTCTCCCACGCCTTCTACAACTGCGGATGCACCGGAGTTACGGACTGCGAAACGTTCACCTGCAACACCATTGATAAATGCGGTACCGCTGGTTGCACCGTAGAGGGCAACGTTACCTACGATAATGTTCTCTTCTGCTTTGTATGCAGCTTTCTCCGGAACTTTCAGAATCAGTTTACCACCGGAAAGACCTTTTCCGAAGTAGTCGTTGCTGTCACCGGTCAGTTCCAGTGTCAGACCTTTCGGAATAAATGCACCGAAACTCTGTCCGCCGGCACCGTTGCAGTGTACAGTGATAGTGTCATCTGCAAGTCCGTCTTTGTTCTTTCTTGTGATTTCTGCACCGAGGATGGTTCCGAATGTACGGTCAATGTTTGTCAGGTTTACAGAAAGCTCTGTTTTCTGACCTTTATTGATGGCATTTGCACATTTCTTAACCAGAACCTTTTCATCCATGGTCTTTTCCAGTTCGAAATTATATACGGCTTTCGGGTCAAAAGTAACTTTCTGGTCTTTGCCTGCGAACGGATTGTTCAGGATCGCACTTAAGTCTACTTTGCCCTGATGTGGTTCCTGTACGTTGTCTGTCTGAACAAGGAGATCTGTACGGCCTACCATTTCACTGACTGTACGGAATCCGAGCTTGGACATGTATTCTCTTAATTCCTGTGCGATGAAACGCATGAAATTCTCTACATATTCCGGTTTACCTTTGAATCTCTTACGAAGTTCAGGGTTCTGTGTTGCCACACCAACCGGGCAGGTATCCAGGTTACATACACGCATCATAACGCATCCCATGGTTACAAGCGGAGCTGTTGCAAAACCAAATTCCTCGGCACCCATTAATGCTGCGATCGCAACGTCACGACCACTCATAAGCTTACCGTCTGTCTCAATGCGGACACGGTTTCTCAGACCATTCTTGAGCAGTGTCTGATGTGTTTCTGCAAGTCCAAGTTCCCATGGAAGTCCTGCATTGTGGATAGAACTTCTCGGAGCTGCACCTGTACCTCCGTCATAACCGGAGATCAGAATAGTTTGTGCACCGGCTTTTGCAACACCTGCTGCAACTGTACCAACACCTGCTTCAGATACCAGTTTGACAGAAATATCTGCATATTTATTTGCATTCTTAAGGTCATAAATTAACTGTGCCAGGTCCTCAATAGAATAGATATCGTGATGCGGTGGTGGGGAGATCAGGCTGACACCCGGTGTGGAATGACGTGTCTTGGCAATCCAAGGATATACTTTCTTTGCAGGAAGATGTCCGCCTTCACCAGGTTTTGCACCCTGCGCCATCTTGATCTGGATTTCTCTTGCAGATACAAGGTAACGGCTGGTTACACCGAAACGTCCGCTGGCAACCTGTTTGATCGCGGAACATCTGTCATCGCTGCTTCCTGCGGAATCCAGTCTCTCGTCACTTTCACCACCCTCACCTGTGTTGGATTTTCCATGGAGGTGGTTCATGGCGATTGCCAGTGTCTCATGTGCTTCCTGTGAAATAGAACCATAGGACATGGCGCCTGTCTTGAATCGTTTTACGATGTCGTCTACGCTCTCCACTTCTTCAAGCGGAACCGGAGTCTCGGCAAACTTAAAGTCCAGAAGTCCTCTTAAGTTACCGTGATTTTCTTTATCTACCAGATCTGTATACTGTTTGAACAAATCATAACTTCCTGTCCATGTGGACTGCTGCAGAAGATGGATAGTCTGAGGATTGTAACGATGTTCCTCTCCCTGGCTTCTCATCTTATGCGCACCAACGCTGTCCAGAGTCAGGTCTGTTGGAAGTCCTAACGGGTCAAATGCTTCTGAGTGAAGTTTCTCTACATTCTCTTCGATATCTTCCAGAGTGATTCCACCTACACGGCTGACTGTTCCTGTAAAGTATTTCTCGATCACATCTGAAGAAATACCGATTGCTTCAAAGATCTGAGATCCCTGATAGGACTGAATGGTGGAAATACCCATCTTGGAAGCAATCTTTACAATACCACTGATGACTGCATGGTTATAATCATCTACTGCTGCATAGTAATCTTTGTTCAGCATATGGCTGTCGATCAGCTCATGAATTGTCTCAAGGGCAAGGTATGGATTGATGGCACTTGCACCATAGCCAAGTAAGGTTGCGAAATGATGTACTTCTCTTGGTTCTCCTGATTCCAGAATGATTGCAAGGGAGGTACTCTTCTTTGTTTTTACAAGATGCTGATGAACTGCAGATACTGCCAGAAGTGACGGGATCGGCATATGGTTTTCATCTACTCCCCTGTCTGAAAGGACAAGGATGTTTGCACCTTCACGGAATGCTTTATCTACTTCTACGAAAAGACGGTCAATGGCTCTCTCAAGCTTGGTGCTCTTGTAATATAAGGTAGAAACAACAGCTGTCTTGAAGCCCTCATGCTTGAAGCTCTTGATCTTCATCATGTCTGTATTTGTCAGGATCGGGTTATTGATCTTTAATACCTGACAGTTCTCAGGTTTCTGCTCCAGCAGGTTTCCGTCCTTGCCTACATAAACACTTGTGCTGGTAACGATTTCCTCACGGATTGCATCGATCGGAGGGTTAGTAACCTGTGCGAAGAGCTGTTTGAAATAGTCAAATAATGGTCTGTTCTGTTTGGAAAATACTGCAAGTGGGGTATCCACGCCCATGGCTCCGATGCTTTCTGCTCCGTTTAATGCCATGTTTCTGATAGAAGTACGGTACTGCTCATAAGTATAACCGAACGCTTTCTGCAGACGTGCTCTATGTTCCGGTGTGTACTCTTCCGGTCTCTCATTTGGGATCTTGATGTCTTTTAACTGTACCAGATGACTGTCGAGCCATTCACCGTATGGCTGCATTTTTGCGTAGCCCTCTTTCAACTCGTTGTCATCGATAACTCTTCCTTTTACAGTGTCTACCAGAAGCATTTTTCCAGGATGAAGACGCTCTTTTAATACGATCTTCTCTTCCGGGATTGGAAGAACACCTACTTCTGAGGAAAGGATCATGTAGCCGTCAGAAGTAATATAATATCTGGATGGACGAAGACCGTTTCTGTCAAGAACTGCACCCATGACATCACCATCTGAGAAAAGAATGGATGCAGGTCCGTCCCATGGCTCCATCATAGTTGCATAGTACTGATAAAAGTCACGTTTTGCCTGGGAAATGGTGTCATTGTTTGCCCACGGTTCAGGGATTGTGATCATAACTGCAAGTGGAAGTTCCATACCGCTCATTACCAGGAATTCCAGTGTATTGTCAAGCATTGCAGAGTCAGAACCGTTTCTGTTTACAACCGGGAGTACTTTGTGAAGCTGTCCCTCCAGATATGGAGATTCCATATTTTCTTCTCTTGCAAGCATCTTATCTGCGTTGCCGCGGATGGTGTTGATTTCACCGTTGTGTACCATAAAACGGTTGGGATGTGCTCTCTCCCAGCTTGGGTTTGTATTGGTACTGAAACGGGAATGTACCATGGCGATTGCAGATTCATAATCCGGATTCTGAAGATCTTCGAAGAAAGTACGAAGCTGTCCAACCAGGAACATACCTTTATAAACGATGGTACGGCTGCTCATGGATACTACATAAGTGTTATCATTACTCTGTTCAAACTCACGTCTTGCAATGTAGAGCATACGGTCAAATGGAAGACCTTTTTCCACATCTTCCGGTTTTTTGATAAATGCCTGCATAATACATGGCATACATTCTCTGGCTTTATGTCCAAGTACCTCCGGGAATACCGGAACCTGACGCCAGCCAAGAAGTTCCAGACCTTCTTTTTCAAGAATGATCTCAAACATCTTCTTTGCCTGTGCACGTTTGATCTCGTGCTGTGGGAAGAAAAACTGTGCGATGCCGTATTCTCTCTCATCACCAATCTCAAATCCCTCTTTCTTACAGGCTTTCTTAAAAAATTTATGGGAAATCTGGAGAAGGATACCTACACCGTCACCGGTTTTGCCTTCTGCGTCTTTACCTGCGCGGTGCTCCAGATGTTCTACGATCTTTAATGCATTTGCAACAGTATCGTGGGTTTTCTTGCCTTTGATATTGACAACTGCTCCGATACCGCAGTTGTCATGCTCAAATTCAGGCCTGTACATACCTTGCTGCTGTTGCTGCTGTTCTCTCACTTCTTTCATAATCTCCTCATCCTTTCTATTTTTTCTGCTGTTCTTCGCTTACTAGTATCAAGTACGCCCCAGCGTACTTGCTGCGAGCTGCGCGTCATGCTTTGCATGACATTTACCTCTGCGCAGCTCTGCAATCTGCCGGAGGCTTTCAAAAGTAATTAATTACTTTTGAAATCTACAGCCGCCTGGATGAATCCTCTGAATAAAGGATGTGCATGATTCGGGCGGGATTTGAATTCAGGATGCGCCTGGGTTCCTACATAGAACGGATGCCCTGCGATCTCGATCATTTCTACAATACGGTTATCAGGAGAAGTTCCTACAATGTTCATTCCTTTCTCCTGAAGTTCTTTACGGAATGCGTTGTTTACTTCATAACGATGTCTGTGACGTTCGTGAATCTCTTTCTGGCCGAAAAGTTCATAAGATTTAGAATCCTCTGCAAGAATGCATGGGTAACTTCCAAGTCTTAAGGTTCCGCCGATATCCTCGACATCTTCCTGATCCGGCATCAGTGCGATTACCGGATGTTTGGTATCCGGATCAAGTTCAATACTGTTTGCATCTTCGTACCCAAGTACATGACGGGCAAATTCTACGATCGCCATCTGCATTCCCAGACAGATACCAAGGTATGGGATCTTGTATACTCTTGCATACTGTGCCGCAAGGATCATTCCCTCTGTACCCCTATTTCCGAAACCACCCGGAACCAAGATACCATCTACATCGTGAAGACGCTGATCCAAATTCTTCTCTGTCAGTTCTTCGGAATCAACCCATTCAAGTTCTACTTTTGCTCTGCAGGAAATTCCGCCATGTTTCAGCGCCTCCACTACACTGAGGTATGCATCGTGAAGCTGTGTATATTTTCCTACAATTGCGATCTTTACTGTTTTGTTCGGATTTCTCAGGCTTTCTACCATTGCTTCCCAATCGCTTAAATCCGGCTTTCTGTTTTCCAAACGAAGACTTGAAAGAACGACATCTGCAAGCTTCTCTCTTTCCATTGCAAGAGGAGCTTCATATAAATACTCTACATCCAGGTTCTGAAGTACATGGGATACAGGTACATTACAGAATAACGCGATTTTTTCTCTGATGTCTTCTGTCAGTTCATGTTCACTTCTGCATACCAGTACATCCGGCTGGATTCCCATTCCCTGAAGTTCTTTTACGCTTGCCTGAGTTGGCTTTGTTTTCATTTCTTCAGATGCCTTTAAATAAGGAATTAATGTTACATGGATCAGGATCGCATTGTCATGTCCCACGTTGTGCTGGAACTGGCGGATGGCTTCCAGGAATGGCTGGCTTTCGATATCACCGACTGTTCCTCCGACCTCGATAATGGCAATCTTGTTTTCCTCCGGTGATTTGGCACGATAGAAACGGCTCTTGATCTCATTGGTAATATGGGGAATGACCTGTACGGTACCTCCGCCGAAATCTCCGTGACGTTCTTTCTGAAGAACCGACCAGTAAACCTTACCTGTGGTCACGTTGGAATTTTTGTCAAGGCTTTCATCAATGAATCTCTCATAGTGTCCCAGATCCAGATCTGTCTCTGTACCGTCATCTGTTACAAAGACTTCTCCGTGCTGAATCGGGTTCATAGTTCCCGGATCAATATTAATATAAGGATCAAACTTCTGCATGGTCACCTGGTAACCTCTCGCTTTCAGAAGACGTCCCAGAGACGCTGCTGTGATACCTTTTCCAAGACCGGAAACAACTCCTCCTGTGACAAATACGTATTTAACTGCCATTTTGATTTCCTCCTCCATCATCCTTTGTTTATAAATAAAAAGGCGTCAGATGCAGCTATCAGAGGGCACTTGACCCATCTGGTATTCTGCATCTGACGCCTTTGTCAGATCAGCATATCCTAAACAATATGTGTTTTCCTTTAAAAATATGCTATACTATAAAACATTTTTTTTCGTTTGTCAATAATGAATTTTCTTGTTTTTCAGAAACCCTATATTCTGCATACAACAATAACCATAATACAGAAAAGACAGGTCTGTAGAAATTCATCTGCCAGGCCCGTCTTCTCTGCAATAATTATTCGGTTGTAAAAAAATGTAAAATCTATGCAACTGCAAATTTCTTCAATGTACGATTAAATTCCGGACTCTCTCCGTGACAGTCAACTGTCAGCTCTCTGGTCAGATCCAGGCTGAGTACACCAAGGATTGACTTTGCATCAATTAAAAATCTGTTATAATATACATCAATATCAAAATCGCATCTGCTTGCCGCGTTTACAAATTCCTGAACTTCTTCGGTTGCGTTTAACTTAATTTTACTCTGTGACATTGTCATCACCCTTTCTGAAAATCTGAAAACATTGGTTTGTCTTGTATCAGATGCACACATTATCTTCCTCATTTCAGAATTTGTCAAGTTTTTTTATATGTCCAATTTTAGTAAGCCAGAGGCTTTTTATTGTGCATTCTGTTCACTTTTCCCTGTTTTTACAGAATCATTTTGTATTTTATATATATCTCTCTTCTGATTGGTTTTACCACTTTATGAGATTGATTCCATATATTTCGACAGGTTTCTGCTATTTTTATGAACTTTTTCAAAAACTCCCGTTTCCTAATTTCTAACCTTTTCACTGCTTAATTAAGTTTAAAAAGTCTTCTTCAATTAAGGAATGTCCCTACTTTCATTCTCTCAGCACTTCACAATATCCGCAAACTCTGCGTTCGTATAATCCGGAATCTCCATAGGATAATTTCCATCAAAACATGCTTTGCATAATGGCAGACCGCCTGCCATTCCCTCCAGATAATCTGTCTGCATATATCCGAGAGAGTCTGCGCCGATCATTTTACGTATCTCCTCTGTACTGTGACTTGCTGCAATGAGCTGGTCATTGGACGGCACATCCGTTCCGAAATAACATGGATGCAGGAACGGCGGTGAACTGATACGTACATGGACTTCCTTTGCTCCCGCCTCTTTTAACATATGGATCAAGTTTGCAATGGTTGTTCCACGAACGATAGAATCATCCACCAGAACAATTCTCTTGCCTTTGACAACAGATTCCAGCACACTCAGTTTCAGATGAACACTGGACTCACGCTCCTCCTGAGTCGGCTTGATAAAAGTTCTTCCAATATAGCTGTTCTTATAGAAAGCAAATGCAAACGGAATTCCGGATGCTTCGGAATATCCCTTTGCAGCAGGGAGTCCGGACTCCGGCACACCTGTTACGATATCCGCTTCTACAGGATAAGATTTGGCAAGAGATTTGCCGCCACGGATTCTGGCATCATAGACCTTAACTCCGTCAATAGTACTGTCAAGTCTTGCAAAATATATGTACTCGAATACGCAATGCGCACGTTTCGCAGCAGCTGCCGCAAGATCTTTGTTGGACTTCAGTCCGTCTTTTGTGATCGTAAGGATCTCACCAGGCTCGATGTCACGGATAAATTCTGCGCTTACAGATGTGAGTGCACAGCTCTCAGAAGCAATGACATAAGCATTTCCTCTTTTACCAAGACATAATGGCTTCAGTCCATATGGGTCACGGACAGCGATCAGCTTTCTCGGGCTCATAACTACCAGGCCATAAGCACCTTTGATCTTCTTTGCAGTCTTTAACACAGCTTCTTCTACTGTCTTGGAATGTACACGTTCCCTTGCAATATGGAACGCAATAACCTCTGAATCTGTAGTTGTATGGAAAATCGCTCCATTCTGGATCAGTTCCCATTTCAGTTCCGGTGTATTGACCAGATTTCCGTTATGCGCAAGTGCAAGGGTTCCTTTTACATAAGATAATACAAGGGGCTGTGCATTCTCTGCAACAGAAGCTCCGGTTGTGGAATATCTTACGTGACCGATACCAATGTCTCCCTCATATTTGCGGACAACATCCTGTCTGAGAACCTCGCTTACCAGTCCCAGGTCCTTATGAAATTTCACATTTCCACGCTCTCCCTTAGTATCAGAAACTGCAAGTCCGCAGGATTCCTGTCCTCTGTGCTGCAGAGAAGTCAGTCCATAATATATGGACGGAACAACATTGCCGCCATCCAGATCATAAATCCCAAAGACGCCGCACTCTTCTTTTATTCCAGCCATCTGATTTCCTCCGATCGTATTCTCTTTTGAATATCTTTTTCAGAATACTGGTACATTCAAAAAAATAAAAACGATATACCAGTCTATGTCAGCAAAACTTTTCTGTCTATCAGGGATGAAACATCTAATAAATATCTATCCGTCCAATATGCCGCTATTTTGCTGAATTCATACTTACAAACCAAAATTATAATAATAGAAACAAATTTGTCAACCTATCCTTTTTTTGCCACATCTCAAAAATTTTTTCTGAATTTTTTCAAAAAAAGTGCTTGACATCTGTTTTCATTTCGTTTATAGTACAGCACATAAAGCAAAGGCGCTTTGGATAGATCACAAGAGATCGCATCCGAAGCGCCTTTTTCGTTTTATAAAACTTTCGTTTCATAGAAAATTTTCGATGAGGAATTTTCTATGAGACGAAACCCGCTGACAGTCACAAAGCTGATTCGTAGCGGCATTACACATATTCATTCTGAGAAAAACAAAACCGAAAGGAGAGTACCTATATGGCACAGAATATCCCTGAACTGTATGGCAGCCTGGTCTTCAACGACAAAGTAATGAGAAGCAAACTGCCAAAAGACATGTACAAAGCATTAAAGAAAACTATTGAGAACGGTACACACCTCGAACTTGATGTTGCCAACTCCGTTGCAGTTGCAATGAAAGAATGGGCTACCGATAACGGTGCAACTCATTATACTCACTGGTTCCAGCCAATGACAAATGTAACTGCCGAAAAACATGACAGCTTCATTTCTCCTACAGGAGACGGACAGGTGATCATGGATTTCTCCGGAAAAGAACTTGTAAAAGGCGAGCCGGATGCTTCCAGTTTCCCGTCAGGCGGTCTTCGTGCCACATTCGAGGCAAGAGGATATACAGCATGGGATCCTACATCACCGGCATTCATCAAAGATGGAACTCTTTACATTCCTACAGCATTCTGCTCCTACAGCGGAGAAGCTCTTGATAAAAAGACTCCTCTCCTTCGTTCCATGCAGACGCTTGATAAAGAAGCAACAAACCTTCTTCATATAATAGGAAATAAAGAAGTAAAACATGTCAATACAACCGTAGGTCCTGAACAGGAATACTTCCTGGTAGACAAGGAATTATATAAACAGAGAAAAGACCTTGTATTCTGCGGACGTACACTGATCGGTGCCCCTGCTCCTAAAGGACAGGAAATGGAAGATCATTATTTCGGTGCTCTGAAACCTCGTGTTGCAGCTTATATGCATGACCTGGATGTAGAGCTCTGGAAACTTGGTATTCCGGCTAAAACAAAACATAATGAAGTTGCTCCTGCACAGCATGAGCTGGCTCCTGTATTCGATACAACAAACGTTGCAGTTGACCACAACCAGTTAACAATGGAAGTAATGAAGAAAGTTGCTGACAAGCATGGACTTGTATGCCTCCTTCATGAAAAACCTTTCGAAGGAATCAACGGAAGTGGTAAACACAACAACTGGTCCATGATCACTGATACAGGTGTAAATATCCTTGATCCAGGAAAAACACCTGCAGAAAATACACAGTTCCTGATTTTCCTGACAGCTGTTATCAAAGCTGTTGATGAATATGCAGATGTACTTCGTATCTCTGTAGCAAGCGCAGGAAACGATCACCGTCTTGGTGCAAACGAGGCTCCGCCTGCTGTTGTATCCGTATTCCTCGGTGATGAACTGACAGAAGTATTAAAAGCAATCGAAAATGATGAATATTTTGCAGGAAGCCGTGCAGTCCAGATGGATATCGGTGCAAAAGTACTTCCTCATTTCGTAAAAGACAATACAGACAGAAACCGTACTTCACCATTCGCATTCACAGGAAACAAATTCGAGTTCCGTATGCTTGGTTCCGAAGCTTCCGTTGCAAACCCGAACATCATCTTAAACACTGCTGTTGCTGAGTGTGTTCACCAGTTCGCAGAACAGTTAAAAGATGTACCGGAAGACAAAATGGAAGATGCAATCCATGAACTGATCAAGAAAACAATCATTGATCACAAACGTGTTGTATTCAACGGAAACGGTTACACAGACGAATGGATCGAAGAAGCTGAAAAACGTGGTCTCTTCAATCTGAAATCCACACCGGATGCACTTCCACAGTGGATCGCAGAAAAGAATATTGAACTCTTTACCAAATATCATATCTTCACAAAAGAAGAAATTGAATCCCGTTATGAGATCTGGCTGGAATCTTATTCCAAGATTCTTAACATTGAGTCCAATACTATGGTTGAAATGGTACAGAAGGATTTCCTTCCATCTGTATTTGAATATATTGACAAGCTGGCAGCTACTGCTATTTCCAAAAAATCTGTTATTGCAGATATCAGTACTGATGCAGAAGGTAAACTGATCAAAGAACTCTCTGATCTTGCCAGTGATATCACCAAAGGTCTGGAAACCTTGAAAGCAGATACAGTAGCAGCTCTTGCTACAGAGGATCCTCTTGCAAATGCAAAGGCATATCAGTCCATAGTACTTTCCGACATGGAAAGCTTAAGAAAATCTGTAGATGCAGCTGAAACACTGATTCCGGATGCATTGCTTCCATATCCTACATATGACAAACTTCTGTTTTCTGTATAAGTGATATGATTTCGAATGTTTATAGGATTGTTGGAGCTGCAAAGCAATGGAACAGTCTGTAAATATTTAATACATTGGTAACAACAGGGGAATATCCCTTTATGAACTCTACTTCATAATTCATTATCGATTTCCTCATCCATTAATCACACGATATTTTGATATTCCCCTGTTTTACATATATTTTTAACTTTAAGCTGTATTGCATACAGTCGCACGAAATGTCTTTTCTATTACATCAGCTATACAATACAGTATAAATATGGATTTTATATTCGCAAAAGCGCGATGAACTGGCTACATTTCCAGGCATTGCGCTTTTTGCATTTTATAAAATATGAGGAAACTTTTATGAGGGAGGAATATTATTATGGAATTTTCCGCAGTAAACACAATATGGGTGCTGGTCGGCGCCGCGCTGGTCTTCTTTATGCAGGCCGGATTCGCAATGGTAGAAACAGGCTTCACACGAGCCAAAAACGCAGGTAACATTATTATGAAAAACCTGATGGACTTCTGTATCGGTACTCCGGTCTTCTGGCTGGTTGGTTTCGGTCTGATGTTTGGTGCAGGCAATGGATTTATCGGAAAGATCGGTGGTATTGCTTCTGAAGCAAACTACGGTACAGGAATGCTTCCTGACGGAGTTCCTTTCTGGGCATTCTTAATCTTCCAGACAGTATTCTGTGCAACATCCGCAACTATTGTTTCCGGTGCAATGGCAGAACGTACCAAGTTCCTTTCCTATTGCGTCTACAGCCTTGTGATCAGTCTTGTTGTATATCCTGTATCTGGACACTGGATCTGGGGCGGTGGATTTATCAGCCAGATGGGATTCCACGATTTCGCAGGTTCCTGTGCAGTACATATGGTAGGTGGTGTTGCAGCCCTGATCGGTGCCATCATCCTTGGACCTCGTATCGGTAAATACACAAAAGATGGAAAATCCAAAGCAATTCCTGGTCACAACCTTACAGTTGGTGCCTTAGGTGTATTTATTCTCTGGTTCTGCTGGTTCGGATTCAATGGTGCTTCCACAGTAAGTATGGAAGGCGATGCAATCGTAAGTGCAGGTAAAATCTTTGTTACTACTAACCTTGCAGCAGCTGTTGCAACTGTAACTGTTATGATCATCACATGGGTTCGTTACAAAAAGCCAGATGTTTCCATGTCTCTGAACGGTTCTCTTGCAGGACTTGTAGCAATTACAGCAGGATGTGATACAGTTTCTCCTACATCCGCAGCAATCATTGGTATTGCTTCCGGTTTCATCGTAGTATTTGGTATTGAATTTATTGATAAAGTTCTGAAGATCGATGACCCTGTTGGTGCTGTCGGTGTTCATGGTTTAAACGGTGCATTTGGTACTCTCGCTGTTGGTCTTTTCTCTGACGGCGCAGGCACAGGCTGGAAAGGTCTTCTTACAGGCGGCGGTTTCCACGGATTTGGTGTTCAGTTTACAGGTATGATCATCACAATTGCATGGGTTGTTGTTACTATGACAATCATCTTCCAGGTAATCAAACATACAATCGGACTTCGTGTTACTCCTGAAGAAGAAATCGCAGGTCTTGATTCTAAAGAACACGGTCTTGCAAGTGCTTATGACGGTTTCGCAATGGCAGGTGTTCCAACTCCTATGGGAACTTCTGTAAAAGCTCCTGTTATCACAGCCAGACCATCAGCTCCTGCAGAATCAGTTCCTGAGCTTCCAAAAGAAGGAGTTCACAAGCTTACAAAAGTTGTCATTATCACTCGTCAGAACAAACTTGATGAATTCATGCAGGCAATGAACGAGATTGGGGTTACAGGTATCACAATCACAAACGTTCTTGGATGTGGTGTACAGAAAGGTGCTCCATCTTACTATCGTGGTGTTGAGATGGAAATGAATCTTCTTCCTAAGATTAAGATTGAAATTGTTGTAAGTCTTGTACCTGTACAGAAAGTTATCGAAACTGCCAAAGCAGTCCTTCATACAGGTCAGATTGGTGATGGTAAAGTATTTGTATATGACATTGAAAATGTCGTTAAGATCCGTACAGGCGAAGAAGGTTATCTCGCACTGCAGGATACAAAATAAGATTATTTACTGGTAATATAAACAAGAGACATCAACGAACTTTATCGCTGATGTCTCTTATTTTTTGCCTGTCCCCAAAACAGTTTTGGCTTATAAACTGTTTGTTCTCATCTGAAATTATTCATATTTAACTGATTTTCTCCAGAATAGCCTGTAATAAGTCTCCCTGAAGATAATAAGTCGTCTCAAAATGAAGATATGACATTGACACTTTGTCCCACAGGATCAAAATCTTTGGTGGAAACTCTTCATCACCATCCCAAAATTGAAATAGTACAGAAAAGCCTGACATAACAGGCATCTCAAATGTCAGATCTGCTCCTGCCAGACGTTTCTGAAGTTTTCCTCCAAGACAAATACATGCCTTTTTTACCTCTTCTACTTTACCTGAAAATGCTTTCTCATATTTTTCTGTAAACACGCCTGTCGACGGGCTGCTTCCGGTTCTTACAAATCCCCCAACCGGCTGCCACTGTCCTGTCAGTGGAGGCAGTACTTCCTCTTCAGAATGGCAAAGCAGATCATAGATTGTCATAACAATGGTATATTCCTTGCAAATCTGCCATTCTTCCTTCCTATATTCGATAGCTCCATCCGTACGGTTAATCCGATACTCTGTTCCTATATATTTCAGATACAAATAATCTTCATCGTTTTTTAACCCATATTTCTTTATCAGCTTATCCTGATCATATTTCAGGAACCATTCTCTTCCGATATATACCTGTTTTTCATAATTATTTGTAATATTTTTCTCCATATCTGTACCTCCAGTCCGCCAAAAATTCTACTCGCGGGGTGACAGTCTCGGCAGATTCCAACGATAATGCGCTGCCAGATAACGGATCAGCACTACTACAATCGATGATACCACCATCGCCTCTACATTTCCCACGAATCGGTTCATATAAACACACACAACCGCACCAATAATCGACGCACAGGCATAGATATGTTTTACAAAAATATACGGTGGTACACTTGCCATCATGTCTCTGAGCAGACCACCGCCTACTCCTGTGATAGTTCCAAGGAATACAAGCAGGAATGCATTATCCATATATCCCTGACGGATTCCTGTGTTTACTCCTACTACCGTAAAAATCCCCAGTCCAACAGAGTCCATCACCAGCATAATTTTATCGTAAGTTTCTCTTCTGTGTCCCTGCAACAGTTCTCTCTTGAAATAAAAAATAAAGAAAACAATGCATGAAGTAAGCACTGATACCAGCGCATACACGGGATTTGTAAATACAGCCGGAGGGATCACTCCCAGAACAATATCTCTGATCATTCCTCCGCCTACTGCCGTGGCAACTCCCAGAACACTGACGCCAAAAATATCCATATTCCGCTCTACGCCCACCATCGCTCCAGAAGCAGCAAAGGCCACTGATCCTGCCATTTCCATAACAAATGTCACAATTGACTGATAATCCATATTTAGTTTTTACTCCTGATTTTATTTTGTTACTGTTCACTCCGTGAACCTTATTTTTCTTTTTACATAATATCAGAGCCAAAAGACATTCCCCAGTTTTTCTTTTGGCCCTGATATTAGAATAACACAGTATTTACTTATCTAGCAATAACTGTTTTACGGATGCACCTTTAAATAGCGTACCATCCACTGTAAATCTATCAATCATCGTTGTCTTCGGATTTTCGATCAGATCGATCAACTTCTCTGCCGCGATCCTGCCAATAGCAACCGTGTCCTGACAGAGTGTTGTCAGCTTTGGTTCCAGTATCTTCGCAATGGTGATTCCATCATATCCCGCAATAGAAATATCCTCCGGAATCCTAAGTCCTCTCTCCCTGATTTCATTAATCCCTCCGATAGCCGCATAATCATCCGGATAAAGAATACAGGTCGGCGGATTGGGCAGATCCAGCAGCTCTGCTGTCGCCTTCGCGGCACTGTCCGCATCTCTGTATGGACTCTCCTTAATATAATCGTCGGGAATCTCCACTCCCATTCTCTGCAACGTCCGGTAAAAACTGGTAAGACGTATTCTGGTTACTGACGTATTATCTCCGTGAATATACGCAATACGCCTGTGTCCCTGATTATAAATATAAGTAACCAGTTCCTCCATACCCTGACTGTTGTTGGAAACAACTGCAATGTTTCCGTCAAACACATGATCAATGGTCACCACCGGAATCTCTGAACGGATCAGCTCCTGCACCTCATCCGCATAAAAATCCACGCATGCAATGACCACTCCATCGACGCCCCTGTAGCGACAGTGTTCGTAATAACTCAGCTTCTGACCGGAGATCCTTCCACTCGTAAAGGTAATATCATACCCTCTTTCTTCTGCTGTTCTCTTAAAGCTCTCCAGCACATGATTAAAATAATCATGGGTAAGTCCACTGGCCGCTTCGTCAACAAACATTACTCCGATATTATAGCTTCTCTTGGTCTTCAGCGTTCTCGCTGAAGAATTAGGCAAGTATCCCATTTCTGAAGCTGTTTTCAGAATCAGTTTCCGTGTTTCTTCACTGATATCGGAATAGCCGTTCAATGCCTTGCTGACACTGGCCACAGAGACATTACACTTTTTCGCAATCTCTTTCATCGAAACCATAGGTATGCCTCATTCTTTCTTTTTCCTAAAATTTTCGTAAACGTTTTCGTACTTTCATTGTATAACTACTCGCACAAATTTTCAAGTTGTTACTTTATTTTTTTGTGCATGTTTGCCATTTTTCGTATGGTTGCACAATTTTCAACCCTAATTTTTTCTCTTTATTACAAATCCATTTCATCATATTAACGAAAATAGCCTTTTATTTTTTGACATTTATTTTTCTGCAAAACAGTTGATTTTATCACAGCCTTCCGCTATACTAGGGGAAAATAGCAGTAATGTCACGATAACTATGTATTTTTATTCTAAACTTATTCGTTTTCGTGCCTAAATTTTCTGTATATTTAATCGAATCAAGTAAGTCTCTCACTTCACTTCCAAAACACCGAACATTGAGTCAGAAATTTACTTGTATCAGAAAGGGATTTCATCCTTTCTGATAAGTTGCAAAGCAACTATTTGCTTATGAGCAAACAGCGAAGCGGATGATGTTATCCGTTTAACTTAATTACCCCAAATCAATACTAAAACAGGAGGACTTCTTATGAAATTCGGCTATTTTGATGACAATGCCAAAGAATACGTCATCACCACACCAAACACTCCGCTCCCATGGATCAACTATCTGGGCTCACAGGATTTCTTCTCACTGATTTCCAATACCTGCGGCGGATACAGCTTCTACAAAGATGCCAAGCTTCTTCGTATTACCCGTTATCGTTACAACAACATCCCGGCAGACTCAAACGGAAAATATTACTATATCCATGACGGCGAAGAAATCTGGAATCCAGGCTCCATGCCTTCCAAAACACCACTGGATTCTTATGAATGCCACCATGGAATCGGCTACAGCCGTTTTCTTTCTTCCAAAAATGGATTAAAGGCTGATCTCCTTGCTTTTGTCCCTGTAAATACAACCTGCGAAATCAACAAACTGACTCTCACCAATACAACTGATGCTCCGAAAACCTTTTCTCTCTTCTCTTATGTAGAATTCTGTCTCTGGAACGCAGTTGATGACAGCACAAACTTCCAGAGAAATTTAAGTATCGGAGAAGTTGAACTCGAAGGCAGCACTATTTACCACAAAACCGAATATCGCGAACGCCGCAGACATTACAGTTTCTTCAGCGTAAACAGCCCAGTTGATGGTTTCGACACAAGCAGAGATGCTTTTCTCGGTATGAATAACGGAAACGCTATTCCTGCTGCTGTAAAAGAAAATAAAGCAAGAAATTCTGTAGCAAGCGGCTGGTACCCCATCGCAAGCCACCAGATTAATATAACACTTTCTGCCGGAGAATCCAAGGACTTTATTTTCGTTCTTGGTTACAGCGAAAATCCGCAGGATCAGAAATTTGTTGCTCCGAACGTGATCCGCAAAGACGGCGCACATAAGATCCTTGAACAGTTCCAGACAACTGAACAGGTTGATGAAGCATTTGCAGAGCTGAATGCTTACTGGGATAAGCTGCTTTCACATTATCATGTAGAGAGTAACGATGAGCATGTAAACCGTATGGCAAATATCTGGAACCAGTATCAGTGTATGGTTACATTCAACATGTCACGTTCTGCTTCTTACTATGAATCCGGTACAGGACGTGGAATGGGATTCCGTGATTCCTGCCAGGATCTTCTTGGTTTCGTACATCTGATCCCGGAACGTGCAAGAGAACGTATCCTGGATATTGCAGCTACCCAATTTGAGGATGGAAGTGCTTATCATCAGTATCAGCCACTTACCAAGAAAGGTAATCTGGATATCGGAAGCGGTTTTAATGACGACCCGTTATGGCTGATCGCAGCCGTTTCTGCTTATTTAAAAGAAACCGGTGATTTCTCTATCTTAAACGAGATGGTTGACTTTGATAACCAGAAAGAAAAAGCAGCTCCTCTGTATGAGCATCTGCGTCGTTCTTTTGAATATACAGCTACTCATCTTGGGCCACACAAGCTGCCACTGATCGGACGTGCAGACTGGAACGACTGTCTGAATCTGAACTGTTTCTCCACAGAGCCCGGAGAGTCTTTCCAGACTACAGGACCTTCTGAGGGACCAGTTGCAGAATCTGTATTTATTGCAGGTATGTTTGTAAAATATGGCAGAGAATTTGCAGAAATCAGTCGTCATATTGGTAATGCCGAAGCTGCTGACAAAGCTGAAAAAGAAGTCGATGCCATGTACCAGGCAGTTCTGGATGCAGGCTGGGATGGAGAATGGTTTGTCCGTGCATATGATGCAGAATCTAAGAAAGTCGGTTCCAAAGAATGCAAAGAAGGTCAGATTTTTATCGAGCCTCAGGGATTCTGTGTTATGGCAGGAATCGGTGTAAAAGAAGGCCTCGCAGAAAAGGCTCTGGATTCTGTTAAAAAGCATCTGGATACCAAATATGGTATTATGATCCTTCAGCCGGCTTATACGCAGTATTATCTGAACCTTGGAGAAATTTCCTCTTACCCTCCGGGATATAAAGAAAACGCCGGTATCTTCTGTCACAATAACCCATGGGTTTCTATTGCAGAAACCGTGATCGGACGTGGAAACAGAGCTTTTGAAATTTACAAGAAAACCTGCCCGTCCTATATCGAAGATATCAGTGAGATCCACTGTACAGAACCATATGTATATTCCCAGATGGTTGCAGGTGCTGACGCAGTCTTCCACGGTCAGGCAAAAAACAGCTGGCTGACAGGCACTGCTGCATGGACTTTCTGGAATCTGTCTCAGGCAATTCTGGGCGTGCAGCCATCTTATGATGGACTGTGTATTAATCCTTGTATTCCGGAAGGATTCGGTGATTTCAACCTTACCAGAATATTCCGTGATGCTGTTTATCATATCGAAGTTAAGAACCCAGATAACGTTCAGAAAGGTGTTAAGAAAGTCGTTGTAGACGGCAAGGAATATGAAGGATGCCTGATTCCGTTTGAAGAAGGTAAGAAAGAGTATCATGTAACTGTTTACATGGGATAATCTTTTATCTTTATCAACATTAAATAACATCGGTATATTTCAGTTCATTATTGATCATTTTCACAATCAAAACAGAAAGCTTACCCGAATTACATAAAATAAAAAGTCAATTTTCCGAATGCCATGAAAAGAATCCTTTCTCTTAAATGGTATTGGAAAATTGACTTTTTTTAATCCTGCCCTTTTTATCGTCAACTTTAACTTGATATTTTCACTAACGAATAAAGTTTGTCATATGAGTTCTCTCTGCAGTCGGCGGAAGAATGCCTTTTTCTTTGCCTGCCTCAAAACACTTCATCATCCATGCCATGTTTCTGGCAAGGTTTCTCATAGTCTGTAAACCTTCTTCATCCCGGGATGCTTCACCCTGCACACGTCCATGTACAGAATTCCAGTATGTAGAACCTGCAACCGGCATCTGAGAAATTCCAAAATATTTATTCATCACATCAAAAGATGCACTACATCCGCCACGTCTTGCCACAGCTACTGCAGCACCTGGCTTACAGGCGAAATTGCGTCCACTGCTGTAGAATACTCTGTCAAGGAAGGACTGTACTCTTCCGCTTGGATGTGCATAGTAAACAGGGGTACCAAATACAAATCCGTCTGCTTCTTTTGCCTTAGCTACAAATTCATTTACTGCATCATCATCGAAAACACAGCCTTTCTCTGTACACTGACCGCATCCGATACAGTCACGTACAGGCTTGCCACCCATCTGGAAAATTTCATAGTCAATGCCTTCTTCTTTTAAAGTTTTTCCGATTTCTTCCAGTGCAATATATGTATTACCGTGTGTATGTGCACTGCCGTTTAACATCAAAACCTTCATGTTAGAACTCCTTTTCTCAAAAAATGTCCAAAAAACAGCTATTACTTATAATTCTTGTAATAGCTGCTGTGTTTCATTAACAGAAATAACGAATTTCCCCGAAATGTTCTGTCCATTGGTTTATAATAGATTCACTATTTGCTTCAATCATTCTCATGATATTACATAAAATACGTTCTGGTATTTTTGAGCTGTTATTACATAATAAAGTTTTCCCAGTACTGGTTATCCATATCTTTGTCGCATTTGCCGTCGCCCGTCCTTCTGCCACATGAACATGTACAGGCTCCAACGACTTATTTTCATTAGACCAAAGGTATATTATATATGGTCCAATTCTAAAAATTTGCGGCATTCAATACTCCTCCTTCTCTGGAAAACTCTATGATCAGATGCGCATTTTCCCGTATAAGCTGTTTAAAATATGCCATCTCTGTTTCAGAATATCCATTAATATCCTGCCACGTATAATCAGGCAGATAGCAGACAGCATTATGAAAACCATCCTGAACATCAGGTGTTTCAATATAAACTTTTACTCGACCATCCGGTTTCATCTCAGAATGTGTAATTTCTGTATCATCATTAAGTGTCATAAACGGATACATCATAAACCTGCACACCTCTTTCATATATAAACAAAACTAATTGTCACATAAAGATTTTATCATTTTCCTTTATACTAAACAATAAGTTTTTTTATTTTAAGAAAAGGGATATAACTCCTCTAAAGGAGCTTATCCCTTCTTAATTTCTTTATATGTTTTCTCGTTTGGACATAAATATTACTTTATTTGTTTCAACTCACAGCAAGGAATGCCGATTTTTCTGCATTCACTCGCCGATATCAGTCAAATTAGAATTTACCAGCTTTAGCAGCTTCTTCAATGGATACAGCTACTGCAACTGTCATACCAACCATCGGGTTGTTACCAGCGCCGATGAGACCCATCATTTCTACATGAGCCGGTACGGAAGAAGAACCAGCGAACTGTGCATCAGAGTGCATACGTCCTAATGTATCTGTCATACCGTAGGAAGCTGGACCTGCTGCCATGTTGTCTGGGTGAAGTGTACGTCCTGTACCACCACCGGAAGCAACTGAGAAGTATTTCTTACCTGCTTCAAGACGTTCTTTCTTGTATGTACCTGCAACTGGGTGCTGGAAACGTGTCGGGTTTGTGGAGTTACCTGTGATAGAAACGTCAACGTCTTCTTTCCACATGATAGCAACACCTTCCGGAACGCTGTTAGCGCCATAGCAGTTAACTTTTGCACGAAGTCCTTCGGAGTATGCTTTTCTGAATACTTCTTTAACTTCGTTCTTGTATGGATCATATTCTGTCTCTACATATGTAAAGCCGTTGATACGGGAGATGATCTGAGCAGCATCTTTTCCAAGACCGTTCAGGATAACACGTAATGGTTTCTGACGAACTTTGTTAGCTTTCTCAGCGATACCGATAGCACCCTCAGCTGCTGCGAAGGACTCATGTCCAGCCAGGAAGCAGAAACACTCTGTTTCTTCTTCAAGAAGCATTTTTCCAAGGTTACCATGTCCAAGACCTACTTTACGTGTATCAGCAACGGATCCAGGAATACAGAATGCCTGAAGACCTTCTCCGATAGCTGCTGCTGCGTCTGCTGCTTTCTTGCATCCTTTTTTGATTGCGATTGCAGCACCTACTGTATATGCCCAGCAAGCGTTTTCGAAACAGATCGGCTGAATGCCTTTGATCTGATCGTAAACATTAAGACCTGCGTCTTTTGTGATTTTCTCAGCTTCTTCGATAGAAGCAATACCATAGCTGTTTAAAACAGAATTGATCTTGTCAATTCGTCTCTCATATGATTCAAATAAAGCCATTTCCTGTTACCTCCTAAATTATTCTTTTCTTGGGTCGATAATTTTAACAGCGTCTGCAACACGGCCATACTGACCTTTTGCTTTTTCCCATGCAGTATTCGGGTCATCGCCTTTTTTGATGAAATCAGTCATTTTTCCAAGGCTTACGAACTGATATCCGATGATCTCATCATCTGCATCAAGAGCAATACCTGTTACATAACCTTCTGCCATTTCAAGGTAACGAGGTCCTTTTTTCAGAGTTCCATACATTGTACCAACCTGAGAACGAAGTCCTTTACCAAGGTCTTCAAGTCCAGCACCTACTGGAAGTCCTTCTTCTGAGAATGCAGACTGTGTACGTCCGTAAACGATCTGAAGGAAAAGCTCTCTCATAGCTGTATTAATCGCATCACAAACTAAGTCAGTGTTCAGTGCCTCCATAACAGTAAGTCCCGGAAGAATCTCGGAAGCCATAGCTGCGGAATGAGTCATACCTGAACATCCGATAGTCTCAACCAGTGCCTCCTGGATGATACCTTCTTTAACATTTAATGTAAGCTTGCAGGCACCCTGCTGTGGTGCACACCAGCCAACACCGTGTGTAAGACCGGAAATGTCTTTGACTTCTTTTGCCTGTACCCATTTAGCTTCTTCTGGGATTGGAGCGGCGCCATGATGAACGCCCTGTGCAACTGGGCACATTTCTTCTACTTCGCGTGAATAAATCATTGTAAAACTCCTTTCAAGTATAGATTAACTTCATGTTGTTATACCCGTCACTGAATGGAACTGCTGAATGGACCATGCAGTGTAAATCTCTGATGTCTGCTGAATGACTTCAGAGGAGTATGCCTAACAACCTAACGTTATTCTCTCACAAAAGTGGTGATTCGTCCAGTCATAATTTGTAAAATTTTTAACTATCTTTGATTTTTTTGGATGCATAGTTCCTTTCTTTTTGGATGTTTTGATGAATTTTTATAAAATATTGAATTTACTGTTTTCTTCATTGACAGTTAGCTAGTTCTAACGTTATCATTTATTCTGTTTTCGTTATCAAGGATAAAATTTATTCCTGATCATCTGCGGCAATGGAATCTCAAACTATTATCAAAAATCTTTTCCTGTTATTAAATAGCGAAGCATGGCATTTTATGATACAATGTACTGGATTCAAATTTTTGTAGAAAGAAAGGATTTTCAGCATGACAACACAATTACCTGCTTCCTTTCTCCCTGAGAAATTCAGGGTTCTGAGCGGAAGCGTTTTGAAATTAATAGCTATTATTTTAATGCTTATTGATCATACCGGTGTAATGATTTTGTATAATTATCCAGCCACGACTGAGACACTTTTCAGTTTTGGCGGGGTGGATTACAGTTGGTATCGGATTTTCCGTGATATTGGAAGAGCTGCTTTTCCTATTTTCTGTTTTCTTCTCGTTGAAGGATTTCTGCATACTCATAATCGCAGGAAATACGGGTTGAATCTGTTTCTGTTTGCATGTATCTCGGAAATTCCATGGAACTTCATGTTTACCAATACCTGGAGATATGAGAAACAGAATGTATTTTTCACCCTCTTTCTTGGGTACCTGGCATTCTGCGCACTGGAATATTTCTGGGATAATCAGAAAATGCAGCTTATCTGCGTGCTCGCATTACTGACTGTTTCGGTATTCCTGAAGGCAGACTATGGTTGGCGTGGATTTGTGTTCATGCTGATCATATACTTGTTCCGCAACGAAAAAACTGCCCAGGCGATCATAGGAAGCTGCTGGCTTTATTATGAATGGAAAGCATGTTTCGCATTTTTATCCATTAATATGTACAATGGTGAACGTGGCTTCATAAAAGGAAAATTTATGAAATATATTTTTTACTGGTTTTATCCGGTACATATCACGATTCTGGTCATTCTCCGACAGCTTTTGTTTCTTTCCTGAAAACGGACATCACCTGCAACTCCGTTATGTCACCTTCCGTTTTAAGATGTCATTAGGGGCTGTCGCATTAGCAAATATTTTTGCTGGGCGGCAGCCCTGTTTTATGCCAAAATAGCATCGAAATCGATTAC